>JBMSKH010000001.1:0-130322 GCA_049419705.1 Opitutales bacterium
CCCCCCCCCCCCCCCCCCCCCCCCCCCCCCCCCCCCCCCCCCCCCCCCCCCGCTTCTCGCCAACCCGCGTGTCATCCTGCTCGACGAGCCGACCATCGGGCTCGACCCCCACCAGATTCTCGGAATCCGCGACCTACTGCGCTCGCTTCGCGGCAAGATGGCGGTGCTGATCTCAAGCCACATCCTGCCCGAGGTGGAGCAAGTCTGCGACCGGGTCGTCATCCTGAACCGCGGGCGCATCGTCGCCCAAGGTCGCACCGAGGACCTGCGGCGCGACCTGCTGCCAACGCCCGCGCATCGCGTGGTGGCGGCTTGTTCGCTTGCCGAGCTCGAGACGGCGGCGCGGAGCCTCGAACCTGGCGCGAGCGCCGCGGAGCTTGGAATGGCCGAACCAGGATGGAAACAGTTCCGCCTTACGCTGCCGCCGGGATCGCCGGCACGGGATAACCTCCTTGCGGGCTTGGTCCGGTCCGGGCTCCGCATCCGCGAGGTCGCGGAGGAGCGCGGCGGACTGGAGGACATCTTCCTCGCGGCGACACGCCGGGATGCGCGGGAGGCGCGGGCAAGCTGATGCGCGCCTTCCGCGTTCTCCTCGTCCATGAGCTACGCATGACCTGGCTCTCATGGACAACCTGGGCGAGCTGGGCCCTCTTCCTCGCCCTGCTCGGCACGATCCACTGGTACGCCGTGCTCGCCTGCAGCCGGACGCCCATGCCCTGGACCCCGGCCGAGGCCGTCTTCCGCTGGTTCCCGCTGCCACTGCTGTGCATCCTCCCGCTGTTGACGATGCGCACCTTCGCGGAAGAGCGCCGCGCGGGAACACTCGGCGCCCTCCTGACCACACCGGCGAGCGCGTTCGCCGTCGTCGCCGCCAAGTTCGCGTGCACCTGGTCGACGTGGGTCGTCTTCTGGGCGTCGTTCGCACTCTTCCCCCTCATTGCCTCCGAGGCGCTTGGTGCCTCGGCCGACCCGCGCCTGTTGGACACCGTCACCCTCGGCGGCGGCGTCAGCTTCATTGCGGTGAGCGGATTGTTGCACGTGGCCATCGGCTTGCTCTGCAGCTCCCGCACGCGCAGTCCAGGGCTGGCGGCACTGATGACATTCGTGTGCCTCCTGGGTCTAACCGTGTCGGGCGGGCTGATCGATGCGCTGCCCTCCGACGGGTGGGAATGGCTCGGTTGGATGAAAGGTCCCGCCGAGCACCTTCGCACACTCGGGCATCTCGAGGACTTCGCCTCGGGCATCATCGACACGCGGCCGCTCGCGCTCTACCTCACGGGCTGCGCCCTCTGCCTCGGCTTGACCGTGGTCAACGTGGAGGCCGCCGACTGACGCCATGCGCACGCACGACGACTTCGCGGAGGTTCGGAAGGGGCGCGCGGCCAACCGTTGGCTCCAGGTCGCGCTCGCGCTGAGCCTCGCAGTCGGACTCAACCTGCTCTCAGGCCTATCGTCGGTCCGCATCCGAGCCGACCTGACCGCGGACCAACGTCACTCGCTCGCGCGGGAATCAGTCACCCTGGTCGCGGAAATCGGCCGGCGCGCCCCTGACGCCGCGAATGGACCCTGGGTAACGGTGGTCCAGCTCGAGGCTGGCGAAAACGAGGGTCACCGCACAGCGGAGAAGCGCGCCATGCGCCTGCTGGAGGCGATTGAGCTCGAGGTCGCCCAGACAGGTCGCGGCTGGCTACGCGTCATTCGCGCCGGCAGCGGCCGGAACTCCCCGGTGCTGACTGAGCTCGCGGCGCGCCACGGACCCATTCCTCCCGAGGCGGGGCTCATCGTCGCCTGCGGCACACGGCAGCGTATTCTCAGCTTCCCCGAGCTAGCCGAGCGCAATGACGCCGGGCAGCTCGAGGAGGCGATGATGAGCGCGCTCGTGCAGGCGACCGACGACCGCCCTCTCATCTGCTACCTGACACGCGGGCACGGCGAACTCTCCGCGGACGATGCCTCCGCCGCCCGTGGGCTCAGCCAGCTTGCCCGCCAGCTGCGCCTGGCCAACGTCGAGTTGCGCCAACTGACCCTGAGCGTCGCGGGTGGCGTGCCCCGGGACGCCTCACTGCTCCTCATCGCCGGTCCCGTCACGGCCTTCTCGCCCGCCGAGGCCGAGCTCATCCGCGCCTACCTCTACGACCGGAACGGCCGCGCACTGCTGCTCCTCGACGCCGGCCGCGCCCACGGACTCGAGCCTGTGCTCGAGAGCTGGGCGATCTTCTCCCCGGACGCGGAAGTGCGCGAGCCCGACCCTTCGCGCCGCCTACCCGACGGCGACATCGCACTCCGCAATCTCGACGCCAAGCTCCACCCCGTCGCGCAGGTGCTTGCCACGCTCGACCTCCCGCTCGTCGCCGGTCGTCTGCGTCCCGTCGCCTTCGATTTGGGCAGCGCGCAGGACAGCACCCTGGGGGTCTGGCAGATGATCTATAGTTCGGCCGAGGCATGGGGAGAGGCCGACCCCCGGCGCGAGCCCGCCCGCTTCGACCCCGCGCGCGACCAGCCCGGGCCAGTCTGCATCGCGGTGGCGGCCGAACGCCGGACAGGTTTGGCCTCCGCAACCGGAGCCGAAGGCGGGCGCTTGGTCGTCATCGGGTCATCGGACCTCGCTGCGAACGCGCGTCTGGACCGCGGCGGGAACCGGGCCTTCCTCCTACAGTCGATTCTTTGGCTCGGCGGCCGAGAACGCGCCGTCTCCATTCCAGCGCGCCCGTCGCGCGATTTCGCCCTGACCGCAACGACGTCCCAGCTCATCTCCCTGGGCTGGCAGTGCGCCCTGGTGCCGCTGGCCGTCGCCGCGCTGGGGCTTGCCGTCTCGACCTGGCGCCGCAGGACTTAATCCCAACATGCGCCCCACCCGCACCACCCTGCTGCTGCTCCTGGCCAATGTGGCCTGCGCACTCGTCATCTGGTGGGCGATGCCGAGCAGCCAGGACCCGACCGTGCGTGGACTGACCTTCCCGACCGAACCTGCGGTGATCGAGATCGAGGGCGCCACCGGGTTGGTTCGTTTGGAACGGGCGGGAGGAGGCTGGCAGGTCACGCAGCCATACGCCTGGCCAGCAAACCCCTGGGAAGTGCAGCGTTTGCTCGGTGAGCTCGCGCTCGTGCGCGAGGGCGACCCGCGCCTCGTCGACCCCACACTGCCAGCGGCAGCAGCAGGCCGTTGGAAGCTGCGCGTCTCCGCAGCCGCCGGAAAGGTCGTCGAGGCCGAGGTCACCGTGCATGGAGCCAATCCTGGGACGCGCATCGCACGGCTCGACGGCGGCGAGCGGGGAATCGCCACCGCGGGCGAGCCCTTGGTGAAGATTCTGCTGTCTCCATCCGAGTCCTATCGTACCGACGCGGTGTTCGACATCCCTGCGTTCGAGGTGCGCGCCGTCGGCATCCGGAAGACCGAGGTCGATGGCAGCGACAAGCGGTGGGGGCTGATTCTTGAGAACCACGAGCGTGTTGGGCGGACGGACAACGAGCCGAGTTGGCGCTTCGAGGCGCCGCTCGACCGGATCGCCGACGCCGAGCGCGCGCCGCGCGCGGTGGCCGCGCTGACCGACCTGCGGGTCGCGCGCTTCCTGCCCCGGCGCGAGACCGCGGCGGAGAAGCCCACGCTGCGGCTCTCTGTCGAGAGCGCGGGACGCCGCCAAGTCCTCATGGTGTGGCCGGCCAAGGACGGATTGAGCGAGGCCTGCCTCGAGGACAATCCCTCGCAACCCTTCCTGATTGAGTCACGCGCTCTCGCGGAGTGGGAGGACCCGGAGACACGTCTGCGCTCGCGCCAGCCGTGCGACTTCGATCCCGCCGGCGTTCGCGGCATCATCCTGACCGACCTGACGGATCGCCGATCGCTCACGCTGCACCGCATCGAGACCGCCGGGGCCACCGGGCGCTGGGAAATGCCCGTGCTCGCGGGCTCGACCGCCACTCGCCGACTCGAAGTCGGCGTCGGACGCGCGCAGCAATTCCTGCGCCTACTCTCCGGGTTACGCGCTAGCGATGGACAGCCGGTAGCGGCGGCCGCAAGCCGTTGGCACCGAGTGGAGCTCGAGTTCGTCAACGGCAGGCTCACCTTCGAGGTGGCCGACGATGCATCCGGCGGCCGCATCCTCGTCCGGACGCCGGGCGGCGAGCCATTGGCTTGCCCGAGTGAGCGACCCATCGACCGATGGGTCTCCGTGTCTGCCGACGACTGGCGGACCGAGACGCTGACGCGCCTTCCGGCGGGAACGCAGGTCTCGCGCCTGACACTGAGCGACGCATCCGGCAAGGTGATTGCCGAGGCACGTCTCGGTGCCGATGGACGATGGGCGGCGGAAGGCGAAATCAACAGCGCGCAGGCAACCCGTCTGGCAAGCGCACTGTCGCTGGTGCAGGCGCGCAGCTTCGCAAGCACCAGCCGTCCATTCGCCCCCGGGAATACCAGCTGGGCCCTCACACTAAAGGTGAACGATCGCTCGGCAGCAGGTGCAGCCGGCGCCAGCGACGCAACCCGCACCTACCGCTGCAGCCGAGCCGAGGGGCCGAACACACTGGTGATGCGCGACGAGGCTGACGGGACCGAATTCGTGCCCGAACCCAACCTGGCCGACGCGCTCGCCCCTTGGACCGCCCCCTGACCGAAGGATGGGCACGGCATCGACCAACACCCGGCGCAGCTGGATCACGCTCCTTGTGCGCGTCCTGCTCGCGCTACTGCTGGTCACGCAACTCGCGGTGCTCTGGGTCATCGCGCACCCCTCGCCCACCCGCCTGCCAGCGGGCGTGCTGAGCGCGCTCGCCGATGTGGCCGCTGGTCGGCTCGACTTCGAGTGCCGGGAGGCAACCATCGACCGCCGCGGGCGCCTACGTCTGAGCGGCGTGCATGTCTGGAACTCAGACCAACCCGAGGACGAGCTGACGGCGGACGTCGATGTGCTGCCCGACTGGCGAGGGTTCGTCACTGGTTCACCCCGCATCCTGGGGCTGCAGGTGCGCGGGCGCGGCGCCCTCGGGACGGATGGTGCAGCCATCGATGATTTTGTCGTTCGGCTCGCACCAGTCGACGGCAACGTCCGTGTCCAGGCGGCGGCGCGCGCCGGCTCCATCACGTTGCATGCCAGCGTCACGCTGCCTTCCGAATCCACGGCCGAGACAAGCACGACTCCGGACTTGCCTGCTTGGAACCGGGCTTTGGCGAGCGATTGCCTGCGCACACTCCGCTCAATGAACGGATCCATCGGCTTGGTTGCCAACCCCAAGGGAAGCTCCGTTAGCGGCGCCTTCGTCGAGAACACGACCGCGCTCGGTGCGCTGCCAGTCCAAGCCGCCTCGGGCGAGATCAACGCGCGCTGGGATGGTCGCTTGCACGCCGAGGTGCGGCTGCGAGGACTTCGCGGATGGGGTGCGAGCGCCGAGCGCGCGTGGGTCAACCTCGGCGAGCAGGGGCGCTTCCGCGCGCTGCTCCTAGCCGGGCGCATCGACGGACTCGAGGTCACCGCCGTCTCGGTCCGTGGCGAATGGAGCCGAGACCGACCCGTGGGCATTGAGCTCTCCGCCGAGACCGCGGAGTCACGCTTTGCCGGTCGGGTCGAGATGGAGGGAGGAGCCGTGCGGCTGCGCGATGCCACCGCGGCTCTCGCGGCGTCAGACCTGACGCGAATCGCACCCCTTGCCCAGCAGGCGCGCGCCGCGGGCATCGACCTCTGCGGACGAATCGAGATTCTGGGCGGTGAGCTCGACTGGTCCGCCGACGGACTGGCCGTGGCGCGTGCCTCGTTCGCCGTTTCGGAAATGGGCTGGGGCGACCTGCGACCGGCGGTGGTTCGACCCGAGCAGGCGCGCGCAGGTTTCCGCGGTGAACTCTTGCTGGACCTCCGGCACAACCGGCTCGCCCTGACGCGGCTGGACCTGGCTGGCATTCGGGGAGAGATCGAAGGCGGACTTCGCCCAGGGGATAACTACGTCATCCGTCTGAACTCCTCGGAGGGGCAGCCGTTCAACCCGTCCTGCCTCAACGCCCTGCTCGGCAAGTGGTGGTTGGATCTCTGGGCGCGTTTCGATCTCTCGACCCGCCCGACCCGCCCGCATGCGGATGTGCGTGTCGAGGGCCGCTGGGGCGATGTGGCCTCAACCCGAACGCAAGTCCGGGCGCGCCTCGCGCATTTCGGCTTCATGGAGACACGCTTCCGGCTGGTGAGCCTCCGCGTGCTGGCGACAAACGACGAGAGTGTGGTCTCCATCGACGAGCTCGAGGGCGAGCTATCGGGCGAGTCCGCCGGCACCGCGCGGGGCACGGTCTGCTGGGACTGGCGAAAACCCGAGTGGCAGGGCCTCCCGCAGATTGATATGCAGGGCAACCTAGCTCCAGCCTGCGCCGTCCGCCTCTATGACCCGGCGCTCGCCACTCGACTGAACTCGCTGAGCTTCGGCGACGCCGAGCTTCGCGTCGCGCTCGGACCCGGTCGCCCGCTGCGCGCCACACTCGCTTCGGCAGGCACCTCGTCGCTGGCAGGCGTGAAGGTCGACCAGCTCAACCTGACCGTCACCCAGGCGGCGGAGGACGCACGCAAGCTCTCCATCGAAGCCACGGGTCTCGTCTCCGGAGGCAAAGCCTCCCTCTCCCTCAAGGGCGACCTTGCCAGTCAGAACCAACTCGAACTGTCGGTGCGCGAGTGGAGCCGCTCGGGCGTCGAGACCCTGATCGGACAAATCACCGGTAGCCCACCTGCCGAAGCCAAGGCCGACCCGTCGCAACTGACGGTTCTCTACAAGGGCAGCTTCGACTTCTCGGCACCCTGGGCCACCGAAGGCGAGGGACAGGTCAATTTGTCCGACCCCACGCTTAAGACAATCCGTCTGCTCGGCATCCTGTCCGAAGGCCTCGACCTGTTGGGCATCGGCTTTTCCAGCTACCCCCTCAACCGGGTCGAGGCCAACTTCCGCTGCACCGGAGGCAAGGCGCTCCTCAACCCCCTCAAGATAGAGGGGGACGATGCCGCACTTAACCTTAAGGGGTCCATTCAGTTACAGAATGGGGGGCTGAATCTCTCTGGTCGATTTTACCTAAAGGACTCACCCTGGGGGCCACTAAAGTACTTTAACCCTAACAGATTGATAGCTAAGATGATAGACGTTAAAATCGGTGGCACTGTGAATAAGCCGGAAGTAGGTGCGAAGCCCGGGATGTGAATATAAATAAATAGTTGATAATCATTTATTTAAGCAAGTATTGCCCCCCATGGAAACTAAGGGGTTGATTCGTGGGGGCCGATGGGACTATCTAACCCCTCAACACCCCCAACTGAGGACACGCCTTTGGACCTCCAAAAAATCAAGCAAGTCGTGGATCTAATGAAGAAGTCGGACCTGTCCGAGTTCGAGATCCAAGACCAGGAATTCAAGCTCCGCATCAAGCGGGACGTGCCCGGAAGGCTGACGCAGACCGTGACCACGGCCAGCGCCCCCGCCCCGGCCGCCCCCGTCCCCGCCCAGGCGGCAGCTGCGCCCGCCCCCGCCCCGGCGGTGGCCCCGGCGCCCGCCCCCGCTCCAGCGGCTGCCGACCCCAGCCTCAAGGTCATCACCTCCCCGATGGTCGGGACCTTCTATGGCTCGCCCTCCCCCGATGCCCCCGCCTTTGTCGGGGTCGGCAGCAAGGTGAAGGCCGACACGGTTGTCTGCATCATCGAGGCCATGAAGGTCATGAACGAGATCCAGTCCGAGGTGGAAGGCACCATCGTGGAGTGCCTCGTCGCCAGCGGGACCTCGGTCGAGTTCGGCCAACCTCTCTTCCGGGTGAAGGCCAACTGAGGCCGTCCCGGTCCGCCGCATGAACAAGATCCTCATCGCCAACCGAGGCGAAATCGCGCTCCGCGTCATCCGCGCGTGCCGCGAGCTCGGCATCAAGACCGTCGCCGTCTACTCCCAGGCGGACGAGCAGTCGCTGCACGTGCAGCTCGCCGATGAGGCCGTCTGCATCGGACCCGGCCCGAGCAAGGATTCCTACCTGCGCGAGGACCGCATCATCTCCGCGGCCGAGATCACCAACGTCGACGCGATCCATCCTGGCTACGGCTTCCTCTCGGAGAAGGCCGGCTTCGCCGAGAAGTGCGCCGCCGCCAACATCAAGTTCATCGGGCCGCGCCCCGAGCACATCCGCCTAATGGGCGACAAGGCCGTGGCCAAGCAGACCGCCGCCAAGGCCAAGGTCCCCACCGTGCCCGGCACCGACGGACCCGTCGACGGCCAGCGCGAGGCGATCAAGGAGGCCCAGCGCATCGGCTTCCCCGTCATCATCAAGGCCGTCGCCGGTGGCGGCGGCAAGGGCATGCGCATCGTCCACAACGCCGCGGCCTTCGCCAAGGAGTTCGACAGCGCGCGCATGGAGGCTGACAAGGCCTTCGGCAACGGCTCGGTCTACATCGAGAAGTACATCGAGCAGCCTCGCCACATCGAGTTCCAGATGCTCGCCGACGAGCACGGCAAGGTCCTCCACCTCGGCGAGCGCGACTGCTCCGTGCAGCGCCGCCACCAGAAGCTGATCGAGGAATCCCCGTCCCCCTTCCTCACTCCGAAGCTGCGCGAGCAGATGGGCAAGACCGCCGTCCGCCTCGCCGAGTCCATCGGCTACCAGAACGCCGGCACGCTCGAGTTCCTCGTCGATAAGAACGGGAACTTCTACTTCATGGAGATGAACACGCGCATCCAGGTGGAGCACGGCGTGACCGAGGAGGTCACCGACCTCGACCTGGTGCGCCGTCAGATCCTCATCGCCTGCGGCGAGAAGATCGAGCTGGACCAGAAGGACATCAAGATCACCGGACACGCCATCGAGTGCCGCATCAACGCCGAGGATCCCGCCCGCAATTTCGCACCCTCCCCCGGCACCATCGGGCTCTATTACGCCCCCGGCGGTCACGGCGTGCGCATCGACTCGCACTGCTACTCGGGTTACACCATCCCGCCCCTCTACGACTCGATGATCGCGAAGATCATCTCCGTCGGCGCGAACCGCCAGAAGGCCCTCGACCGCATGCACCGCGCGCTGAGCGAGTACATCATCCGCGGCGTGCACACCACGATTCCGGTCTGCCGCGCGATCATGAAGGACCCGGTCTTCCGCCAAGGCGGCGCGACCACGAAGTACCTCGAGGACTTCTTCGAGCGCACGCCGAAGGAACTCTGGCAGGCCCAGTCGCTGAGCTGAGCCCGCGATGGACCCGGCCCGGCGCCTGTCGGATGCCGCGGTGCGCAGGCTGCGCACCGGTAAGGACTGGTTGCGCTTCGCCGTGCGCGAGCTCGCCCGCGGAGGCGCCGCCCACGGCCAGGGCTTCCTCGACGCCGGCCAGGAGGCCGAGACCCTGCTCGCCCACGCGCTCGGTCTCCCCTGGGAGACGCTCTCGGAGGCGCTGGCCCGCCCGATGCCCGAGCCCGCCGCCGCACGCCTGCGCCACCTGCTCGAGCAACGCATCTTCGACAAGGAGCCGACTGCGTACCTGACCGGCGAGGCTTGGCTCGGGGGCCTGCGCTTCCGCGTCGACCGCCGCGTCATCATCCCCCGCTCCTACTTCGTCGAGATCATCCCCGAGCAACTCCCGCTCTGGATTCCCGATACGGCGAAGGTTCGGCGGGCCGCCGACGCCTGCACCGGCTCCGGCTGCCTCGCGGTGCTCCTCGCGCGGCAGTTCCCCTCCGCGCATGTCGATGCCACCGACCTCTCCGCCGAGGCGCTCGAGGTGGCGAGACTCAACGTCGCCGACCACGGCCTCTCCGAGCGCATCACCTTGCGCGAGACAGACACGCTCGCTGGACTCAAGGGACCCTACGACCTCATCATCAGCAACCCGCCCTACGAGCCGGAGTCGGTGTTGCGCACGCTCCCCGACGAGTTTCACCGCGAACCCCGCATGGCGCTGGTTTCGGGCAAGGACGGCCTGGGGGTCATCCGCAAGCTGCTTGCGCAGGCGGCGAAACTGCTCGCCCCGCACGGCGTGCTCGCGGTGGAGGTCGGCGGACTGCACGACGCCATCGCCAAGGCGTGGCCCAACCTCGAGCTGACCTGGCTGCCGACAGCCGACGGTTCCGATTGCGTCTTCCTGGTGACGGGGTCCGCGCTGCGCCGCGGTCTCACCAAGCGCGCGGCGCCGGCGAAGCCTCGAGCACGCGCTGCGTCGCCTCGGGCAAGAGCGGGAAAAGGTCGAGCCCGGTGAGGCGCTCGACCTCGTCGACGCTCACGAGGTAACGCGACAGATCAAGGTCGCGCCAGATCTCGCGGTGCGGCACCACAAGCGCCTGCACGAGCAAGCGGCCCTCCGGCGTGCGTCGCGCAACCACCATCCAGAAGGCATCGGGCACCCGCACCCGGGTATCGGCGGGACCGATGTGACGAGCGGGGGCATCGGTCGAGAAGACTGGACCGTTGGCCACCCAGACCTCGCCGAAGCGCTCGCTGTAGCGTTGCGCGATGCGCAGCTCGATGTCCTTCCAAAGCCCCGCGTTGAGCCCGTGCAACTGGGGCACGACATTCGTCATCAGGAAACTCGCGCGCTGGGCCTCCTCGCCATGGCACACCGCCAGAGCGTAGTTCGGAGCCATGTGGCCGCGATCATAGCCCGAACGCGTGTAGACCTCGGTGCGCACCCGTGAGCGCGTGCGAGTATCGACCCGGAAGCCGGAGGGACGGGGCCCGTGCGACCCCGCGTTGCGCATGACCTTGTAAGCCGCCCAGCGTGGCACGCGCTCCTGCTCGTCATACCCGACCTCATAACCGGGATTCACGAGGTGGAGCCAGGGACCAGAGGGATCCCCATAAGGCGAGGCATCGGCGCGGTCGGGCGGAGGCGCCTCGATTCCACCCTCGGTGAGCACGGGCACTCGATCCGCGACACGGTCGAGCACGCGCACGACTGTCTCCGGTGCGGTCGGAGACTCGCGCAGACCGTCCATGCCATCGAGCAGGCAAATCTCCATCTCGGCCTGCCTCGGGCGCTCGCTGCAGAGATAGACGACCCAGGTCACCGCAGCCAAGGAGACCACGACCATGAAGGTGATCGCGCAGGCCCTGAGAAACTTGCGAAACATCAGGCAGGGAGATTCTGGTAAAGCCAGATCCAGTTCAGAACGAGGGCGACGCCGATTGCCCAACGTAACTGCAAGGAGCCGCGCGCATCCGTCACCAGGCGCAGACGAAGCGCGTCGCCGCGCACGCGCGCGATGGTGGCCCAGATGGACCAGGCGACCGCACCCAGCGCAGCGGCGGCGACAAGCGGACTATAGGCGAAAGCGGCGGCGATATCGAGCCCCGCCAAGCTACGCACACAGCGGGTACCACCGCAGGCGAGGCAAGGCACACCTGTCATGCTCCGGAAGAGGCAAGCGGGCGTGGTCAGTCCAAGCTGGAAGAAACCCCACGCGAGCAATCCGAGGCCGACCAGCACGGGCGGAATCCAGCGCTCGGCGTCGAACTCGCCGGGAATCAGCGGGCGGCGGACCAACCGGATCATCTTAGCCCATCAGAAGGCCGAGGAACGCCGCCGGCAGGAAGCAACAGCAACAGCAGAGGATGAACGCGAGGAGCAGGTTCATGCCGAACTGCGCCCACGGCGAGATACCCGTCGCCGCGCCGAGGGCGCGGAAATACAGGATGAGCCAAGGGACCACCGCGAGGAGGCCGACCAGCATCTGCAGGACAATATTGAATCCGAGCAGGTTGATCGGAGCGGTGACAACCGTGACGAGCGAGATGGCGAGCAGTGCCGCCGAAACGGTGCGCTCCAAGGCAGTCTTGTGACCGAACACGCGCTGCATCAGCCAGAGGAGAAGTCCAAGCGCGGCATAGATGAGCGGCGCGAGGAATGTCCCAAGCACCATGCCGACGATGGCGATGCCTGTCTCCGTCGGCTGCGCGGAGATCTTCTCGGCGATGTCATTGAGCCCCAGGCCCTCGAGAAACTCCGCGAGCTGCCGATTCCGGTCATCGGCCAGAAGCAGGCCGATGATCTGGAAAGGCAGGGCGAGCGCGAAGGTTAGGTAAGCGAAGGCCAGCCAGTCGCCGAAGGCGTACCGACCCACGGCCAGGCCGGTGGCGGGCGAGGCCAACGCCAGCCTCAGGGTCGCGAGGAAGGAACCGAACGACTTCTCGCGCTCCCAGGGAATCTCGGTGGCGGACGACGCGGGCGCATCGGCCAGCATCGAGCCGACCGTGGCGAACTCCGGCCAGGACGAGAGCGCGGTCCAGGCGGGCATGCCCTCGCGCCATGCGAGGTCACTGTGCCGGAAGCGACCGGAGGCGAGTCCGGCGCGGACCTCATCAAGAGTGAAAATACCCAGGGCCGAGCCGTCGCGTGCGAGGTGAATGCTCATCGATGGCAGACTAGTCGCGCCCTCGGTCACAAGGCGAATGGAAATCGGTCAGCCCAGCTGCGCGAAGAAGGGCAGAAGAGCCAGGACAGCCGCACCAACGAAGAGGCAGCAGGCCGTCATGCAGGCCAGGGCGATTGCGAGCATGGGGCGCCAGGCATCGTCCCGGTGCGCCGCACCAAGTCCGGCGATGAGGCAAAAGGCGCCCCAGGGCAGGGCCAGGATGCCGAGCAGCGGAATAGCCAAGATGAGATTGGTGGCGGCGCCGACGTAGTTGGTGACGCGGAAGGTGACGCCCCACCCACTCTTGCCGCCACCGATGAGGCGCAGCGCGCCATGCAGCAGCGTTGGACCGACCCATGCCCCCACCGAGACGAGCACAGGTGTGACCAGCGCGAGCCAGCCGAAGAAGCGGAAAACTTGCCCCCAGGGTAGCAAGTTCGAGAACGCTCCGAGTGCACCCTCCCAGACTGGCCGGATGAACCACTCGGCCCAGGCCAGTCCAAGTGCGTTGGCAAGGCAGGCGACAGCTAGGTGCAGGAGGAAGGCGGGGCCGGGCCCCCCGCGCGCGGGCAAGGCGGCGAAGGTGGAGACGGGGGCGAGCAATGTCTCTCGTAACGTCAGTCCCGTGGCGCGAAGGAGGCCGACCTCGCGCCAGCGCTCCAAGGCGGGCTCGGGCATAGGACGGATGGCAGTGGCCGCGGCAAACTCGGGGCGCTGGCCGAGCGGCATCCAAGCCGTCTCACCTTCTCGCCAGGAGAGATCCGACGGGCGGAGCTCACCGAAGGTCAATGCGGTCAGGATCTCGGGGACTTCGCGCTGCCCGAGTGAGCGTCCGTCACGGGCGAGGTGGAGTCGGTTTGTCATCGGCGGGCGGGTGGCGAGGGGGGCGGGACTCGAACCCGCGACCGTCGGTTTAGAAAACCGATGCTCTAATCCGGCTGAGCTACCCCCTCGTGGCCCGCAGGTTACGAGGCCGAGGGGGCGCTGCGCAACCGCGGAAGGTTAGCAGACGAGGTCTCTGAAGGCCGAGAAATCAGCGGACAGACCGCCGCGCAGGCCCTTGTTGATCACCGAGACGGCGTCGTGGGAATGCAGGGACTCGAGGTGGGCACAGGCGACGGTGAAGTCGCGCACGCGCGGCTCGGCATCGAGCTTTTCGTAGACAAGGCGGGCGGCGTCCTCGACGAACTTCTGGTAGGCGCCGTTGAGCTCGGCGAAGGCCTGCTCGTCCTCGCGCTTCACCATCACCTGGGTCTCGGTCTGTAGAGCGGCGAGGCAGAGTTCCTGGAGATCCTCGACCTCGAGCGCCTTGCCCGGGGCGACCTCGACGACGACGCGGGCCTTGGAGCGCTGGGAGTGCGGGATGCCGTAGACCTCGCGCGCCTCGCGGGCATGCTCGGTCAAATCAGCCGAGCACGGGCAGGCCGAGGAGTAGACGAAGTCGAAGTGCGTGTAGCGGCGGAGGCAGTCAAGGTCGTCGACCGTGCCCTCGAGCACCACGCGGTAATACTGCCAGCCGGCTAGGTCGGAGCGGAGCGACTGCTGCAGGATGGGGTAGCTGAAGGACACCATCAGGCGCGCGCGGCTGCAGGCGAGGTCGTGCTTGTAGCGAAGGAGGATCTCCCCGAGGAGCTCGTGCGAGAGGGTGCGGTCCTTGAACTCGTAGAAGGTCCGAACGATGCGGGACATGTTGATGCCCTTGAGGTCGGCGGCGAGGGAGACCGTGCCCGTGACAGTCGCCTCGACCGTGAGGTCGCGTCCATCGCGCGTGCGCAGGCGCATGGGAAGGCGGAACCCCGAGACACCGACATGCTGAATGGGGACATTGGCTCCCTGAATGAGGGAGGCGTCCGTGTTCTGGACGTCGGGCAGGGAGTCGCGGTAGGCGGCGTCGGCGCGGAAGGCCCGGTCGTAGGCTCGCTTCAGGCCATCGCTGGCGCGATGCTTGGCTGAGGTGTGCTTGCTCATGCGAGCCATGAAGGAGGGAGGATTGTCTTTTCGCGCAAACGCGGGGGGCCATTTACCGGGTGGAGCCACTTGCCGGACTTGAACCGGCGACTTTCTCATTACGAATGAGACGCTCTACCAACTGAGCTAAAGTGGCGAACCCAGGAAAAGTGCATCTTGCGGGCCACCCCCTCGGAATCAAGCCCCCAGTGCGGGAATGCCCTCGCCTCCGACCGCCAAAATCACGAGAAATGCTCGTCTGATGAGCTTCAGCCTCACGCAAGTCACGGCCCTGCTGATCCTGCTCATCCTGCTCGTCGGGGGCGCGCGAGGCGGCTACCGACGCGGACCGATCCGCCAACTCGCGGGCGTGCTCGCCCTATCTATCGCCGTGTTCGTCGGCTGGTTGGCAGGACCGCCGCTTGGCCTAGCGTGGCTCGTGGACACATCCGTGCCCTGGATGCTCAGGGAAGGTGTCGGCATGCTGACTGTCGCGCTACTCACGTGGCTGGTGGCACTCGGATGGCTCTGGCATATCGGGCGACGCAACCCGGGCGCCGAGGAGGCGGAGAGCCCCGTGCTCGGCTCGATTGTCGGTTGCTGGACAGGCTTGCTCAACTGCGCCGTGTTACTCGCCCTGCTCACCGGCTGGGCCGGAGTCGCCGAGACCTTGCTCAAGCCGGCGGACGCGGAGCGCCACTGGGCCGTGAGCACACGGGAGGAACTAGCCCGCCTGCCCGGTGCCCAAGCCCTCTCGGGCTACTCCCCGCTGCCCGGTCGCTGGCAATCCTTGCTCTCGAAATTCCGACGCGTGATGGCCGACCCTGAAGCCTCGCGGCGCCTCATGGAACAGGAGCCCATCCGGGCCTTGGCCTCTCATCCCAGCTTCTACACCGCCTGGGGTGATCCCGAAATCAAACTGCTGGTCAGGCAGGGCCGACTGTGGACCGCACTCGAGCACCCGAGCGCGCGCGCCTTGCTGAACGACGAAGCCTTTCAGAGGGAGTTGTTGCAGATAGATTTGGAAGCATCTGTTGATAAAGCACTTAAGTTGAAATAGGCCACCGGGCGAGGTCGCTCTTTTTGTGTGGCGGGCATGCGGGTGAAGGTTCATGCTCATCCCTCCCCCACCCCACAAACCTGTCATGAGGACTGCCCTACTTCTTTCCACCCTTCTGCTTCTCCCGCTCCATGCGCAAGAAGCCAAGCCGGCCGACCCCGCCAAGCCTACCACCATCGAGATCATCGAGGTGCAGGGCAAGCGACTCGCCTTGGTTCGCCTGATTCCCTCCGCCGCCGATTTCCAGGCCTTCCAGCGCGATGTCGAGCAGATCAGCAACGAGCGTAAGGATGCCGCGCTGACCAAGCAGCTCCTCGATGCCGCCCTGACCACCCCCGAGAAGGAAGCCCGCCAGCGCCAGCTCGACGCCAAGATGCAGAAGCTCGTCGCCGCCAACACCTCGATGAACAAGGCGTACGGCTTCGACCTCACCCGCCAGTACGTCGTGGTGCCGACCAAGCTCGGCATCTACCAGCTGCTCACCGACGACGAATACGTGAAGCTCGCGGCCAGCGCCGACTTCAAGAAGGAGTCCGTCATCGATGCGGACGGTGGCAAGAAGCTCCAGGCCAAGGGCACCGTCACCGGCGCCGTCGAGGTCGAGACCTTCCAGATGCAGGTCCGCGTCATCGCCGAGACCAAGCAGCGTCTCCAGCAGCTCCTGGACCTCCAGCCCAAGCTGACGAAGCCCGAGGACAAGAAGAAGGTCGAGGAAGCCATCCAGCGCGGACAGAAGGACGTCAACGAGTCCGAGGCCGCCTTTGCCGCCGCCCAGAAGTATCCCTTCAGCGAGAAGCTCGCGACCCAGATCGCCGAGGCCAAGCTCTACGTCCTGCTCTCCGACGAGGAGAACAAGCAGGTCGACAAGGCCGTCAGCGAGCAGAAGGACAAGGAAGCCAAGAAGTAATCCCCTCTCCACACCAACGCCCAGACCCACCCCACCATGACCACCGCCACCGCCGAGTCCGCTGCCGCAACCGCCGCCCCCAAGGCCGAGCGCATCCTCCTCCCAGTCAACAACCAGCCCGCCGTCTTCGAGAGCCTGCTCTTCTTCAAGGCCGAGGCCGGCCTAGCCGAGTTCGGTCAGCAGTTCGACTCGCTGCGCCAGCAGTTCGGACGCCTCCAGGGCATCGCCCAGCGCCGCGACCAAGCCCTCACCACCGGTGAGAAGGACGCCCTCAACAAAGTGCTCGAGCAGGAAGCCCGCGACCTCGACTCGAAGGACGCCCTCTTCCAGAAGGTCTACGGCTTCCGCGTCGTCGCCCTGGGCAATCGCCCCGTGAAGGTCCTCCAAACCCGCCGCCTACTGCTCACCGTCACCGACGAGGAGCTGACCAAGGCCCGCCAGGAAAAGGACTTCAAGGAGGAGAACGTCGTCACCATCGAGGGCAAGAAGCACCTCGTGGCCTCGACCATGTCGGGCCTCGCCCTGGAGGAGTTCCTCCGGAACTACCAAGTGATCACCAACAAGCGCACCAACCTGGTCAACTTCAAGGCCGCCGCCGACAAGGCGACCGGCGAGGAGAAGACCCGTCTCGATGCCGCCGTCAAGGAAGGCGAAGCCGACCTGATCAAGGACAACGAGATCATGGCCAAGACCTACGGATTCTCGCTGACCCGCAACTTCGCGATGGATTTCATCGAAGCCAAGCTCTTCGTGATGCTGGTCGAAGAGGAAGTCCAGAAGCTCAAGAACGAGCAGGCCGCGGCGACCGAGGCTCCCGCCAAGAAGCCCGCCGACAAGGCCAAGAACTGAGCGAGCGCCTGTCTCGCACCAAGGCCCGCCTCACGGCGGGCCTTTTTGTTGCGACTCAGAAGAGCTCGCCCTGAGCCTTGGCGGCGCGCTCTGCCTCGCGCCGCCGGAAGGTCTTGAGCGTGCCCTCCATGCCCATCGCCAGGAGAAAGGCCTCGAGGGCGGCGGGGTCGCGCGGAGGATTCGGGGCCGGCTCGAAGGTGAAGTCCGTCTTGAAACGGACCAGCTCGAGGTTGCCGCGGATGCGGGCGGCCTCGGCAAGAATCTGATCACGGAAGCGCGCTGGCTCGATGGTGGCGGCGGCGCCGAGCACACCCTCGAGGTCGCCATACTCGCCGAGCCACTTGGAGGCGGTCTTGGGCCCGACGCCGCGCAGACCCGGTATGTTGTCGGCGGTGTCGCCAACCAAGGCGAGGTAGTCGGGCACGCGCTCGGGCGGAACGCCGAACTTCTCCTGGATACCTGCGGGGTCGAGACGTCGCCAACCCGCGGCAGGATTGGCCGTGGGGGGCGGGGCAAGCTGGACGACCGTGCCGCCGACGCACTGGCCGAAATCCTTGTCGGCGCTGACAATCACAACCTCGTCGCCCTTGGCGGCCAGCTGCCGGGCGGCCGAGGCGATGAGATCGTCGGCCTCGACGCCGCGCTGCTCGACCACGGCAAGTCCCATGCGGGCCGTCAGGTTCTTGATCTCGGGAATCTGCTTCTCGAGGTCGGGCGGGGTCTCGTCGCGGTGGGCCTTGTACTCGGGATGGGCGGCGAGGTGCCGATCCGATCCGCCCAGGTCGAAGAAGACGACCATGCGGTCGGGCTTCTCGCTGTCCTGCAGGCTCCAGAGCGCGCGAATCCATCCGTGGAGCGCGCCGGTGGGAAACCCGTCCGCGCGCGTCAGTCCGGTGCGCTCCATCGCATAGTGGCTACGGAAGGCCAGATTGAAGCCGTCGACGAGCAGCCAGCGCATGACGGGATGCTTTCCCGAGGGACGGCGACGAGCCAGCCCAAACAAAAGGGCCCGCCTCGCGGCGGGCCCCGATGGGCGATGCTGCCGGGCCTTACTGGCCAGCGGGCTTGGCGTTCTCGGCCTTGGCGGCCTCGGTGACCTCGCGGTAAACGGCGCCACCGGGGGTGACGACGACAGGGTTCGAGAAGGTCGAGCCGTTGTTGACGCCCGGCAGCTTGCTGCGGAGCGGCGAGCCACCCGGCGAGATCAGGTCCGCGGTGACGAAGACCATCAGGTTGCGTTTGGTGGTCGTCTTGCCGTTGGAGCGGAAGGCGGTGCCGATGAGGGGGATGTCGCCGAGGACAGGGACCTTGTCGTTCACCGTCTTGACCTCCTCGCGGGTCAGTCCGCCGATCACGACGGTGGCGCCGTCGAAGATCGTGACATCGGTGGTCACCTCGCGGTGCGAGAAGATCGGCTGGAAGAAGCCGGAGGGCACGGTGACCGTGGTGTTACCCTGGATGGCCACGGAGGTGCCGCCGTACTCGACGAAGCCCTCGAACTCGGTCACGTGGGGCTTCAGGTTGAGAGCGATGGAGTCATCCTGCTGGACGGTGGGGGTGACCTCGAGCGTCACACCGACATCCTGCTCCTTGAAGTCCTGGGGGGTGCCGGCCGTGATGGTCACGCCCGCGCTGCCGCCACCGTTCTGGTTGCCGCCCGCCTGACCGACGTTGGACTGCACGTCGCCGTAGGAATCGGGGTAGCGGATGGTCTGGACGATGCGGATGGTGGCGGTCTTGTTGTCCACCACCGTCAGGCTCGGCGCCGACATGAGGTCGGAGCCGTTGTTCTGCTCGATGGCGCGGAGGAAGACCGTGAGGTCGTACGAGCCGATGGTGCCGACGAGGCCGGCGAGGCCGGAGCCGCCGAAGGTGTAGTCGGGGCTGCCGAAGTTACCGCGTTCGATGGCCGGGGGCGTGTTCGGGATCTCGAAGGTCGAGGTCGTGGTGACGGTGTTGCCGAGGTTATCCTGCGAGGTCGTGCTGTTGATGATCTTGCCGGGATTGGCGACCGAGCTCGAGCCGAAGGCCTCGTTGATACCGCGGAGGCCGGTGCGGGCGCGGATGGTCGTGGTGTTGCCGACGGTCTTGGAGAGCTGCCAGTTGGTCGAGAGCTCGTTGAGCGTGCTCTCGTTGACCTCGATGAACTTGGACTCGATGTGCACCTGCTTGGTGTCGGAATAGCGGCGCAGGATGTTGCGGATGCGGTCGAGGTTCTTGCGGGTCTGGGTGGCGGTCAGCATGGCGCCGTCCCAGGCGAGGCTGGCGCCCTGGACCTCGAAGCTGACGCCCGAGCGGGTGAAGAAGTTCTTGATCGCGACCTCGCGCGGGCTGGCGCCCGTGTCGTTGCCGGGGCTGGCGCCGCCGCCGCCGCTGAACGGGCTGCCACCATCGCTGGCCTTGCTGGCGGAGGTGGAGCTGATGCCGGTCATCTTGGTGACGGCGGCATCAGGCAGCGGGAAGAAGTCGGTCTCGAGGTCGCTCGAGCCGGAATCGGGGCGGACCTCGATGATCCCGTCGTTGACGGTGTAGGTGAAGTTCACCTGCTTGACCACGAACTCGAGGGCGCGGTCCAGGGTGACGTTGCGGAGCGTGATGTTGACGCTGGGATTGCGCTTCTCGGGGTCGATCGGGACGATGTTCACGCCCTTCTGCTCCTTGTCGTAGGCCTGCGAGACGATGACGAGCTGCTCGAGAGCCCGGTTGAGAGGGAGGTCCTTGATGTTGATCTCGGGGACGGTGATTTCCTTGAGCTTCTGCAGGACGGGATCGAGGACCGGGCGATCGACGAGGGTCTGCTCGCGATTGTAGACCTCGGGGAGCTTCCAGGACTCGTCGAGGAGCTCGAGGAGCTTGCCCTTGGTGAGACCGCGGTTCCACTGGCCGGAGTTGTCGGAGAGCAGCTTGCGGATGCGCACCTGGTAGGCCTTGGCCTCGGTGTTGGAGGGCTGGTACTGCAGGACCTCGCGGTAGGTGTCGAGGGCGCCTTGGTAGTCGCCGTAGAGGTACTTGGCGCGGCCCTTCACGAGCAGCTCCTGGACCTTGTCGTCCTTGGCCTTCAGGCCAGGCGAGATTTCCTCGACGCCGCGGTAGGAGGGATCGGCCTTGCGTGCCTTGTAGAGGGACTCGAGACGGAGGAACGCAATGTCGTCCTTGCCGGCCTTGGAGAGGGCCCGGTACTTCTCGAGGAGGGGCGGGACCTTGGCGAGCTCGCGGGACTCGATGGCCCGGGAGATACGCTCGGCGATGATGGCCTTGCGGATGTCCTTGATCTCATCGTCGAGGGGCTCGGTGGCGATATTGCGGGGGCGATCCTTGCTGGCGCCGTCGAGCGCCGCGTCGGCGAGGTCGAGCTCACCCTTGCGGACAAGGGAGCGGGCCTCGGAAATCTTCTCCTCGACGATGTCGATCTTCTCCTGGTTGCGGCGGGCAACCTCGCGCAGGCGCTGGTTGGCAAGGCGCTCGACATCCTCGCCACCGGTGGCACGGGCGCCGATGACGTCCTGACGGGCCAGGAGCACGCGGTCGCGATAGACCTTGGCGGAGGTGTTATTGGGGAGGGCACGGGCGGCCTCGTCGAGAAGGCGAAGGGCCTTGTCGTGCTGGCCGGCGGCGGCGAGGGCGACGGCCTCGGAGATGGCGGCATCGACCTCGGCATAGAGCGCCTGGCGCTCGCGGCTGACTTGATCGAGGAGCGTGGCAGGGGCAGCGGGTTCGGCGGGAGGCGCTGCGGGCTCGACGGCGGTGGGCTCGGTCGGAGGTGCCACCGGCTCAGCGGGCTTTTCCGCCTTGGCGGCGGCAGCGGCGAGCTCGGCCTCGATTGTCGCAAGGGCTTCGCGCGCGCCGATGTCCTTATCGTCAAGCTGCAGAAGCTGCTCATAGGCCTGCTTGGCCGCGGCGAGGTCTCCCTTTTCCTTGGCGGCGACAGCCTTGTCGTGCAACGCATAGCGCTGCTCCTCCGGGGTGGCCTCTTGGGCGAAGAGGTAGAGCGAGCAGGCAACCAGCAGGGTTGCGCTGAGCGCGATGCGACGGTTAGGGGAGCTCATCGTTGGGCAGGTCCTTGGGGGAGGGAGGGTGAGACAGGGGGAGGAGTTGCGGGCTTGGCGGCATCCGAGGCCTTGGCGTTGGTCGTTGCCGTCTCGACGGAGAGGGTCTCCGTGAAGGTCTTGGGTCCTTTTCTCGGGTTAGGAGTAAAGGTTTTGTCAACTGTCACCGTGCCAGCCTGAAGGTCAACCCCTTTGACCACGTAGGTGGCTCCGGAGAACTCAAATTTGGCCCCGACGGCATGGAAAACCCACTCGGGGGTCCCGGCTGACGCCACTAGCACGATGTCGATCTGGTCGGTGAATTCGAGCGGCTTGATGTCGTCGATCTCAAGCTCCCGGCCAAGTTTCGCATCCTTGATACGCAACACCTTGCGAGTGATGGGAGCACCATCGGGGGCGGTCGCCTTTTCGGAACGGAAAGCCAACGGGGTGATGCCGAGCTCGGAGACCGGCTTCTTCAGGTTCACGTTGAAGGTCTCCTTGGTATCGAGGTTCTCCAGGAGGAGAATGCGGAAGTCCTCTCCCTTGGGAGAAGCGATGTCACCCCGGAGGAAAATCGGGTAGCGCGGATGCCCAAGTCGCACGAGCTTGATGCCGAAGGGCGGAATGACAGGCGGGGTATAGCTCTTGGGCTGGTACTCGCGAAGCTGTTCGTCCCAGACGGTTTCCACCGGATCAAAGATATCGTAGTTCCAGCCCTCCTCGTTCTCCTCGGGGCGATTCCAGTTGGAGGCGAAGCCGAGGATCTCGGCGCGCGGAGTGGCGGGATAATCCTCCCCGGCCGGAGGACGCGTCAGCGACCCCATCGGGGTGTTCTCGGTTGGAGCAAGCGGCTTGATCAGCGCGAAGTAGAGGATGACGGTGGCGGCGAAAACCGCACCGGCTCCACCCACGAGGATTGTGTCATTGCGGCTGAACATGGATCACTTGGTTCCAGTTGCGGCACCTTCGGCGGCCTGCGCCACCGGGAAGATGTACTCGAGGTGAACGGTGAACTCGGAGAGCGAGTCCTTGATGACCACGGCGCGCTCGGCCTTCTTGTCGCCGGATTCAGCCGGCAATCCAGGCGTCGCAGCCGGGGCGAGGGCGCCGAAGACAGGAGCGGGGGCCGCGCCGCCGAGGCCAGACGCGGGGGCGCCGAGGGAGCGCAGTCCGGCATCGGACATCTCGCGGAGAACCTCGGGCGGGGGCGGGTTGATCTCGACCGCGGTGATGACGAAGGGCTTGCGGGAGTTCTGGATGGTGTTGAGGAGCGCGCGGAGCGTGTCGGTCTTGCCCACGAAGCGGATGCGGAAGGCGAGCGAGCCGACGAGTCCCGGGCGGCGGAAGCTGTGGCCGGAGAGGATGAACTCGTCGGGCTGCGGCTTCGATGCGAGCGTGGCGGCGTCGGGGGTGTCGATGCTGAACGCCTGGCCGTCGGGGGCCGACGCGGCGGTGCCGGGATAGGTCTCGATCGGCTCGCGGTCGATCGACTCCAGCATGAGCTGGCTGCCGGCGGCGCGCGACTCGACGAGGGCGCTGAAGAGCCAGCCGATAATCTGGCGCTGGCGATCGACCTCGCGGTAGAGGCGTTGCGGCTGGGTGCCGACATTGCGGATGTAGCGGCGGAAGCCGAAGCAGACCTCGTCGCGGGGCATGCGGATGTCCTTGGCGATGGCCTCGCGGCGCCAGCGGGCGACGGATTCCTGGATCTGGGTGCCGAGCTCGTTGGCGATGCCCGCGAACTTGGAGTCGATCTGATTCTCGGGCTCCCCGGCGATGGCGTTGCGGAGCGCGACCTGCTGGGCCTTGAGGGCGTCGACATCGGCCTGCGCGGCGGCGACGTTCGCCTCGGTCAACGAGACGGGCGGGGCCTTGGGATCAATGACGGCCCCGGCCAGCATCGAGGCCACGGAGCTGTCGGCCTTGCGGAGCGCGAGATTGGCCGCCGAGTAATTGGTGTAGTCGACGTAGGAGAAGACACCGAGCGCGGCGCCTCCGGCCGCGAGGGCGCCGATGGTCAGATAAAAGCGGATGTTCTTGTCCACGGCCATGGTCAGAGAGGCTTGTCCGGCTTGATGACCAGGGTCAGGGTCAGTCGCGGCAGGTTGGGCTGCGTGTAGTCGGAGCGAATCTCGGAATCGGAAACCTCCTTGACGAACGGATTCTTGCGCAGCGACTCGACAAACTCGCGCTGACGACGACGGAAAGCCTCCGCGTTGATCACCGCATCCTTGCCCGGGGCGACTTCCGGCAGAAGCATGCGGGCGACGAGCGTGACCTTGACCACCTTGGGCGCCGGGGGAGTGGGCTCACCCTCGGGCGCGGCGGGCGCGGCACCCAACTCGCGTCGGACGCGCAACTCCTCGATCCAGGTGTGTCGGTTGGTCAGGACGAGCGTCTGCAGCTCAACAAGGAACTCGTTCCAGTTGGCGCGATTGAGCACGACGGACTCCATCTGCTCGTTGACCGCGGCGAGGGCGGCCGACTCTTGGCGGAGCGC
Organism: Opitutales bacterium; assembly: GCA_049419705.1. Classification (GTDB taxonomy): domain Bacteria; phylum Verrucomicrobiota; class Verrucomicrobiia; order Opitutales; family UBA953; genus UBA8828. The sequence goes on from JBMSKH010000001.1 coordinate 23,622, forward strand.
GGCGAGCTTGGTCTTGCGACTGGAGAACTCGGCCTCGCGTCGCTTGATGGCGGCGACCTGCTCGACCGTGGCCTCTCCGACCGAACTGAAGCCGAACCAGACCGGCAGGGGCGAGAGCGCGAGGAGGGCGACGGCTCCGATTAGGAGCGGCTTGCGGGCGTCGAAGGCGAGCTGCGCCGAGATGTCGGGCGGGATGAGGTTGACGCCCGCGGGATCCGAGAGGACGAGCCGGGCGGCCTCGCCCACCGGCTCCGAGAGCTGAAGGCGGAACGCCTCGACGTACTCCGGATTGACGTTGGGTCCGAGGATGACGGAGTCGCTGGGATCAAGCGCGTCGACCGGTAGGCGGAGCGTCTCGGCCAGCTGCTCGCGCAAGCCGCTGAGCTGCGCGCCGCGGCCGGTGAGGAGAATGCGGGTGGGCTGACGACCTTGGTTGCCGCGGCGCAAGCCGACGAGACGGCGATTGATGTCCTGCGCGAGACGACGCGAGAATGCCTGCGCGTTGGTGACAAGGGTGGCGGCCTGCGGGTCGGTCTCGGCGAGTTGAACGACGCCGCTGAAGAAGCCGACCTTGAGCGCCTCGGCGTTGGCGAAGGAACTGCCGGTGCCATCGGAGACGGCCTGCGTGAGAGTGTTGCCACCGATGGTCGCCGATTGCACGCTCATCCCGGCGGGACCGATGAAGCTCAGTGTCGTGGTGCGGGCTCCGACATTGACGACCACGACCTCCTCGGCGGCGTCACCCGAAATGAGGCGCCAGGCAAGGCTGTCGAGCAAGGGCGCCGCTTGGATGGCGGTCGGGCGCAAGCCAACGGCGGAAACCTCGCGGGCAATCCGTCCGGAAATCTCGCCGCGCAGGGCGAAGAGCAGCACCTCAGCCTCGACACCGTCCGAGGCGACAATCTGGCTACCCCAGACAACCTCGGAGAGCGGATAGGGGATGTTGCTCTGGGCCTCGAAGGCGATAATCTGGGCTTGGCGCTCGCGCTCGACCTGGGGCACCTTGAGCGGCTTGGAAAGCAGCAGGAACCCGGGCACAATCACGGTCGCGGTGCCCTTGAGCTCGTGCTGGCGCACGAGCCCCCCGAGGGTGGCGATGGCAGCGGAAAGCCACTCGTCGTCGGCGGTCAGCCCGGGCGGGAGGTCCTCGAGCACGAATCGCTCGAGCACGAGTCGGCCAGCTTGGGCGCGGAACGTGGAGACGGAAACGTGCGCCGCGCCCAGGTTGACAATGGTGATTGGCTGCGTGCTGGCGCTCATCGTGACGTGCGGGAACCGGAGATCAGCGGGAGGCGGCGTCCTCGCGGACGAACTCAGGCGAGAACTTCCAGAGATCGTCGTAGAAGCCGACCAGGTACTGCGGGCGCAGGATGCCGACGGTGTTGAGCACGCCGCGGTCGGCGAAGCCCTTGCAGCCGTCGTAGTCGGCTTTCTTCAGGAGCTCCTTGCTGACCGAGCCCTTCTGCTCGGGGATGAGCAGGCCGCGCGCGTCGAAGACGGCCTGGGTTGTGCCGGCGACCTCGAGATCGACATAATAGACATCGGGGTCCTTGCGCAGCATGTCGCGCTTCACGACATCGCCGGGCAGGTAGAAGAAGACGGAGCGGATGTTGTTTTGCTCGAGCGTCAGGATGGTGGCGCTGGCACGGTAGTAGTTCCAATCCTCCGCGCTCTTGGACTTCTCCCCCTTGTAGCCGATGGTCAGGGTGACCTTGACCTTGTCGATCCAGCGCTTGTTGGGCGCCTTGGGATCGGGGTTCAGCCCCCGGGGGTCGACCACCACCTCGATACGATTCCATGCATAAGGCCCGTTGAACTTGGCCTGGGCGAACTTGACATCCTTCACTGCGACGCAGTTCTCGGCGGCGTTCGCGCTAGCCGGGGCAGCCGGGGCGCCTTGCGCCGAAAGCATCGGTGCGGACAAGAGGCAGACCATCGCCGCGAGACAGACGGGCATGGGGGACATAGGGACATTAGGGGGTAATCAGCGACAGGGGGTAGGCAAACGGAAAACGCCGCTGTAACGGGGTCCTTCTTGCAAATAAGTTGCATCTTGCAGGGTCGTACGGATAGACCTCTGACATGAGGCGTCTTTCGCCGCTGGCAGCCTTGCTGATCTGCGTCTGGACAAGCATCCAGGCGGGGCAAACCGTGGTCACGGCGAGCTTCAGCCTGCCCGGCGACTGGGCGCGCGTGCTGCTCGGTGAGACCGTCCAGCTCCACGTCCTAGCGGGGCCGAACACCGATTTGCACGCCTACCAGGCAAGCCCGGCTGACACGCGCAAGTTGCTGGCGTCAGACCTCATTATCGGAATTGACCCCTCCTTGGAGCCATGGCTGGAGCAGATTACTTCTTCTAACAACTTGTCAGACAAGGTTTTATGGCTTGGAAAGCCTTGGCTATCCGAGCGCCTTGGCGCCCCAAAAAAGACCTATAGTCACAGGCATTCAGGTGACTGTAACCATGGTGAATGTCTCCATGGCGACGAGGACCCCCACCTGTGGATGGACCCCTTGATTGTCGAGGCTATGGTCGGCGCCCTGGCGCAACGGTGCGCCCAGCTTCCCGGAATGGATCAGCGTGTCCTGACCAAGCGACGTGCCGACTATACGGAAGCCGTTCGGTCGCTCGACAAGGACATCGCCGAGGCCCTCGCGCGTATCCCCGCCGAACGACGGATCATCGTCACCCACCATGGCAATCTCGGCCGGTTCGCCGACCGCTACGGCATCCGCATCGCCGGGGTCATCCTGCGCTCCTCGAGCACGGAGGCGGCCGACCCGTCCGCCCGGGCCCTCGCCGAGCTGATCCGCGTGGGACGCGAACGCGGCGTCGCCGCGGTGATCCGCGACCGCGGACAACGCGCGCCGGCTGCGGACACCCTGGCGCGGGCAAGCGGACTGCCCCCGCCAATCGAGCTGAGCGTCGACTCACTTGATGCGCCGGGCACACCGAGTGACAGCTGGCTCGGCATGATGCGCGAGAACACCCGCCTGCTCACGGAGGCATTGAAATCAGAATGACTCACTGCGACTGCCCGCATCTCGCCGTCGAGGCACGCGCACTGGTGCTCGCGCCCGCACCAGGTTGCGCGCCGGTGCTCGACGGCGTGGATCTCGAGGTCCCCCTCGGCTGTCGCACGGCGCTCGTCGGGGCCAACGGCGCGGGCAAGTCGACCCTGCTCCGGGCACTCGCCGGACTCGTGCCTGTGCGCTCGGGAATCCTACGCACCAACACTCGACCCCCGGCCCTCGGTCGCACGGACGTCGCCCTGCTCGGCCAAAGGCCTGCGCTCACCCCTGGTTTTCCCTGCACCGTGGCACGACTCGCCCTAATGGGGCGCATCGCACACCGCCGCTGGGTACCAGGCTATAGCCGGGATGACAAGGCGCGCACCGAGGCGGCGCTAGAAACAGTCGGCCTAGCCGACCTGCGCACACGCCTCCTGCACGAACTCTCCGGCGGACAACTCCAGCGCGCGCTGCTTGCCCGCGCGCTCTGCCAAGGAGCCACGCTGCTCCTGCTCGACGAGCCCTACGCCGGGCTCGACAACCGGAGCCGGGCGGCGCTCGACGGGCTGGTCTTCGGCGACGCACTCGCCGGGGCCACTGTCATCCTCTCCACTCATGACCAAGGCGACAGCGCCTCGTTCGACCGCGTCGTCTCGGTCGCCGACGGCAAGCTCGCGCTGCGTCTCGCCTGCGACGGGCACCACCCACACCGCCATGGTTGATTGGATCGCCGAGCCCCTCGCCCAGCCCTTCATGCGCCACGCGCTGCTCGGACTGGCGCTCAGCGCGGTCGCGTGCGCGGCCATCGGCGCGCACCTCGTCGTGCGGCGCATGACCTTCGTCGGCTCGGCGCTGACCCACACCCTGCTGCCCGGAGTCGTCGCAGCCTGGCTGCTCGGTTTCTCCCCTTACCTCGGCGCCGCGGTCGCCGCGCTCGCCACCGCCGTGCTCATCGCCCTCGCCGGCGGGCGGCGCGAGACCGGGGAGGACGCGGCCATCGGCGTGGCGCAGTCGACACTCTTCGCCCTCGGCATCGTGCTCATGGCGCAGTCGCAGTCATGGCGCGACTTCACCGGCCTGCTCTTCGGCACGGCGCTCGGCATCGACCAGTCGGACCTCGTCCTCATGGCCGTCCTCGCCGCGACCGTGCTGCTGACGCTCACATGCACGCACAAGGAGCTCGAGGCCGCGGCGCTCGACGAGGATTACGCCCGACTCGCCGGTGTGCGTCCGGCGCTGCTCCGACTGGCATTGGTCGGTCTCGCGGGACTGGCGGCCGCGTCTGCCGTGCGCCTGCTGGGAGCCATGCTCACGACAGCGCTCATCATCGTGCCCGCAGCGGGCGGCGTGCTGCTTGCCCGATCCCTGTTCGGAGCAATGGCGTGGTCGGTCTCACTGGCACTGCTGGGCGGGGCCGCCGGCCTGCTCGCCTCGTACCACCTGGATTCACTGCCCGCGGGCGCGGGCATGGTCTTGGGATGCTGCCTGGCTTTCGGCGTGGCACGCCTGTGGCGGGCGCTCCGCGGCTGAATTCAGCGCAGGGAAAGCGGACGACCAAGAATCTCCTTGGAGATGAAGGCCCGACGCTGGGCCTCGCGCCCGCGCAGGAACGAGGCGAGCCGTGTCGGCGCGACGGTTGCGGTCGGCAAGGGCTTGGCCAGCGAGGCCACCGGATGGACAACCACCTCGCCATCGGCAGCTGAGACCACCGGCTCGGGATTCTCCGGGAAGCTCGGGATCCGCGGCGGCGCGCGGCGGCGCGCGGGCTTGCGCGGCGGGGGCGGCAGCGCGGCGGGGGCGGAGGGCTCGGGCTCATCGGGCGTCATCAGCCCCGCGAGAATGCGGAGGCCGACGATCACCGCGATGATGACGAGAATCGACATCACGCTCAGGCCTTGGGTGCGTCACCGGAGCCGGCGATGCCGCGGCGCATGTCGGTATCGGAACGGAGATTCTCCATGCGGAAGAAGTCGAGCGCGCCCATCTTGCCGTTGCGCAGGGCCTCGGCGAGGGCGAGCGGCACCTGCGACTCGGCCTCGACCACGCGGGCGCGCATCTCGGCGACGCGCGCGACCATCTCCTGCTCGAGGGCGACGGCGGCGGCGCGGCGGATCTCCGCCGGGGCCTGGGCCATGTTCTTGTGGGCCTGCGCCTGCGCTTCCTGGAGCATCGCGCCGACGTTGTCGCCGACGTCGACGTCGGCGATATCGATCGAGAGGATGTCGTAGGCGGTGCCGGCGTCGAGGCCGCGCTCCAGCACGGTCTTGGAGATGCGATCGGGATTCTCGAGGACGACCTTGTAGGAGGCCGACGAGCCGATGGTCGTCACGATGCCCTCGCCGACGCGGGCGATGATGGTCTCCTCCTGCGCGCCGCCAACGAAGCGCTCGAGGTTGGTGCGGACGGTCACGCGGGCCTTCACCTTGACCTGAATGCCATCCTTGGCGACGGCGTCGATGGTGGTGCGGCCGCTGGCGGGATTGGGGCAGTCGATGACCTTCGGGCTGACGGAGGTGAGCACGGCCTCGAGCACGGACTTGTTGGTCCCGCGGGTGGCGATGTCGATGGCGCAGGCGCGCTTCCAGTCGAGGGGGATGCTCGCCTTCTGCGCGGCGATGAGGGCCTGCACCGTCTGCACGATGTTGCCGCCCGCGAGGTAGTGCGCGTCGATCATGTCGACCTCGATGGGCAGGCCGGCCTTGTGGGCGGCGATGCGCGCATCGACCACCACGGCATAGGGCACGCCGCGCAGTCGCATGCCGATGAGATCGCCGAGGCCGACGCCCGCACCAGCGAGCGTCGCGCGCGTCCAGACCGGCAGGAAGCCGAGCGAGAAGAGGATAATGAGCCCGAGGCCGACCAGCGCGGCGATCGAGACGATTTGGAGAACGGAGGCGTCCATGGTGTGTAGAGGAAAAGAAGCGGGGAGATGGCGTTTAGCGGCGACGGCGCACCGTGACGCCGCCGGTGGCGACCTCAACCACGACCACGGCGGTGCCCTTGTCGAGAAAACCGTCGATGGACGCGGCCTGCACGCGGCGGCCGTCGACCTCAACCGAGCCACCCGGGGCGAGCGCGGTCAAGGCAAGTCCCTCGCGACCGACCAGCGCGGCGAAGCTATCGGCCGAGGGCACGGCGGAACCGTCCGAGACCGCATGGCTGGCAAGGCCGAGCCACGAGGCGATGCCTGGGGCGAGTTTGCGGAAGAGCGAGACCTCGAGGATGATGCCCACGACCAAAACGGTGGCATGGAGGAGGAAACTCGGGAGCCCCTCCTGCGAGGCCAAGAAGAGGCCATAGATGCCGGCGAGCGCTCCGATGATCCCGATGACCATGCCAGGGAGAACGAACTCCGCGGCGATTAACACAAGGGCGGCGGCGACCCAGGCCCAGGCAACGCCTGAACTCGATGCTGGCTCAAGGGCGAGAAGGAGCGGAACCATGCTTCTTGGGTATAGCAGGCCCGAGGCACCTTCCACCCCAAACTGCTATAAGCCCGGCTTGCGGTTATAGTGGAAGCAGGCCGACCTCCCATCCCGCTTGCGCCCAGGGCGCCCTTGGCTAGCAGTCCAGCCATGAGCAGGAAAGCCCCCGCCGTCCGACGCACCCGGATCAAGGCCGCCCACGAGGTGGTCGAGGACGCGCTGCGCCATGCGTCGTCCCGAGCGGCCCGCGGTCCCACGGGCAAGCAGGCGGCCCATGCCGCGGTCGCGCGCAAACTAGGGGTCTCGACCTCGTTGCTCTACAAGTGGCGCGAGCCTGCAGTGGGCGGGAGCGGCCAGACCAACCCTCTGGAACGCGCCGTGCAGCTGATCGAGGCGACGGGCGACATCCGCATCGCCGATTGGATCTGCCAACGCGCCGGTGGCAGCTTCACGGTTGAGAATCCCGCGACCGACCCGGACCTGCGCCGCGCCGCCAACGGACTGGTGCGCGACTTCGGCCTGCTCATCGCCGAGGTGGTGCAGGCGACCGAGGACCAGGTCATCGACGCCGAGGAGAGCCGACGGCTCCGCGCGCGTTGGGACGAGATCCGCGCGCGCTGCGAGGGCTTCGTGCGCACCTGCGAGCGCGACGGCTACACCAAGGAGGGCTGACTGCCATGCCGGACCTCGCCATCGTCAACTATCCCGATCCGGTGCTCCGCGCCAAGGGAGCGCCCGTGCGCGAGTTCGGCGCGCCACTGCGCCAGCTGGCGGACGACATGCTCGCCGCGATGCGCGCGGCGCGCGGCATGGGACTGGCCGCACCCCAGGTGGGCCTATCGCTGCAGTTCTTCGTGGTCGATGTCACACGCGAGCCCGAGCCGATCGAGCTCGACGGCAAGCCCATCGCCGAGGCGGCCAGCGTGATGCCGCTGGCGATGGCCAACGCCGAGGTCGACATCCTCCCGGGCGAGCCCGACCTGCTCGAGGAAGGCTGCCTCTCCTTCCCGGGCATCCGCGGCGAGGTCCCGCGCGTCGAGCGCTGTGTCGTGCGCTTCCGGGATCTCGACGGCGCCCCGCGGACGCTCGTCTGCTCCGGGTTGCTCGCGCGCTGCGTGCAGCACGAGCATGACCACTGCCAAGGCGTGCTCTTCGTCGACCGCATGACGGCGGCGCATCGCCTCCGGGCGGAGCCCAAGATCAAGCGGCTGGTCCGTGACGCGCGGCGCTGAGCGCGCGCGACACGGTCACTTCGCCGGGGGGGGCGCGGGCTCGCCGGGCTTGGCGGCGGGCTTGTCGCCCTGCAGGCGCAGGCTGAGCACGCCGACCTCCATCGTGCTGCTCGCACCCACCTGCTGCGAGGAGACTTGGAAATCGCCGGGGGCACCGGGGGTCGCGCGGATTTTCCAAAGCGCATTGTCGCGGTCATCGAGCCGGGAGTCGCCGCCGAGCAAGTCGGAGAGAAGCTCGCCGGCGTAGACGGTGATGCGCTGTCCGCGGAGGCAGAGGTGACGGAGCAGGGCGGTGCCGAGCGGGGCGCAGGCCTCGCGCGGGTAACCCAGGCGCCAGGCGCCGCTCGCCGCGACGCGGGGCAGGAAGCTGCGCTCGTCGCGCATCACCACCGAGGCACGCAGACCGGCGGGGGTCGCGCGTCCGGCGGTCAGGAAACACTCTGAGGCGACAAGGCGCAGGGTGTGCGCATCGGCCACGCGCACAAAGACGATCGAGGCGCTGGGACTCGCCGGGTAGACCTCGGCCCAGATCAGCGCGACTTGGTTGGCCGCGGTGGGCGCGGACCAGTCGGCGGCAAAGGAAACGGGGCCGTCGGCCTCCGCGGACGGCGCAATCCGATAACCGTCGGCGGGTGCGGCCTGCAGGAAGGTGCGCTCGCCCTGGGCCTTGGCCCAGGCAGCCCGCAGGTCATCGCCGAGCTCGGCGTTACGGGCCGGCTTGCCGTCCTCGACGAAACTCCAGGCGCCGAGCACGTGCTGGGACATCATCCCGGCGTCGCGCGCGACCTTCTGGGCGCGAAGCGAGGTGACGAGAAGCCCCTCGGACCAGGAGTAGCCGGCGATCTCGACGGTCTCACTCACCGTCTTGGTCATCTCGGCGAAACGGACGGCTGCGGTCCGGCGCAGGCGGGTCAGCGTCTCGGTCGCGCGCTGAATCTGGGCCTCCCCCTCCTTGATCATCGCCTCACCGCGTGCCCTGCCCTGCTCTGGCGTCTCGAAGCCGCTGCCCTTGGCCGGGGTTCGGGGCGTGTTGACGATACTGGTGCCTTGGGCGAGCCGGCCTTGCCCCTGATCATAGAGGATGCGCGCGCGCGACCACTCGGCGACCTCGGCGCCGCGCAGGTAACGGGGCACCTCGTTGTCGGGCAAGACAGGCGCAGAGGACGGGGCGGCCGGGCTGGCGGCGAGCAGCAAACTGGCAAGGACGACGAACACGGCTCAGTTCTCGTCGAACTTGCGGGCAAAGAGGGCTTCCATCTCACCGAGCAGGTTGGCTGCGCCGGCTCCCTTGGCGGTGAAGCGTAGGCGCGAGCCTTGGCCAGCGGCGAGCATCATGAGGCTCATGATGCTCTTCCCGTTGACGACCTCGTCATCCTTGGCGACCTGCAGGTCGATGTCGGGGTAGCGATTGGCGAGACGGACAATCTGGGCGGCCGGGCGGGTGTGTATTCCCATGCGGTTCTGCACCACGAGCTCGCGCTCAACCTGTTCTGCGGCGGAATCCATGAAAAGGGGTGGGAAATGAGGGAAACCCAATGGGGCTGGGGTCAAGGTTAATCACCCCCACCCTCGGGGGCGGGTTCGCTTGACCTTCGGGCGGCGGGACGTCCAATCGGTGCGACCAACCGCCGTGGCCAAGCCTACCGCCCTCACCCACCCCGAGTCGCTCAAGCGCCCGGCCGGACCCTCCGCCTACGCCAAGGACCCGGTAAACGCCGCCCTCACCAAGGCGGACAAGATTCGGCTCTACACCCAGATGGCGCGGATCCGCCATTTCGAGCAGCGCTGCATCCGCACCTACCAGCAGGGCAAGATCGGCGGCTTCCTCCACCTCTACGTCGGCCAGGAGGCCGTCGCCGTCGGCACCCTCTCCGTCCTCGGCAAGCACGACCACCTCATCACCGGCTACCGCGACCACGGGCACGCCCTGATGGTGGGCATGGACATGAACAGCTGCATGGCCGAGCTCCAGGGCAAGGCCACCGGTTGCTCCAAGGGCAAGGGCGGCTCGATGCACTACTTCGCACCCGACAAGAACTACTGGGGCGGTCACGGTATCGTCGGCGGCCAGGCTCCGCTCGGCACCGGCATCGCCTACGCGCTCAAGTTCAAGGGACTCAAGGGCTGTTGCCTCACCTACATGGGTGACGGCGCGGTCAACCAGGGCGCCGTACACGAGGCCTACAACCTCGCCGCGCTCTGGGACCTCCCGGTCATCTTCATCATCGAGAACAACGGCTACTCGATGGGCACCTCGCAGGAGCGCTCCTCCGCCCACCCTGGCTCGCTCGCGAAGCGCGCCGAGGGTTACGGCATGGACTGGGACCTCGTCAACGGCCACGACCTCTACGAGGTGCGCGCCAAGACCGCCCTCGCGGTGAAGCGCGCGCACGAGAAGTCGCGCCCGACCGTGCTCGAGATCTTCACCTACCGCTACTTCGGCCACTCGATGGCCGACCCGGACAAGACCTACCGCGACAAGGAGGAGATCAAGGGCTACCGCGAGGAGAAGGACCCGATCAAGCTCTGGGAGAAGGAGCTGCTCGACGAGGGCGTGCTCGACGCCGCCAAGGTCGCCTCGATCAACGAGGCCGCGATGGACGAGGCCGACAAGGCCGCCGACTTCGCCGACGCCTCACCCTATCCCACCGTCGAGTCCATCACCCAGGACATCTACTGGGAGGAGGACAACCGCGGCCCCGACACGACGTCGCGCGGCACCATCCTCTTCGAGTAAGCCGACGCCCCGATGCCTATCCTGTCCTATCGCGAAGCCCTCCGCGCCGCCATGCGCGAGGAGCTCACCCGCGACCCCAACGTCGTGATCATGGGCGAGGAGGTCGCGCAGTTCAACGGCGCCTACAAGGTGACCGAGGGCCTGCTCAAGGAGTTCGGCCCCAAGCGCATCATCGACACGCCCATCTCCGAGGCCGGCTTTGTCGGACTCGGCATCGGCGCCTCGATGCTCGGCATCCGTCCCGTGATGGAACTCATGTTCTGGTCCTTCAGCTACGTCGCCTTCGACCAGATCGTGAACAACGCCGGCAACATCCGCTACATGTCCGGCGGCCTGATCAACTGCCCGATTGTCATCCGCGGTCCCGCCAACGGCGGCACCAACGTCGGCGCCACCCACTCGCACACACCCGAGGCCATCCTCGCCGCGCATCCCGGCATCAAGGTCGTCTGCCCCGCCACGCCCTATGACGCCAAGGGCCTGATGAAGGCCGCCATCCGCGACAACGACCCCGTCTACGTGATGGAGAACACCATCCTCTACAACGACAAGGGCGAGGTCCCCGACACCGACTACATCGTCCCCATCGGCGTCGCCGACGTGAAGCGCACAGGCAGCGACCTGACCATCGTGGCCCACGGCCGCGCCGTCATCACCTCGCTCAAGGCCGCCGAGATTCTCGAGGCCGAGCACGGCGTCTCGGTCGAAGTCGTCGACCTGCGCTCCATTCGCCCGCTCGACGAGGAGACCGTCCTCGCCTCGGTGCGCAAGACCCACCGCGTGCTCCTCGTCGAGGAGAACAAGCCCTTCTGCGGCGTCGACGCCCAGCTCTCCCACCTCATCCAGGCCAAGTGCTTCGACGACCTCGACGCCCCCATCGGGCGCGTATCCTCGATCGACGCACCGCAGATCTACTCGAAGCCCCTCGAGGACGTGCAGATCCCCCACCCTGCGCGCGTCGTCGAGGCTGCGCTTAAGGTCCTCGCCTGAATCCAAACCGACTTAAGACCAAGATGGCCGACATCATCGACATGCCCAAGTTGTCCGACACCATGACGGTGGGGACCCTCGTGAAGTGGAACGTCAAGGAGGGCGACACGCTCGCCTTCGGCGACATCCTCTGCGAGGTTGAGACCGACAAGGCCACGATGGAGGTGCAGAACACCATCCCCGGCGTCGTGCTCAAGATCTACGCCGCGGCCGGCGCCCAGCTCCCCGTCGGCGCGCCGATTTGCGCCGTCGGCAAGAAGGGCGAGTCCGCCCCCGATCCCACCGCGAAGAAGGCGCCCGCCGCGAAGGCCGAGCCCGCGAAGGCGGCCAAGACCGCCGCCGTACCCGCTATCCCCGAGTCGACCGGCATCAGCTGCGCGCCCCAAGCCCTGCCCGCCTCCGGCGACCGCGTCGCCGCCTCCCCTTACGCCAAGCGCATGGCCGCCAAGGCCGGCGTCAATGTCGCCGCGCTCTCCGGCACCGGCCCCGGCGGTCGCGTCGTCGCCAACGACGTGCTCGCCGCCGCCTCATCGTCCGCCGCGCCCGCCGGCCCGGTGAACGTCGCGGTCGCACCTCCCGCCGACGGCAAGGGCATCCAGGCCGACGCCGACGTCGCCGTCTCGAGCATGCGCCAGACAATCGCGCGCCGCCTGCTCGAGTCCAAGGTCACCGTTCCCCACTTCTACCTCGAGACCGAAGTCGACGCCGCCCCGCTGCTCGCGCTGCGCGAGACGCTCAACAAGCGTCTCGCCGAGGCCGCGGGCAAGGATGCCAAGGATGCGCTCAAGCTCTCGGTCAACGACTTCATCCTCAAGGCCTCGGCCGAGGCCCTGCGCCGCGTGCCCGCGGTCAACGCCTCCTGGGCCGGCACCAGCATCCGCACCCACGGCGCGGTGCACCTCGCCTTCGGCGTGGCGCTCGAGGACGGCCTCGTCACCCCCGTGGTGCGCGACGCCCAGGCCAAGTCGCTGCGCGAGGTCGCCCTCGACGCCAAGGCGCTCATCGCCAAGGCCCGCGCCAAGAAGCTGACGCCCGCCGAGATGTCCGGCTCGACCTTCACCGTGACCAACCTTGGCATGTACGGCGTCACTGGCTTCTTCGGGATCATCAACGTCCCCAACGCCGCCATCCTCTCCGTCGGCGCCACCGTGCAGAAGCCCGTGGTCGACGCCCAGGGCCGCATCGTGGTCGGCCAGCGCATGGTCATCGGTCTCTCCGGTGACCACCGCGTGGTCGACGGCGCCAACGGCGCGCAGTTCCTGCAGGCCCTCAAGCAGATGCTCGAGGAGCCCGCGCTGATGATGCTCTGAGCGCCGCCCGCCCCCGATGTCACTCCCGAAACCGGCCTTCCTCGCCAAGCTCGAGAACCTCTTCGAGGGGCTGATCTTCTCGAGCCGTTGGATTCAGGCACCGATCTACGCGGCGCTCATCGTGGCGGCCGGCGCCTATGCCTGGAAGAGCATCGAGGAGCTCATCCACATCCTCGGCGGCTTCTCGGCCATGACCGAGGCGCAGATCATGGTCGGGCTGCTCTCGCTCGTGGACATCTCCATGGTGGCCAACCTCGTCAACATGGTGGTGGTCGGCGGTTACGTGACCTTCGTCAGCAACATCGACTTCAAGGACAACAAGGACCGCCCGGATTGGCTCGACCACATCAACGCCAACACCCTCAAGACGAAGCTCGCTGGGTCGCTCGCCTCAATCTCCGCGATTCACCTGCTGAAGAGCTTCATCAACATCACCGGCGGCACCGACATGCTCACCGACAACGAGGTGCGCATCGTCCTCTGGCAGTCCGTGATCCATGGCGTCTTCCTCGCGTCGATGCTACTCTTCGCCTGGAGCGAGCGCATCCAGCGCCACGACCGCCACTGAGCTAGACTTTGTCCCTCCCTTCTGGCCCGCCACCGGCGGGCCTTTTTGTTTACCAGCTAGCCTGCGAGGGCGAGGTCGTAGAAGAAATTCCAGAAGGCCACGAAGAAGCCGAGGAGCATACCGAGGAAACAGAGCACGCGCAGACGAGGCTGGTCTGGCCTGTGCTTCTTGAAGTGAGCGAACAACACAGCGTTGGTGACGACGATCAGTAGGCCTATCACGATGTCGACGACTTCTAGGTCCACGGTGACTTTCGCCATGCCGGACTTTATGCCGAAAGCCTACTAGGGCTTCGAGTGAAAATTCGTCAGAGCAGGCGCACCGACGACAGGCCGCCGTCGATGCGTAGGACCTGGCCGGTCATGAAGCCGCTCTCCGTCCCGAGCAAGTGCTCCGCGGTGGCGGCGAGCTGATCGGCGTCGCCGACGCGCTGCAGTGGGTGGCGCTTCGCGGCTCCGGCGCGCCGGGTCTCATCGGCGAGCAGATTGCCCGCGAGGGGCGTGTCGGAGAGCGAGGGGGCGATGACGTTGACGCGCACATGCGGCGCCCATTCCGCGGCGAGCGAGCGGGCGAGGCCCTCGACCGCGCCCTTGGCCGCGGCGATGCTCGCGTGCATCGGCATGCCCTGCGCGACGGCGACGGTGGAGAAGAGCACGACGGATGCCGAGCCCGAGGCGCGCAGCGCGGGGTGCGCCGACTGCAACGCGGCGACCGCGCCGAGCAGGTTGACGCGCAGGTCGCGCAGGAAGTCGTCCGCGGTCAGACGCCCAAATGACTTAAGGGTGATTGTGCCGGGGCAATAGACGAGGCCATCGAGGCGCTCCGGCCAGGCGAGCGCGCCGGGTGACTCGGCATCGAACGCCTGCACGGGCACGCCGAGCTCGGCGAGCGGGCCGGCCTTGCGCGCGGCGGCGTGCACGGTGTGTCCGGCGGCGACCAATCGGCGAGCGAGCGCGAGGCCGATGCCGGAGTTTCCGCCGATGAGCGCGTAGGTGCGGGACATGCCCGCACCGTCCGAGGGAAACGCGCGGGGTCAAGTGACGCGTGGATTTTGCGAGAGATCACCCGTGCCAGCCAAAGCAGAAGGCCCGCCATGCGGCGGGCCCCTCCGCTCCCGACTCGAGCCGGGCGCTGCCTCAGCGCTTCTTGTCGAGGTTGGCCTTGAGGTCGTCGGCAGAGAGTTGCGACTGCACGCCGCCTGCGGGCACCTCGGCCTTGGCCGTCCAGAGGATGGCGTTGAGCACGACCTTGCGCTGGTCATCGTTGCCCCAGGCATTGTGGACATGTCCCCCGGTGAAGCCGAAGCCACGACCGCCGTCGGCGCGCTCGAAGGCCCAAGCAACCACCTGGGTCTCACCCTTGGCGACGCTCGCGCGAGCCTCGGGATTGCCGCTGTGGGGGCCATCTCCGCGCTTCATGGTGTCGGGGCCGGCGACGGCACCGAGGACCGAGGTGATGCCCTTCATGCCCTCCACGAAGCGCATGTAGAAGTACCACTCGTCATAGGACTTGAAAGGCTTCACGCCGCGGCTGACCGGATGCTCAGGCAGCTGCTTGAAGTCGGCGGTCCAGAAGGGATTTACGGACCAATGCTGCTCGAAGTAGCCACCGAGCCACTGCCTGAACTCCTTGGCGCCCTTGCCCTTGGAGCCGCGATCGGGCGCGGGCGGGCGGGTCTTGCCATCCCAGTGCTCGCAGGCGTAGGCGGGCTCAACCGCGTAATGGAGGCAGACGAAGCCGCAGCCCTTGGCCATCTTGGCCGCGAGCTGATCGAGGTGGGGGAGCGCCGGGTGCCCGCCACCGCCGTCGGAGTAGATCAGGATGGTGTCGGCCTTGGCGACGGCGGCCTCGGAAGGCCACTGGCCGTTGAGGGAGATCTCGACGTCGACCAGGTCGGCCGCGCCCTCGCGCAGGCACTTGGCAAGGAGCAGGACGCCGGCGTTGTGCTCGTGCTCGCCCGGACCATGGCTCGGGCGGCCGGCGATGAGCAGGACATTCTTCTTCTCGGCGGCGCCAACGGAGGCAACGAGGAGCAGGGCGAGGGCGATGAGGCGCATGGGGGTAAGTTGGGTTAAGACCGGCGGGAGGGGCGGCGGGTTCCGTGACCGAAGACTTTACGGAGGTGAGCTAGGCCGCGCACGGGGATGTCATCCTTGTGAGGCACGATGGTGCGCCAGATGGCGGCGGCGCGGGCGATGACCTCGACATCGGGTGTGAAGGACTCGATGACGACGTCGCCGTCGTAGCGCGCTGCGCGCAGGGCGGCGACAATCGACGGCCAATCGAGATGGTCGTCGCCCGGGACGCCGCGGTCGGTGCCACAGGCATGGAAATGGACGAGGTGTCGGCCGGCGCGGCGGATGGCGGCGGCCTGATCTTTCTCCTCGATATTCATGTGGAAGGTGTCGAGCAGGAGGCCGGCGGCCGGGCTCTCGATGTCGCGGATGAGCGCGAGGCCTTGGTCGACGGTGTTGAGGAAGTCAGTCTCGAAGCGGTTGAGCGGCTCGATGGCGAGCGTGACGCCGCGGGCCTCGGCGTGGTCGGCGAGCACACGCAGGTTGCGCACGACGCTCTTCCAGTGGGCGGCCTTGGTGCGCACATCGTGAGCCTCGGCGCGGCCGACCACGGAGTAGAGCGGGCCGATGACATTACGGGCGCCGAGCTCGGCGGCCTGGTCGATGAGCTTGGAAAGGTAGAGCATCGCCGTGCGCTGCTCGGCGGCGGTGCCGCGCAGGTCGCGGCCGGGCCCGAGCGCGGCGCAGACCGAGCCGACGGCAATGCCAGCCTTGTCGGCGGCATCGCGGAGGCGGGCGGGGTGGATGTGCTTCGGGTCCTCGATTGCCACCTCGACGGTCTCGAAGCCCCAACGGGCGAACTTGCGGAGCAGCGGAGCGGCCTTCGCATCGGTGAAGGGGCTGGCGTAGAGGAAAGTGTTGAGTCCGAATCGCATGGGGGTACCGCCATCCTTGGCCCACGGCAGGAGTGGTCAAGCAAGGGTTCGGACGCCACATCGGCTTCCCTTCGCGAGCGAGCTGCTGTAGGTTGACCAGGTCAATGGACAACCTGACCCATGCTGCGCTCGGTGTCTGCGCCGGACTCGCCGCCCGCCGAGCGGGCGCGCCGGTCGCGCCCGCGGCCCTGGCGGCGCTGCTGGCGGCGGAGGCACCCGACCTCGACATCCTCATCCGCTCGGCCGACGACCCGCTCGTGGCCTTCCGCTGGCACCGTCACTTCACCCACAGCTTCGCCTTCATCCCCGTGTTCATGTTCCTCGCCGCCTGGCTGGCGGCGTGGATCTTCCGTGGACGACACGAGACCTCGACCCGTGAGCTACTCCTGCCAGCAGCGGCGGCGGGACTCTCGCACATCCTCTGCGACGCCTGCACGAGCTATGGCACGATGCTGCTCTGGCCATTCTCGGACGCGCGCATCGCCTGGGACTGCCTGCCCATCATCGACATCGCTGTCACCCTGCCCCTTGTCATCCTCGCGTGGCGCGCGTTCAGGACCCACCGCCACGGGTTCGCTTACGCCGGACTGGCCTGGTTCAGTCTCTACGCCGGACTCGGTCGCATCCAACACGACCGGGCCGAGTCAGCCCTGCGCGCTTGGAGCAAGGATCAGCCGGTCAGCCGGCTGGCGGCCAAACCCACCGTATCCAACCTACTCCTGTGGCGAGGCGTCTGGCTCGAGGATGACATCTGGCACGTGGCGGCGGTCCGTATCCCGCCGTGGGGACCCGTCAAGGTCATCGAGCGCGAGAACCGGCTCGCCTGGACGCCCGACATGCAAGGCACTCCGCGTGCGGGCACGCCGAACGCCGCCATTCTCACCGATTTCAGCCGCTTCACTGGAGGCTGGAACAGCGTTGAGCCGACCGAGGACGGCTCCCTCGTCATCGGCGACATCCGCTTCGCGCTCCTACCTGACCGCGCCAGCCCGCTCTGGTCCGTTCGCATGCAGGGCGAACGCGAGGCCGAGGTCTCGATGAACCGGGGGATCAAGCCCGGCGATTGGACACGCCTCGGCGAGCTGCTGCTCGGGACCGCCCCCGACTACCAGATTCTGCGCTGAGGCGATTGGGCTTCACACCCGCGGCCCCGCGCGGGCAATCTGAAGCCGATGCCCAGGAGACCCGCAGGCAGCCCGTACCATCCCCGACGCTGGCCCATGTGGATCGGCCTGGGTCTACTGCGCCTGGTCAGCTGGCTGCCCTGGAACCTGCAACGTCTCGGCGCCCGCGCCCTCGGCGCCGGCGTCTTCCACCTGCTACCCATCCGGCGGAAGGTGGTGTTGACCAACTTGCGCATCTGCTTCCCTGGGCGCACCGAGGCGGAGCGCCGCGTCATCGCGCGACGCCATTACCAATCGCTCGTCCTCGGCATCCTCGAGATGGCGCGTTGCTGGTGGCGCTCGACCGACGCCCTGCCCCCGCATAGGATCGAGGGGCTGGAATTGCTCCACGCGGCAGCCGCTCGCGGCAAGGGCGTGCTGCTTGTCTCAGGTCACTTCACCACCCTCGAGATCACCGGACGGATGCTCACGCTGGCCACTCCTCTCTCCTGCCTCTACCGCGATCCAAACAACCCGGTGCTCGCGAATTTTCTGCGTCATCATCGCGCGAGTTGGACGCGGCAGGCCATCGAGATGCGCGATCTCAAGGGGCTGCTCCGCGCGCTGCGTGAGGGCGAGGTGGTGTGGTACGCGCCCGATCAAGGCAAGCGTACGGCGCAGTCCGAGCTCCTCCCCTTCTTCGGTGAGCCCTGCATCACGAACACGTCCACACCGCGGCTGGCCGAGCTGACCGGCGCGGCCGTCCTCACCTTCTACGCGCACCGACTGCCGGACAACAGCTACGTGCTCCGCATCCGTGCCGCACCCGCCGGCATCCCTTCGGGTGAACCGGTGGCCGACACCCGCCGGCTCATCGCCGAGCTGGAGGCGGCCGTGGGCCTGGCGCCCGAGCAATACCTCTGGGTGCACCGCCGATTCAAGCGGCGACCAGGGTTGCCCGATGCCTACGCCTGACCGATGAGGTCGGCGTAATGCGCCTCGAGAGCGGCAAGATGGGCCGCGGGACCGTAACTGTCTCGGACACGGGTCATGCCATCCTCGGCCTGAAGCCCGCGCGCAGTGGGATCGCTGAGCAAGGCATCGAGCGCGGCAACCATGCCCTCGAGGTCGCCGCGCGCGTAGGACCGGCCCGCGCCGCCTGCGACAATCTCGGCGAGCCCACCGGCGCGCGCCGCCACGACCGGGACACCGCACGCCATCGCTTCGATGGCCGCCAGCCCGAAGGGTTCGTCTCGCGAGGGCACCAGACAAACCGTCGCGTGCGGGAGCAAGGCTTCAATATCCGGGCGCGGGCCGAGCAGGGAGACTCCATTCGCCGGCAGCAGCCCACCGGGCAGCTCGCCGTCGCCGATGAGCAGGAGGCGGGCCTTTGGATGCAAAGCGAGGACCCGTGGCCAGGCACGCACCGCCAGGTCCTGGCCCTTGCGACGGCACAGCTTGCCGACAACCACGACCACCGGGGTCCCCGTGGGAAGGTTGGCAAGCTCGCGCAGGCAATCGGGACGTCCAGCGGCGGGACGGAAGACCCCCGTGTCGACAAAGTTGGGCAAGACCGCGCCGCCCGCGCCCCAGCCTGCCAGGAGCATGCGGTGACGCCTAAGCGTGTCCTTCGACACCGCGAGCAGGCGGCTGTGGAACCAGACGTTCAGTTGCGGGTGGTTGGCGTGGAGGTGGGCTAAGCTTGGAATGCCATGGCGCAGGCGGAGCAGTGCGCCGAAGTTGCTCGCGCGGGTAAGGTGGGAGTGAAAGACCCCGATGCGCTCCTGTCGGCAGAAGGCCGCGACCCGATCGACCTCGTCCAAGGGCCAGCGCCTGAAGTCGGTCTCAAGCAGCGGGATCTCGCCAGCGATCTCGCCGGCAATCCAAGAGTCGCGGGCCGCCGCGACCCAGACGCGATGCCCGCCGGACTTGAGCAAGCTGGCCAGCCGGCGGGTGTACATGATCGCCCCGTTGCACGGCTTGTTGGATGCGGCGAGAAGCAGGTTCACTGCGGGAAAGCATGAAGCGCCAGTCAGACTTGGCAATGCGAACGGTTGCAAACAGCCGGCGACGGGACGAGCATCCACCCATGCGCCTCGCCGCCCTGCTGCTCGCCACCAACCTCTTCGCCGCGCCACCCGCCGGCGAGGGCTACACACGCACCTTCGCCGATGAGTTCGACGGCAACGCGCTCAACGCCGCGCATTGGAACGCCCAGGACCAGGATCGGCGCGATGCGCGCAACTCGCCGCGCGCGGTCACCGTCACCGGCGGCGTCCTCACGCTCACCACCTTCACCGAGAACGGGAAGCATTTCACCGGCTACGTCCTCAGCGCGGGCAAGTTCGAGCAAGCGCAGGGCTACTTCGAGGCCCGCATTCGCTTCAACAGCGCCCCGGGCATGTGGGCCGCCTTCTGGATGATGCCCAAGACCTACGGCAAGAGCAAGGACCCGGCGAAGGCCAACATCGACGGCGTGGAGATCGACATTGTCGAGCACCTCGCGCAGTTCGGCGGACATTTCGACACGACCATTCACTGGGGCGGCTACGGCAAGCCACTGCAGCGCACGCGCACGCAACGCAACAAACCGGCCAAGCCCGCGAACGAGGGCTGGCACACCTATGCGGTGCAGTGGGAAGCCGATGGCTACCGCTTTTTCTACGACGACCAGCTGGCGTGGAAGGCCCCGAACGACATCCCGGTCTCGCAGGCGCCCCAACACCTGCTCCTCACCTGCGAGGTGAAGGACAAGGGCTGGGCGGGTGCCGTTCCCGTGGGCGGCTTCGGCGGCGCGGAGAACTCCAAGGTGCGCATGGAGGTCGACTGGGTGCGTGCCTGGAAAAAGTCCGCGGCGCGCTGACGCTCAGCGCAGCTCGAAGCGATAGCTCGCCTCGACCACGGCGTCGACGGTGGCACCGCCGACCCGCGCGGGGCGATAGGCGGAGGCCTCCGCCGCCTGCAAGGCCGCGCGGTCCAGCGCAGCATCGCCCGAGCTCGCCAGGATCTCGACGCGCCGCAGCGCGCCAGCCGCCGTCACCTCCAACCTCAATCGCACCACGCCCTCGATGCCGGCCAGCCTGGCTGCGCGCGGATAGGCGGGCTCGACCCGCTCGGCAAAGCTCGGCGGCTCACCCTTGACCGCATCCGTCTCCCCCGATGAACCAGGCGCGCTGGCCGACTCGATCGTGGGGGCTTGGCTCGGACGGGTGTCAGGCCGAGACACGGTCACTGGCAACTCCACAGGCGCCGACGCCACGGGAAAAGGGGGTAAAGAGGCTAGGACGACGGGGGTAAGGACGGTCTCCGACTCGGACCAAACAAGCTCCAGCAGGGTCTCACTTCCGCGAGTGGTCGGTGCTGAGCCGTGACCAAGCAGCGAGACAACCACGGCAACATGACTGGTGCCGACCGCGAGCCAGACAAAGAGATGGCGGACCGATTCCATCTCACTCGTCGTCGTCGCTCAAACGGCCAGGAGATATCAGCCACAACAAGCGCCAGCGGCCGAGTGGCAACTCCTTGCCGACTGGCTCAGCGCGCTCCAAGGCGAGGAATCCGCACTTCTTCAACACCAGGGAGACCTCCGATGTACCTGCACCGAGCAGGATGCCAGCGAGCCTAGCGAGGTGAGGATTGTGCCCGACCAACAAACGGTCCTCCCGGCTTGTCACCACGTCCCTCGCCATAATACGAGGATCATCAGTCGGACGCATCCCCGAACGAATGGCCAACGGCACCCGCAAGGCCGCAAGCTTCGCAAGGTCCTCGGCCGTTTGGCGCGCCCGCACGAGGCCGCTGTGCTCAATCGAGCGGATATCGGCGAGGCACGACCAGTCCAGCGACTCCACCAACTTCTCAATCTGACCGCGCCCGCGCTTAGTTAGGGCGCGTTCCGCGTCGGGAAGACCCGGCGCGGCCTCGGCATGGCGCAAGAGGAAGAGACGCACGTCACCTTCTCTGGGCATCCCGGCGGCAGGGGCGAGCCTTTGTTCGTGCGGTTCGGCTTTGCCGCCGGTGGGTGAGACGTCCTACGAATCGTCCGTGAGCCGACTCCTCGCCCTCCTGCTGATGTGCACCGCGGTCGCGGCGTCCCTCCCGCCGGCGAACATGACCTGCGCCGGGGCGATCTGCATCGACGCCGAAGACGGTCGTGTGCTCACCGAGCAAGGCGCCGACAACCCTGGCTTCCCCGCCAGCGTCACCAAGCTGATGACCGCGCTGCTCGTCCTTGAGGATGTGGCGGCAGGCCAGGCGCGACTCTCGGACCTCGTCCCCACCGACGCCGCAGCAACCCGCTTCGGAGGCTCCACCGTCGCGCTGGCGGTTGGCGAGCGGCAACGCCTCGACGACCTGCTGGCCGCGACCCTGCTCCGGTCGGCCAACGATGCCGCTGCCGCGCTCGCCTGCGCCCGCGGCGGCAGCCTACCGGCCTTCGTCACCCGCATGAACGCTCGGGCCGCGAGCCTCGGCATGACCCGCACGCGCTTCGTCACACCGAACGGCCTGACCTATGGCAACGGGCCCCATGACACCTCATCCGCCCGCGACCTCGCCCTGCTCTGCCGGGAACTGCTGCGACACCCGCAGATTCTGACGCTAACCTCCTGCAAGGCCCGGACCTTCCGCCCCATCAGCGCCATCGGCCGGGTCGAGATGACCAACCACAACCGCCTGCTGACCTCTTACCCTGGGTGCGACGGCCTCAAGACTGGCTGGACCGTCGCCGCCGGAGCCTCCATCGCGACCACCGCCCAGCGCAACGGGCGGCGGGTCATCGCTGTCGTGCTGTCCGCGCAGAGCCCCCTCGGGGCCAAGCCCGAACAACGCCTACGCGACACCTACGCCGCCCAACTCATGGACGCAGGCTTCAAGGCACTTGCGATCCTCAAGCCAGGCCCAGTCACCCCCGCCTTGGCCGCAGCCAAACCGACCCCGCAAAAGACCGCGGCCAGCCCCAGCTCCACCCCCTCGCCGACACCCCCTGCCAAGCCCACGCCCCCACCGCTTTTCAACCCGAAGCCCAGTCGATAAAAGCCGTGGAAGCCCGATAGTTACTAGGCAAAAGACCCTATAGTGAACACTTGTTCATTTTACTTGCCAACGTGCGCTTCTCCTCCAAATTCAGTGTCCTCAACCCACCCGACACACATGTCCTCCGCAAAAGCCGACGCTTCCGAAAAAAAGGGCGCTAATCAAAGCGCTGGTTCCCACTCTGCCGCTGAACAGGCAGCCGACCGCAAGACCATCGACCTGGCCTTGTCTGCCATCAACAAGACGTACGGCGAGGGCACGCTGATGCGCATGGGCGAGGCCTCCAAGATGGCCGTCTCCAGCGTCTCGACCGGATCGGTCGCCATCGACCTCGCCCTCGGCGTCGGCGGCCTCCCCCGCGGCCGCATCGTCGAAATCTACGGCCCCGAGTCCTCCGGCAAGACCACCCTCTGTCTCTCGGTCATCGCCGAGATCCAGCGCCAGGGCGGCAACGCCGTCTTCATCGACGTCGAGCACGCGCTCGACCCCCGCTACGCCAAGGTCGTCGGCGTTGACCTCGACAACCTCCTCGTCTCCCAGCCCGAGTCCGGCGAGGACGCCCTCAACATCACCGAGACCCTGATCCGCTCCGGAGCGGTCGACGTCGTGGTCGTCGACTCCGTCGCCGCGCTCGTCTCCAAGACCGAGCTCGAGGGCCAGATGGGCGACGCCACCGTCGGCGTCCAGGCCCGCATGATGAGCCAGGCCATGCGCCGCCTCACCGCCGCCATCAGCCGCACGAACTGCGTGGTGATCTTCACCAACCAGATCCGCGAGAAGATCGGCGTGATGTTCGGCAGCCCCGAGACCACCCCCGGCGGCCGCGCCCTCAAGTTCTTCTCGTCCGTCCGCATCGACATCCGTCGCATCGGCCAGATCAAGGAGCCTTCCGGCAAGGTCATCGGCAACCGCACCAAGGTGAAGGTCGTGAAGAACAAGGTCGCCCCTCCCTTCACCGAGTGCGAGTTCGACATCATGTACAACGAGGGTATCTCGCGCACCGGCTCGGTCCTCGATCTCGGCATCGAGCACAAGATTCTCGAGAAGAAGGGCGCTTGGATCGCCTACAACGGCCAGCTCATCGGCCAAGGCCGCGAAGCCGCCAAGGAGCACCTCCAGAAGAACCCCAAGGTGCTCGCCGAGCTCCAGAAAATCATCCTCGAGAAGGTCCAGGTGGTCGGAGGCACGACGCTCGGCGCCGGTGCCGAGGCCCCCGCCACCGAGTAAGGGCGCGGATCAAGTTGGGTTGCGGGCCGCACCGGGGTGCGGCCCGCCCTTTTGGCGGAGCGGCTTGCCTGCCGCCGGAAAGACGTCATCCTGACTAGTCCCTGCGGTGTTCGACACCCGCGGCAGCACCCGTCTCCCACGTTCATATATACGGGAGGCTGCAACCCGACCGGCCTCGTCTGAGCCGGGCTCTGCGCCACCCACCTAAACCTAGGGAAACACTGGGGCTCCAATGCGGAACCGGCACAGGCGGGGACTTTTTTGAGCAGGAAGCGGGAAGGGGCAGGCGGGAAGAGCAGGCCGCATCCTGCTTGCTCCTTCCCGCTTCCCGCTCCGCGAAGCGGTCAAATCAGCCCCGCCTCGCCGAAGCTGAACCAGCCCTTGCTCGTCGGATCGGATTCCGGGCGACCGACGACGACGTGATCCAGGAGCTCGACGCCGACAATGCGCCCCGCCTCGACGAGCTGCCGGGTCACGGCACGGTCGGCATGGCTCGGGGCCGGGTCGCCGCTGGGATGATTATGCGCGACGATGACCGCCGAGGCGGAGTGTCGGAGCGCCTGGCGGAAGACCTCGCGCGGATGCAGCAGCGAGCTCGTGGCTGTGCCCGAGCTGACCTCATGCAGGGCGAGCAGGCGGTTGCGACGGTTGAGGCAGAGGGCCCAGCACTTTTCGACCGCGAGACCGGCCGCCAACGGCTCAAGCCGCGCCCAGACCTTGGCCGGCGCATCGAGTCGCTCGCCGGGATCATGCGCCCGCTCGCGCACACGACGCGCAATCTCCAGCGCGGCAACCAGCTCGGCAGCCTTGGCCGGACCGAGACCTGGGACGCGCGAGAAGTCGGGCACCTCCCAGGCGGCGAGCGCGGGCAGGCCACCAGACTCGCCGAGGATGGCGTCGGCGACGGACTCGGGCGGACGACCGCGCGTGGACTGGCCAAGGAGTAGCGCGAGCAACTCGGCATCGAGGAGCGCGCGGGGTCCGAGCCGGACAAGCCGCGTCCGGGGAAGGTCGTCGGAGGTCATGCCAAAGGCTGTCCCGCCGCCGGGACGGGAACGAGCGCGGCGATTACCCAGGGGTGAAGCCTCAGCCGCGGTAACGCGCTAGGACCGCCTGGTAGGCAGAATCAATCTCGGCGACCTTGCCCACCGTGAGCCCGAGGTCCTTGAGCAGGCCGTCGCGAATGCCGTAGATCCATGCGTGCACCTGCAGCTTCTGGCCGCGCGCCCAGGCGTCCTGAACAATCGTTGTGGCGCTGACGTTCATCGCCTGCTCGATGACGTTCAGCTCGCAGAGCGTGTCGAGCTGCGCGGGACCGAGCAGCGACTTGACCACGAGGTCGTGTCGTTGGCGGACATCGGCGATGTGCCGGAGCCAGTTGTCGATCAGCCCCAGCTTGCGCCCCTCGAGGGCGGCTTGAACGCCACCGCAGCCGTAATGCCCGCAAACGATGACATGCTCGACCTTGAGAACATCGACAGCGTACTGGATGACCGACAAGCAGTTGAGATCGGTGTGCACGACCACGTTGGCGACGTTGCGGTGGACGAAGAGCTCGCCCGGAAGCAGGCCGACAATCTCATTGGCCGGCACCCGGCTGTCGGAACAACCAATCCAAAGGTAGCGAGGGCTCTGCTGCGCCGAGAGTGTCTCGAAAAAGTCCGGCTTGCGACGGCGGATATCCTGCGACCACTCGCGATTGCGGGCGAAGAGGTCGGGGGATTCGTCGGCCATACCCGACAAGTCCGCAAAGCCACCGTGACGTTGCAAGCCGTTTCCCCTCGGCCAGACTCCCGCCGATGTCCCCCTCCCTCTCCACCGTCTTCACGACTGCGGCGCTGCTCGCCATCTCCAATGTCTTCATGACCTTCGCCTGGTACGGTCACCTACGCGAGATGCCGACCAAGGCCTGGTGGTTCGCCGCCGGGGTCAGCTGGCTCATCGCCTCGGCCGAGTACGCGATTATGGTGCCGGCAAATCGCCTCGGCTACGCGGGAGGCATGACGGGCGCGCAACTCAAGATCGTGCAGGAATGCGTGACCCTCGCCGTCTTCATCCCCTTCATGATTTTCTTCCTCGGGGAACGCTGGCGCTGGGATTTCCTCTGGGCGTTCCTCTGCATACTCGGCGCGGTCTTCTTCATCTTCCGGCCTGACAGGACGCCTGGAACCTGAGGAGCCGGCTCAGTCCTCGCGCAGGATTTCCCGCGGGGAGGAACCGTTGTCGGGGCCGACGTAGCCCTCCTGCTCAAGGATGTCCATGATGCGCGCGGCACGGTTGTAACCGATGGCGAGACGGCGCTGGAGCATCGAGACGGAGGCTCGGCGGGTGGTGCGAATAATCTCCCAGGCCTTGGCGGCCATCGGATCGGAGGTCGGTCCGCCGCCCTCGCCGTCGCCCTCGCCGTCGTCGGGCTGGTTGGCGCGCTCGAGAGCCTGCTTGATCTCCTCGAGGAACTCAGGCGGGCCGTTCTTCTCGCGGATGAAGGCCACGATGCGGCTGACATCCTCGTCGGAGATGAACGAGCCCTGCACGCGCTGGAGCGATGCGGAGCCGGGCGGAAGGAAGAGCATGTCGCCGAATCCGACGAGCGTCTCCGCGCCGCTGCGATCAAGGATGGTGCGGGAATCGACGTTCGCCGCGACCTTGAAGCCGATGCGGGTCGGGAGGTTCGCCTTGATCAGGCCGGTGATGACGTCGGTGGACGGACGCTGCGTCGCCAGCACCATGTGGATGCCGGCGGCGCGCGCTTTCTGCGCGATGCGCGCGACGGAGGTCTCGATGTCCTTCGCGGCCACCATCATGAGGTCGGCCATCTCATCGATGATGCAGACGATGAAGGGCATCTTCTCCTTCGGTATCTCGATGCCGCCCGCGGGCACCTCGGCCGCGGCCTCGGCGGCGGCGGCGCGCTCCTCGGGCGTGAGGTTGAGCTCCTCCTGCTTGGCCTTGGCGGCCTCCTCGGCGTCACGGCTGATGCGTGCGTTGAAGCCGGCGAGGTTGCGGACATTGACCGCGGCGAAGACCTGGTAGCGCCGCTCCATCTCCGTGATGAGCCACTTTAGGGCGGCGGGAACCTTCTGCGGGTCGGTCACCACCGGCACGAGCAGGTGCGGTATGTCGTTGTAGACCTGCAGCTCGACCACCTTCGGGTCGACCATGATAAGGCGGAGGTCGGCGGGCGACATCCGGTACAGCATCGAGATGAGCAGCGTGTTGATGCAGACGGACTTGCCGGAGCCGGTCGAGCCAGCGATGAGCGCATGGGGCATCCGGGCGAGGTCCTGCACCACGGGCTTGTTCGTCACGCTGTCCACGCCGAGCACAACAGGGATGGCGGCCTCGGCCTCGACCCAGGCCTTCGACTCGAGAATCTCGCGCAGCGCAACCAACTGGCGCTTGGAGTTCGGTATCTCGATGCCGACCGTGCCCTTGCCTGGCACAGGGGCGAGGATGCGCACTGCCTCGGCCTTCAGGTTCATCGCGATGTTGTTCTGCAGGCCGGCGATGCGCTCGACGCGCACGCCGGGCGCGGGCTTAATCTCGTAGCGCGTGATGGACGGACCCTGCTGGATGCCGACGTCGACACCGTTGTCGGGATCGACGGGGACGACCTCGACGCGAAACTCGCGGAGGGTCTGGATGAGTTCGCCGGCCCGGCGACGGTAATCCTCCTTGGAGGTCGCGGCCTCGGCCGGCGCCTTGGTGATGAGGTCGAGGCCGGGATAGACGTAGTCGCCGGCGGGCTTGCGCAACTGGGCGGCGGTCGCGCGCTCGATACGCTCGGGCTTGGTCACGGCGACCTTGCCCGTGACCTGGGGCTTGGGATCCGGATCGACCTTGAGCTTCGGCGCCTTCGCGGGCGGCAACACGCCACCCAGTCCTTCGGCCTCGGCCTCGTCGTCGGGATTGCCGACCGAGAGATCCTCAGGGCTGACGGTACGGACAGGCTCGGGTGCGGACGGCGCAGGCTGGGGCACGGGCTCGGGCTCAACGGGCAGCGTGGCGACCAGCGTTGAGCCCTTGGCCGCCTCCGCCATGCGCAAGGCATGCGCACGGGCCTCGGCCTCGCGGCGGCGCGACTCGGCGAGACGCGCGGCTTGCTCGCGACGACGCCGATTCCAGTCAAGGAAGCTGTCGCGCAGCTCGGAAATCCAGGCGCCGAGCGTGGCCTTGGGGTCGTCGGCGAGCACACCAAGCAGGCAGAATCCGTAGGCAGGGACGAGGATCAGCCAGGCACCAATGTCACCGACAGCGGGGAAGAGAAGGTGCAGGTAAATCGTGCTGCCGATGATGCCCCCCGCGCCGCGCGGATCGAAGGCCGTCA
The DNA here is from genome assembly GCA_049419705.1 of Opitutales bacterium. Lineage (GTDB taxonomy): Bacteria > Verrucomicrobiota > Verrucomicrobiia > Opitutales > UBA953 > UBA8828. The sequence continues at coordinate 51,537 of JBMSKH010000001.1, forward strand.
GGCTGTTGATCGGGGCGGTGGCTCCGAGGAAGAGTGAGAGCAGGGCCGAGCCGAGGAAGACGCAGCCGAGCATGAGCAAGGTCTTGGCGGGCCAAAGCGTGTGCGCGCGGCGATTCAGCGCCAACCAGGCGGCGACAAGCAGCGCGGCCGGCACAAGGAAGGCGCCGTAGCCGAGGCAGGCGAAGCCGAGCGTGGCGACGAAGGCGCCGAAGGGACCGCAGGGATTGGCGCCCGTGATCTCGGCCTCCGACGAGGCAGGAATGCTCAAGGCGCGCTCGAGCGACTCGCGAAGGAAGCAGGACTGGCCCGACTCGCGGAAGCCCATCGAGACAAGCAGGAAGATGCCGAGCAAGAGCAGGATAACGGCCGTGATCGGACGGCTCTCGCTGGTCGGGCGCGCGAGGGTTGCGGAACGCTTGCGAACGGGAGGAGCCATGGTCTCAGTCGCCAAAGAGGCCGCGCTGCGTCGAGCCAGGCTTGGCCACGGAGCCGGCGGCGGGCGGATGAAGGTGGCGCGGGGGCTGCGAGACGCGCGCATCGACCGCTTGGCGACGCTCAGCCACAAGGCGCTCGATCATGCCGGCGACAGCATGGCGAATCCAGCGAGTGGTGAACGATCCCTCGGTGTAGTCGCACGGTCCGTAGCCGTGCACGCGCCCAACCTGGAGGAGGCTATCGCACTGCGCGAACTCGGCCTCGCTGTCAGGCCGGTACACGGCGAAGGTCTTGCCACCATTCTTGCGCAGGAGCGAGAAGACAGGGACATCGCTGGGGCCATCGGCCACATAGAGCATGCTCTCGAAGGGCACGCGGCGATCCTCGGAGCGGACCACCGCGTTGACATCGATGGAGGGGTCGCGGCTCGTGCCCTTGTTGATCTCGAAGATGAAGCGCGTCTTCACCGTGTTGTCGACCATTGCGGCGACTTGGCTGATTTCCGTCGGCTCGTCGAGCGTGAGCTCATGTTGGCGCGTGAAGTGCGGCGGGAGGGGCTCCTCGAGAAACTCGCAGCCATAGATGCCGGCGCAGTGCTTGGCAATTGCGGTGCCGCGAATCATCTCAGCGAGCCCGGTGCTGACGATGTAGTGCTCGAGTGTCACCTCGAGACCTTGGGCGACGGCGAGCGCCCGGGCATGCTCCTGGATCCCGGGGAGGAATTCGGGCAGGCCCGGGCAAAGCTCGATGTCCGCGCCCAGCTCGCGCAAGCGGCGGTTGGTCAGTCCGCGGAGCGGACCGTTCTTCACGTAGCTCAGCAGGTGGTTGAGGTAGACGGTGTCCTTGGAAGTGCGGATACCCTTGCGCGCGTAGAGCCCTGGCAGCTGGTTGGTCTCGCGCCAGAAGGCGGCCTCATCGACGCCAAAGGCTCGGAAAAGCGGCGTCTGCATGTAGCCCGGGATCAGGGTCTTGTCGAAATCCCAGACGCACGCCAGGACGTGGCTCGGGCGGAGGGAGGGCTCGGGAGGGCGGGATTCGGGCACGGTTGGAAGGTCGGGCTTGCGCGGGCGGGCCCGCGCGGACTCCATTCACCTAACCGCGGCACCGTCCGCCTCCAAGCCCCGATTGGCCATGAGCGCGCCGCCCACCCGACCCGACCTTTCCGCACTGCGACGCAGGCGGACGGAGCTGGAAGCGCTTCTCGCCGACCCCGCGACCTTCTCCGATGGCCGCCGAGCCGCCGCGCTTGCCCAGGAGCTGCGTTTCCTTGGCAACGCCCTCGCCGCCGACGACCGCCTGGCCGCCGCCGAGCGGAAACTGGCCGAGGCCCGCGCACTGCTGGATGATTCCAATACCGACGCCGGCATGCGGCGGCTAGCCGAGGACGAGGCGCGGGAGGCCGAGGCCGCTGTGCCCGCACTCGGCGAGGCGCTGCTGCGCGCCCTCGTCCCGCCCGACCCCGCCGAGGGACGTAATGTTATCCTAGAAGTCAGAGCGGGCACAGGTGGCGAGGAAGCCTCGCTCTTCGCCGGGGAGCTCGCCCGCATGTACACCCGCTGCGCGGAGCGCTCCGGATGGAAGCACGAGACCCTCAGCCTCACCCGATCGGATCTAGGCGGCGTGCGCGAGGCGGTCATGCTCATCGAGGGAGCCGGCGCCTATGCCGCGCTCCGACACGAGGCCGGCGTGCATCGCGTGCAGCGCGTGCCTGCCACCGAGACATCGGGCCGCATCCACACCTCGGCCGCCACCGTGGCCGTGCTGCCCGAGGCCGAGGAAACCGAGGTCGACCTGCGACCGGAGGACCTCGATCTCTCCGTGGCCCGCGCCAGCGGCGCCGGCGGACAGCACGTCAACAAGACCGAGTCGGCGGTGCAGATCATCCACAAGCCCACCGGCCTCATGGTCTATTGCGCCGACGAGCGCTCCCAGTTGCGCAACCGCCAGAAGGCGCTGCGCATCCTGCGGGCACGCCTGCTCGAGCTACGCACCTCCGAGGCCCACGCCGCCCGATCCGACGCGCGCCGCACCCAGGTGGGCTCGGGCGACCGCTCCGAGCGCGTGCGCACCTACAACTTCCACCAGAACCGCGTCACCGACCACCGCGTCGACCTCACGTTGCACGGACTGCAGCAGGTGCTCGACGGCGATATCGCCGAGCTCACGCAGGCGCTGGCCGAGGCCGACCTCCGCGCCCGCGCCGAGGCACTCACTCGCCCGGGAGCGTGAAGGAGCCGACGCGGCCGTTGACGCGGAAGCGACCCCGGTCCGGACGACCGTCGTCGATACGCTTGTCGACCGCCGAGAAGAAGATTGCCGCATCCCTGACGTCGCTGGGCTCGAACTGGATGGCGGGCTTGCCCTCGGCGCCCGCGCGCACGAAGCGCCAGGTACCTGCGACAGTGATGTCGGCCGCGGCCTTCTCCCAGATCTTGGCAAAATCATAGCGGGCCAGAGCCTCGGGGGGCTTGGCGAAGTCGAAGTCCTCCGGCCAAGCGCGCTGCTCGAGACGGTACTGCACGAGGGGAATGCCGGCCTTGCGGAAGGCTTCAGCCGGGGCGGGTGCGCTCAGGTGGTCCTGGAGCACGAGGTAGAAAACCCAGAGGAAGACGATGCCTGCCCCCACGAGAATCCACTGCAGGCAATGAAACCAGAGCGGTGTCGAGGGCGCGAGAAGGATGGTCGGGTTCTTCGGTTCGGAAGAGGCCATAAGGACGAAAGAAAATCCTACCAGCGGAGGGGTCGAGCGGCAAGCGTGGCTTTTTTCCTTCCGCCCGGGCCATCTCCTGCTTCAACCAAGTCGTGGACCACGCCACCCTTGAGCGATTCGCCGGCGTCGCGCGCCTCTACGGCCGCGCCGGCCTCGAGCGCCTTGGTCGCACGCGCTTCATGGTGGTCGGCCTCGGTGGCGTCGGATCCTGGGCGGCGGAGGCGCTCGCACGCAGCGGCGTCGGCGGCCTGATTCTCGTCGACGGCGACGCCGTCTGCGCCTCCAACGCCAACCGCCAGCTCCACGCCCTCGACGGGGCCATCGGCCGGCCCAAGGCCGAGGTGCTCGCGGAGCGCGCCCGCGCCATCCACCCTGGCATCGACGCGCAGGCCATCGTGCGCTTTGTCTCGCGCCCTGGCGCCGCCGCCGCAATCGAGGGTTTCGACGGCGTCCTGGTGGACGCCATCGACAGCCTCGGGGCGAAGTGCGGCCTGCTCGCGGCTGCCCACGCCGCCAAGTTGCGCACCGTCACCACCGGAGGTTGCGCAGGTCGCATCGACGGCACCGCCATCCAGGTGACCGACCTATCCGCAACGCGCGATGACCCGCTGCTGCGCCTCGTGCGCAAGCGACTGCGGCAGAACTTCGACCTACCCCGCAAGGGTTCGCTCGGGATCTCCGCGGTCTGGTCCGACGAACCCCTCCGCGTCGCCACTGACTGCGCCGGCTTGCCTGGCGCGGAGCTGCCAGAGGACGAGGAACTGCGTCCCAACTGCGAATGGGGCTACGGCACCGCCGCACACGTCGCGGGGGCATTCGGACTCGCCGCGGCGGGCGAAGCCATCCGCCTCGCGTTGGCTGATCCCTCCTGAGTGCGCTCAGCGCACACCCAAACCATCCATGCCCGTCAACCGGATGACCGGAACCGGCGTGTCAGGGCGAGCCTCAGGCAGGGTGATGATCAGACCCGTGCCCGGCTCATAGGAAGCAGCGACCTGCACCTTTCCGTCCAGCAAGATGGATTCGCGCGGCAGCCCCTTGAAGCCCGTGACGATGAGACGTCGATCCTTGGGCCACTCATAGACATGGAGGTAAAGCGTGCCAGGCGCACGGAAGGTGTAACGGCCCCAGGCGGGCTTGGCCAACTTGCTCGGCATCGTGCCGCGAATGGACTCGGCATTGACATCCATCCAGCGCCCGATGGCCGAGAGGCTCTCGCTCGCCTCCTTTTGGAAGGCGCCGTCGCCCATCGGACCGACGTTGAGCTGATAGTTGCCGCCGAGCGAGGCGTTGTCGACCAAGTGGCGAACCAACTGCGTGACGGGCTTCCACTTGTGATCGAACCTGTTGTAACCCCAGGAGTGGTTGAGGGTGCCCGAGGTCTCCCACGGCAGGTCAAATCCTTGGCTCGGGAACTGGTTGTCGCCCATCGAAAGCAAATCGACGCCTTCGCGGCGCCCAATGCGGCTGTTAATCAGGCAACCTGGCGCGCGCTCGCGCACGAGCGCGATGAGCCGGTCGAGACGCGCGTCGGTCAGGAAGCCGCGCGACTTGCCACCCCAGCTGTCAAACCAGATGAAGTCCGGCTTAAGGTGGTCGCAGATCTCGGCGACCTGCGGCAGGCACTTCTCATCCCAGTATCTCTGGTAAGCCTCCTGCGAGGGCTGGACCATCACGGGGTCGGGCTTGATCTCTGGCCAGGGCGGCTGGGCGCCGCCGGGATGGTCCCAGTCCAGCCAATGCGAGTAGTAGACGCCGAAGCGGATGCCGCGCTTGCGACAGGCGGCGGCGAGCTCGGCGAGGAGGTCGCGGCCGAAGGGCGTGGCATCGACCACGTTGTAGCGCGAGACCTTGGACTTCCACAGCGCGAAACCATCATGGTGCTTGGCGGTGATGACCAGGTAGCGCATGCCCGCGCGGTGGATGGCATCAGCCCAGGCGTCGGCGTCGAAGCGCGCCGGGTTGAACTGCGCAAGGAGCTTATCGTAGTCGGCGCGCGGGATGCCGACCGGCGTGTTCGGCCAGTTGTGCTGCATGCGAATCCACTCCGCGTAGTCGTTGCGCCCCATCCGCTTGCCGTCCCACTCCCCGGCGGGAATCGAGTAGAGACCGAAGTGGATGAACATGCCGAATCGCGCCTCCTCAAACCAAGCCGTGCGGGAAGTTGCGGCGGCTACAGGCTCAGCCGCATAGGCGGACCCAAGCAGACAGAAGAGAAGGGCGAGATGGCGCATGGGTTTAGGCGGGATTCAAAAAGTCGTCGGCGGAGCGGAGAAATGCCTCGCGCCAGCGATAGTGTGACAGCAGCGTCCGATCGTCGTTCCCGAGCAGGCGCAGGGCCAGATAGAGCGCCTCCACCGAGGCCAGGCCTTCCGACGGATCGAGCCCGTCGGCATTGCGACGCGGGTAGGCGGTTGGAACAGGTGGCAGTGAGCGTGGAATCGGCGTGCCGATGATGCGCGCCCGCAGCTTCGGGATGTGCTTCCAATTTCCATCAAGCAGGATGAGGGGAAGCCCGGCGTCGGCTGGGCCAATCGGCGGAGCGCCGACCTCGAGCAGGATGTGCCCGGTGCCGTTGACGGCGGCCCCTCCCTCGGCCGCGAGGAAGGTTAGGTCCGGTCGGCCGCGCAGGGGCTCGAGCGAGCACTTGGCGAGGTTCTCGTCCGGATGGCGCAGGATGGTGTGCACGCAGGGCGACTCTGGGACCAGCCGCCGCCCAAGGCGAGCCTGCGCCCTTTCCGCTTTCGTCCCGCGGACTTGTCCCTTAACCCAAGTCTCCGCCATGCGCACCCCCGCCCTGCCGACCGAAGCCCTGATGACCGTCTCGGGCCTGCCCTACCCCAAGGTGGCGACGGGCAAGGTGCGCGAGATCTTCGATCTCGGCGAGCAGCTGCTCATCATCGCGACGGACCGCCTTTCGGCCTTCGACGTTGTCATGCCCAACGGTGTTCCCGGCAAAGGCATCCTGCTCACCCAGGTCAGCCTCTGGTGGTTCGCCCAGGCGGCGAAGGCTTTCCCCATCCACCTCGCCCTCGACCACGATGCCGCCCTCGCACGTGTCCTGCGCGGACACGAGGCGCTCATCCCGCGCTCGATGATCGTGCGGAAACTCAAGCCCCTGCCCGTCGAGGCCGTCGTGCGCGGCTACCTCGCCGGCAGCGGCTGGAAAGAATACAAGTCGACCGGCTCCATCCTCGACCACCGCCTGCCCGCGGGCCTGCTCGACGGCTCCAAGCTACCCGAGCCCATCTTCACACCGTCGACCAAGGCCGCGGCCGGGCACGACGAACCCATCACACAGGCGCGCTGCGCCGAGATCCTCGGCGAGCGTGACTTCAAGGCGGTGCGCGACGCCTCCATCGCGCTCTACCGCATGGGCGCCGAGCGCGCGGCCAAGGCTGGCATCCTCCTCGCCGACACCAAATTCGAGTTCGGCCGCGCCGACGACGGGTCGCTCGTGCTCATCGACGAGGTTCTGACGCCAGACTCCTCGCGCTACTGGCCAGCCGAGAAATGGCAGCCCGGCCGCAGCCAACCCTCCTACGACAAGCAGTTCGTGCGCGACTGGCTCGAGGCGCAGCCCTGGGACAAGCGCGTCCCCGGCCCGCGCCTGCCCGACGACATCGTCCATGGCACGCAGCGCCTCTACGCCGAGTGCCTCGAGCGCCTGACGGCCTAATCCCGGTCAACGGGTGGCGATGTCGACCTGGCAGCGCTCGCAGCGCGGCGCGCCTGGAATTAGGACAAGGTCACCGCAGAGCGGACAACGGTCGCCAGCGAGCGGCGCGACCGCCGTCGTGCCGTCATCGAAACCCTGCACCTGTATGCGGCGGTGCTGGCGGAAGGACACCCAGCCCCAGACTCCGCCTATCATCATAAGCGTCGCTCCGCTCGCCACGCCCTCGGCAGTACGCGAGCCCGCCGCCGTGAGCGCGTCCTCGCCCGTCAGCAGGGCATGGATCAGCACCCAGAGCCCGGCGACGATTAGGAGGCCGGCGACGACGAGGGCCCAGCGGAGGAGGCCGGGGCGCGAGGTGAGGTTGGCGCGCACATCCTTGCCGCAGGTGGTGCAGGTCCAATCGGTCACGCGTGCGATCGGCAGCACGGGGATGTAGAAGAGGTGGATCACCACCAGGCTGCGGATACCCACGGCCAACCGCGACTGCTTGCAGACCGTACACCAGGCGTTGCGCACCGCCGTGCGCCGCGGGAAGAACTTGTAGTGTCCGTGGAGGAGTAGCACTGCGCCTAGAATCCAGCAGCGAGCCGCTCGCGGACGTCGGTCGCCGCGAGCGTCACGGGCAGGCCCTTGCGCGGCTCGATGAGCACGGGCCAGTCAAGCGAGTCCTCGGGCACGCGTCCGTGCGAGCCGCGGATGAGCTGCGGGTCGAGCGGGGTGAGCTTAAGCAGGGCGCGGAAACCGAGCTTCTTGCGCAGGAGGAACCAGAGCACGCGGAGCATCGGGAGGCGCGCGGCGCGGTCGATGAGCAGCTCGCAGGGATCGTAGCCCGGCTTGCGATGGATATCGACGGTGCGGGCGAAGTCCGGCGCACGGGCATCGTCCTCCCAGTAGGTGTAGGCGAACCAGCTGCGCGCGTCGGCCACCGCTACAAGCTCCCCGGAGCGGGGGTGCCAGAGTCCCTCAGCCTTCTGCGCCGCGGCATCGAGGACGCGCCCAACGCCGGGAGTTGCCTCGAGCAAAGCGCGAACCTCGCCGAGCAACGAGGTGTCGCGCACGTAGACATGTGCAACCTGGTGGTCGCAGGCCGCGAAGACTCGGCTGTGGAAGGTATCGAGGATCTCGCCGCCGAGCTCATCCTTGATTGCCAGCCAGCCCTTGGCCCGGAAAAGGCGGTTCGGGCAGACCGCGCGCTCGACCGCGGTGATGCCGTACTCGGAGAGAATGGTCACCTCGACGCCCGAGCGCTCCAGGTCGTCGGCGAGCCGACCGACCAGCTTGTCAATCTCGGCACGTGCCGCATCAGCTTCGGGTGAGTCCGGGCCGTGCCGCTGCAGGTCGTAGTCGAGGTGCGGCAGATAGACCAAATTGAGGTCGGGCCTCTCGTGCGCCTCAACCCAGCGCGCCGCGTCGGCAATCCACTGCGAGGAATCGAGCCCGGCGTACGGGCCCCAGAAGGCGCCGAAAGGAAAGTCCCAGAGATCCTTCTTGAGCGCGAAGCGCAGGTCGTGGGGCCAGGTGGCGATGTCGAGCACCTTGGAACCGTCGGCTTTGTAGATGGGGCGCGGGGTGACCGCGAGATCCACGGACGAACCTAGGTTGAACCACCAGAAGAGATTGGCGATGCGCAGGCCCGGGCGGCGCGCCCGGAGTGTCTCCCAGAGCTTCTCCCCGCCGACCAGACGGTTGGATTGCTTCCAGAAATGCACCTCGCTCAACGAGCGATCGAACCAGCCATTCGCGACAACGCCATGGTCGGTGACGCTGCGACCCGTGAGATAGGTGGCCTGCGCGGTGCAGGTGACCGCAGGGAAGGCTGGCTTGACGCGCGCGACCGAGCCAGCGGCGGCACGCGCGGCGAGACGCGGCATCTTGCCACCGGCGAGGTCGCGGGTCGTCAGCCCGACGACGTTCAGGACCGCGCGGCGCATGGGGCGTGGGCGCGGGCGCGCAAGTCGGCAACCGCAGCGCGCACGCGTGCGGCGGGCAGCGCGTGAATCTGCGTGCTGCGCCCCGGGGCGAGCGGCAACACGAGCGTGAGCTCGCCGCCGAGGTGCTCACGGAACTCATCGAGCCCTGCGAGTAGCGGGACGGAGTCCTCGGCGCCGAGCAACTCATCCCAGAGCTCGAAGCCGAGCGTACGCAGCAGGGCGAGAACTCGCTCGGCCTCCGGTGCGGCAAGGTGCCCGAGGTCGCGCGCCACCAAAACATCGAGGGCGAGTCCGATGGCGACGGCCTCCCCGTGTGAGAGTCGGTGCGCGCTGAGGACCTCCAGACGATGGGCTGCCCAGTGTCCGAGGTCGAGCGGTCGAGCGGAGCCGAGCTCGAAGGGGTCGCCGCCCTCGGCGATGTGCCGCGCGTGCAGTTCGGCGGAGCGGCGGACGGCGCGGCCGATGGCGGGCAGGTCGCCGCGGGCGAGCGCCGACGCGTCCTGCTCGAGCGCGGCAAGGAACGCGGCATCCTTGAGCAACGCGACCTTAACAGCCTCGACCAGTCCCTCACGACGGAGTCGAAGCGGAAGCGTGGTGAGCAGGCTCAGGTCGTTGACCACGGCGAAGGGCGGCGCAAAGGTGCCGGTGAAGTTCTTCCGGCCCTGGGCGTTGACCGCGTTCTTCACGCCGACACCGGCGTCGGCCTGGCCGAGCGTGGTCGTGGGCATGCGCACGAGGCGCACGCCGCGGTGCGCGGTGGCGGCGACATAGCCGACGAGGTCGAGGAAGGCGCCACCGCCGATGGCCAGGACGAAGGAGTGCCGGCAGATGCCATCCTCGGCGATTGCGGTCGTCAGCGCCTCGATCGCGGCGGGGTCGTGCTTGCAGGCCTCGCCGCCGGGAAGCACGAGCGGGGGGCGCGTGAGGTTGAGGCCGCGCGCGAGCAAGCCAGTGACCAGGCCCGGGTTGGCGGCAACCAGACCCGCATCGACCACGCAGAGCACCTTGGCCCCGCCCATCAGGCGGGCGAGGCAGGGATTGGACGGAGCCAGGGCGTCCTCGGTGAAGAGGATGTGGTGACGGAACGTCACCGAGAAACTGAGGTCGAGCTCGTCCATGCCGGCGACTTAAAGGGACTTAAGTCGAGGGCATTAGACGCCGCAAGCCGAGGGCAGTTCCATACAAAAGCACCAGGGCTACCCCGCCCTTGGCCAGCCAGTCACTCTCGACGAAGCCCGGCGCGACTAGTCGCCAAGCCACATAGTCGAGCAGGATGAGACCGGCAATGCGTTCGGCGACTCGCTCGCCGATATCCGGGATGAGTTTCTGGTAAAGCGGGATGGAGAGAGCGGTGAGCGCGCCCACGCCCCAGGTCCAGAGACCAATCTCGCCGATTGGCCAGCCGAGTAGCGTGACGAACGGAGCGAGCATCGCGATCCAGGTGCCGGCTGCGTGCGGCTTGCCGCCCGTCGCCTCGTGGCGCGCAAGGAGCGAGATGGAGGCGGTGTAAAGCAGCAGCGCAACGGCGTGGGTGAGGACAAGCCGGTCGCCGCCCTGCGCGCAACAGTCGCACGAAGGTGCGAAGGCGAGGTAGCCGATGAGCGGGAGCGTCGCGCGACAAACTCCCATCAAGACCGGAGCAAAAGCGTAGCCCTTGTGCCAGCGACTATAGGCGAGGATGGCAACGAGCAGGAGGCCGAGCACCACCAAGGCAGGTCCTGAGGGCGAAACCCACAAGACGAAGCCGGTGCCCAGTCCGAGCGCAATGAAGGCGGCGAGCCAGACCGAGCGATGGGTGACGCGGCCGGAGGGAATCGGGCGCTCAGGGCGATGAGCCGAATCCCACTCGGCGTCGCAGGCGTCATTCAGGAACATGCCGCCCGTGTAAAGCAGGCTCACTCCAGCGAGGAGCGCGACGAGCTGGAGCGAGGTCGAGCCGTCCATGGTCGCTCCGAAGGCGGCGGCGATGAGCCAGCCGATGAGGACGTTGGACCAGACCGTCGGAAGGTTGGCGCCGCGGGAGAGCTCAAGCCAGGCCCGGAACGTGCTCATGCCGGATTCCAGCCGCGGCGCGCGAACTCGGCAAGAACCCAGTCGTACTCCGCGCCGACCTGCGACTCGACGGTCGCGGCGCGCAGGGCGGGCGGCAAGACCGCCCAGGTGTAGGTCTCGATCTCGAGCTGGTCGCAGGCGGCGGGGTCGGCGACGAGCGCGTCGAGGAGCGAGCGCAGCTCAGGGGCGGTCGAGCGAAGTCCGTCGCCAAGGGATTCGGCGTGCAGCGGCACATGGAAATGGCTGCGCAGCTCGCGCACGGCGGCGAGGTCGGCGCGCGCCGCAGCCACGCCCTCGGGGATATCGCCGTGCCGCTCGACACCTTTCCCCTTAAGCAGGAAGGTCTGGTGGAAGTAGGTCGGCTCATCCATCGACGACAGGCGCGAGAGCGCGGCCTCGGTCGGCGGCAGCGCGAGGGCGGCGGAGAGATGCACCTTGAAGACAGGGATGTCGGCGGAGCGGAAGGCACGCAGCGCAGCGGCCGGGTCCTCGAACTCCACCGCGTGGTGGCAGGCGTCGAGGTTGACGCCGAGCCAGCCGCGCGAGGCGGCGTCGGTGGCGAGATGCTCGCCGAGGAACGCGATGGCCTCCGCGGCGGTGCCGAGCGTGCACATCGGCTCGGGCTCGAGCGCGATGCGGACGCGCACGCCCGTGCGATCAGCAAGCCGCGCGAGGCCCTCGCGGCAGCGCGTGAGATTGGCGCGGGACGCGGCGAGGTCGGGCGGCGCGGCGCGATGCCCGACCGGCACCGTGCTCAGCGTCGGCGCGACATCGCGTGGCGCGAGCGCGGCGAGCACCTCGGCGACGCGTAGGGTGTAGTCGACGCGCGCGGCGTGCGACCAATCGGGCTGGTAGGCGGCCTCCTTGACGCGGCCGCCGTGAAAAGGGCCGCGGGGAAACGCATTTACCGTAAAGACGTAGGCATTATGGCGGGCCAGCCAGCCGCGGAGCCACGCCAGCTCGGCGGGTTGCGCGAGCAGCGCCTCGACCGCGGGGCCCGAGAGGCGCAGGCCGAGCGCCCACGGACGAGCGATGGGGAAGCGCGCGCGCACGGCGGCGACCGGACCCTCGAGCGAGGCGCGCACGTCGGCCCAATCCTCGCCGCGATGGACGTTGGTGCAGTAGGCGAGATGGGCGCGCGGCCCGATTCTCACGCCGGACCTCCCACGTGGTCGGCGACTTTGAAGCCGGGGACTTGGGAGAGGAAGCGGAGGGGATTGCCGTAGACGAGGGCGTCGACTGCGGCGGCGGAGTGCCCGCGGCGGCGCATCTCGAGGGCGGTCTTGGGCACGGCGAGCGGATCGCTGTGACCCCAGTCGCAGGCGCTGTTGAGCCAGAGGCGCTCGGCGGCGTACTGCTCGACCATGTCGATGGCGCGCGCCGGCGTGGCCTTGGATTCCGGGTAAAGCGTGATGCCCGCCCAGTGACCGGCGTCGAGCACCTGGCGCACGGTGTGCTCCTCGACATGGTCGACGAGCGCGCGTCCGGGGCGGACGCCGGCGGCGCGGAGGACATCGAGGATGAGGCGCGTGCCCTTGAGCTTGTCCTCGAGGTGCGGCGTGTGGACAAGGATGAGTCGGTCGCGCTCGACCGCGATCTGCACGTGGCGCTCGAGGATGCGGAGCTCGTTGCGCGAGTTCTTGTTCAGGCCGATCTCCCCGATACCGAGCACGTTGGGCCGGTCGAGGAACTCGGGGATGAGGGCGAGGACGTCCTCGGCGAGGCCGAGGTCCTCGGACTCCTTCGGGTTGAGGCAGAGCCAGGCGTGGTGCGGGATGCCGTGGCGCGCGGCGCGGCGCGGCTCGATCTCGGTGAGCTGACGGAAGTAATCGCGAAAGCCGTCGGCGGAGCAGCGATCAAACCCAGCCCAGAAAGCGGGCTCGCAGATGGCGACGCAACCCGCCGTGGCCATCGCGACATAGTCGTCGGTGGTCCGGCTGACCATGTGGGCGTGCGGCTCGATGTAGCGCATGGCGGGTCAGAGGCCGGGCCAGGCTCCGGTTGCGCCTTTGCCCTCGGCCTTGGCGGCTGGCTCGACGGTGGGGTCGCTCCAGGACTCGAGGATGCGCCGCGCGCGGTCGGGCTGCCCATCAGCGAGGGTGACCAATGCGGCGCGAAGCGAGCGAAGGCGGTGGTCGTCGGATCCGGAGGTCCGGTCCATGCGATCGAGGAATGCGGCCAGGTCGAGGACGCGTGCGCGCGCGTCCATGTAGTAGAGGTCGGTCAGCGCGTCGCGCCGGCGCCAGGGCTCCTGGGGCTTGCTCATGCTCCGAAGGCTAGGCGCAGGGCGGACGGGGTCAACCGCCGGCGCTCACTTGCGCCCCAGCTCCGCCGCGGTGTACGGCTGCTTCTGGTCCTTGGTCGCCTCGCGGGTCGTCTTGACGAGCTCGGCCGTGGCAAGCGGACCGCCCTTGCCGAAGGTGGCGCGGGTGTAATTGATGACATCGGCGATCTCCTCATCCTTGAGCGTGTCGGCGAGCGGAGCCATCGGCATCGGCCCGGTGAAAGGCGCGCCATTGATGGTGATCGGGCCCTGGAGTCCGCGCAGGATGACACGGGAGAGGAGGCCGTTGTCGGCCTCGAGCCAGTCGGAGTTGGCAAGCGGCGGGAAGACGGAGGGCAGGCCCTTGCCGTCGGGCTGGTGACAGGCGACACAGGTCTTGGCGTAGACGGCCTTGCCGCGCTCGAGGGCGGCGGCATCGGGCTTGGCATCAGCGGCGCGGGCAGCGAGCGGCAGGAGGGTGGCGCAGAGAGCTAAAGTGAGTCCTCGCATGGGAATGGGATTAACAGGCGGCGACGGGGAATGTTCCAGCGCAAAGGGCGTGATGTTTTCTCGCCAAGGCAGCCAATCGCGCCTAGACCAGCCGCACTGCTCCACCCCCATGCAAACCACCGACTCACCCGCTAACGCCAAACGGCTCCTCTGGGCCGGATTCACCGCGATCCTCGCCGCCGGCGTAGGCTTCGCCCTCCGCAACGGTATGCTCGGCGCCTGGGCAGCCGAGTTTGAGTTCACCGCCACGCAGCTCGGGGTGATCAGCGGCGCCGGCTTCTCCGGTTTCTGCTTCGGCATCATCATCGGAGGCCTGGTGGTGGACAAGCTCGGCTACGGCCGGCTGGTCGTGCTCGCGCTCCTCGGCCACATTATCTCGGCGGTCGTGGCGCTGGCGGCAACCGACGCCAGCAATGCATACACTTGCCTCTACTGGGGCGCGTTCATCTTCGCCTATGCCAATGGAACGCTGGAGGCGGTGGCCAACCCGCTGGTCGCGACCTGCTTCCCGTCGAACCGCACGCATTACCTGAACATCCTCCATGCTTCCTGGCCCCTCGGGATGATCGTGGGCGCGGGCGCAAGCTACCTGATCGGCTCCGAGAGCATGCTGGGGCTGAGCTGGCGCTGGCAGATGGCCTTCTACCTGGTGCCGACCGCGATCTACGCGGTGATGTTCCTTGGCCAGACCTTCCCGAAGTCCGAGGCCGCGGCCAAGGGCGCGAGCTTCGCCGAGATGTTCAAGGATGTGGGGCTCCTCGGTGCGGCCGTGGCCTGCACGCTCGTCTCGATCTTCCTCGGCGACGTCACCGGCCACCCCAACCTCGGCTGGGCGATCGGGGGCGCAGGCCTCGTGGCGGTGGGCATCATCACGCGCTTCTCGCCCGGATCCTTCCTGCTCTTCGTGCTCTTCCTCACCCACGCCCTTGTCGGATCGGTCGAGCTGGGCACGGATGGCTGGATTGAGAACATCACCGGCAACCTCTTCAGCCAGACGGAGGGCAAGACTCTCTTCATCTGGTCCTGCGTGATCATGTTCGGCCTGCGCTTCTCCGCGCACTTCATCGAGAGCCGCCTGCGCCTCTCCCCGCTCGGTATCCTCCTGGCGTCCTCGCTGCTGGCGTTCGTCGGCCTCCGACTCGCGAGCGGCATGGACACCTTCGCGGCCGCTCTTCTTGCCATCGGTATCTACGCGGTGGGCAAGACCTTCTTCTGGCCGACGATGCTCGCGATTGTCGGCGATCGCTTCCCGCGCTCCGGAGCCGTGGCGATGTCGATCATCGGCGGCATCGGCATGCTCTCCGCCGGCCTCGTCGGAGGTCCGGGCCTGGGCTTCGCGAAGGACCGCTTCACGGCGGAGACCATCCAGGCCACGGCGCCGGCGGTCTATGCCGACAACAAGGCTCCGGCACCGTCGACCTTCCTCTTCCTTGATCCAGTGACCGCGGTCGATGGAGGTAAGCTCGAGAAGGCGAAGAAAGCCGTCGCGGCAGGCAACGCGTCCGCCGACCAGAAGGCTCTCGCCGACGCCTCCGTGTCCGGCGATCGCCAAACCCTGCGCGTCGACTCCTACATCCCGCTGACCATGGCGGGCATCTATCTGTTGCTCCTGCTCTACTTCCGCAGCATCGGAGGTTACCGCCCGCTCCGCATCGAGGAGCAGTCTTAAGCGGCATCTCCACGGTTTTGCCTTGCCGCCCGCATCCGCGGGCGGTTTTTTTGACCGTCCTAGGCGAACGGAGAGATGGCAGAGTGGTCGATTGCGGCTGATTCGAAATCAGCTGGTCCCGCAAGGGTCCCGGGGGTTCGAATCCCTCTCTCTCCGCCAGCCTTGGGTATCTCGTTTAACTCTCCTCAACGGTAGAGTGAGCCGGACTCATAGGCCGTGCCGAGGGAAAGCCGAGGGGCGAAGCCGAGCCAATCCCTAGGCACTCGACCCTGATCCGATGCGCTCGCAGGGAAACATCTCGCGAAAATAGGGGTTTATGAGAGTGTCGCCTTATGGGACTGCCCGTCTTCATCGTACTGCTCGCCGCCGCCGCCCATGCGGCCGTTGACCTCGATGCGCTTGCCCAGAACTCACCCTTCGGCGGCGGCACCTCAACGGCGGCGACCGCAAGCGTCGACACCGGCGGCCTCGAGCTGCGCGGCATGTACGTCGACGGCGGCAAAACCTTCTTCAGCATCTACAACGCGGCCACAAAACAGAGCGCCTGGGTTGCCCAGGGCGACTTACCGACGAAGGAACAATCGCTGGGTGTCCGTGCCTTCGACCGCAACAGCGGCGTTGCCACCGTCGAGACGAGCGGTCGCACCGTCCAACTCGCGCTCAAGCAGTCCAGCATCGCCAAGTACGAGGCGCCCAAGCCGGAGGAGTCCACCGCCTTCGCAGGCGGTCCGCCCGGCTTCGGGCAGCCCGGCCCCGACGGAAAGGTCCAGACTCCATGGGGCAACTTCACGCCCGAGCAAATCGCCGCTTTCCGCGCCGAGCGCGAGAAGCGCTGGGCCGAGCGCATGGCCCAGGCCCAGCAGGAGGGTAAACCCGGTCCAGCCGAGCCCGAGGGCGGCGCGCCCAAGGGTGACCGACGCGAGCGCGGCGAGCTCGGTAGCCGCGGTGGCAAGGGCAGGTGAGCACGCAACGGCGGCTCGCCTCCCACGGCTCAGACCTTAAGCATCCTCCCATGTCCGCCCAACCCTCCCCTTCCCGCTCACGCAACGGATTCACCCTGGTCGAGATCCTGCTCGCCCTCACCATCATCGGCATGCTTGTGGCCGTCGCAGTCTCCAAGGTCGACGGCATCTTCGGGCAGAGCCAAGAGCAGATTGCCCGGCTCTTCGTCGGTGACTCGATGAAGACCGCAATGCTTCGCTACCGCATGGACATCGGCGATTACCCGAGCACAGCCGAAGGGCTGAAAGCGCTCATCACCGCCCCCGAGGAGCGGGCCGATCGTTGGAAGGGGCCCTATATCGAGTCAAAGGGCGGCGAGTCGCCCCGGGATCCTTGGGGCGAGCCCTACCAGTACCGCTGTCCGGGCACACGCAACGCGGACGGCTACGACCTGTTCTCCAAGGGGCGGGATCGCGCCGCAGACACCGCCGACGACATCGGCAACTGGTGAGGCGGCCAGCGCGAGATGCGTTTCGTGCGGGCTTCACGCTCGTCGAGGTCCTACTCGTGCTCGCCTTGATGGCGCTAGTCTCGGGCGTGCTCATCCTTGGCTCCGCCAGCCTGATGTCGGGGGGCAAGGATGACCCCGAGGCTGTCATCCTCGACGCACTCCAACGCGCTCGCCGGGAAGCCGTTGAGCGCAACGAGACCGTCGAGCTCCGAATCGAGGACGACGGCTCGACCCTTAGCTGGGGCGAGACATCCGACCAGTCCGTGACCGTGCCAAACTCCGAGCTGATGCGCGCCCGGCTGCTCGCACCCGTCTCGCTCGGCGCCGTGCTCATCGGCGGCGAGGCGGAGGAGCGCCCGCTGGCGAACCTGCGCCTTCATCCCGACGGCACCTGCGACCACGCAAGGCTCGAGGTCCGGCGCAACGGCGCGCGCCGACTGCACGTGATCGACCCCATGACCTGCGCGCCGCTCGCCGCGGAGGATATCTGAGATGCGCCGCCGCGGATTCACCCTCGTCGAGGTGCTGGTGAGCCTCGCGATTTTCGCCCTCGCGGCCGTCGCGCTCTCCGCCGCCTACACCAACGTGTTGCTTGCGCGCCAGTCCATGCGCCAACTCGACACGACCGACGACGCGCTCTTCCGGTGTCGCGCCGCGCTCCTCGAGACCGCGGGTCTCGAGGACGCCAGGCAAGGCGGTGATATCGACCTCGCGGACGGTCGTAAGGCGAGCTGGTCCGCCGAGATTGAGCCCGCGCCAGTCAGCGATCTCTTCGCTGTGACTCTGACCATCGAGGCGGACGCGGGTGAGTCGGGAAAAACCGACCCGACGCGGACGGAGGCCTTCTACCTGCTGAGACCCGCCTGGTCGGTCAGCGGTGACCGCAACAAGCTCACCGATGCGGCGCGCGAACGCCTGCGTCGCCAGCGATCCTTCGAGGGCACCTCGCTCATCGACCAGCAAGGCTCGGGCGGGACGAGCACAACCGGCGGGGGCAAGGGCGGCGGCAAAGGAGGGAAGGACGATGGCAAGGGTCAGGGCGGCGGACGCGGCGGCTTAGACGACGGCCGAAACAAGCCAGCCGAGGGGCGCGGCGGTCGGGGCGGGCAACCTGGCGGAGCTGCGTCAGGCGGCCAAGGAGGGGCTCCGCGAGGCGAGCAACCTGGAGGCGGCGGCGCGCCGAGAGGCCGATGACTCGTCGCCCCCGCCAAGGCTTCTCGCTCGTCGAGATGCTCGTAGCGCTCGCCATCCTCGCCGCACTACTGGCGGCGATGAACACCTTCCTTTTCTTGATGTCCGAGCTCTGGGGCAAGGGTCGTGACGCGCGCCTCTTCGACCAGCATGCGCGCGCCGCCACACGACAGGTCCGCGCCACGCTCGAGCAGGCGACGCTGGGCGAGGGCGGCACAGCCCTGCGCATGGCCGAGGTCGAGCTCGCGAATGGCACGCGTGAGCCGCGCCTCACCTTCACCCTGCCTGACGGTGGCCGGTTGACCTCATGGCCGGAAGGCCCATTGCCCGACGTCGACTTCTCCCTCGGCTTCGAGGAGGACAAGGGACTCGTGCTGACCTGGCGCTCTCGGGCCGAGACCGAGCGGGATGCCAATGACTGGCACACCTCGGTGCTCTCGCCCTTTGCCGACGGCATCCGCTACAGCTACTACGACGCCGACCTGCGCCGCTGGCGCACCGAGGACACACCCCTGAAGGAGAGCGACGGATCAGCTTACCGGCTTCCCGCGCGCATCGAGCTCACCTACTCGCGCGGGAAGCGCAAGACCGTCTCGCAGATCGAGCTGCCGTTACGCCGGGAGGGCGCCAGCCAGCCATGAGCCAGCAGCGCGGATCGGTCGTGGTGGTCGTGCTCGTGCTCGTCGCCCTCGGATCCATACTCATGCTGCGGCTGATCGAGGACAACTCCCTGGAGCTCGCGCTCGCCGCCCGCGAGTCCGACCGCAACCGCCTCCGCGCCGAGGCATGGTCGGAGATGGAACTCACCCTGGCGGTGCTCGCGGAGATGAACCGAATCGACAGCAGCCGGCTCCATGTTCCGGCACAGGGCTGGGGCGACCCCCGTGCCTACGCTGGCATCGCCGTGCGACCAGGCCTCTCCATCACCTATCTCTTCGAGGACGAGAGCGCGAAGCTCCCTCTCGCCAACATGAGCCTGCTCGACCTGACTAACCTGCTGGAGGCCCTCGGCCTCTCGCTGCGGGACGCGCAGTCGGTCGGCGACGCCATCCTCGCGTGGACCAAGCCCGGCTACGAACCACAGGACGCGCTCGCGAGCGAGCTCGCCTATGAGCGCGCCGCCCTCGCCTACCGTCCACCCGGCCGGCCATTGCGCTCGTTCGACGAGCTGCGGTCCATCGGTGTCGCCAAGAACTTCTTCTTCGACGAGGATGGGCGCCCACGGCAGCTGCTCGAGGATTTCAAGCGCTGCGTCTCGCTCTACACCTTCGGCGGAACCAACGTGAACACGTGCGACCCGCTGGTGTTCAGCGCCAAGGGGTACGACGAACGCACCATTGAGGAAATCCTCGCCTATCGCAACGACCCCGCACGTCGCCCGTCTGGGTCGGCGCCCTACTTCACCAGCATGACGAGTTTCAAGTCCGTCAGCGGCAACCCTGGTCTATCGGGCGGGCTGAGCACGCTCTGCCGTCTCCTCCGCGTGCGCGTGAGACTGCAGGAGGGTCGCGCCGTGCACGAGGTCTCCGCCCTGGTGGTGCTAAACCCGAGCGCCAGCTTCCCTGGGGCCATGGCCGATCCTGATCAGACTGGGACGACCACCACGGGCCAACCGCGCGCGGCAAACAGCCTGACGACCAAGACCACCGAGGCGAGCAAGGCTCCGCAGGGCGCCTCGGGACGACAGACGGCTGGCACCCAGAAACTCTCAGGCGGGCGATCCACAGTTGGTGGCGACTCGGCCGCAGCCTCCGGGGGCGTGCAATATCCCTTCCAGATTCTCACTTGGGGTGAATCATCCGGGAGCAAGGACCCCGATCTGGCCGATGCTCCTCTCAATCGGTTCGCCATCGGCGCGCTTTCTGACAATTCACCCCTGCAGCCGGAAACACTGACCGACCCCCTCGATCCGCACCCCACACCCGGCAAGACCCGATGACCTCACTCCTGCGCCGTTGGCTGCCAAAGCCGCCCCCGACACCCGCCGTGCTCCTGCCGTCGGACCGCTTCTTCGTCGTGCGGGTCGAACTCGACCCAGCGGTCGAGGCGCGCCCCCAGGTCGAACTCGCGCTCGAGGCCGCCTCGCCTTTCCCCGCCACCCAGATGCTGTTCGGCCTCGTGCGCGGCGCAGACGGCCGGTCGGCCCTCGCCTACGCCGCGCACAAGCGCCGCTTCACCGCGGAGGAGACGGCTAGCTGGCCCGCCTCCTCGCCCGTCGTACCGGAATTCCTTGCGCTGCTCGGCCATCGCCCCGAAGGCGAGGGCATCGTGACGCACACCGCCGAGGGGCGCACGGTGGCTCTCGCATGGCGAGCCGGCGAGAGCCTGCCTGCGGCTGTCCTCAGCCTCGCCGCGGCTGACGGCACACCGGCGCAAGCCGCCGCCGAGGTAGCCTCCCAGGCGGAGCTCGCCGCAGGAGCGGTGGTCGCCCACCTTGCCTCGCCGCTCGCTGGCCGCCTCGGCGACGAGGGGCTTGACCTCGTCTCGGGCGAGGGACGGTTGTACCGAATCGCCCCGCGCTCGCTTGACGAGGCCGACGTGCGCGACGCCGCCTTCCTTGAGAAGCGCCGCGGACAAGCCGCCTGGGAAAGCCGCACCTGGCTCGTGGCGCGCCTCGCCGCGGCGTGCCTGCTGTTCGCGGCGCTTGCCGATATCGGATCATTCCTCCTGCGCAGCCACACGGCGGACCTGACCACCCGCCTCGCCGCCACGCGCCCGAAGGTGCAGGAGCTGGATGGGCTGCAGAGTCTCGCCGCCAAGGTGGCTGAGCTCGGCGATAACCGCCCGCTGACCTTCGAGATGCTTGCCATCGTCAACACCAAGCGCCCGGCAACACTCACCTTCCAGGGCGTCTCCTGCAAGGGCGGTCCGATTCTCGAGATCGAGGGACGCACCACCAGCCCCGAGGATGCCGGAAACTTCGAGCAGGCGCTGCGGGCCGAGACGGCGCTCGTGGCCAAGGTGGAGACTCGTGACCTGCGTGCGCGCGAGGGCAGCACCACGTTCACCTTAACCGTCACCTTCAAGGCCGACGCACTCCGCAAGGCCGCCCAGCCCCAATGAGACATCTCTTCCTCAGCCGCGCCCCTCGCGAGCGCATCCTCATCCTGCTCGGTCTGGCCGTCGGAGCCTTCCTCTGGGGAAGCGCCGCGCTGGATCGGGCCAAGGTCGCCTGGGCGGAGGCGCAATCGGCCGCCGTCGAGGCGGAGACACAGGCACTTTGGCTCGGACGCGAGACCGAGATCCAGCGTCAGGCGGAGAAGGTCACCGCTGGTCTCGATGCAGGCAAGGGCTACGACGCTGCCCGGCTCGTCGCCGAGGCGATGGCGCTGGCGAAGGAGGCGGGGCTGAGTGTCAACAGCGACCCCCCGAAGACCCAGCGCTCGGGCGCGTTCGCGGTCCACTCGGTCCAGCTGACATGCCGTCGAACCGATCTCGCGTCGCTCATCGCCTTCTACCAATCCATCCGCCCGCGCGCGCCGTACCTTGCCCTCGGCCCGACCAGCATCCAGCTCGAACGCGGCGGCGGCGGATCCGTCAGCGCCCGGCTGCAGGTGACCGCGGTCGAGCTGGTCGCGCGCTGAGTCCCGACTCAGAAGCGGAAGCTACTGCTGACCTCAAAGACCGCGGAGACAATGCTGTAGGCGATGAAGCCGACGGTTGAGAAGGTCGCGATGAGCACGGCCGACGAGACCGTGTTGGTCAAGCCGGTCAGCCAGCGGTCAAGGTCGGAGCGATAAGACTCGGCCACGTCGCGCAGACCGGGCGCGAGGTTTCCTGTCTGCTCCGCCACCGTGATGCGATCGAGGAGCAGCACCGGGAAGATTCCGGTGCGGCCGAGCGCGCGCGAGAGCGACTCCCCCTCGAGCACGCGATCGGTGGCCGCGCGCAAGCGCGCGCGCAGCGCGCGGTTGGGTGCGGTGCGCTCGGCATAGCGGAGCGCGACCGAGGTGGTGATGCCGTTCTCCAGGAGACCAGCCAGCGTCTCGCAGAAGCTCAGGACGGAGATGCGCGTGACGATAGCGCCGGCAACAGGCACGCGCAACAGCAGGCCGTCGGCAGCGACACGACCCGCCTCCGTGCGACGCCAACGCGCGACGGCAAGGAGACCGATCACCGCAGCCGCGGCCACGAAGGGGAAAGCGACGACCAGCGCATCGGCACCGCCGACCAGTAGCCGGGTCGAGAGCGGCAGCTTGCCGCCAAGCGAGGACAGCATGGTCTGGAGCCGAGGCAGCAGGAAGAGGATGAAGAACGCGACGACCCCGGCGGAGAGGAGGCACATCGCGATGGGATACGCCATGGCGCCAACGAGACGGCGGCGGAACTCACGTTGCTCGGTGTAGTGCCGGATGAGGCGACCGAGCACCTCGCGGAGACTGCCTGTCGCCTCGCCCGCCGCGACCAGGTGCACCGCGTGCGCATCGAAAACCGCCGGGAAGGAAGCCATCGCGGAGGAAAGCGTCTGGCCCTCGCCGAGCCGGGCCCAGATGCCGGCGGCGAGCCCGCGAAGCGGCCCGGGCTGAAGGCGCAGCGCGAGCAGACGCACACCCTCGCCCGCGGAGAGTCCGCCACGGACTAGATCAGCGAGGGCCTCGAGAAAGGGGAGCCGCTCGCGCGCACCAGGCTCGCGACCGCCCTCGGGCGCGACCTTTCCACTGGCACCGACGCGCGGTGCGCCGGCATCGACGAGACTGCTCAGGACGAGTCCCTGTGCCTGCAGGCGACGCAAGGCCTCGCGACGGTTGGGCGCGTCAATCGTGCCGGCGGCGGGGGCGCCCGCCGCGTCGCGCGCACGGTAGACAAAGGACGCCATCGCGGTCAGCCGTTGCCGGCGATGTTGCGCACCAGCTCATCGACCGTGGTCAGGCCGGCGACCACCTTGTCCCAGCCGGTGCGGGCCAGCGGGCGCATCCCATGCGCCACGGCGAAATCGGACAGCTCGCGGTTGCTCACCCGGCGGACAACAAGGTCATGGGCCGCCTTGGGGAAGAACAACTCGAAGACGCCGACGCGTCCGCTGTAGCCCGTGCCGCGGCAGCGGCGGCAACCGACCGGTTGACGCAGCTCGCGCACGCCATCGAGGGCCGAGTCGGGCAGACCGAGCGCGGCGAGGGCCGGGGCGAGCTGCGCGCGGTCGGGCACGGCGCCAACCGAACACCCAGGGCAGAGTCGGCGGACGAGGCGCTGCGCGATGACGAGCTCGACTGCCGAGGCGACAAGGAAGGGCTCGATGCCCATGTCGACCAGACGCGTGATGGCACCGGGCGCGTCGTTGGTGTGCAGGGTCGAGAAAACGAGGTGTCCGGTGAGTGAGGCGCGGATGGCAATCTCGGCTGTCTCGAGGTCGCGAATCTCGCCCACCATGATGACGTCCGGGTCCTGACGGAGTGTGCTGCGGAGCGCGCTGGCGAAGGTCAGGCCGATCTCGGGCTTGGCCTGAACTTGGTTGGCGCCGGGCACCTCATACTCGATTGGGTCTTCGATGGTGACGAGGCGCAGCTCGGGCGAGTTGATCTCGCGAAGGAACGCGTTGAGCGTGGTCGATTTGCCCGAGCCCGTCGGGCCGGTGACGAGCACGATGCCGTGCGGATAAGCGAGCACGCGACGCACCGCGGCTTGCTCATCCGGCGCGAGACCGACGCGGTCCATGTCGTAGGCCTCCTTGCGCTGGTTGAGCAGGCGGAGTGAGACCGACTCGGCGTAGATGGTCGGGATGGTGGAGACGCGGATATCGAGGACGTTGGTGCCGTCGCGGAAGTTGATGCGGCCATCTTGGGGCAGTCGCCGCTCGGAGATGTTGAGCCGCGCCATGATCTTCAGGCGCGAGATGATCGCGTCCTGGAAGCGCGCGAGGTTGTCGGGCAGCGGGACGGGGATGAGGATGCCGTCGACGCGGAAACGGATGCGCAGCGAGCCTTCCTGCGGCTCGAAGTGCACGTCGGTGGCGCGCTCGGCCACGGCTTGGGTGAGCACGTCCGAGACGAAACGCACGACGGCGGCGTCCGCATCCGCATCGGCCTCGACGGGCGCGAGCTCGAGCGCGGCGGCGTCGTCGCCGTCCTCCTCGAGGGTACCGGAACCAACACCATAGTTCTCACGGATGAGTAGCCCAACGCGATCGGCAGGAGCGAGATGCCAGCGCGGACGGAGCGCGGAGAAGGTGCTGGCCCAAGCCGCCGCCGCCGGCTCAGGTGGCCAGGCCGCAGCGAGCTCGAGTCGGTCAGCAGAGGCTCCAGGCAGGAGCACGGGGACGGCTTGGGACTCAACCGCGAGGCGCGCGGGGAAACGACGCACGCCTTCCGTGTCAGCGGCGGGCTCGGGCAAAACGGACATTCCGCTGAGCTCGGCGAGCAATCGAAGCGCGCCGGCCTCATCGAGCCCGAGGGCTTGAGCGAGGGAGCGCTGACGCTCCTCGGCTGGCAGCGCAAGGAGCGCGGATGTGGGCGCTTCGCCGAGGCGTGTGACCAAGGCCTCGGCCAGACCAGGGCGAGCGGCAGGCGCCATGCTCACTTGGCCTCGGGCGCAGGCGCGCCGGGCTTGGCGTCAAGAATGCCGCGCACCTGCTCGCGATGGACGGAGGCATCGACCTGACGGAGGGCCTGCGCGTTGTCGGCCTCCGTGCCGGTGAGCACATAGGGGCGAAGGAAGATGATGAGTTCCGTCTTTGTCGTCTCCTCGCGCGAGCCGCCGAGCAAATCGCCAATCCATGCAATGGGTCCGAGGCGGTTCCGGCTCTCCGTCAGCTGGCTACGCTGCAGACCGCCGAGCACGATGATCTCGCCCGACTTCGCGCTGACGAAGGACTCGGTGGTGCGGCGGCCGATGCGGGGCTGCTCGTTGCCGTCGAGCAGCACGGTGCCGAGGATGTCCTCGACGGACTGCTGGACCTGGAGCTGGACCGAGCCGTCCTGGCCGATGAGCGGGAGCACCTTGAGCTGGATGCCGATGTCGCGCTGCGTGACGCTCGAGGAGGTGGAGATGCCGCCGGCCGTGCCGGGCGTGGTCGTGGTGCCGGTCACCACCGGTCGCGACTCGCCGACGAAGATGGTGGCCTCCTTGTTGTGCGTGGTCGTGACCGAGGGGTTCGAGAGGATGTTGGTGTCGCTCTTCCGCGGCGTGGAGGTGAGACCGATGGTTGCGGAAAGGTCGTTGTCCCCGGAGGGCGTGCGGAAGACCGAGCCATTGGTGATGGCCAGGCCTGCCCCGGAGCCGGAAAAGCCCGTGAGCTTGCTACCGGTCACGGTGAGTCCAATCTGGTCGAGGCCGCTGGAGGCGTTGTCCGTCAGGGTCACCTCCGCGATCACCACCTCGATGCGCACCTGGGCGAGGAGGACATCGATGCGGCCAACCAAGTCCTTGAGCAGGCGCAGGTCGTCGGCGGTGCCGGAGACGACAAGCGCGTTGCTACGCACGTCGGCGACGACCGTGACTGACTGGCTGAACTCGTCGGCCCCAGTTTGCTCGGCGGCGACAGCCACGGCGGCGGCGGGCGTCGTGGGCGCGGCGGCTCCGGCTCCAGTGGCGGGGGGCGTCGGCGTGGCGGTGCGATTGCGGTTTGTGTTGCCGGCAGTCGCGGTGGTGCGAGCGGCCTTCTGGCCAGTGACGAGCTGCGTGAGCAACGTGGCGATGTCGGGCGCGTTGGCGTGGCGCAGCGGCAGGACCTCCGTCCGCGTGTTGGGATCGGAGCGAGTGTCTAGTTGCGCGATGAGTCCGTCGAAGAAGCCGATTTGCCGAGGATCGCCGATAACCAGCAGCCGGTTCGTGCGCTCGTCGGCACTGAAGATGGTGCCATTGGCAAGCCGACCGGCCAGAGGTCCAGCGAGCAGTGCCTGAAGCTTCCGCACGAGCTCCGCGGCATTTGCGTGCTCCAGCGAGTAGGACTTGGTGTCCAGGTCGATCTTCGGCCGGTCAAGCTCCGCCAGCACAGACTCGATGCGCTGGAGATTCGAGATGGAGTCCGTGATTAGGAGCGAATTGGTGCGCGCGAAAACAATCGGGGCCGCACCCAGCGTGTTGTTGAGCATCGGCGCAAGCTGCGCCGGCGCCTCGGTGGCGGAGAGGAACCGGAGGTGGAAGACCTTCGCGGCGACCCGGCCCGAGGGCGGCAGGTCCAGGGTCGATCCGGGGACAAGGGAAGGCGTCTCGGTGCGAGCGACGGCGTTGGGGACGACCTTGAGGAACTTGTCGCCCTGAGCGATCACCGCGCAACCATTCAAGCTGAGCAGGGTCTCGAGCGCCTGAAGAGCCTCATCGCGCGTGGCACCCTCAGGCAGGGTGAGGTTGTAAGTATTTGCCGGCAACGCCTGCGGGCGAAGCACGGTCTTGCCGGTCCAGCGCTGAAGAAGCTCGAGCACCTGGGCGACGGTCTCATCGCGCAGCAACACGGGGCCGACCTTATCCGAGCCCGAGAGGGCGGGGGCGGGCGTGGCCGCGGCCATGGCAACCCCGGGCGGGGCGACCTGGCTGGTCGAGGCCGGAGAGGGCGCGTCAGCGGCGACCACCGATGCGGAGGCAAGCAACAGGCTCAGCGAGAGACGACGTATAGGGGCAGCCACGGGATAAAGAGATTGAAACAACCTAGGCCGAAAGTCGTTCAGTAAATGGAGCAAAAAGTCGCGGAACGGGGCGACTTTAGGACACGACCGGGGTTGGGGTCTATAGGTGAACGCTTGTTCACTTCCCTCTTGCACCCTGCCCTCTCGGTCGCAAACTCCCCTCCGCTCACATGCGTGATGATATCCCCAAATGGCTCGGCCCGCCCCCACCCCGGGAAACAGCGGCGTGGAAGGCCTGGCTGGCGAAGTGGCAAACCTATGCGCTCGAGCATCTCGGCGATGCCGATGCCCTAAACCCTGAAATGGAGTTCGGTCTGCTCAGCCCGGCCGAGCGGAAGACACGGGTGCTCGCTAGCGAGGTGGAGCGACAGCTCATTGCTGGACTATCCGGCGATGAGTTCGGCATCCATCTTGAGATTGGCGAGCGGGATTTGGTCCATGCTGGCGCACAGGCATGGCTGACTGGACGTGCCATCCTTGGGCACATCCCGATTCACATCGTGCAGAAGGTCGATCCGTGGCTTGAGCGCCACACGACACCGCGTCGGCTGGCGACCGCACAGGCCATCCACGCCGGGCTGCTCGCTGGCCTGCACGGCAAGCCCTGCGAGGAGCCGGCGGAGGCGGCAACCGCCGCGGTCTACGTTGCCGCCTGGATGGTCGGTATCGCCCGGGCCATCGAGGCGGATCCCCGCTGAGGCCTAATCAGCGGTCGATAAAACCGTCGAAGTGGTAACCGAAAGTCTCGCAGTCCTGCGCACAGAAACGCCCGACCAAGTCGCGCAGCTCATCGTCGTAGTAACTCCGATAATCCGCCTTCGGCTGGGTGGCGGGATTTCGGTGGGGCAACTTCACGTTGAGGCCGAGCTCCCGTGTAATCACAGCGAAGTCCGCCTCAAGCCGCTCGAAGCGGCCGACAAACTTCACCAAGACTTTCCCGTTGCGATCGCAGAGGTCAGAGCACTGGTGCATGCGCTTGCGGGCAATCTCCATCTCCCAGCGCACGTAATGGGCGAAGCTGCCGAGCCGCACCACCTCCTTGTGCCAACGCACGTGCGGCCGGGTGCTCAGGTGATGGTAACGCGAGACCAGTCGGTCCCACGGGTTGCGGACGATGGCGAAGGTGTAATAACTATCCCAGCGAGCCTGCCCGATGCTGGCGCGCGCCTCGAGAGCGGACGTGTGTACTCCGTACTGCACCAAACGACGCAGCAAGGGGAGGCGGTTGAGCGGCCCGAGCGCCGCAGGGAGATTCTTGCGCCAACTCGAGGACCAATGCTTGGTGGGCTGGGGCTCGGCATAGGAGCCAAGCGCGTGCTCGATACTGCGACCCGCTGTCTTCATGCAGTGGACGAAGATGAACTTGTGGGAGTGCGAGATCAGCATGACGCGGGGATGATTGAGCGGGGCGTGGCTCGCGCTGGCAAGCCCGCCGTCCACCCAGAGGCTCGCCACTGGCTGATTTGACACGTAGGGTATAGTCGTCCGCCCTCAACTTTACGTTCTTATGGAAATCATCCTCCCCGTCCTCCTCGCCGCCGCCGCATTTGCGACGGCCTGGTTTATCCGCAAGCCGCAGGGAGACGGGCTCGCGCAGGCTCGCGCCGACGAGCTGCAGCGCCAACTCGCCGCGGCCAAGGCCGAGACGGAGTCGGAGCGCGCGGCGCTCCGTGGCGCAATCGCCGACGCCGCATCCGCATCCGCCGCCGCCAAGGCCGCGCGCGAAGCCCTCTCCGCCGCTGAAGCACGCCATCTGGCCGACCTGGCCAAGGTTGACCAGCGCCGGGGCGAGGAGCTCGCTGCGCTGCGCGACTCCTTCGCAAAACAAAGTCAGGAGATTCTCCGCGCAATGACACCCGACGTGACCAAGGAGGTGGCAGCCCGTGTCGAGCCGATGCTCACCCAGGTCAAGACGACGCTGGCCGATTACCGCGCGTCTCTGCAAAGTGGCATGAAGCACCAGGAGGATGCGCTCGCCAGCGTCCGCGAGCGCATGGATAACTTGAGCAAGGCGACGGAGACCCTCGCCACGCAGACGGGCGACTTCACCGCGGTGCTGAAGTCAGCCGCCCACCGCGGTCGCTGGGGAGAGCAGACCCTCCGTCGCGTGGTCGAGGCAGCGGGCATGAGCCCGCACTGCGACTTCGTCGAGCAGGCCTCGGCGGAAGACCGCCGCCCTGACCTCGTGGTCAAGCTGCCGGGCAATCGCTGCGTGATCATCGACTCGAAGGTCCCCGAGCTCGACGCCGCCCTCGCCAGCCAAGCCACGGCCAACCGCGCCGACATTCTCCGCGACCACGCCCAGAAGTTGCGCGCCACCATCAAGGCGCTCGCCGCCAAGGACTACCCGTCAGTCGTGGGTCGCGAGCTCGGTTTGACGGCCTTCGATAAGGTCATCCTCTTCCTGCCGGCCGAGTCCCTGCTGAGCACGGCGCTCGAGGCGGACAACGAGCTGGTGATTGACGCAGGCAAACAGGGTGTGCTGCTCGCGACCCCCGCGACGCTCATTGGTTTCCTTGGCGCGATCAACCTGACCTGGCAGCAACACCAGCAGGCCGCGCAGGTTCAGGCCATCGCCGACACCGCCACCGAGCTCTACAAGCGCGTGGCCGACTTCGCCGAGCACCTCGCCGGGGCGCGCAAGAACATGAACAACGCGGTCGAGGGACTCAACGATGCCTTCGGCAGCTTCGAGCGGATGGTGCGCCCGAAGGGCGAGGAGTTGGGTCGACTCGGAGTGAAGCCCTCAAAGGGGTTGCCTGGGGAGATGGCCCCCATCGAGCCCATGCGCGACCTCCGGCGCAAGGACTCCTGAAAGTTATCCCGCTGGTGGAGCCGATGAGGATCGAACTCACGACCTCGTCATTGCGAACGACGCGCTCTACCAGCTGAGCTACGGCCCCAGCAGCGGGAAAGGACGAGAGAACCCAGCCCTGCCGGGGGGTCAAGCCCCGGATTGCCCTTCCCGCTTGCGGGCGGCCAAACTCCTCCCAAATTCAAGCGTCTTCACACGACCATGCGTATCGCCAAGGACCACATTGTCTCTTTCGACTACACCCTGACCGACGACTCGGGCGCGGTGCTCGACGCCTCCCGCGGAGCCCCGCTCGCCTACCTGCACGGCAACCGCAACATCATCCCCGGTCTAGAGAACGCCCTCGAGGGACTCGCCGCGGGCGATGAAAAGAAGGTCACCGTTCCGCCCGGCGAAGGCTACGGGGAATTCGACGAACGCCTGATCATCAAGGTCCCCGCCGAGCGCATGGGCGGACATGCCGTGCAAGTCGGCATGCGCTTCCACGCTGAGACCAATGCCGGTCTCCGCGTCCTGACCGTCAAGGAGGTGAAGCCCGACGAGGTCGTGCTCGACGGCAACCACGAGCTCGCCGGCAAGACTCTCCACTTCTCAGTCAAGGTCGTCGAGGTCCGCCCCGCCACCCCCACAGAACTCGCCCACGGCCACCCCCACCAGGAAGGCGGCTGCTGCGGCGGCTCGGGTGGCGGCGGCTGCGGTTGCGCCTCGGGTGAGTCGAAGTCCGAGTCCGAGGAGGGCTGCTGCGGCGGCCAGGGCAAGAAGACCAGCGAGGATGGCTCCTGTGGACAGGGCTCCTGCGGCTGCTCGCACTGATTCCCGCTTAAGGCCTTGAGGCCGAAAAGGGGCGCTGGCAGATTTCTGCCATGCGCCCCTTCTGCTTGCTACTGCTCGCCGCCTCGCTGTCCGCCGTCGAGACAACCTCCCTGCGCGAGTGGCGCTTCGCGCGGTTCGGGCTGATGCCCGACGGCTCAAGGCTCGCCGAGCCTGGCGCCGCCGACGGCGGACCCGTCAGCGCGAGCTCCGAGGAGTCCGACAAAGGCAATAGCGCCGCACGCGCCTTCGATGGTGACGACCAGACGCGCTGGTGCGCCGACGGACCCGGTGCCGGCCAGTGGATCCAGGCGGAGCTACCCCAATCGTCCGCGCTCGCCGCACTCGAAGTCTCCTTCGAGCGCGGAGGCGCCTGGGCCGCCAAGGTCGAGCTGTCTGAAGACGGCGCGCGCTGGACGGCCGGAGGCGAGGCCTCGGCCAAGAACGCCGACCGGCTCCGCATCGCAACGCGTGGAGCCGGTCGCTTCATTCGCCTCACGCTGACCGCAACGCCGCCAGGCGTCTGGGCCGGCGCACGCGAGGTGCGCCTGCTCGATGCGACTGGCAGCACGCTGCGTCCAGGCAAGGTGGCGGGGCGTGCTGCGAAAACGCCCGCCGAACCGCAGTTTGACGACTCGGGTTGGCGCCCCGTGACGGTACCGCATGATTGGGGCGTCGAAGGCCCCTTCCGAATGGACCTAGAGAACGAGACCGGGAAACTGCCCTGGGCGGGCATCGGTTGGTACCGCACGACGCTCGCGGGACTCGGCGCCTCCGACCGGGCCCGCAAGCTTTACCTGGATTTCGACGGCGCGATGTCGCACCCGACAATCTACGTGAACGGACGCAAGGCGGGCGAGTGGGCCTACGGTTACGCCTCATTCCGCATCGACATCACCCCCTTCGTACGCTGCGACGGCACCGACGTCGTGGCGGTGCGGCTCGACAACCCGCCCAAGTCCTCGCGCTGGTATCCGGGCGGTGGACTTTACCGGGATGTGCGCCTGGTGCGCGCCGCAACGACCCATCTGGCGAAGGACGGCGTCTTCATCCGTGCCCCTCGGGCGGATGCGGAGCAGGCCTTACTGCGCGTTAGCGCCGAGGTCGAGGGAGCCGACGCGGCACGGGCGTCGGTCTCCGTGCGCCTGCTCGCAGGCGAGGCAAGCCTGGCCACGGCCACGCTGACCAAGGGCGCCGATGGCATTCCCGCCGCCGACCTCGCCGTCACGAAGCCGCGGCGCTGGGACATCACCGACCCCTTCCTGCACACGGTCGAGGTGACAGTTTCCGTCGATGGCAAGGTCGTCGACTCCGAGCGCATTCCGTTCGGCATCCGCGAGGCGCGCTGGGACGCCGCCCGCGGCTTCCTGCTCAACGGACGCGTGGTGAAACTCGATGGCGTCTGCCTGCACCACGACCAAGGGCCGCTCGGCGCTGCTGCCTACCCCGCCGCAATCCAGCGCCAGATCCGCATCCTCAAGGCGATGGGCTGCAACGCGATTCGCACCTCGCACAATCCGCCCTCGCCGGAGCTGCTCAAGGCCTGCGACGCGCAGGGCCTGGTGGTGATGGATGAGCTCTTCGACGCCTGGACCATCGCCAAGAAGCCCAACGACTACCACCGCGACTACGCCGCCTGGCACCAGCGGGACGTCGCCGCCTTCATCCGGCGCGACCGCAACCATGCCTCCGTCGTGATCTGGAGCACAGGCAACGAGATCGAGGAGCAGGGCAGCAAGGCTGGCCATGCGGTCAGCACGGAGCTGCGCCGTCTGGTGCGGCTGCACGACGACACCCGGCCCGTCACCGCGGGCATGAATAACCTCGGGTCGGTGCGCAACGGCTTCGCCGCCACGCTCGACGTCGTCGGCCTCAACTACCCTTGGCGCAGCCGCGACATCTTCACGGAGGCGGCGCGCCTGATGCCGGACAAGCCCCGCCTGGGCAGCGAGACATCGTCCTGCGTGAGCTCGCGAGACAAGTACTACTTCCCGGTGAGCGAGAACAAGGGACAAGGCTTCTTCGAGTTCCAGGTCAGCTCGTACGACCTCTACGCCCCCGGCTGGGCGGCCAAGCCCGACCTTGAGTTCGACCTGATGGACCGCGACGCTTCGGTGGCGGGCGAGTTCGTCTGGACCGGGTTCGACTATCTCGGCGAGCCGACGCCCTACAATCAGGACACGACCAATGCGCTGAACTTCCGCGACCCCGCGGAGCGCGAGCGCGCGATGGCCGAGCTGCGGCGCCTTGGCAACCGCGCGCCCTCACGGAGCTCATACTTCGGCATCATCGACCTCTGCGGGTTCCCCAAGGACCGCTACTACCTCTACCAGGCACGTTGGCGTCCCGAACTGCCGATGGCCCACATCCTGCCGCACTGGAACTGGGCCGGGCGCGAGGGACAGGTGACACCGGTGCATGTTTACACCAGCGGTGACCGCGCGGAGCTCTTCCTTAATGGCAAGTCACTCGGCGTCCGCGATCGTTCGAAGGGCGAGCACCGCCTCGTCTGGAACGATGTGCGCTACGAGCCCGGCGAGCTCAGGGTGGTCGTCACCCGCCAAGGCAAGCCCTGGACCGAGGCGCGCCGCGAGTCCACTGGCACGGCCACTTCGCTCCGGCTGACGCTCGATCGCACGGAGATTCGCGCCGACAACCTCGACCTCGCCTACCTGACCGTCGAGGTGGTCGATGCCAAGGGCCGCGTGGTCCCGACCGCGACGGACACGCTCAAGTTCGACGCGCAGGGCGCCGAGATTGTCGCCGTCGACAACGGCGATGCAACCGACCTCACGACCTTCTCCGTGCCCGAGCGCAAGACCTTCGGCGGCAAGTGCCTCGCCATTGTGCGTGCAAGCCGTAGCGGGGAGAAGACCCTGCGCGTGACCTCACCCACACTCCCGACCGCCGAGATCCAGCTGCAGGCGCGCTGAGCTCAGGCCCAGTTCCAGGTGACCTCGGTGACGATCTCCGGGTGCAGCGAGTGGTGCACCGGACAGGCGGCCGCGGCGCGCTCGAGCTTGGGGCGCGCGTCCGTGGGCACGCCCGCGGGCATGTCGATGCGAAGCACGAGGCGGGCGATGCGGCGGGGAGGCTGGGTCGACATGTGCTTCTCGACCGAGAGGCGCATCCCCTTGAGCTCGATGCCGAGCGTGCGGCCCTGAATGCCCATGATGGTGGCCATGCAGGCGAGGAGCGCGGTGGCCGCGAGGTCGGTCGGCGAGAAGGACTCACCCTTGCCCTGGTTGTCGACCGGCGCGTCCGTGTGGAGCACGGTGCCGGAGGGGGCGTGGACGGCGCGCACGCGGAGGTCGCCGAGGTATTCGCAATCGATGCGGACGGACATGACCAAAGAAAAGCCCCGGCATTGCCGGGGCGCAATCCGCTTAAGCGGGGCTCACTCGCCGTCGTCGCCGATGGCGTCGACCGGGCAGCCGTTCTTGGCCTCCATGCACTGGTCGATCTCGTCCTGGGTGGTGGGCTGCTTGAAGACGTAGGAGTAGCCTGCGTCGTCCTGACGGGTGAAGAAGTTCTTGGCGGTCTCGCGGCAGAGGTCGCAGTCGATGCACTGGGAGTCCACGTAGAACTTTCCGGTCACGTTCTCGGGGCGCTTGTCGTTCTTGTCGGCCATGGGAAGGGGGAAGTTGGGGTGAGTCGGGCCGCTGTCAAGAGCCCGAGTCGGGCGGAGGGGGCGGCGGCAGAAGCACAACGAGCCGCGGGCTCGACCATGGACCGCCAGCGAGGAGACGCGCGCCCAGGCCGTCCTCGGTGGCGAACCGCACGACAATCACGCCGGTGGGCTCGAGATTGGGGCGCTGCGTCTGCCCCTGCAGGCGGTCGACATCGGAGCAGCGCTCGGCCTCGACGGATCGGACCGGCAACTCGAACTCACCGACCAAGACCTGCCGGAGACGGGCACGCAGGGCGGGGTCCGCGCCATCCCAGCAGTAGAGAGCCTCGAGCGCGGCAAGGTCCCGGGCCTGGTGGGCACTTTGCCAATCCGCGGCGAGGCCACGCAAACCGGCCATTCGCCAGGCATCGATAGCGACCGCCCCGAGCAGCCCAGCCAAGAGCCCTGCTAGGGCCCAGCGACGTAGGCGGGCAAATCGGGGCGAGGGCGCGGTCATGGGGAGATGGGCGTTGACCCGCGCGGAGGCGGGGAGAGAGCATCCAAGGGTCATGTCCAAGGACGGCAAGCCCACTCCCGATTCCGGCCGCTACGCGGCGCGCGGCGTCTCCGCCTCCAAGGGCGAGGTGCACGCGGTGGTCGACAACCTCGACCGCGGACTCTTCCCAGGCGCGTTCTGCAAGATGACCGAGGACTTCCTCTCAGGCGATCCTGCGCTCTGCAATGTCACGCATTCCGATGGCTCCGGCACGAAAGCCCTCCTCGCCTACCTCTGGTGGAAGGAGACCGGGGACGCCTCCGTCTTCCGCGGCATCGCCCAGGACAGCGTGGTGATGAACGTCGACGATTTGCTCTGCGTCGGCATCACCGGTCGCGTCCTGCTCTCATCCACCATCAACCGCAACGCCCGCCGGATCCCCGGCGAGGTGCTGGGCCACCTCATCGCCGGCACCGAGGACTTCCTCGCGCAGCTGCGCGGGCACGGCTTCGACATCCGCTCCGGCGGCGGCGAGACCGCTGATGTTGGCGACCTCACGGCCACGCTCACCGTCGACTCGACCGCCACCGCGATCCTCCGGCGCAACGCCGTGGTCGACGCCGGACGCATCCGGCCGGGACTCGCCATCGTCGGCATCGCCTCGGGTGGTACGTGCGGCTGGGAACCCGGCGAGAACAGCGGCGTCGGCTCCAACGGCCTGACCAGCGCCCGGCACGAGCTACTCTCCCGGCACCACGCCGAGGCGTATCCGGAAACCTACGACGCGACCACGCCCGCCGACCTCGTCTACTGCGGGCCGCACCGCCTCAGCGCGCCGCTCGCTGGCTCCTCGCTGACCGTCGGCCAGGCACTGCTCTCGCCCACCCGCACCTACGCACCCCTCGTGCTCGCACTGCTCCGCGAACTGGGGCCGAGCCGCGTGGTCGGCTTGGTCCACTGCTCCGGGGGCGCCCAGACCAAGTGCCTCCGTTTCGGCCATCAGGTGCACTTCGTGAAGGACAATCTATTCCCCGTGCCGCCGATCTTCGCCGAGATCGCGCGCTGCAGCGGCACATCGCCGCACGAGATGCATATGGTCTACAACATGGGGCACCGACTCGAGGTCTACGTGGACCCGAAGGATGTCGCTATTGTTACGCAAATCGCTGACAGGCTGAAGGTTGCAAGCCGAGTTGTCGGCCGAACCGAGGCCAGCCAGCGCGCCGGCAAGAACCACGTCACCCTGGTTCGGGACGGAGCAAAGCTCGAATACCCTGTCCTCTAACACTCGTTAAAAGAGTGTTAGAGGGGTCGGGCGAGGGGGATTCGAACCCCCGACCCTCTGCTCCCAAAGCAGATGCGCTAGCCAGACTGCGCTACCGCCCGAAGATATGCACAACACACGATTTAGTGTTGCCCCACCTGTCAACCGCCTATTCTCCAACCACTCTCCCACATACGACCCCCTACCATGGAATCCGACACGATTGAATCCAGCAGCGAATCCAAGTTCCCCCTGATCGCAGGCATTGCCGGTGTCGCCCTCGGCGTCATCGCCCTCGTCCTCGCGGTCAAGGCGAAGAACGCCGCTGAGGCCGCCACCCTGAACGCGCAGAGCGCCTCCGCCTCCGCGCAGGAAGCGACCAACGCTGTCGCCTCCAAGGCCGACAAGGCCGCCTTCGAAACCCTTCAGGCCGACTTCGGCGCGCTCAAGGATCAGACCTCCAAGGGCTTCGCCGACGCCACCGCCGCCTACGAGACGCTCCGCAAGGCCGTCGAGGCTCGCGGCGGCTCCCGCACCGGCGGCACCACCACCGGCGGCACCGCCGGCCCTGGCGAGTACCTCGTCCAGAAGGGCGACAGCCTCTATTCGATCGCTCGCAAGAACGGTCTCTCCCTTAAGGCTCTCCAGGACCTCAATCCTGGCGTCAGCGCCAACCTGAAGATCGGCCAGAAGCTGAAGGTCAAGTAAGGCACCGCTCCCGTGGCCGCGCCCGACCGCTGGACCATCCGGCAAGAGGCGCCCCACGCGGACTGCCGGGTCTTCAAGGTCGTACGTCAGAGATGCATTCACCCTCGTGATTCCCGCGAGGGTGATTTTTTTGTCATCCGTTGTCCCGACTGGGTGCTCGCGCTGCCGGTGACACCTGCAGGCGACTTGGTGATGGTCCGCCAGTGGCGCTTCGGGGCGCAGGCGCTTTCATCAGAGGTCCCAGGCGGCGTGATGGACTCGGGCGAGGACCCGGTCGCGACCGCCATTCGCGAGACCCGCGAGGAGACGGGCTACGCGCACGGCGTGCCCACCGCACTTGGCTCGGTCTCCCCCAACCCGGCGATTCAGTCCAACCGCTGCCACTTCGTCCTGCTCGAGGGCGTGACAAACGGCTCACCCCGTTCGCTCGACGAACATGAGGAAATCGAGGTCGAGTGCGTGCGGCCGTCCGAGGCCCTGCGACGCGTGCGCTCGGGCGAAACAACCCACGCCCTAGCCGAACTCGCCCTGCTCCGCCTGCGCGAGGCACGCCCCGCGCTCTTCGAGCGCTGAGCCCATGCCCCTGCTCTGCCTCGACATCGGGAACACCTCGGCCCACTGGGGGCTGGTTGACGGGCGGTCGGTGGTGGCGTCGGGTGACATTCCCACCGCGTCGCTCCTCGCCGACAACAGGGCCCTGGCCGAGCTGCTGGCTCATCCTGGAATCACCGGTACGGCGATGGCCTCGGTCGTCCCCGCCGTCACCCGCGCCGTGCTACCCTCTCTCAGCGGCGCGGGCATCCCCTTGCACCATCTACGCCACGACACCGTGGTCGGACTCGGCTTTGACTACCCAACCCCGTCCGAGGTCGGTCAAGATCGGCTGGCCAACTGCCTGGGGGCTCAGCTGCTGTCTGGCGCACCGGCCATCGTCGTCGACATGGGGACCGCGACCACCTTCGACGTGCTGACGCGGCGCGGCTACGCCGGCGGCATCATCGCTCCCGGGCTCGGCGTGATGACCGGATACCTGCACGCGCGCACCGCGCTCCTGCCCGAACTCGATCCCGCGGGGCTGCTCGGCGGCCCCATCGTGGGCAAGTCGACCGTCGACGCCATGCGCGCCGGCTGCGCCATCGGCTTCGCCGGCATGGTCGCCGCGCTGCTCGAATCGGTCGCCAGCGAGATTCGCCGGCAAGGCGAGGGCGAGCCAGCCGTCTTGGCGACGGGCGGCGCGGCCCCTTTTCTCCCGGCGACGTGGGCCGGACGCATCCGACACGAGCCACACCTCACGCTTCTCGGTCTAGCGGAATCGTTCCGTCGCACGCACGCATGAGTGCCGAGGAGAAAGCCCGTCAGCGCCTGCGCCGGCTCGTCGCCATCGCCGCTATCGCCCTGACCCTCATCGGCCTGAGTGCAGCGGTCTTGATGCTGACCGGCAAGAAGGCCGGCATTTGGCCGCTGCTGGCCGGCGACCTGATCCTGACACTGACTGTGCTCGGCCTGGCTTGGCGCGCCCTGCGCTGAGGCTCAGAGCCGGGTCATGCGCCCGAGCTCGCGGCGACGGCGACGAATCTCGGCGCAGCCGGCCGAGGCCAGGCGCTCGCAGGAGAACGCCTCGACTGTGAGCGAGGCGACCGCTGTGGCGTAGCCCATCGCCTCGCGCAGCGCGGCGAAATCGGTCTCACCCCGGGCGGCAAGATAACCGAGTAGGGAGCCGGCGAAGGTGTCGCCCGCGCCGGTCGGGTCGCGGAGCTCCGTGACCGGGTAGGCCGGGAGCGCGAAGAGTCCGTCC
Organism: Opitutales bacterium; assembly: GCA_049419705.1. Lineage (GTDB taxonomy): Bacteria > Verrucomicrobiota > Verrucomicrobiia > Opitutales > UBA953 > UBA8828. Next base: position 89,486 of record JBMSKH010000001.1, read on the forward strand.
TCATGGAAGAGCACGGCTCCGTGCTCGCCCTTCTTGACGATGACCGCGCGGCATCCGCTCGCGCGGAGGGCGCGACCGGCGGCGATGGCATTGGTCTCGCCGGTGAGCTTCGTGGCCTCGGTGTCGTTGACTACCGCGAGGTCGGCCCGGCGCAGCACCTCGTTGAGGCCGTCGCGAGCGGTCTCGATCCAGATGTCGATGGTATCGGCGACGACAAAGGGCTTCCCCGTCAGTTGGTCGAGCACGTGGAGTTGGAGGTCCGGACGGATGTTGCCGAGCATGGCGAACGCGGCTGGCTGGTGCGACGCGGGCAGGCGGGGATGGAAGCGCTCAAAGACGTTGAGCTCGAGCTCGAGCGTCTCGCGGCGGTTGTAGTTCTCATGGTAACGGCCGCGCCAGAAGAAGGTTCGTCCGGTCTCGTCGACCTGCAGGGCTGAGAGGTCGATGCCCCGGCGCTCGAACTTGCGCCGGTCGGCGGCGGCAAAGTCGTGCCCGACGACGCCCACGAGCTGGACGGGCGCGAAGTAGCTGGCGGCGAGCGCCGCGTAGGAGGCGCTGCCCCCGAGGATGCGCTCGCCGCTGGCGTGCGGGGTCTCGATCGAGTCGTAGGCGACCGAGCCGACCACCAGGACGGCGGAGGGGTCGGGGCGACGGGGCAGGCGGATGCGGGCAGGCATGGGCGGACACGGTAGGGCGCGATGGCTCGCCTGCGCAAGCGTGGCGCAGGGTTGCCCTCTGACAGCCTGACTGCCAAGTTCAACCCATGCCACGCAGCGCCGGACACACCGACCGACTCGTCCGCCGCCTTCGGTGGGACGAGATCGACCCAGCATGGCTACGCCGCCTGGCCGAGATGGCGCGCGAGGAGGACCTGCGCGGCGCTGGACTGGCCCAGCCGCCGACCCGTGGCGGCGATGCCACTTCCGAACTCCTGCCAACTGACAGTCGTGGCCGCGGCCGACTCGTGGCACGCGAGGCGATGGTCGTTGCTGGCCTAGGCCTGCTCACGCCCATCCTCGCAGTATACGGAGGAAGTGTGCGCGCACGCACCCTGACCCAGGACGGGCAACGGGTCGCTGTCGGCGAAGCGCTCGCCGAGCTGGAAGGTCCGGCCGCGGAGCTGCTCACCGCCGAGCGCACGCTGCTCAACTTCCTCCAGCGGCTGACTGGGGTCGCCACCGCGACCCGGGCGCATGTCGACGCGCTCGGCGCTGGCACGACGCGCCTTCTGGACACGCGCAAGACCACGCCCGGGTTCCGCATGCTTGAGAAGTACGCGGTTGGGGCTGGCGGCGGTTGGAACCACCGCCTCGGGCTCTTCGACCGCGTGATGGTGAAGGACAATCATCTCGCCGCAGGCCAGGCGACGCGGGGTGAGCGTCTCGCCGGTCTCGTGCGCGCGGCCCGCGCAGCACGGCCGGACTTGCTCGTCGAGGTCGAGGTCGACGCCACGGAGCAGATCGACCCCGTCATCGCGGCGGGGGCCGACATCGTCCTGCTCGACAACTTCCCCATGGCAGAGCTCGCGTCTGCAGTCCCCCGCGCGAAGGCAGGCGCCTGGTGCGAGGTCAGCGGCGGCGTCTCCCTGGCCACCCTCCCCGCGCTTGGCACGCTCGCGCCCGACTTTGTGTCGTGCGGGTCCATCACCCACGGCGCACGCTGGGCCGACATCGGCCTCGATTGGGACTGAGGCCATGGCTGCGCTCGACGGCAGCATCCTGCGCGCCTTCCTCGACGCCGAGGGCGGAGCGGTTAGCGGCGACCGGCTCGCGCGCGAGCTCGGCATCTCGCGCGTGGCGATCTGGGCAAGGCTGGCCAAGCTGCGCCGCGAGGGGTTCCGCTTCGCGGCCTCGCCGCGCAAGGGCTACCGTCTGACTGCCACGCCGCGCGCGCTACACACGGCGTTGATCGACGCCCACCTGCGCCGGTTACGCGTGACGATGCCCTGCACGGTGCTCGATGAAATCGACAGCACGAACTCCGAGGCGGAGCGTCGTTTGGCAGCGGGCGACGAGGCGCCCTTCGCCGTGCTTGCCCTGCGCCAAACCGCCGGGCGCGGACGTCTCGGCCGGCGCTGGCACAGCGAGCAGACAGGCAACCTCTACCTCTCACTCGCCTTTCGACCGTTTATCGAGACCGCGCGGCTCAGTCCCTTCACCCTTTGGATGGGGCTCGCGCTGTGCGCGCACATCGAGGCGACGCTGGGCATCCGACTGGGCCTGAAGTGGCCCAACGACTTGCTTGCCGCCGACGGCCGCAAGGTGGCGGGCATGTTGACCGAGGCACGCATCGACGCCGACCGCGTGCGCGACCTGGTCTTCGGCCTGGGACTCAACATCGGGATACGTCCGGCCGAATTGCGGGAGATTGCCAGCTCGCTTCGCGACGCCGGTGGAAAGCCGCTCGATGCCAATGCGGTCGCCGCCGGCGTGATTGCCGCGCTGTCCCAGGCCTGGGAAGCCTTCGAGGATGGCTCATTCCGCCGCGCCTTCGCCAAGCTTCATACGCAGTACGACTGCCTAGCCGGGCGACGTGTGCGCGTGACATTGCGCGGCAAACCCCTCGCGGGCACCGCCGAGGGCGTCGATGAGTCGGGCGCGCTGCTCCTCCGGCTGGCGAGCGGCAAGCGCACGGCGGTGGCCTCGGGCGAGGTCACGCTGCGCAAGGATCGCGGGGCGGACTAGCTTAGCCGAAGAAGCTCCACTTGCCGCGCTTGCCCGAGGCGGCAGCAGCATCGCCACCAGCCTTGACGTAGGCCTCGAGTGCCTCGCGCTGGTCCTTGGTCAGCTTCGCGGGCACATGCACGTCAACACGCACATGCAGGTCGCCACGATTACCAGAGCGCAGATTAGGCATGCCTTCTCCCTTAAGTCGGAAGACGGTGCCGGCCGCGGTGCCAGCGGGAATCTTCAGCGCCGCCTTGCCCCGAAGCGTCGGCACCTCGAGTTGTCCGCCGAGGGCCAGTGTCGGGAAGGCAACCGGCGCGGCGCAGGCGAGATCGTCGCCATCGCGCTCGAAGCGCTCGTGATCGCGGACACGAATGACGAGGTAAAGGTCGCCAGCCTCGGCGCCGCGCGTGCCAGCCGAGCCATTGCCGCTCGAGCGCAGGCGTGTGCCATTGTCGACGCCTGCGGGGATACGCACGGGCACCGAGTGCTCGGCGACGACGCGACCTTCGCCCGAGCAGGCCTTGCAGGGCTTCTCGATGCGTACGCCCGTGCCGGAGCAATTGGGGCAAGTCTGGCGTACCTGGAAGAATCCCTGGGAGCGCACGACCTGTCCGCGGCCGCCGCAAGTGGAACATTTTGAGGTCTTCGAGCCCGCCTCGGCGCCCGAACCGGAGCAACCGCCGCAGGGGGCATGCCTGCGATACCGGACGGTGCGCTCGACGCCCGAGGCAGCCTCCTCGAGTGTGACCTCGATCTCCATGCTGAGATCCTCGCCGGCGCCAGGCGCGGAGCCTCCGCCACCGCCACCGAAGATGTCGCCGAAGCCGCCGCCGCCTTGAAACATCTGGCGGAAGATATCCATCGGATCGACGCCGCCCTGGTAACCACCACCGGGACCGGCCGCCTGCTGCTCGAAAGCGGCGGCACCATGCTGGTCGTAGAGCCGGCGCTTCTCCGCATCGGAGAGCACCTCATAGGCGCGCGAGACCTTCTTGAACATCTCCTCCGCCGCTTTGTCGCCCGGGTTGCGGTCGGGATGGTACTGCATCGCCTTCTTGCGGTACGCCTTCTTGAGGTCCTCCGCGGAGGCATCGCGCGAGGCGCCGAGCAGCTCGTAATAGTCGTCGGAGGCCATGGTCAGGCGGCAGGCCCGGTGGAGACGGTAACGCCGGCCGGGCGAAGCAGGCGGTCGTTGAGCATCCAGCCAGATCGAAGCACGCGGACGACATGACCCTCGGGCACGGTGGTCGAAGCCTCTTGGGAAAGCGCCTCGTGGCGCGCAGGGTCGAAGGTCTTCCCGAGGGCGTCAATCTCGACTAAGCCATGGTTGCCAAGGGCGGCGCGCAGCTGCTGCACCGCCAGCGCGAAGCCCGAGGCCACGGCCGCGGCGGTGGCCTGCTGCGAGGCCGACTCGAGGCCGATGCGCAGCGAGTCGAGCGCGGGCAGGATATCCTCGAGCACGGGCGAGGCGGCGAACTTGCGCAGGTCGGCAAGATCGCGCTGGTGACGGCGACCTTGATTCTGCTGGTCGGCCTGGGCGCGCAGGAGCGCGTCACGCAGCCGGGCGAGCTCGGACTCGAGCTCGGCGATGCGTGCGACAGAGGCTGCCTCGGCTGCGGGCGCAGGGTCAGCCTGGGGTGAGGGGTCGGGAGATGTGTCCATGTTCACTTTTGGATGCGCTCGAGCTGGCGCTGGGCAGCATTGAGGAAGGTCTCGGGGCTGGCCGAGGCGGCGCGGGTGAGAGCGATGCCGCCAAGCGGCGCGACCACCGTGTCTCCGAGGTTTTCCGAGGTGACATCCATGGCCTCAAAGGCGAGCTCTTGGTTGTCCTTGAGCAGGACGCCGCCTCCGGGGCCTTCCTGCAGCACGGTCAGGCCGCCGACGCGGATGCGAAGACGGCGAATGACGAAGCCGGGCGACGGCGACGTGTCCCCAGATTCGGCAGCGGCCTTGGCCTCGGCCTTGGCCGAGCGACGGAACGCCTTGGCGATAGCCGTCGCGTTGTTGTCGCGGAAGACGTCGCCCTTGCCGACCAGCGTGACCCGATCGAGGTCGAGTGTCACTTCCTCGATAACGCGCCGTCCGTCAGCCAGGAAGGTGAGGGGCTGGACGTCGACCACGAGCCGGCGCACATGAATGAACTCGCGCTGGGCAAATTCAGGCGGGTTTAGGATGGAGAGGTCGGCGAGGTCGATGCGGCCGACGAAGAGGTTGGTATCATTCGTCCCGCAGGTGAGCCCGGAGTTGGCCTTCGATGCCAAGGCCGAGTCGATCAGCGTGGGGATGGACCGGCCCACGCCCCAGACGCCGAGGAGCGCGAGGAGCAGCAGGCAGACGGTGGCGACCGCGAGCCACTTGAGGAGGCGGACGAGACCAAGGCCGAGACGTGAGACAGGCAGGGACATGACAGACGTAAACTAGAGCAGTAGGCAGGCCAAACCGCCGGGTCAACGCCAAGGCCGAAAAACCCAGGAATCCAGGTAACAGGGCGCGAAAAAGGGCCCGGCATCGAGACGCGCGGGCCCTTCTGTCACACGGGTGAGACCGCTATTACTGGGGAGGCAGGTCGGAGGGGGTGCCGCAGCCGACTTCGTCACCGACCTCAAGGGTGGGCGTCTTGGCGGGGTCCTGGCCGGCGGGGATATCAGCGACCGTCATGGTGTCATCGCTGCGGAGGACGCGGATGAGCAGGGCCTTGTCGCCCTTGGTGAGCTGGAGGAAGGCGCCGTCATCCGGCTTCTCCTTGCGAGTGAAGGCAAGCATGCCGCTCTCGAGACGCAGGGCGAGGATGCGGGCGCGAGTCTCATCAGCGGGCGCGCCAGTGGCGGGCTGCTTCGCCTCGGCGGTTTCCTCACCCTCCTTCTTCACCTGCCAACTGTACTTGGCGGGAGCGGCGGGGGTGGCGGCGACAGCCTCGCCGGACTCGCCAGCAGCGGCGGGGGCCGCAGGGGCGGTGCCGACAACGGCGACATCGGCGGCCTCGGTCTCGGGAGTGGCAACGGGCGACTTAGCGGAACCACCAGCCCAGGGGCTGCGTGCGGAGCAGGCGGCGAGGGCAAATGCGGCGGCGAGGAGGGCGATGCGATGCATGGCTTTAGGGGGAGAAGCCCGACTTTCCCCGCCTTGGCGGGGGTGGTCAATCCTTTGTGGGGGCTTGCTTCGACCTTGCCCCTGCTCCCTGCTCCCCTTCCCTGTCGTTCCATGAGCCAATCGCCCGCCAAACTGATGATCGGCCTGCCCAAGGGCAGCCTCGAGGAGGCCACCCTGCAGCTCTTCGGCCGTGCCGGCTTCCCGGTCGCCAAGAGCTCCCGATCCTACCGCCCCTCCTTTGACGACCCCGCCTTGGACGGACGCTTCATCCGCGCCCAGGAAGTCGCCCGTTATGTCGAGCACGGCTTCTTCGACTGCGGCCTGACCGGACAGGACTGGGTGGCGGAGAACGCCGCCGACGTCCAAGAGGTCTGCGAGCTGGTTTACAGCCGAGCCACCGCGCAGAAATCGCGCTGGGTGCTCTGCGTCCCCGAGGCCTCGCCAATCCAGACCGCCAAGGACCTCGCGGGCAAGCGCATCGCCACCGAGCTGGTCGAGACCACCCGCCGCTGGCTCAAGTCCAAGGGCGTCACCGCGGAGGTTGAGTTCTCCTGGGGCGCCACCGAGGTCAAGGTGCCCGAGCTCGCCGACGCCATCGTCGACATCACCGAGACCGGCTCCTCCATCAAGGCCAACAAGCTGCGCATCGTCGCCCAGCTGATGGAGACCACCACCGTCCTCGTCGCCAACAAGGCCGCCTGGGCCAATCCCGCCAAGCGCGCCAAGATCGAGCAGATCGTGCTCATGCTGCAGGGCGCCCTCGCCGCGCAGCACATGGTCGGCCTCAAGTTCAACCTCCCGAAGGCCAAGCTCGAACAGGTCGCCGCCGCGCTCCCCGCCCTGCGCAACCCGACGGTGTCGCCGCTCAGCAACGCCGAGTGGATCGCCGTCGAGACCATCATCGACGCCCGCCAGGCGCGCGAGTTCATCCCGACGCTCAAGGCCGCCGGCGCCGAGGGCATCGTGGAGTACCCGATCAACAAGCTCGTCTACTGACGTCCCTCGCCATGGCTGACTCCGTCCGCGTCGGTCTCATCCAGCTCACCGCCGAGGACACCCCGGCGGCGAACGTGCGCAAGACCCTGCCCCGCATCGAGGAAGCGGCGGCCAAGGGCGCGAAGATCATCGGCCTGCAGGAGATGTTCACGACGAAGTATTTCTGCGTCAGCCAGGACCCGAGGCATTTCGACCTGGCGGAGCCCATCGAGACCGGACCTTCCGTGACGGAACTCGCCAAGGCCGCCCAGCGCCTCGGCGTCGTCATCGTCGCCCCGCTCTTCGAGGCGCGCGGCAGCGAAGTCTACCACAACACCGCGGCCGTCATCGACGCCGACGGCACGGTGCTCGGCAAGTACCGCAAGATGCACATCCCGCAGGACCCCGGCTTCGAGGAGAAGTTCTACTTCACCCCCGGCGACCTCGGCTTCCGCGCCTGGAAGACCGCCCATGGCAACATCGGCGTGCTCATCTGCTGGGACCAATGGTACCCCGAGGCCGCGCGCCTCACCGCCCTCGCCGGCGCCGACATCCTCTTCTACCCGACCGCCATCGGCTGGCTGCCCGAGGAACGCGCCACGCTCGGCGTCGCACAGCACAACGCCTGGGAGACCGTGCAGCGGGGACACGGCGTCGCCAACGGCTGCTATGTCGCCTCCACCAACCGCGTCGGCACCGAGGGCAAGACCCTCTTCTGGGGGCAGAGCTTCGTCAGCGATCCCTACGGCATGATTGTCGCCAAGGCCTCCGCTGACCGCGAGGAGGTCCTCCTCGCCGACTGCGACCTGGAGCGGCAGCGCGAGTTCCGCCGAATCTGGCCGTTCTTCCGCGACCGTCGCATCGACGCCTACGGCGACCTCACCCGCCGCCTCCGCGACTGAGCATGGAATCGCCGCGCCAGCTCGGGTTCCGCATGCCCGCGGAATGGGAGCCCCAGGCCGCGACCTGGCTCTCCTGGCCCTCCAACCGCAAGCTCTGGCCTGGCCACTACGACCTCATCCCGGCGAAGTTCGCCGAGTTCGCCGCCGCCATCTCGCGCTTCCAGCCCGTGCGCATCAACGCGGCCGGCGCCCTCCGCGCCGAGGCCGAGCGCGAGCTGCGCGCGGCCAAGGCGGACCTATCCGTCATCGAGCTGGTGGAGATCGCCACCGATGATGTCTGGTGCCGCGACCACGGGCCCATCTTCGTCAAGCACGCCAAGACCGGCGAGGTTGCCCTGACCGACTGGGAGTTCCACGGCTGGGGCGGGAAGTTCGAGGCCTCACTCGACAACCAAGTCCCCGCCAAGGTCGCCACACACCTCGGCATCAAGCGCTTCGCCTTCCCCTTCGAGCTCGAGGGCGGCGGCATCGAGGTCTCAGGCGACGGCCTGCTCCTCACCACCGAGGCGGTGCAGAACAATCCCAACCGCGCCGAGGGCCGCGATGACGCCGCCTTCCACGCCGCCATCCGCGAGGGCCTAGCCATCGACGAGCTGCTCTGGATCGGCGAGGGCCTGGCCAACGACGACACCGACGGGCATATCGACAACCTCGCCCGCTTCGTCGCGCCGCGCACACTCGTCGCCGTGACCGAGAGCGACACGGCCTCCCCCAACCATCTGCCCCTGAGGGAGAATCTCCGCCGACTCCGGGAAACGCGACTGCGTGATGGCGGTCGCCTCGAGCTCATCGAGCTCCCCTTGCCGAAGGCGATTCGCCTCGCCGAGCGCGACCTCCCGCCGAGCCACGCCAACTTCCTCATCGTCAACGGCGGCGTGCTCGTGCCCACCTACGGACAGAAGTCCGATGACGCCGCGCTCGGCATCCTGCGCGAGGTCTTCCCGGGTCGAAAGGTCGCAGGCATCGACTGCCGCGTGCTCCTCATCGAGGGCGGCGCGCTGCACTGCCTCAGCCAGCAGCAACCGGCCTAACGCCGGTCAGCGAGCTTCTCCGCGGCGCAACCGCAGCCACCCGCGCAACCGCGGCCAGCGCGGCGTGCGCGCACGGCGAGCCAGAGCCGGCGGGTGAGCCAGAGGGCGGCGAGCGTGACGGCGCCCCCGGTGATCCAGGCATCGAGGCTCATCCCAGGGCTGTGCCGACCTGGTAGACGGCGGTGGCGGCAAGCCACGCGAGCGTGGTCATGTACAGGAAGGAGGCGGCAGCCCAGCGCCAGCTTCCGGCCTCCTGCGCGAGCGTCGCGACGGTCGACCCGCACTGGGAGCAGAGCGCGAAGAAGACCATCAAGGCAAGCACCGCGGGGAGCGTGAAGATCGGCGTGCCCACGCGCGGCCCTTCGGTCCAGCGCGCCTCCCGCATCGCATCGCGCAGGTCCTCGCTGTCCGCCTCCGCCCCCTCGCCCAGCGAGTAGGTGATGCCGAGCGTCGAGACGATGACCTCGCGGGCGGGGAAGGAGGCGAGCACGCCGATGGTCAGCTTCCAGTCGAAGCCGCACGGATCAAAGGCCGGCTGGACCGCCTTGCCGAACCGCCCCATCCAGGACTGCTCGACGTAGGCGGCCTGGACGCGCGCCTCGACCTGCTCGGGCGCGAGCTGCGTCTGCGTGGCCTCGGCGCGAACGCGCTCGGCGACCGCGGGGTCGCGCGGGAAATAGGTCAGCGCCCAGACCACGAAGGTGATGGCGAAGATCACTGTGCCCGCCTTGCTCACGAACTCGGAGGCGTTCTGCCACATGCGCCAGAGCACGTCGCGCGGCTTGGGCATCTGGTAGCGCGGCAACTCGAGCACAAAGGGTGCGGGCCGCACCTTGAGGATGAAGCGCGTCAGGATGAAGGCCGTCGGCACGGCGATGAACAGGCCGACCAGGTGCATGCCGACCATCGCCACCGACTCCCAGAACGCGCCGTAACGCGGGCCGATGAACGCGGCGCACATCAGCGCGTAAATCGGGAAGCGCGCCGAGCAGCTCATGAACGGCACGGTGAAGGCCGTGGCGAGACGTGCCTTGGGGTCCTCGATGGTGCGGGTCGAGAGCAGGCCGGGGATGGCGCAGGCGAAACCCGAGAGCAGGGGAACGAAGCTCTTTCCATTGAGGCCGCACCAGCTGAACAGCCGGTCCATGATGAAGGCGGCACGCGCCATGTACCCGCTGTCCTCAAGGATGCCGACAAAGAGGAAGAGGATGAGAATCTGGGGCAGGAAGACGAGGAAGGCGCCGACGCCGCCGATGACGCCGTCGGCGACCAGGCTCTGCAGCATCGGCGTCGACACGAGCTGTCCCGCGGCGAAACCCTTGGCGAGGTCGACGCCGCCCTGGATCCACTCCATCGGGAGCTTCGCGAGGGCGAAGACCGACCAGAAAAGGCCGAGCATGATGCCGGCGAAACAGACCGGGCCTGCGATTCGGTGCAGGAGCACGCGGTCGATCCGCGAGGCATGGGCGGCGAGCCCGGAGCCGCGGACGACTCCGTCGAGCGCGGCGCGAAGGCGCGCGTAATGGACCATGGGCTCGGCGGCCGGCGGGTTGAAGCCCGAGCGGCGCACCTGCTCGCGGGCCTCGCGAATCGGCTTCTCGCGGGCAGCAGCCTGCCAACCGATGGCCTCGGCGATGGTCGGGGCGCTGTCGAAGAGCAGGCGATGGGCGAGTGCGGAGGGAACCGCGCGCCCCGTGTCGCGCTCCGCGGCGAGCGAGACCATGGCGACCGCCGCAGCCACCGCCTCGGGCCAGACCACGGGCGGCATCCGGTGCGAGCGGTCGAGCGCCCAGGCCATCGCGCGGCGCACATCAGCCACACCCTCGCCTTTCCAAGCCGAGACCAGCGCGACGGGCACGCCGCCGAGCCGGTCGGAGAGAAGCGGGGCGTCGATCTCAAGGCCGCGGGCGCGGGCGACGTCGACCTGGTTGACCGCGAGCGCCATGGGCACCCCGAGCTCCGCGAGTTGCGAGGCGAGGAAGAGGTTGCGCAGGAGATTGGTGGCGTCGCAGACCACAAGGACCACATCGGGCGGGCGCTCACCGGAGACGCGCCCGAGGAGCGCGTCGACGACCACGCGCTCGTCGGGCGAGACCGCGGCGAGCGAGTAAAGCCCGGGCAGGTCGATGAGCTCGACCTTGCGCCCATCGGCCAGATCACACGTGCCGGACTTGCGGGCGACAGTCACGCCGGGGTAGTTGCCAACGCGCTGCCGCATGCCCGTCAGGGCGTTGAAGAGCGTCGACTTGCCCGTGTTGGGATTGCCGACGAGTGCGATCCTGGGCGTCGCAGCGGCACTCATGACTTTCGACGGGGAATCGGGCAGTCAGCCGACAGGTCGACAAAAATATCACGGGCCTCGTCCTGGCGGAGACAGATCTCCAGGCCGCCGAAGGAAAGCGAGATGGGGTCGCCGAGCGGGGCACGACGCTCAACCTTCACGACCATCCCGGGGAGAAGCCCCAGCGCCATCAGACGCTGGTCGACCTCACGCTCGGAATTGAGCGCGACGACTTTGCCAAACTGGCCCGGCAATAGCTTGCTAAGGGAGAGCACGTGCTGTTGAGATTAAGTCTCAAGATACCCCGCGGACCGTGGTGAGTCAATGCAGGGCTCGAAAGAGTCCTAATTCATTGTGCACCTAATGCTTCCAAACGCTTCCGCTTAAGTCTCAAGCGTCGGCTTTCAACCGCACCGACACAGGACAGTGATCCGAGCCCTTGATCTCCGGATGAATGGCCGGCTTCGACCAAGCGCCCTTGAGGCCGTCGGAGGCCAGGAAGTAGTCGAGGCGCCACCCAATGTTACGCTCACGTGCGCCCATCCGATAAGTCCACCAGGAGTAGGCGCCTGCTTTATCGGGATGCTCGGCGCGGAAGGTGTCGGTGAATCCCTCGTCGCGCAGCAGCTTGCCGAAGGACTCGCGCTCCTCGTCGGTGAAGCCGGCGTTGTTGCGGTTGGCCTGCGGGTTGGCGAGGTCGATGGGTTCGTGGGCGCAGTTGAAGTCGCCACAGACGAGCACGGGCTTGGTCTTGGCGAGCCGCGCGAGGTGCGCGCGGAAATCCGCATCCCACTTGAGCCGGTAATCAAGACGTGTGAGTTCGCGCTGTGCGTTGGGGACGTAGGCGTTGACGAGATGGAAGCCCCTGAACTCCGCGGTCAGCACGCGTCCCTCGGACGGGTGATCGCCGGGGAAGTCCGCGGTGACGGCGATGGGTGCGGTGCGGGAAAGGATGGCCGTGCCGGAGTAGCCCTTCTTGTCGGCCTCGTGCCAGGCCGCATGCGCGTAGCCGAGATCGATCTCACGCGCCTTGACTGTTTCGCATTTCGTCTCTTGAAGGCAAAGAATGTCGGGCTGTGCGGCGGCGAGAAACTCGACGAGCCCCTTGCCGTGCGCCGAGCGCACGCCGTTGACATTCCAGGAGACGATGAGGGACATCTGGGCGAGAGGTTGGAGGAAAGAGGACGGAGGAAAAGGAGAACCGTGAGGACAAGGGCACATGCGCGAGTCCTGCGCGCCCTACCTGTTCCTCTATCCTCTAAACCTCTTAACCTCTTGCTCTTGGGAGCTCACTTCCTTTGCGGCGTCCCGAAGAGGCTGCGCATCTTCGAATCAAGGTCATCGCTCCTGGCCGGAGGCGGCTCCGGCGCGGGCTCCTTGGTGGACACCTTCGTCGCCGGCGCGGGCTCGGGGGTCGGCGCGACCGGGGTCGGCGCGCGCACCCGGCCGGAAATCTCGGCGAGGCGTCCGCGCGCGAGCGCGGCAAGATCGGTGTCGGCGGCTTTGACGATGAACTTCGCGCCTTTGGCGCGCACCTCGGCGGTGGCGTCGCCAAAGACCTTGCTCACCTGCAACTTCTCGCCGGCGCTGAGCGGAATCTCCGCGATGACCTCCTCGCCCTGCATCACCTGGGCGTTGATCTCCTTGTTGAGGGTGATGATCGGGGGCCAAGCGGCGGGCTTGATGCAGAGCTCGCGGAAGTCCACCGGCTCCTCGGCCACGGCAACCGCGGGCTCCTTGGCTGGTTCGGGCTGGGGCTCGGCGACGGGTGTCGGGTCAACCCGCTCGGGCTCGACGACGGCGACCGGCGTCTCCCTCGCGGGCTGGGTCGTGGTGCCAGCCGAGGATTGCCCGCCGCGGCGACCAAAGAGCGTGCTCGACGCGTCGGCATCGCCACCCGCAGCGGCCGTGGTATTGCCCGTGCCTGGCTTCTGGGCAACGGGCTTGGGCGCGACGCCCGAACCACCACCGCTGCGCGCAGCGGGCAGGTAATAGGTTGCAGCGGCGAAGCCCAACGCGAAGCCGAGGACAATCTGAAGGATGGAACGGATGAAGGAAGCCACGGTGAAAAATCAGGAGCCGGCCTTGATCTCGATGACGTCGTGCGGCGCGGCCTCACGGAGGCCGGCGGGCGAGACGCGGACGAAGCGGGCGCGGGCGCGGTGCTCGGCGAGATCCTTGGCGCCGAGATAACCCAGTCCGCTTTGGACGCCGCCGGAGAGCGTGCCCAGGACCTTGTCGACGGTGCCGGAGACCTCCTTGAGCGCCTCGATGCCCTCGGCCGCGACCTTGGCGAACTTGCCCGCCTTGTCGTGACCGTAGCGCGAGGCCGAGCCCTTGCGCATGGCCTCGAGCGAGCCCATGCCGCGGTACTCCTTGTAGGTCTTGCCGTTGATCTCGAGAATCTTGCCCGGCGCCTCGCGGCAACCGGCGAGCATGCCGCCAAGAATGACCGCGTCGGCGAGGGTCAGCGCCTTGACGACGTCGCCGCTCTTGGTGATGCCGCCGTCGGCAATGAGGCGCACGCCGCGCTTGCGGGCGGCGACCGAGGCGACGTAGAGCGCGGTCAGCTGGGGGATGCCCACGCCGGCGACGATGCGCGTGGTGCAGATGGAGCCCGGTCCCTGGCCGATCTTGATGGCGTCGGCACCGGCGTCGGCGAGGAACTCCACGCCCTCGCCGCTAGTCACGTTGCCGGCGACGAGCGTCAGCTTCGGGAAGGATTTGCGGAGGAGACGGACGGCATCGCCGACACCCTTGGAGAACCCGTGGGCGGTGGAGATGGCGCAGGCATCGACGCCGGCGTCGACCAGCGAGCCGACGTGGTTGATGAGACGATCGCGGTCGATGGAGCCCTCGGCGTCGCGCGGCACGGCGACGGCCACGCCCACGCGGAGGCGGAAGTGGCTGTCGCGGGTCGGGCGGAGGTTGGCGCGGGACTCGTCGGAGATGCGCTCGATGTCGGAGAGCGTGAAGAGACCGCGCAGGCGGCCCTTGGCGTCGACCACGAGCAGCTTGTTCAGGCCAACGCGCTCCGAGAAGATGCGGTCGGCGGTGGCGATGGGATCCTTGCCCAGGTCCTTCTCGGAGAGGGCGAGCACCTTCTCGAGGGGAATCATCGCAGCCGCGACGGTGCGGGCGCGGTGGCGCTCCTTGACCGCGTTGCCGGGCAGTAGGCCGAGCAGCCGTCCGTCCTTGCCCACCACGGGGAAGGTGCTGAAGGAAAGCCCGTCGCGCTCGATGCGCGCGAGCACGTCGCCGATGGTGGCGTCGCCGGAGACAGTCGCGGGGTCCGCGATCATGCCGTGGATGTGGTTCTTGACGCGCTGCACCTCGCGGAGCTGGTCGGCATCCGACATGTTGTAATGGAGCAGGCCGAGGCCGCCGTTGAGCGCCATCGCGATGGCCATCTGGTGCTCGGTCACCGTGTCCATGTCGGAAGAGACCACGGGGAGCGAGAGGTTGAGCGAGTCGGAGAGCGAGGTGTCGAGGCGCGTCTGACGGGGAAGCACGTCGGAATGCAACGTGGCGAGCGAGACGTCGTCGTAGGTCAGGCCGTAGCCCGCATGCGACTCGAAGAACGCCTTCGCCGGGAGGTAGAACTGGGCGTCGACGTTGCCGGGGGACTTCTTGGGGGAAACAGCCATGGTGTCAGTGTTTCCCCAAGGGGTGTTAGGGAGGCGGGTATGCCTCGGCAAGGAGATTAAGGGGTGGAACTTGCACGGGAGGCCCGAATCAGCGAGATTGGCACCCTGTGGCCACCGACCGCCTCGATTTCCGCACCATCCGGCGGCGTTTCCGCACGCCCCTCCGGACTGGGGCGGGCGTGGTGGAGACGGTTGACCGGATTCTACTCCGCGGAACCCGGACCGACGGGCGCGTCGGCTATGGGGAGGTCGCTCCCTGGCCCGGCTTCGCGACCGAGTCGGCGGAAGCCGCCCTGCAGGTCCTCCGCGGCTGCGAGGGGGACTTAAGTCAACTTCGTGCGGCGACACGGAGCCGTCCCCTGCCCTGCCTCTCAGCCGCGCTCTCGATGATCGACCAATGGGAGTCGATCGCAGGCTTCGCCGGAGAGCTGACGTGTGCTGGACTGCTACCCGCAGGCGCCACACCTGAAGACGCAACCCGCCGCGCGAACGAGGGATTCACCACCCTGAAGCTGAAGATTGATGACGCGACGTCGCACGAGTCCATCCGGGCGATCCTCGCGTCGACGCCAGACAACATCGCCCTGCGCCTCGACGCCAACGCCAGCCTGACGCTCGTTCCGGCGCGCGAATGGGTCGAGTTGGCGCGCTCGGAACCGCGCATCAAGTTCATCGAGCAGCCGCTCCCCGACGGCCACGCCGGCTACGTATCGCTCGGCCCCGACAAGATCGCGCTGGATGAGTCATTCGTCCAACCCGGCGGCACCGACCGTTGGGAAGGCCTGATCGTGGCCAAGCCGAGCCTCGCCGGCAACTGGAGCGCGTTTCTCGATTGGTCGCGTACGCGCACATCCCGACTCGTCGTCTCCTCCTGCTTTGAAACCGCCATCGGACGGCAAGCTGGGCTCTGGCTGGCCAATCAAGTCGGTAGCGCACGCGCCGTCGGCTTCGACACGCTCGGCTGGTTCGAGGCGGACGGACGCGACCGTCATGCGCCAGGTCCGCGCGCTCGAGGACTCGGCAACGTCAACTGGGACGCATATTGGGAGGAAGTCGCATGAGCGGCACGCTCATCCTGCACGCGGACCACGCCGCTCACCTCGCGGCGACGCTCCGCGCCATCGACGCAGGCGAGCCAGTCTTTCTTGGCAACCCGCGCTGGACCGGATCGCTGCTCGCCGAGGCTCTGCGCCAGGTGCCGGTTGGCACGCGCACCGTCGGCGCCGAGGCGACCGCGCGCGGCCTGGCGCCATGCGACTGGCCGCAGGCCTGGCGCGGCCGTATTCTGATTCCAACCGGCGGTACAGGTGGTCGTGTGAAGTTCGCCATCCATGATCGCGAGACATTACGGTCCGCCGCGCTCGCGTTGCGCGATGCCTTGGTCTCGCGCGGTCACAAGCCGAAGCTGCACGGCGCCGTGCTCACGCCGCCCTGGCATGTCAGCGGACTGATGCCAGCCATCCGCGCGCGGGAGACGGGCGGCGCATTCCGCGTGATCGACGGACGCTTCCCATCCGACGCCGACCTGCCTGTGGTCGAGCTCCCCGCGGACGGCACTCGCCTCGCCTCGCTCGTGCCCACCCAGCTCGCCCGCCTGCTGGCGCGCGCCGATGGTGAATCGTGGCTGAGGCAATTCGATGTCATCCTGCTCGGCGGGGCTTCAGTGCCCACATCACTGCTCGCTGAGATCCGTGCACGCCGCCTGCCCGTCGCGCTGACCTACGGCATGACCGAAACTGCGGCGGCCGCGGCGCTCGCCTGGGTTTGCGATGCGGCGGCGGAAGGGCTTCTCGCGGGAACGGCGCTTCCAGGCACGCGGTTCACAAACGAACAAGGTCGTATCAGCGTCTTCTCTCCAAGCCTCTGCCATGGTTATTGGCCGGCAACGCCGATGGCGGCGCCGTTCGATACCGGCGACCTCGGCGTGGTGGAACAAGGCAAGGTGCGTGTCACCGGCCGCGCCGACCGCGTGATCATCACGGGCGGCGAGAAGGTCGACCCGGCCCGCGTCGAGGCGACGCTGACGGCGCCCGGCCTCGCGAAGGCCGCAATCGTGCTCGGCTTGCCCGACGGACAGTGGGGACAGCAACTTGTCGCCACGGTTGTCGCGTCGCCGAGCCTTGAGTCGCAGTTACGCGCCGCAGCGGAGCGCCTGCTCGAGCCCGCGGCACGTCCTCGGCGCTATCTCTTCGTCGAGGAGTTGCCCTATGACGCACGGGGCAAGATCGACGCCGAGCGCCTCGGACGTCTCTGGGCCTGAGCGCCGGGGATTCCCCTTAAGCGGGAATCAGCTGCGAACTGCGCGCCAGACCTTCAGGCAGCTGCGTACGAGCTCGGCGAACTGGTCGAGCGGCACCTGGCTAGGACCATCGGAGATGGCCTTGGAGGGATCGGGGTGCGTCTCCATGAAGAGGCCATCGGCGCCGGCCGCCAGCGCCGCGCGCGCGAGCACCGGCACGTATTCGCGTTGTCCGCCGGAGGAGCCGCCAGCCGCACCGGGCAGCTGCACCGCGTGGGTGGCATCCATGATGGTCGGCCAGCCGTTGCCGGCCATGATTGGGAAGGCACGCATGTCGACGACCAGGTTCTGGTAGCCGAAGGTCGTGCCGCGGTCGGTCTGCCAAATCTCCTTCGCGCCGGCGCCCGAGAGCTTGTCGACGACGAAGCGCATCTCGAAGGGCGAGAGGAACTGGCCCTTCTTCACGTTGACGACCTTGCCCGTCTTGGCGGCGGCGACGAGCAAGTCGGTCTGCCGGCACATGAAGGCGGGAATCTGGAGCACATCGGCGACCTTGCCGACGGCCGCGCACTGGTCGGGGCCGTGGACGTCGGTCAGGATGGGGAAGCGGTAGTCCTTGCGCGCGATTTCGAGCAGGGCGAGGCCGGCCTCGATGCCGGGACCGCGGTCACCCTGGAGCGAGGTGCGGTTGGCCTTGTCGTAGGAACCCTTGAAGACGAGGTTGAGGTCAGGCTCGCGGTCGGCGATGGCGCGGAGCTCCTTGGCGACGGCGCGGACATTGCCCTCGGACTCGAGGGAGCAGGGTCCGGCAATGAGGAGCAGGCGGCGCTTGTCGTGAAGCATGGGGGAAGCGTGCGGGGAATGGGGGCCGGGGGCAAGGCTCAGCGACGCAGCCAGCGCTGGAGCTCGGCGAGCGGCTTGGTGTTGAGCACCTGGTCCGCGGTCAGCCAGCCCTTGCGGGCCTGGAAGGTGCCGGCCCGCACGAAGACAAACTGCTCGGTGCGGTGTGCGTCGGGATTGATGGCGCAGAGCACGCCCTTCTCGGCCGCGCGGCGCCAGTGCGACCAGTCCATGTCGAGCCGGCGCGGGTTGGTGTTGAGCTCGATGCACTTGCCGTTGGCCGCGGCGCAATCGACGACCTTGGCGATGTTGACGCGATAAGGCTCGCGCTCGAGGAGCAGGCGGCCGGTGAGGTGGCCGAGGATGTGCACGCGTGGGTGCTCGAGAGCGCGGATGATGCGCGCGGTCATCGCGTCCTCATCCAGGGTCATCGCGGCGTGCACCGAGGCCACGACCACGTCGAGCTTGGCAAGCAGGGCGTCATCGAAATCCAGCGTCCCGTCCTTGAGGATATCAACCTCGCTGCCGCTGAGCACGCGGACCTTGAACCGACCCGAGGCGTTGAGTCTCGCGATCTCGTCGATCTGCGCGAGCAGGCGCGCCTCGTCGAGTCCGTTGGCATAGGCGCTCGAGCGCGAGTGGTCGGCGATGCTGAAATACTCCCATCCCTCCGCCTCCGCCGCGGCGGTCATCTGCTCGAGTGAGGCGCGTCCGTCGGACGCGGTGGTGTGATTGTGGAAGCAGCCGCGGATATCCTCGTAGCGCACCAGGCGTGGCAGCCTTCCGGCCTCGGCCGCCTCGATTTCGCCCTGACCCTCGCGGAGCTCGGGCGGGATCCAGTCGAGCCCGAGGGCGCGGAAGACATCCTCCTCGCTGGAGGCCGAGGGCGCCTTGGCCTTCGGGTCCTTGGGCGTCAAGCCCCACTCGCTCATGCTCAACCCGCGGCTGAGCGCGCGCTGCCGCATGGCGACATTGTGGTCCTTGGAGCCGGTGAAGTGGTGCAGCGCGAAGAAGAACTGGCTGGCGGGGACAACGCGGAGGTCGGCCTGGAGCCCGTCGGCGAGACGCACGCTCGACTTGGTCTCGCCGTGCGCAGTGACCTCGTGGACGCCGGGCTGGGCGACGAACCAGTCCATGATCGGCTTGGGATTCTCGGAGGCCACGATGAAGTCGAGGTCTCCCACCGTCTCCCGCGCGCGTCGGAAGGAGCCGGCGGCCTCGGCGCGCTCAACGTCGGGCAGCGCACGCAAGCCGGCGAGGATCTCGCCGACGATCTTCTGCACGCCGAGCCAGAGGTGGCGTCGCCCGTAGGCCTCGCGGTTGCGGATACCGGCGAGGATGTTATCCTGCGTCTTCGGCCCGAAGCCCTTGAGCTCGGCGACACGCCCGTCGGCGCAGGCCAGCTGGAGCGTCGCCAGGTCGGTGATGCCAAGCAGCTGCCAGAGCGCACGCACCTTCTTGGGCCCCAGGCCGGGAATCTGCAGCATCTCCATCAACCCGGCAGGCAGGGAGGCGCGAAGTTCCTCGAGGAAGGGCAGCTTGCCGTTGCGCCGGAGGTCGGTGATGGCATCGGCCAATCCCTGCCCGATGCCGCGGTGCCCCTTGAGCGTGCCCTCGGCGATGAGGGTGTCGAGGTCCTCGGTCAGGGTCTCGAGGGTGCGCGCCCCGTTGGCATAGGCGCGGACCTTGAAGGGGTTCTCGCCCGCGAGCTCGAGCAGCGTGGCGATCTCGTCGAGGGTCTCGGCGATGGCATGGTTGTCCATGCTCATGCGCGGGCTCGGCGGGCAGCCTGGTAAAGTGCGTCGAGCGCGGCGAAGTCGGCCTCGCGCGAGGCGCTGTCGATGACATGGTCGTACTCGCCGGCGTGGCGGAGTTCCTCGGTGGCGACGCGGATGCGCCGCTCGATTTCATCGGGCGCGTCGGTGCCGCGGCCGGAGAGGCGGCGGCGGAGCTCGATGGGGTCGAGCACACGCACGAAGACGGTGACGAGCGCGGCAGCGAGGCGGACGTCGGCCTTGGCCTTGCCCCGGATGGTCGCGGCGCCCTGGACATCGAGGTTGACCAGCACATCGTGCCCCGCGCCAAGTCGCTCGAGGACGTCCGCCGACCGCGTGCCATAGAGATTGCCATGGACATGCGCGTGCTCGAGGAAGACGCCCGCGGCCACCTGCGCCTCGAAATCGGCCCGCGCTAGGAAATGGTAGTCGACGCCGTCTCTCTCGCCGCCGCGCGGCGCGCGCGTCGTGCAGGTGACGATGCGCCGGATGCGATCTGGGTGTGCCGCGCTCAGCCGGTCGCACAGCGTGGTCTTGCCGCTTCCCGCGGGACCGGAGACGAGCAATAGCAGGCCGCGGCTCATGCGGCGGGTACGCCCCATGCGGCGAGCGCACAGGCAATGGCGACGAGACCGAGGGCTCCGCCGATGACACCGCGCCGCCCCGAGGTGGCGAGCACCCAGTCGACATGGGTGGCGAAGGCACCGGGCGAGGCGGCCCACCAGAGACCCGGAATGATGAGCAGCGCGTAACTGACCGCGGCACAAAGCAGGCTGTCGGGAAGGCGCATCCATCCCGCGTCGAGGCAGGCGCGCGCGAGGAAGAGCATCAGCGCGCCGAGTCCACGCACCGCGATCAGGTCGGGCATCCAGACAAAGGCAGCGAGACCGGCGCCGACGAAGATGACCGTGACCGGCAGGCGCGGGAAGCCGGCCAGGTCCGGCTCGGGGAGATGCCAGAGATGCCAACCGAGCAACGCAACTGCCGAGCCGGCGAGGACGACCCCGGCAAGGCCTGAGCGGCGGACGGAACGAAGCAGCCGCGAGTCCGCGAGGAGCAAGCCCGCGACGAGCGCAAGGAAGACGGCCTGGGCGACGTAGGCAGCGGCGAGGGTCATGGGAAAAGTCCAAGGAAAAATCCTGCGGCAGGCGAGGATGGATGCATCGGGCTGGCAATGGGCAGGCCGGGTGCCATGCTTGGGTTGTGAGCGAGCATCCTGCCGATCAAGACCCGGGTGTGGGGTCGGAGACTCCGTTTGAGCCAAGCGGAGAGGCCGTCCTGGTTCGCAAGCAGCCATTCTGGCGACGCATCGGGGGCGACGGTCTCGTTGTCTCCCTCGTCATCCACGTCGGCCTGCTCATCCTCTTCGGCGCCTGGGTTGTCTCCAGCTGGACCGACACCGCCAAGACTGACCCTGAGACCTTCGCCACTGGGGCGGGGGGTGGCGCAGCCGGCGAACGCGCCAAAGCCTTCGAGCATAAGCTTCAGCCTAAAAATGCGCGCAACCTGAGCAAGAATTCGGCGCGCATCACATCCAAGAGCAGCACCGCGTCGCTCGCCCTGCCCGACCTGCCCTCCACCTCAACCGCCTCGCTGACCACAGGATTGAGTAGCGGGGGCTCCTCCAAGGGCTTCGGCGGCGGGACCGGCGGCGGCATGGGCTCCGGCAAGGGCATGGGCGTCGGCAACGGGCGCAACTTCCTCGGAGCCTTCGGCGCAAACTTCAAGCGGGCCAACACGCTCGAGGGCACGCTCTACGACCTGAAGTTCGCCCCGGGCGGCCGCGCCCTCGGCAGCGGCGACGGGGAGCGCGTCGCGCAGATGAAGCGCGCCTTCGACTCGCTCGACGGCGGCTGGTCCGGCGCCAAGAAGCTGCTCGACCAACGCTACAAGCAGGCGGAGCTCAAGCTCTACGCCGGCAACATCTTTATCCCGCCGCGCAACGCAGCCGAGGCGACCAAGGCCTTCGAGTGCGAGAAGGAGATTCAGGCACCGGGCTGGCTCGCCTACTACGAGGGCTGGTTCGCCGTGCCCGAGTCCGGACAGTATCGCTTCGTCGGGCTGGGAGACGACATGATGGCGGTCGCGGTTGGCGAGAAGACCGTCTACGCGGCTTTCTGGCCCAGCTCCGGCCTGGGCAAGGTCGTGAAGTTCGGCAACAACTGGCTGCCCAAAGGCGCCGATGACAACGACGGTCGCAACCTGCGCTTCCCGCCCAACGGTGGCGGACGGTACAGCGGCGAGTGGCTCGACCTGAAGCGCGGCCAAGCCTACCGCATCCAAGTCGCCTTCGCCGAGTCCTTCGGCGGACTCTTCGGCGCGCAGCTGCTCATCGAGCAGAAGGGCGTGAAGTACCAGAACAACGGCCGCGAAGATCTGCTGCCCGTCTTCATGCTCGAGCCGATGTCGGCTGAGGAGATCAAGCTGAAGCAAGCGGGCAACCTCGACTACGTGACCGAGGGACCGAGCTTCGGCACGGAAATCAACAAGGTCACCGTGCGCCAGACCTCGCGGTGAGAGCACGCCGCCTTGGCCACGTGAATCTGGTAAAGCAATTAAACCAGCAGGGAAGCGTAGCGGTCGCTCGCGGTATACCGCTGTCTGCATATACTTTCTAAACGTGAGCGATCATCCGTCCAACCCGCCGCCGGACGAGGTCGGCCGTCCCGAGGACCCGCCGCCCGCGGAGCCGGGCGTCGTCCTGCTCCGCCGCCGTCCGCTCTGGGAGCGCATCGGGGGTGGCGGCCTCGTTGTCTCGATGGTCATCCACGTCGTCCTGATCGTGCTCTTCGCCTTCTGGGTGATTTCGAGCTGGACCGACACGAACAAGACCGACCCGGATACCTTCGCCACCGGGCAGGGGGGCGGCGCAGCCGGTGACCGCGCCAAAATCTTTGAGCACAAGCTCCAGCCGAAGAACGCCAGGAACCTGACCAAGAACGCCGCACGCATCACCACGAAGTCTCCCAATTCCTCCCTCGCGCTGCCGGACCTGCCCGCGACCTCGATCCCTTCGTTGGCCACAGGTCTCTCGGGCGGCGGCTCCTCGAAGGGCTTCGGCGGGGGCTCCGGCGGGGGCATCGGCTCCGGCAAGGGCGTCGGTGTCGGCAGTGGTCGCAACTTCGTCGGCATGTTCGGCGGCGGCTTCAAGCGGGCGAACGTGCTCGAGGGGACGCTCTACGACCTCAAGCAGGACCCGAAGGGCAAGGCGCTGGTGAGCGACCGTCCGGAGCGAATCGCGGAGATGAAGAAGGCCTTCGGACGTCTCGATGACAGCTGGCGCAGCGCGAAGGCCCACCTCGACAAGACCTACCGGCAGGCGGAGAAGAAACTCTACACATCCAACATCTTCATCCACCCGCTCGCGGCCGAGGAGGCGACGAAGGCCTTCGACTGCGAGAAGGAGATCCAGGCACCGGGCTGGCTTGCCTACTACGAGGGTTGGTTTGCCGTTCCCGAGACCGGCGAGTACCGGTTCCAGGGGTTCGCGGACGACATGATGGCGGTCGCGGTCGATGGCACGACCGCGCTCGTGGCGTTCTGGCCCGGGCAGAGGGATGGCTCGGCCATTCCCTTCCGCGCGGGTTGGTATCCGAAGGACGCGCACAAGACCGATGGCATGCAGCTGCGCCAGCCCAAGGAGCTGGGGCATCTCGGGGCGCGCTTCAAGGGCTCCTGGCTCCAGCTGCGCCGCGGGCAGGCTTACTTCATCCAGGTCGCAATCTCGGAATCCCACGGGGGCATCTTCTCGTCCGAGCTGCTCATCGAGCGCAAGGGCGCCAAGTACGCGCAAGGTAAGGTCGAGGACATCATCCCGTACTTCATGCTCGAGCCGATGCCGGCGGATGAGATCAAGCTGAAGGTCGGATGGAAAATGCCGAAGACCTGGGGTTATGGCCCGTCGAAGCCGTGGCACACGGACGGCGAGACCGAGGGTCCGAGCTTCGGCGCCGAGATCAACAAGGTCACCGTGCGCCAGACCTCGCGCTGATCCGGACCTCGGCCCAAGCAGCGTGTTCCGCGACCATCGGGTCGGGATGGCTGACCAGCGCACGGACAGCGGGCAGGTCCGATTCGACGCCGACATTCCCGAGCACGGTGAGGGCATTGCGCAACCACCGGGCGAGACCGAGGCGCTTGACCGGCGTGCCCGTGAAGCAGGCCTCGAAGGCCGCGTCATCCCAGCCAAGCGTCTCGCGCAGCGGGGGCACGGCACGAGCCGCGAAGCGTTGCTCGCGCGTGGCCTGCGCCCAGCGATTCCAAGGGCAGACAGTCAGGCACTCATCACAACCGAAGACCCGGTCGCCGAGCGCCTCGCGGAATTCCAGGGGGATGGGGCCCTTGTGCTCGATGGTCAGGTAAGCGAGGCACCGACGCGCATCGAGCTGGTAGGGCGCGGGGAAGGCCTGGGTCGGACAGGCATCCTGACAGCGCGTGCAGCTGCCGCAGCGGTCAGGCTCCGGAGCATCGGCGGGCAAGTCCAGCGTGGTGAGGATGACGCCGAGCAGCAGCCAGGTGCCGTGCGTCTGGTGAATGAGTAGCGTGTTCTTGCCCTGCCAGCCGAGACCGGCGGCGGCGGCGACTGGCTTTTCCAGCACGGGGCCGGTGTCGACATAGGGCTTCTGGTCGCCGCCCGCCTCGCGCATCACGGTGCAGAGCCGCTTCAGGCGTCGCAGGAGCAAGTCGTGGTAGTCCCCGCCGAGCGCATAGGTCGCGATGCGGAAGTCGCGCGCGGGGGCGGGCTGCCAGTAGTTGGCGCCGAGCACAACGATGCTGCGCGCCTCGGGCAGGACACGGGTGGGATCGCTGCGGCGCTCGGGCGCGCGCGCCAACCAATCCATGTCGCCGTGCATGCCGTCGGCGATCCAGCGCCGGAAGTAATCGGCGCGGAGCTCGGCCGGCACGGGCGCGACGCCGAAAGCCTCGAAGCCCGCGGCGCGAGCCTCCGCGCGCAGGCGCTCCTTGAGCGCGGCCCCGTCCATCGTCAGGCGACCAGCACGGAGACCACGCGCGCGACAATCTCGTCGACCGGCGCGAGCTTGCCCTTGCCTTCGTAGCCGCAGGCGAGGAGGCCCTCGCAGGGATCGACCACGACGTGGCCGCGGGCGCGCAGCGCGGCGAGGTTGGCGACCGTCGCGGGGTGCTCGAGCATCTTGCCGTTCATCGCGGGACAGAGCATGACGGGGGCGCGCGTCGCGAGGTAGATGCTGGAAAGGAGGTCGGGGGCGAGGCCGTGCGCGAACTGCGCGAGGACGTCGGCGGTGGCGGGCGCGACGAGCAGGAGGTCGGCGGTGTCGGCGAGCTCGATGTGCCCGGGCACCCAGCCCTTGCCCTCGTCCCAGAGGTCGGACGCCACGGGACGGCGTGAGAGCACCTGCAGCGTCATCGGCGTGATGAACTGGGTCGCACCGCGCGTCATCACGACCTGGACCTCGGCACCGAGCTTGGTCAAGGCGGAGGCGAGGTCGGCGGCCTTGTAGGCGGCGATGGACCCGGTGACCCCGAGGACGATGCGCTTTCCGGCGAGCTGGGACATGCTTATCCGAGTTAAGAGGGATGCAGGCGAAAGGGAAGCGGGTAAAGGGTTCCTCTCGCCAATCCCCCGCTGTCCATCCAAGGTCAAACCGTGGATCCCGAAGCCCCTCAGGAGCCGCCCTCAGCCGAGGCAAGCCCGCCCCCCGAGGCGGGCGAGGGCGCCTTGCTTGTGCGCAAACAGCCGTTCTGGAAGCGCATCGGCGGCGACGGACTCGTCGTCTCGCTGGTCATCCACCTCGGGCTGCTCATCCTTTTCGGAGCCTGGGTGGTCTCCAGCTGGACCGACACAGCGAAGACGGATCCTGAAACCTTCGCCACCGGAGCGGGCGGCGGCGCGGCGGGTGAGCGGGCCAAGATTTTCGAGCACAAACTGCAGCCGAAGAATGCCAAGAACCTGACCAAGAACGCCGCACGCATCACCACGAGGAGCCCCAATTCCACCTTGGCGTTGCCCGACCTGCCGGCGACCTCAGCGCCCTCACTGACCACGGGGCTGAGCGGGGGCGGTTCATCCAAGGGCTTCGGCGGCGGATCCGGAGGTGGCATCGGCTCAGGCAAGGGCGTCGGCGTCGGCAATGGGCGCAACTTCGTCGGACTCTTCGGCGCCAAGTTCGGCGCGCCCGGCCTCATCGGCACCTTCTACGACCTCAAGCAGGACACGGACCGCAAGGCGACCGACATGATGGGCAGCAATCCCGAGGTTATCGGCGATCCTGGCAACGCCAACGCCGTCAGGCTCTTCGTCAAGCAAGCGCACGCCTTCGTCGATGCACGCTGGAGCGAGCAGAAGCTGCGCGGGTTCTACCAAGCGCCGGAGAAGCTCGTCGCCACGCAGTTCTTCATCCCGCGCCGCTCGGCCAACGCCGCCCCGGAGGCCTATGGCGTGGCGAGCCAGGTGCGCCCCTCGCGCTGGCTTGCGCATTACAAAGGCCGTATCAAGGCCCCGGTGACCGGCAAGTTCCGCTTCGTCGGTTTCGGTGACGATCTCCTCGTCGTGCGCTGGGACAATAAGGTGGCGCTCGATGCGGGCTATGACGCGCCCTCGGTTGATGCGGTGACGGTTGTCCATGGCGACGACCCAGTGCGCGGCTACGATGATTTTTCCGGCAAGCCGAAGATTCCGATTTATGATTACCACGGCGCCCCACCAGGAGGTGGACCTCCTTTCCGCGCCGGCCCGTGGATCGATGTGGTCGCTGGGAGCACCTACGCGGTGGAGGTGTTGGTCGGCGAGACCCCGGGCGGCGTCTTCCATTGCCACCTGGGCATCGAGGTCTCGACCGGTCAGAAGAAGAACAACGAGTACCAGGGTGACCGCAGCATCCGGCTCTTCAAAATCGGTGCGGGTGAGCTGCCGCCGGAAATCGCGGGCGGCTCGGGCACCGGCTGGCAGATGAACCCGGGCGACTGGCTTTTCCAGCCCGTCAACAACTCCGGGGCCGCGACACCCCGATAAAACAAGGCCGGGCGCCGACTGACTTTCTCTCGCCTCCGCGACATTTACTGGGCAAACTTATGGGGTGGAAAAGCCCCCTCAGGACGTCCCTGAAAACGAGCCCGTGCCCGCGGAGGCCGAGGGCCAGGAAGTCTACGCCGACACCTCGGAGGACACGCTGCTCGTCCGCAAGCAGCCGTTCTGGAAGCGCATCGGCGGCGACGGACTCGTTGTCTCGCTGGTCATCCACCTCGGACTGCTCATTCTCTTCGGTGCCTGGGTAGTCTCCAGCTGGACTGACACCGCCAAGACCGACCCGGATACCTTCGCCACCGGGGCCGGCGGCGGGGCGGCCGGCGAGCGGGCCAAGGTCTTCGAGCACAAGCTCCAGCCTAAGAACGCCCGTAATCTAACCAAGAACGCGGCGCGTATCACTTCCAAGAGTAGCACCTCGACGCTCGCGCTGCCCGACCTCCCCGCGACCTCGACGCCCTCGCTGACCACCGGTCTGAGCGGCGGTGGCTCGTCCAAGGGCTTCGGAGGCGGATCCGGAGGCGGCATCGGCTCCGGCAAGGGCGTCGGCGTCGGCAACGGCCGCAACTTCGTCGGACTCTTCGGCGCGAAGTTCGGCATCAACGGCCTGACCGGCACCTTCTACGACTTGAAGCAGGACAAGGACAAGACCCCGACGAAGTGCGCGCCGTACCCTGCGGGCGTCGGTCCCTACCGCGAGGCCGTGCATGACTTCCTCGACGCCAACTGGAACCCGATCAAGTTCAACAAATTCTACGTCGCTCCGGAGAACCTCATCCTCAGCCAGCTCTTCATCCCGAGCCGAGGCGCAGGCGAGGCCCCCAAGGCGTTCAATGTGGAGAAGGACTGCCAGCCGTCCCGCTGGGTCGTGCACTACCGCGGCAACGTCAAAGTCCCTTCCGACATGCCCTTCCGCTTCGTCGGATCGGGTGACGACTGGCTGCTCGTGCGATGGGACAAGAAAATCGCCCTCGATGCCGGCTATGAGTTCTTCGAGGCGGGCGGCGGCGGCAATTACAAGGACTTCCGCCAGGTCGTCACCGACAGGCACGACATCAACCGCGCGCCCGGAGGCCTGACGCACCTGCGCGCCGGACCCTGGATCACCGAAACCCGGGGCAAGGTCATCCCCATCGAAATCCTCATCGGTGAGACACCGGGCGGTGTCTTCGACGTCTACCTCTGCATCGAGGTCGCCACCTCGAAGAGCAAGACCAAGGGCACCTACACCGGCGAGGGCAAGCTCAAGCTCCTGCGCTTCAACAACGAGCCCATCCCGCAGGAACTGACCAAGGGCACGCAGCGTCTTCCCAATTTCGACTGGCAGGCCGAGGGCTGGATCTTCGAGGCCGCCAAGCCGGGCGGCGCGCGCTAATTGAGAGACTAAAGGCCAAGGACTAAAGAGGGTGTCGCTCGGCACCTCGACTTGAGTCCTTAGTCTCCCAGCCTCAGGCCTTCCATGGCAGCTCGCCGGACGGGGCGACGTCGAGGAACTCACGCCAGAGCTCCATCTCGGCGGAAGAGAGTGAGGCGGAGACGAGCATGCGCCACTTCGGCCGCTGCGGCGCGCGCTGCAGCGCCATGCCCGCCTGGGTCGGCAGGCGGTTGGCCTTGCGCGCATTGCAGCGGATGCAGGCGGTGACGATGTTCTCCCAGCTGGTCACACCACCACGGTCGCGCGGGACGACGTGGTCGAGGTTGAGCTCCTCCTCGGCGAAGCGGCGGCCGCAGTACTGGCAGGTGTGCTGGTCGCGCAGGTAAACGTTGCGCCGGCTGAAGCGGATCTCGCGGCGTGGCACCTTGTCGTAGACCGCGAGCAGGATGACGCGCGGCGCACGCAGCAGGAGGCTCGGGGAACGGATGGCTTCGTCGGACGCGGGTGGCTTGGCGCGCGAGTGCGCGACCCACTCGGCGGCGGGGAAGACGCGATGGGTGCCGTCGTCGGGATGCACCACCGAGGCACGCTCGCGGAAGAGCAGGCTGAGGGCGCGGCGCAGGCCGACGATGTTAACCGGCTGCCAGAGCCGGTTAAGGACGAGTACGCGCTGGTCGAGTCTGCCTCCCACGGGACGTCATCCTGCCCGCGGAACGGGCGGGGTCAACGCACCCCTTAGGAGAAGATGGCCCAGAAGGCCAAGGCGGCGACCGCCGTGCCGACCACGAGCCAGAGCACGGTGTCGCGCTCGAGCGAGAACCCGGGGCCGGAGCTGACGGCTGAGCCGTCATCGAGGTCGACCGCGGCGTCGAGGGGACGGCGCACGGCGCGGGCCGAGTGGTGCGTGTTGAAATCGGCGACCGCCTTCTCGTCGTCGAGACGGAGGTACTTGGCGTAGATCTTGGTGAAGCCGCGCTTGTAGACGTCGCCCAGCGGGATCGACTCAAACTGGTTGGCCTCCATCGCCTGGAGGAAATCGGAGCGGATCTTAGTGACGTCGGCCGCCTCGCGCGTGGTCACGCCGAGACGCTGACGGGCTTCCTGGAGACGTTCGCCGAGGGACTGCATGCCGTCACTTTTTCCCAGCCGACGGGAATTGGCAAGCCTTGGGTGGGCACGCCGCCGGGTTCACCACCCCAACGCGGCCAGATGCAGGCAGGGGACCATCACCACGCCGATGAGGTTGTCGAGCAGCTCGTTGAAAAACCGCGTGTTGATGAGGAAGAGCAAGACCCAGGGGGCGTAGGTCGCCACGGTCCGGAAAGTCTCCTCTGTCATGCCCACGACCCAACGGAGCACCCGCCCGCCGTCGAGCGGGGGGATGGGCAGGAGATTGAAGACCATCAGTCCGGCATTGAGCATCAGCCCGTTGAGCATGAAGCGGCCATCCCCAGTGCTCCCGGGGGGTCCTGTCAGGGCGAGGCCGACCGTGAAGGCCAGGCAGAGCAGGAGGTTCATGGCGGGCCCGGCCAGGGTGATCAGGATGTCATCCATCTTGCGCGTGCGCGGGTCAGCAAGTGACACCTGAACAGGTTTGCCCCACCCGATAAGGGCGACCGGCGCACCCGATCCCGTGAAGGCAGGCCAGAAGATCATGAGGCCGGGAATCAGCAGGGTGCCGATGGGGTCGATATGCGCCGTTGGATCGAGTGTCACTCGTCCCTGCGCGCGAGGCAGCAGGTCGCCACGGCGATCCGCCATCCAGGCATGGCCGAACTCGTGCAGGGAGATGGCGGCCACCAGGAGAATCATCCAGAGCGCCCCCTGGCGCAGGGCTTCGACATCAAGGGCGGCGAGAACCATGGCTCAGTTGGCGCCGCAACCGCCACGAGGCTTGCCGCAACCGCAGCCGGTGGAGTGGACGTGCTCCTTGCCCTTGGCCTGGGCAGAGAAGGTGGGCAGCTGACGCTCCATGCGCGGCGAGGCGCAGTGCGGGCAGGCTGGCTTGTCCTCAGCGGACCTTACGAGGACCTCCGAAACCTTGCCACAGGCGGCGCAGGTGAAATCGAAGAGCGGCATGCGATGACTGTGCCTGCGTTGTCCGCCTTTCCAATCCGAAAGCGGCAGTTGCGCCTTGAGACATGCATCCGGTGGCGCAAGCATCCGCGACATGTCGCTCGCCGCGCGCACCCGTCTTGCCGAGAGGCGCGGCCTGCCCCGCCAGCACGCCGCGACCCTCGCCCGGCTGCGCACGCCACGGGCCATCCAGGACTGGCTGTGCCGCCTGCCGCAGAACTTCGAGCCCGATGGCGACACCGTGCGCTCGGTCCAAGCGGCGATGGAGGCCAACTGCGCCCACTGCATCGAGGGAGCGATGATCGCGGCCTTCGCCCTCTGGCTCCAGGGCCACCCTCCCCTGCTCCTCGATTTCTGCGCCCATCGCGACATGGACCACGTGATCGCGCCCTTCAAGGTGCGCGGCAAATGGGGCGCGATTTCCAAGACCAACTACACCTGCCTGCGCTGGCGCGACCCAGTCTATAGCTCCGTGCGCGAGCTCGCGATGTCCTACTTCCACGAGTACGCCAAGGGCCCGCGCAAGACACTGCGCAGCTACTCCGTGCCCTACGACCTGCGCAAATTGGACGACAGCGGATGGATCAATGGCACGGGCAACCGCTGGGAGGTCAGCATCCGCATCACGGAGATCCGCCACACGACGATCCTGAGCGACCGCGAGGCGCGCTCGCTGCGGCCCCGTGATCCGGTCGAGCTCGCCTCCGACAAACTGACCTCGTTCCCGATCCCCGCCTGGAAGCGCCAGCGGCTCTGAACCTCAGCGCCGTCCGTCGTACCAGAGATGACAGGCCTTGGGGTCCTTGGCCGCACGCCCGAATGAGAAGACCATGCGCAGGAAGAGCCGCGCCATCTCCCAAGGGGTGTAAAGTCGCACCTTACGCGACGAGGTCTCGAGCGGGTGCGCCGAGAGCACCGTGAAGCGCTTGCCGCGCCGGCGGGCCAGGCGCTTGAGTCTCCGGCTTAAGCCGACTTCCTCGCCCGCATAGGCCTCGGTGCCGAAGCCCCCGACCTCGCGGAAAGCCGTCGCCTCGACCCAGACGCAGGAGCCAGCCGCCCAGCTGACCAACCGACTCCAGCTGTTCCAGCAGAACCCGAGCAGTCGCGCGTGCCAGGGCGCCTCGGCATCGAGACGCACAACGACCCCGCCGCCGAGCGCGCGGCCGGCCGCAATCTGCCCGGCGATGTCGCCGAGGAGCGCGGTGGATGGCGTCGAGTCGGCGTCGATGAAGACCAGCCACTCGCCCATCGCGGCCCGCGCCCCGGTGTCGCGGGCGCGGCCGATCTGGTTCACCGGCTCGAAGGCCACGCGCGCGCCGGCCGCTCGCGCGATCTGCGCGGTGCGGTCGGTCGAGTTGTTGTCACAGACGACAATCTCCCACTCCCAGCCGCGTCCGCCGAGGGCGGACTGGGCCGCGCGCTCAACCAGCTCGAGGGTCCCCGGCAGGAGCCGCTCCTCGTTGAACGCAGGGATGACGATGCTGACCTTCAAGCGCCAGCCAGCTCCTCGAAGGCGCAGGCCGCGGCGCCGACCACGCCGACATTACCCGCCAGCGCGGCCGGGACGATATCGCAGGCCGCGGCGAGCCGAGGGAAGGCCAGCGCAAGCGCACGGGCGCGCACGGGCGCGAGCAACCACTCGCCCGCCGAGGCCACGCCCCCACCGACCACGATGCGCTCGGGGTTGAAGGTGTTGATGATGACCGCGAAGCCGCGTCCGAGATACTCGATCTCCTGCGCGACGAGTTCCTGGGCGAGCGCATCGCCCGCCTGCGCGGCGGCGAAGATATGGCGGGCGTTGACCGCATCGACGCTGCCGGCTGCCGCGGTGAGCGACGAGGCGCGACCCGACATCAGCGCGGCGCGGGCGAAACGTCCGATGGCCGTGCCCGAGGCCATGACCTCGAAGCAGCCGTTGCCACCGCAAGGGCATCTCGGGCCCTTGATGTCCAGCGTGAGGTGTCCAAGCTCGGCGGCGTTGCCGTTGGCACCGCGCATCAGGCGGTTATTGACGATAGCCCCGCCTCCGATGCCAGTGGAGAGGGTGACGTAGACCATCTCACGCTTGCCCTTGCCCGCGCCGAAGCGGTGCTCGCCGACCGCGGCGGCGTTCGCGTCGTTGTCGATGCGCACGCGCAAGCCGAAGGCCGCCCCGATATCGCCCGCGATGGGATGGCCGTCCCAACCCGGGAGGTTGGGCGAGCCCGTGACGCATCCCTTGGCGAGGTCGAGTGGCCCCGGCGAGGCGATGCCGATGCCTGCGAGGTCGGACGACTTAAGCCCCAGCTTGGTCAGCTCGGCCTGCGCGGCGGCGATGACGCGACGCACCGCCTGGGCGGGGCCCTGGTCGGCGAGCGTGTCGACTCGTCCAGAGCCAAGCACCTTGCCGTCCTCCTGGACAACGCCGAAGGCGAACTTGGTGCCGCCCAGATCGAAGCCGAGGACCTTTTTCATCTTAAGGGGAATCAGGCGTCGCGCGCGGGGCGCGCATAGTCGTCCTGCAGGCGGACGACATCGGTGAGGTCGGGCGTGGAGACCTCGAGCAGGACGCTGTCCACGACTGCCTCGAAGCGGTGGATGGTGCGGACGGGGATGTGGATGACCTGACCGGGCTTCCAGTCGTGGACGTGCTCGGCGCCGACCGGCGCGGTGGCATGGGCCTCGCCCGCGGCGAGCGGACGGAACGTCAGACGCACATGACCCGAAAGCAGGTAAAGGGTCTCCGTCTTGCGCTCATGGTACTGGAGGCTCAGGCGCTTGCCGGCAGTGACCTCGAGAATCTTGCCCGCGTAGGCCTTCTGGTCGGCATACCAGATCTCGCGGCCCCAGGGCTTGTCGACGATCTTGGGCTGGCTCAGTGGCGAGGACATGCCGGTAAAGTGATGCCGAGGTCCCTTTCAGGCAAGCCTCTCCCCGTCACTGTTACCAATGCGGCGGGCGTTCGTCGGCAGGCGAGCCGGCGCCGCCCTCGGCATCGTCGGACGGACGCGCCTCGAGACGTTCGAGGCGTTCCTTCAGGCGCTCGATGACCTTGTGCAGGTCGAGCATGACGCGGTCCTGCTGCTCGATGTGCCGCTGCTGGTGGGCGAGCTGCTCCTCGAGCCTGCGGATGCGTTCGTCCATCGAATCAGGGCATCAGCTCACGCTTCGCCTGGGCGAAGGCGGCGAGGCCCTTGTCGAGGTCCTCGCGCGTGAGGGCGGCGTTCATCTGGGTGCGGATGCGCGCCTTCTCCTTGGGGACGACGGGGTAGAAGAAGCCGACGGCGTAGACGCCGAGCTCGAGCAGGCGGGCGGCGAACTTCTGGGCGAGTACGGCGTCGCCAAGCATCACGGGCACGATGGGGTGCTCGCCGGGCTGCAGCGTGAAGCCGAGCGCGGTCAGGCCTTTGCGCCAGTAGGCGGCGTTGTCCATCAGGCGGTCGCGCAGCTCCGTGGACTCGGAGAGGATGCGCAGGACCTCGAGCGCGCCGGCCACGAGGGGCGGCGGGAGCGAGTTCGAGAAGAGGTAGGGACGCGAGTGCTGGCGCAGGACCTCGATGAGCTCCTTCTTGCCCGAGGTGTAGCCGCCGGAGGCGCCACCGAGGGCCTTGCCGAGCGTGCCGGTGATGATGTCGACGCGTCCCATGCAGCCAGCGTGCTCGTGCGTGCCGCGGCCGCGCTTGCCGAGGAAGCCGACGGCGTGCGAGTCGTCCATCATGACGATGGCGCGGTGCTTCTCGGCCAGGTCGCAGATCTTGGCCATGGGGGCGATGAAACCGTCCATGGAGAAGACGCCGTCGGTCGCGATCATCCGCAGGCGGGCGCCCTTGGCCTCGGTGAGCTTGGCCTCGAGGTCGGCGAGGTCGTTGGTGGCGTAGCGGAAGCGCTGCGCCTTGCAGAGGCGCACGCCGTCGATGATCGATGCGTGGTTGAGCGCGTCGGAGATGATGGCGTCCTCGGGGCCGAGCACCGTCTCGAAGAGACCGCCGTTGGCGTCCCAGCAGGACGAGTAGAGGATGGTGTCCTCGGTGCCGAGGAAGGCGCTGATGGCCTCCTCGAGCTGGCGGTGCAGCGACTGCGTGCCGCAGATGAAGCGCACCGAGGCCATGCCGTAGCCCCACTTCTCGAGGGACTTGGCGGCGGCGGCCTTGACGCGCGGGTCGTCGGCGAGCCCGAGGTAGTTGTTGGCGCAGAGGTTGATGACGGTGCGCCCGTCCTTGAGCGTGACGCGGGCGCCCTGGGCGCCGGCGATGAGGCGCTCCTGCTTGAAGAGTCCGGCGGAGCGGATCTCCGAGAGCTTGGCGTCGAGCAGGGGCTTGAGGTCGTCGTACATGGCGGCGTTCAGATCTTGGACCAGTCGAGGACGACCTTGCCCGACTGCCCGGAAAGCATGGCCTTGAAGCCCTCCTCGTAGCCGGCGTAGGGCAGGCGGTGCGTGATGACAGGGGTGATGTCCATGCCGGACTGGACGAGCGCGATCATCTTGTACCAGGTCTCGTACATCTCGCGACCGTAGATGCCCTTCAGGTGGAGGCACTTGAAGATGACCTTGTTCCAGTCGATGGCGACGGTGCCCGGGATGATGCCGAGCAGGGCGATGCGCCCGCCGCAGGCCATGTTGTCGAGGATGGTGTCGAGGGCCCGGGCGTTGCCGGACATCTCCATGGCGACGTCAAAGCCCTCGGTCATGCCGAGGTCCTTCTGCACCTGCGCAAGGTTCTGCTTGGAGACGTCGACCGCGGCGGTCGGGCCGAGCTTGCGCGCGAGCTCGAGGCGCCAGGGATTGACGTCGGTGATGACGACCTTGCGGGCGCCCGCGGCCTTGGCGATGGCGATGGCCATGATGCCGATGGGGCCGGCGCCGGTGATGAGCACGTCCTCGCCGACGAGGTCGAAGGAGAGCGCGGTGTGGACGGCGTTGCCGAGGGGGTCGAAGACCGCGGCGACGTCGTCAGGGATGTCGTCGGGGATAGGAACGACGTTCTCCGCGGGCAGGCTGAGGAGCTCGGCGAAGGCCCCGGGGCGGTTGACGCCCACGCCCTTCGTGTTGGGGCAGAGATGGCGGCGGCCGGCGCGGCAGTTGCGACAGGTGCCGCAGACGATGTGTCCCTCGCCCGAGACGCGCTGCCCGACCTTGAGATGGTGGACATCGGCACCGACCTTCTCAATGACGCCGA
Source organism: Opitutales bacterium (assembly GCA_049419705.1). Lineage (GTDB taxonomy): Bacteria > Verrucomicrobiota > Verrucomicrobiia > Opitutales > UBA953 > UBA8828. The sequence continues at coordinate 124,545 of JBMSKH010000001.1, forward strand.
GGTACTCGTGACCGACGTTCATCCCGACGGGGATGGTCTTGGCCGCCCAGTCATCCCATTTCCAGATATGCACGTCGGTGCCGCAGATCGAGGTGCGCTTGATGCGGATGAGGACGTCGCGCGCGCCGACGGTCGGCTCGGGGATGTCCATCAGCCAGAGGCCTTCCTTGGCCTCTTTCTTCACGAGAGCTTTCATGGGTGTCGGTTAAGGAGGGTTAGGCGCGAGCCCGGATAAGTCCAGCGCGCTCAAACTGGGCACGGACCTTGGGTTCACGCGGGTCGGGCAAGGGATTGCCGTGGCGGTGGCGGGTGACGCTCAAGGCCTGCTCAAGATAGTAAGGATGGAACTCGAGGCGCGGGCAGTTGGTGACGGGGCCCTCGAAGAGCGGGACGCCGTGCACGCGGGAGGCCTCGCGGAGGATGGGGCCAACCTTGCCGACGACGCGCACGCGCGCGTTGGGTCCGACAAGCTCGGCGAACTCGTCCTCGGCCTGGACCTCGCAGAAGCCGGCGACCTGGGCGACGCGCTCGATCAGATAAGGGTCGTGGCTCGGATCGACACTGACCACCCAGACATGGCGCATCGCGAGCACGACCTTGAGCGCGCGGCGGCACTCGGCGTCGTCGGCGCCCTTGGACAAGCGAAGGTAGGCCCTCGCATCGGGAATCGCCTCGTTGAGAGCGAGTCGACGGTAGACATTGGACTCCGCGACAAGTCCGCTCAGATCGGCGGGGCGCTCAAAGGCGGCGACGGCGTGCGCGAAGTGCGCATGCTCGGTATCCTCGCCGTAGATCTTGTTATGGGCCTCCAGGTCGGCCCTGGGGATGTGGCCGGTGAGGTCGGCCGCGGGGTCGTTGACCATGCGGCAGAGCGAGGCGACGTAAAGAGGGCCTCCGGCCTTCGAGCCTGCGCCGTAGGCGGAGCGCTTCCAGCCGCCGAAGGGCTGGCGCTGGACAATCGCGCCGGTGATCGGGCGGTTGACGTAGGCGTTGCCGACCTGGACGCGCTCGGTCCAACGCGCGATCTCGCGCGGGTCGAGCGTGTGGATGCCGCCTGTCAGTCCAAACGACGAGGCGTTGGTGATATCGAGCGCCTCGTCGAGGTCACGGGCGCGCACGACGCCGAGCACCGGGCCGAAACACTCGGCGCCGGCGAACCAGCTGCCGGGCCTCACGCCGAGCCGGATACCGGGCGTCCAGAGATTGGGGTTCGCCTTGTCCTGCCTGGGCTCGAGCAACCAAGACTCACCGGGCTCGAGCTGGGTGAGGCCGCGGAGCAAGGTCGGGTCGGGCTGGCGGATGAGCGGAGGGACGGTCGTGGCGAGATCCCAGGCCGAACCGACGCGCAGCGAAGCCGCGGCATCGCGGAGCTGACGGAGGAAGGCGGGGTCGTCGGCGAGCTCGCCCGTGAGGATGAGCAGCGAGCAAGCAGAGCACTTCTGCCCGGCGTGTCCGAAGGCGGACTTCACGATATCCTTAATCGCGAGGTCGGTGTCGGCCGCCGGTGTGACAATCAGTGCGTTCTTGCCGCTGGTCTCCGCAAGCAGGTGGAGGTCCGGACGCCAGGAGAGGAAGAGCTCGGCGGTCGAGGAGGCCCCGGTGAGCACGACCGAGGCGACCCGGGCATCGGCGATGAGCTGCTTGCCGATGTCGTTGTCGGGCGCGGGCACGAACTGCACGAGCTCCCTAGGGAATCCAGCCTCCCAGAATACCTCGCAGGCGAGCCGACCGCAGAGCACGGCCTCGGGAGCGGGCTTGAGGATGACGGCGTTGCCGCCGCGCAAGGCCGCCGCGACGCCGCCAAGCGGGATGGCGAAGGGGAAGTTCCAGGGCGGGGTGACAGTGACAACGCCGCGGGGCGTGGGTTTGGCGCCGCGCCAGGCTGCCTTGTCATCGAAGGCGCGCGCGTAGTAGGCGCAGAAGTCGACCGCCTCGGAGAGCTCCGCATCGGCCTCGCCCGCGGTCTTCCCTCCATCTAGGACCATCGCGGCGACGAGCTCTCCGCGGCGGCGCTCGAGCACCTCGGCGGCGCGGCAGAGCGCGGCGCGCAACTCGGCATCCGAGAGACGTCCCACCGCGGCCTGTCCGGCGACGAGCGCCCGCTCGACATCGGCGGCGGTGGCGACGGCGTGGCGGTAGGCGATGACGCCTGGACGCGAGGGATCACGACCCTCGCCCGTCAGGCCATTTTCGGCCTCATTGCCAGCAATCTGCAGCGGCACGCGAATCTCGCGCGCCGCGAGGGCGGCGAGATGACCCGAGACCCAGGCACGGTTCGCAGGCAGGGCCCAGTCGGTGTCGGCAGCGTTGTGGAAAGCAGGGCCCTCATCGGCCTTGCCGTAGCGGTGGGTGTTGCGGTCCTGCTTGCGATTGGGTCCAAGCGCCGCGCTTTCGGCACCGGCGACCGCGGCGAGGAAGGCGTCGCGCTGGCGATCCCAGGCGGGCGTGCCCGGCTCAAGGGCAAAGAGATCGCGGAGGAAGTTGCCGTCGGAAGTGTTCTCGTCGAGCCGGCGGATGAGGTAGGCCACGGCCGAGCCAAAATCCTCGCGCGGCACGACCGGCGCGTAGAGCAGGAGCGAGCCGGCGCGCTCGCGCACGGCCTCGGCTTGGTGTGGAGCCATGCCCTCGAGCATCTCGATCTCGACACGGTCGGCGACGCCGGGGGCATCGCGCAGCAGGAGCGTCAGGGCGACATCGAAGAGGTTGTGTGAGCCGATGCCCATGCGCACGCGCCTCGTGCGCTCGGGATCGCAGCCCCAGAGGAGCATGCGCTTGAAGTTGGCGTCGACCTCGGCCTTGGTCGCATAGGGTGCCTGAGCCCAATCGTGCAGCTCGGCCTCGACGCGTTCCATCGCGAGGTTGGCGCCCTTGACGAGACGCACCTTGATCGGCACGCCGCCCGCGGCCACGCGCTTGGCGGCCCAGGCATCGATGGCCTGCTGGACGAGATGGGCGTCGGGCAGGTAGGCCTGGAGGACGATGCCGGCGGGCAGGCGGAGGAACTCGGGTTCCTCGAGCGTGCGCATGAAGGCCTCGGCGGTGAGCTCGAGGTCGCGGTACTCCTCCATGTCCAGGTTGATGAACTTCGGCGGCGTGTGCGCGGCGGCGGCCCGGTAAAGCGTGCGCAGGCGCTCGCGGATATCCGTCAGCGAGCGCTCGAAGCCGAGCGAGGAGACCTGCGAGCAGACCGAGGAGACCTTTACGGAGATATAGTCGACGCGCGGGTCCTGCAGGAGCGCGAGATTCGCGGCGAGACGCTTGGCGGCTTCCTCGTCGCCGAGGATGGCCTCGCCGAGACGATTGAGGTTGAGACGGACGCCCTCGGCGCGACGGCGCTCGATATGGCCGCGAAGCGCATCCGTCTCGCCCGGCAGGATGACCGCGGCGGTCTCGCCGCGCAGACGGCGCTCGACCTGCGGCATGACAATCCAGGGCACGACGTGGGCCGCGGCGGCACCGGCGCCGAAGAGCGCACGGTCGACGGGCCCCAGATAGCGGGGGACACCGAGGTCGCGGACAATACCGGTGAACTGACGCGCGGAACCTTTGGCGGAGCGAGGGCGGAAGACGCGGTCGCAGAGCGCGAAGGTCAGGGACTTGCCGGCAGGATCCTCCATCATGCGCGCGACGCGGTCCATCGCGGCGGCATCGGCGGGGCGCAGGCGACGCTTGGCCTCGCCGAGCAAGTCAGCGGCCAACTTCACCGCCTGTTGGGCGAGCTCGGAAGGGGACTGCTCTGCGCTCATGTGATGCCTTTCTTTCTGTCGCGCGGACAAGGAAAGGCGAGCGACAAGGGTCTCAGTCACTGAGCCCCTGCGAGGTCCGTCCCTTAACCAGGCGCTGCACGGCGGCGAAGCGGAGAATCTGCTCCATCTTCGCGTACTCGGCCGGATCGATGTCCTTCTGGCCCTTGGCAGCCTCGACCGCCTTGCGGGCGCGGTCCTCGGCCTGGGCGATGGCGCCGAGGTCGATCTTGGCCTCGTCGATCGCGGCCTCGGTGACCACCGAGACCTTGTCGGAGACGATGCGCACGAAGCCCTTGTCAACCGCGAGACGGGTGACCTTGCCTCCGGAAGTGACCGTGACCTCGCCGGCGGCGATGAGGGCGGTGAGCGGGATGTGTCCGGGCAGGATGCCGATGCTCCCGAGCTCGGTCGGCAGGTTCACGACGTCGGCCGAGCCCTCGAAGGCGCGGCGGTCGGGCGTGACGATCTCGAGCTTGAGGGCCATCGCTTAGGCGGACTTGGGCAGCTTGGCCTTCTCGGCGGCGGCGAGGACCTCGTCGATGCCGCCCTTCATGTAGAAGTCGTTCTCGTTCACGTGGTCGAGCTCGCCGGAGAGGATCATCTCGAAGCCGCGCAGCGTGTCGTCGAGGGCGACGTACTTGCCGGGCGAGCCCGTGAAGATCTCGGCGACGTGGAAGGGCTGGGAGAGGAACTTCTGCACCTTGCGGGCGCGGAAGACGACGAGCTTGTCCTCGGGGGACAGTTCGTCGAGGCCCAGGATCGCGATGATGTCCTGGAGGTCCTTGTAGCGCTGCAGGAGGCCCTGCACGCCGCGGGCCACCTTGAAGTGGCGCTCGCCGACGACCTCGGGCGCGAGCGCGGTCGAGGTGGACGCGAGGGGGTCGACCGCCGGGTAGATGCCGAGCTCGGCGATGCGGCGCTCGAGCACGACGGTGGAGTCGAGGTGCGCGAAGGTGTTGGCGGGCGCCGGGTCCGTCAGGTCGTCCGCAGGCACGTAGACGGCCTGGAACGAGGTGATCGAGCCCTTGGTGGTCGAGGTGATGCGCTCCTGGAGGTTGCCCATCTCGGAGGCGAGCGTCGGCTGGTAACCCACCGCGGAGGGCGAGCGACCGAGCAGCGCCGAGACCTCGGAGCCGGCCTGGGAGAAGCGGAAGACGTTGTCGACGAAGAGGAGCACGTCGCGGTTCTGCTCGTCGCGGAAGAACTCGGCCATCGCGAGGGCGGAGAGAGCGACGCGCATACGGGCACCAGGGGGCTCGTTCATCTGGCCGTAGACGAGCGCAACCTTGGACTTCGAGAGATCCTTCTGGTCGATAACGCCCGCCTCGGACATCTCGTGATAGAGGTCATTACCCTCGCGCGAGCGCTCACCGACGCCGGCGAAGACGGAGAAGCCGCCCTGCTTCATGGCGATGTTGTTGATCAGCTCCATGATGACGACGGTCTTGCCGACGCCGGCGCCGCCGAAGGCGCCGACCTTGCCGCCCTTCACGAAGGGGCAGATGAGGTCGATGACCTTGATGCCGGTGGGCAGGAGCTCGGCCGAGGTCTTCTGCTCGGTGAGGGGCGGGGGCAGGCGGTGGATGGGATAGCGCTTCTCGGCCTTGACGTCGCCGCGCTCGTCAACCGGGTCGCCCGTGACGTTGAAGATGCGACCGAGCACGCCGTTGCCGACGGGCACGGTGATGGGGGCGCCGGTGTCGGCGGCGGGCATGCCGCGGACGAGACCCTCGGTCGTGGTCATCGCCACGGTGCGCACGAGGCCGGAGCCGAGGTGCTGCTGGACCTCGAGGACGAGGCGGGTGGGCTTCCCCTCGACCTTGTAGTCGATGTGGATCGCGTTGTAGATCTCGGGGACCTTCTCGGCGGGGAACTGGACGTCGACGACCGCGCCGAGGACCTGGGTGATGGTGCCAGTGGTGCTCATGATTTGGAAGGGATGGGTGTTGGGTTAAGGGGAAATCAGGACTGCGACGAGGCGCCGGCGGTGAGCTCCAGGATCTCCTGGGTGATCGCGGCCTGGCGGGCCTTG
>JBMSKH010000002.1:0-122628 GCA_049419705.1 Opitutales bacterium
TGGAGCGGGTGATGGCCTGGCGGATCCACCAGGTGGCGTAGGTGGAGAACTTGTAACCGCGGCGGTACTCGAACTTCTCGACCGCCTTCACGAGGCCCATGTTACCCTCCTGGATGAGGTCGGTGAAGAGGAGGCCGCGGTTTTGGTACTTCTTGGCGATGGAGATGACGAGGCGCAGGTTGTGCTCGACCATCTCGGTCTTGGCGCGCTGGGCGGCGTCCATGTGCTTGCGCACGGTGGTGTAGAGCTCGACGAGCACCTTGGCGGGCATGCGGTACTTGCGCTCGATCTCGCGGGCGAAGGCGCCGGAGACCTCGACGGCCTGGACCTTGGCCTTGGCGCGGCGCGGGCCGACCTGAGGCTTGAGGGGCTCGAGCAGCTTGCGACACATCTCGACGTCGGCCTTGAGGTCGCGCTCGAGGATGTCCTCCTCGATGAGCTTGAGCTTGAAGTAGAAACGGCGGAGCACCTTGACGCACTCGAGCTCGATCTTGTGGTACTTCTGGTACTCCTTCTCGCGGGCGGCGACGGCGCGCTGCTTGTCGACCTTCTCCCAGGCGCGGTCGAGTCGCTTGGAGAGCCGCTCGGTCTCGGGGACGACGTCCTTCTTGAGCTTCTCGTAATAGGCGTCACGCGAGTCGACCTTCTTGTCGACCACGACCTTATCGAAGCGTTCCGCCTTCTGCAGGAGCTTGTGGCCGATCTGCAGCTGGTAGGGGAGGGTGACCCAGTGGGCGAAGAGGGCGTCCTGCGCCTCCTGCTCGGCGGTCTCGATGCGCTTGGAGATTTCGACTTCCTGCTCGCGGGTGAGCAGGGGCTTGTGACCCATCTGCTTGAGGTAGACGTTGAAGGGGTCGTAGGGCGCATCGGCCGGCGTGGTGCGCGAGTTCTCCTCGTCGTCGGTCTCCTGCTTGCGCTGGTAGGCCTCGACCTCGTCCTCGTCCAGGATTTTGATGTCCAGGTTGTCGAGGATGTTCATCACGTTCTCGATCAACTCGGGATCGGTCGCGCTCTCCGGGATGACCTCGTTGATATTCTGGACGGTGACGTAGCCCTTGGCCTTGGAGAGGCGGATGAGCCCCTGCACCTTGTCGTTGATCATCTGCGATGCCGCGGCGGGAACCTGTTTGACCGGACGATCATCGACCTGCGGGCGCGCGCCGAAGGTGGCCTTGGTCGAGGCCTTCGCCTTGGGTGCGGCGGGAGCTTTGGCCGCGATAGGCTTGGCGACGGGCTTGGGCGTAGCCTTGGCGGGCGCCTTCGGCTTGGCGGGGGTGGTCTTCTTGGCGGTGGACTTCGTGGCGGGTCGTTTGGCGGGCATGGAAAGAGTGAGTGTGCTTAGAGCTGCGGGGGTTGGTTGAGCAGCTTTCGCAGTTCGATTTTTTCGCGCAGGAGGAGGTTGAGGGCCTCGATGTCCGTCGCGGGCAGACTAGCGATTCGGGCGTCGATGGCGCGGAGGCTAGCTTGGATGTGTCTGGCGTGGAAGGAACGCAAGACGCCGTTGATACTACGAAGCTTCTCCGATTCGTCAACTTCCACGCCGAAAGGTTCCGCGCTGAGTGCGGCGGCAGTGGCCTGGCAGGCGTCATCGAGACGCCCAAGCGCCCCCCGGATGCTGTCAAACTCACCATGGACCGCTTCGTTGAGCAGGGCGGCGAGAAGTTGACCTGCGGCAACATCTGTTGCAACCCACTCCAGGGGAATGAGTTGTGCAACCATCAAGACGAGCCGTTCGTCGGCGAGCAGTGCGCGGCAGAGTTCCTCTTCCGGAGAGGAGAGTTGCCCGGCACTCTTGGGCGGCGGCACGAGGTTGGGTGCGGCAGCCTGGAGTTGGGCGGAGGGTCGGGCGGCCTTGCGGGTCGATCGGTCGCGCTCGTAGGCGAGGTGGACCTCGCGGATGCCGATACCGGCGTGGCGTGCGGCCTCGGTGAGTGCCTCTTGGACGATTTCCTCGGCGCCGCATTGTTCAAGGACAGCGAAGAGTTCGGAGAGCAAAGCGAGCCGACGGGCGAGTGGTTGACCCGCAGAGTCAGGCGGCATGAGCGACTGCACGCAGAACTGCATCGCGGAGCGCGCGCCGCGCACCATCTCGGGCCAGAGTCCGAGGTTGTCGGGGTTGGCGAAAAACTCGTCGGGGTCCTTGCCGCCGGGGACATCGACGAAGCGGATATCGAGACCCGCGCGCAGTCCAAGCGGCAGTAGGCGAAGCGCGGCCTTCTGGCCGGCGGCGTCGGAGTCGAGGAAGACGAGGAGCTGGTCCGAGAAGCGCTTGAGCTGCCCGAGATGCTCCTCGGTCACGGCCGTGCCTTGCGCGGCGACGACGCCAGGCAAGCCGGCGCTGTGACAGCGGATGGCGTCGAGCTGACCCTCGACGAGCACGAAGGGTCCGACCTTGCCTGCGGCGTCCTTTGGACGGTTGTCCTTGGCGCGGTTCAGGTTGAAGACGGTGCGGTTCTTCTTGAAGAGCTCGGTCTCGGGTGAGTTGACGTACTTGGCCTCGCGCGTGGGGTCGTCCTGCGGCGTGATTTCAAGGGAGCGGGCGGTGAAGGCGATGACGCGGCCCTGGATGTCGCGGATGGGGATGACGAGCCGGCCGCGGAAGCGGCAGTGCCAGCGCGTCGGGTCCTTGCTCCGGTCGGTGCCGAAGAAGAGTCCGGCCTCGGCGAGCGCCTCGGGCTCGAAGCCTTTGCTGAGCAGTCCCTGGATGAGTCGGGAGTCGTCGACTGGCGCGTAGCCGACCTGGAAGTCGTCGGCGACCGCGAGGGTGAAGCGACGCTGCTCGGTCCAGTAGTTGCGGATCCACTCCCCGTGGACGGGATCGTCACGCAGGCAGCGGTGCCAATAGTCGGCAACGAGGTCGTGGATGTCGAGGAGCTGGCCGCGAATCGACTTGGTCGCGGCACCGGCGCCATCTTCGTACTCGAGTTGGTGTCCGAAGCGCGTGGCGACGCGCTCGATGGACTCGACGAAGTCGAGATTCTCGCGCGCCATGACCAGCTTGAAGATGTCGCCGCCCTGCTGCGTGCTGAAGCAGTACCAGAGACCCGTCTCGGGGTTGACCTTGAAGGAGGGCGTGCGCTCGGTCTTGAAGGGACTCAGTCCCCACCACTCCCGTCCGCGCTGCCTTAACTGCGTGTAGTCCCCCGCCAGCGACACGATATCCGCCTTGTCGCGGAGCGCGTCGATCGAGCGGCGGGAGATGCGGGCCATCGGGGTGTGCCTATGAGTAAGGGTAAAGGGAGGGGAGGAAAGGACGCATTACCCCCATTCGCCGGACTGGGAGGCGCGGCAGTATACAGGCGTTGTCAAGGACGGCCGATTCGGCCCGGGGTGAACACCTTAGGCGCCCGGCTTGAGCTCGTAGCCATCCTTGCGGTCGAGCATGGTCCAGCCAGCGGCTGCGATCTGCGCGCGGAGGGCGTCGGCGCCGGCGAAGTCGCGCGCCTGCTTGGCCGCCCAGCGGCGTTCGGCGAGGGCACGCACGGTGGCGGGCACCTCCAAGGTGGGCTTGGCGGCAAAGGGTGTGATGCCAAGTGAATGAAGGATGCGGGCGAGGCCGGCGACATCCTGCCGAGCCTGGGCGGCATCGACTGCGGGGTGGGCGAGCACCTTGAAGACTTCGCCGAGGGCGCCGGGCACGTTGAGGTCGTCGCAGAGTCGTTCCCAAGCGGCGGCGAACCGACCCCAGGTGACTTGCGTTTCGTGGGTGGTGGGCGGGGCGAACTCGGCGCGCGTGAAGCCAGCGGCGGTGAGCAGGGCGTCGGCACCTCGCTCGAGTTTGCCGAGCGCTGAGCGTGCGTCCTCAAGGCCCTTCATGGTGAAGTTGAGTGGCGAGCGGTAGTGTCCGCTGAGGAGGGCCCAGCGCACCTCCATCGGCGACCATCCCTTGGCGGTGAGGTCGTCGAGGGTGAAGAGGTTGCCGAGCGACTTGGACATCTTCTCGCCCTCGACCATGAGGTGCGCGCTGTGAAACCAATGGGCGGCGAAGCCCTTGATGCCGGTGGCGCACTCGCTCTGGGCGATCTCGTTCTCGTGGTGCGGGAAGCAGAGATCGACGCCGCCCGCGTGGAGGTCGAAGGTGGCGCCAAGGTGCTCAAGTGACATCGCCGAGCACTCGATGTGCCAGCCAGGCCGGCCCTCGCCCCAGGGGCTCGGCCAGAAGTTGGGGCCGTCCTCGGGCTTGCGCGCCTTCCAGAGGGCGAAGTCGGCCGCCGACTCGCGGTCATACTCGTCGGCATCGTTGGCCTCGCCTGCGCTATTGGTTGATTGGGTGCTGAGGCGTGAGCGGTCGAGGTGAGAGAGCTTGCCGTAGTCGGGGCAGGAGCAGACCTTAAAATAGACCGAGCCGTCCTTGGCGACGTAGGCGTGACCGCGGGCGACGAGCGCCTCGATCATTCTGACCTGCTGGGGGATGTGGGCGACGGCGCTCGGCTCGACCTGGGGTGGCAGCAGGTTGAGCGCGGCGCAGTCGCGGTGGAATTTCTCGGTCCAGCCGCGCGTGAACTCGGCGAGGGTCTTGCCGGCAGCCTGAGCACCGCGGATGGTCTTGTCGTCGACGTCCGTGAGGTTGCGGACATGGCGAACCTTGATACCGGCGACCTCAAGGGTGCGGCGGAGGGTGTCCTGGATGACGAAGGTCCGGAAGTTGCCGATGTGGGCCGGGCCATAGACGGTCGGACCGCAGCAATACATCCCGTAGACTCCGTCCGCCCGACGGGGGAGGAGGGGCCGCGTTTCGCGGGACATCGTGTCATGCAGGACGACGGGCATGGGCGCTTGGTCTACCTTGACCAAGGGCAGGAAGCGGGAAGGGGCAAGCGGGAAGGGGAGTCGGAACCGGTCGTGTCCCATCTTCCTGCTTCCCGCTTACCCCTTCCTGCTGCATTCTCGACCACCATGAACCCTTCGCGTCTCGGTTTCTTCCTCCTCGGTATCACCCTCGCCTTCGGCTTCATCATCGGGGCGGACCGCATCGGCAAGTCGATCGCCTACCGACGGAGCTCGCCTGAGCTCTCCGTGCGTGGCGTTGCCACCCAGCCGGCGAAGGCCGACGTGGCAACGATGTCCTACACGCTGAACTGGCGCGGGGAGAACTACACCGCGGGTCGTGCGCAGCTCGAGGCGCGACGCGATGCGCTCGTCGCCAAGCTTCGCGAGGCGGGTATCCCTGCGGCTGAGATCCAGGTGCGCGCGCAGGACTTCACCCGCTATCTGCCTGCGCCAGCTGGCACCAAGCCCGAGAACATGGGCAAGTATGCCCGCGGCGCCGCGCCCGAGTTCGCGATCGGTCAGGAGATCGCGCTGCGCACCTCGCAGGTCGACACCGTTGCGAGGCTCGCGCTCGAGCCGGTGGAGTTCGTCGACGAAGTCATCGTCAGTCGCTCGCAACCTGCGTATCGCATCAGCCAGCTCGACGAGGCCAAGCGCGAGCTGCTCGAGGCCGCGACCAAGGATGCGCGCCGTCGCGCCGATGTCCTCGTTGCCGGCTCCGGTAGCAAGGTCGGCTCGCTCCTCGAGGCCTCGCAGGGTATGTTCGAGGTGACCTCGCCCGACAACCCTGGCGACGATTACGACACGACCTCCATCAACAAGGTCATCCGCGTCGTCGTCACACTCCGCTTCGAGATCGCGCGGGAGTGAGGCCGGGCGGGGTTGGTCCGCCGCCCTGAGGCTCCGTCCTTGCCCTGAGGCGGGTGAGTCCCTAGCGAGAAGGCCGACCATGCAGCCCTCCCGCCAGCCGATGACACCCCTCCAGGAGATTCGCCACTCCGCCGCCCATATGCTCGGGGCCGCGGTGCTGCGCCTCTTCCCCGAGGCCAAGCTCGACATCGGCCCGCCCACCGACGCCGGCTTCTACTACGATTTCGACCTCGACCACGCCTTCACCGCGGACGACCTCGTGCGCATCGAGGACGAGATGCGCAAGATCACCAAGGAGAACCAGCGTTTCGAGCGCAAGGAGATGACCCGCGCCGAGGCCGAGGCCCTCATCCGCGAACGTGGGCAGGAGCGCTACAAGCTCGGTCGCCTAGCCGACATCCCCGAGGGCGAGGCCATCTCCTTCTACACCAACGGCGAGTTCGCCGACCTCTGCGCTGGCACGCACGTGCGCTACACCGCGCAGGTCAAGGCGTTCAAGCTACTCTCCATCGCGGGCGCCTTCCATCGCGGGGACGAGAAGAACAAGCAGTTGCAGCGCATCTACGGCACGGCCTTCGCCACCAAGGACGAGCTTGAGCAGCATCTCGCCCGTGTCGAGGAGGCCAAGAAGCGCGACCACCGCCGCCTCGGCAAGGAACTCAAGCTCTTCCACATCGACGAGAAAGTTGGCCAAGGCCTGATCCTCTGGACGCCCAACGGAGCGGTCATCCGCCAGGAGCTCCAGACCTTCATCGCCGAGCGACTCTTCGCCACCGGCTACAAGCAGGTCTTCACGCCGCACATCGGCAACCTCGACCTTTACCGGACCTCCGGCCACTTCCCCTATTACAAGGACGCGCAGTTCCCTCCGCTGGTGGAGCGCGACGCCATCGAGCTGCTCTCTAAGGAGGGTTGTGCCTGCGGCGAGCTGATGAACCGCCTGGAGTCGGGTGCGGTGCAGGGCTTCCTGCTCAAGCCGATGAACTGCCCGCACCACATCCGCATCTTCGCCTCACAGCCCCATTCATACCGCGACCTCCCCGTGCGCCTCGCCGAGTTCGGCACCGTCTACCGCTGGGAGCAGTCCGGTGAGCTCAATGGCATGACCCGCGTCCGCGGCTTCACCCAGGACGACGGTCATCTCTTCTGCACTGAGGACCAGGTCGGGCAGGAGGTCCAGGGCTGCCTCGAGCTGGTGAAGATCGTCCTAAAGACCCTTGGGCTCGGCGACTACCGCGTCCGCGTCGGCCTTCGCGCCCCTGGCTCCGACAAGTACACCGGCTCGGCTGAGAACTGGGCCAAGGCCGAGGCCGCCTGCCGCGCCGCCGCCGCCACCCTCGGCGTGCCCTTCAGCGAGGAGCAGGGGGAGGCCGCCTTCTACGGCCCGAAGATCGATTTCGTCGTCCGCGATGTCATCGGCCGCGAGTGGCAACTCGGCACGGTGCAGGTCGACTTCAATCTCCCCGAGCGCTTTGAGCTCTCGTACATCGGCGCCGACAACAAGCCCCACCGCCCGGTGATGATTCACCGCGCCCCGTTCGGGTCGATGGAGCGCTTCGTCGGCATCCTCATCGAGCACTTCGCGGGTGATTTCCCGACCTGGCTCGCGCCTGAGCAGGTGCGCGTGATGACGCTCAACGACGACCTGATCCCGCACGGCCAGAAGGTCGTCGCCGAGCTCCGCGCCGTCGGCATCCGCGCCTCGCTCGACGAGGCCAGCGACAAGCTGGGCGCCAAGATCCGCCGCGCCGAGCTCGAGAAGATCCCGCACATGCTCGTCCTCGGCGCCAAGGAGATCGAGGCCGGCGTGGTCTCCGTACGCTCACGCGCGGACAAGGCGATGGAAGGCAATGTGCCCCTCGCTGAGTTTATTGCTAAGGTGCAGGCTGAAGTCGCCGAGCGACGACTCCGGGTACCCGCTCCCGTCGTGCCCGCCCCGATCCCGAAGGCCTGATTCGCCTTAGAAGCTGTAGCGCAGGCCGAAGGAGGTCGTGCGCTGGGCGCCCGCCTGCCCGAGAAGGGTATCCTGTGCCGCGTAGCTCACGCTGATCCCGAATCCAGGGGCGAATTCGTAGCGCAGGCTGAAGATGGTTACGGTGACATCCTGGACATCTCCAGCGTTGAGGGTGTGGGCGACGGTGAGTCCAGCGGTCAGGTTGCCGGCAATCGGGAGCTCATAGCCGAGGCCGAAGAGGTTCTGGGTCACACTGCCGAGGTCACCATCGACCTCGCCATGGGCATAGTAGGCGGTGAGGGTACCTTGACCCCAGGCCTCGGTGGTGCCGATGCCGTAGGTGAACTGATGTGCGTCGAGACTGGTGCCGTCGAACGACACGTTATTGCGCGCGACGCTCACGAAGGCGTTTCGGTAAAAGTAGAGCCGAGCGTTCACGCCGTAGCCGCTGGAGTCGCCGTCGTCGTCACTGACGCTGCCGTAGCTTACCTCGACCGAGGACTTGTGGCTAGGTCGCGTGTCAATGCGCGGCATGGACATCTGGGCCGAGGCGACAGCTGCGAGGAGTACCGGGGCGAGCGAGATGCACTTCATGTCGCTAGGACTAAGCCAGGGTGGGGTGGGACTGAAGGTAAATCGCCTTGTGAGGTCGGATGTGAATGAACCCAAGAAAACGGCTTTTTTGCGCAGCATTCAGCCAGATTCTGACTTTACAGCCACCGCCGCCCCGTAGACTTGTATAGCCTCAAACCCATGAAGCGCGTCCTCACACTCGCCGCCTGCATCGCAGCGGCTACGCTCACCACCCGTGCCGACGACGTCCCTGAGGTCGTTGTCTGCCCTGTCTATCTCCCCGATGGAACTGCCGGGCCCATCACCTACGGACCTAGCAAGGGTTGGTACACGGTCGACCCGCTCGAGCGCACCTTCGACCTCGAGACATTCGATATCGACGAGACGCTGTCCGGTGACGAGGGGCTGGATCCCATCATCTGCATCTTCCCCGGCGTCGGTGAACCGTTCGACGAGCTCCATCCCTACGACCGCTACATCGATCCCATCTTCGCCGAGTTCGCGGAGATCGGAGCGAATATCAGCTGGGTCGTGGGTAGCTCCGCCGATGGGAACATCATCCTAGCCTACGACCACGAATCCAACCCTGTCGTCGTCGACCTGCTTGCGCGCGACGTCCAGATCATCCCGATGGCGGCGCGTTCGCTCTTCGCCGACCCCGATGAGTTTGTGACCGCCGACATGATTCCCCTGACGGCGACTGCGATCTCCGCTGACGGCTCGACAGTCGTCGGCGATGCCTACGATGCCGCTGGTGTCTGGCGCCTGCGCCGTGCGGATGGCAATGGCGTCACCGCGCTCGAACTCCCGCACTCCACTTGGTCGGGCGGCTCAGCCATCGCGACCTCGGCTAACGGCGATGTGGTCATCGGCTACGCCACACGTGTCGAAGGCGGCAACTTCCATGCCGTCAGCTGGAATGCTGCCGGCAACCTGACACAGCTCAACCCCCTGCAGTCCGATGATGTCGGCAGCATAGCGAGTTTCGTCACGCCCGATGGATCAGTCGTCGCCGGCGACTACTTCAGCAATGTCGGCAGCGGCGTTGTGCCCTTCATTTGGAACCAGACCGAGGGTTTCACCGCGCTGGGCGACCCCCTCGCCAGCGACGATCAAGTGCTGGTCAACTCGCTCTCAGACGACGGCCTCGTGCTCTCTGGTAACCGCTTCGACGCAGCCGGCATCACCTCCTGGTATTGGACGAAGGAGACCGGGTTCGTTGACTTGGAGAAGCTCGATGGATACGAGGAGGATCTCAGTTATGTGACCGGGGTCGATGTCGATAGCGGCATCGTCTATGGTTGCTTCGCCGACGGCGGCTACTTCCTGCGCTCGAACGAGGGCATCATCAATCCCCAGGAATGGGTCACCTCGCTGAACTGCCCGATCGGCAGCACCGCTGCCGCGTTCATGCTCAGTTCCCAGCCGATGGAAGGCGCCCACCATCGTCCGCTCTCCGAGTACGCCATTCCCGGCAAGGACAGCTTCGCCTGGGTCACCGGCGACTACGGCATCGCCACCCGATCGCAGGATCTCCGCCAGGGTGCCGGTGAGATCGGCTATGGCTTCCGGGTTGGTAAGGACGGGGTGATCGGCTTCTCCGGTGGCTATTACGACCAGAGCCAGGACTTCGCGCTCGGCGGCACCGGCGACTCCACCGGCCGCTATCTCGTGGTCGAGGCTGGCTTCGGTCTCGGCTGGGGCCAGGCCTCCTTCACCGCTCTGGCCGGAAACACCAAGGTCGACACCGTTCGTGGCTACACGGTTGGCCTTGGGACCGACTATTCCTCGGGTTATACCGAGGGCCGTAGCTACGCCTTCCGCGCCCGCCTGGACGGACAGGCCTTCGGCACCATCGCCGGGAGCACCCTCTCGCCTTTCGTCTCGGTGACCTTCGATCGCACCGAGCTCGACGGCTATGCCGAGACGGGCGGAGCCTTCCCTGCCATCTTCAATGATCGCTCCGACGACCGCATCGTCACGCGTCTCGGTCTCGTCGCCCGCACCAAGCTTGGCGCCAGTGACACGCTGCGCACCTCGCTCGAGGTCGCGCACAACTCGAGCGGCGCCGCCGCGCCCGTCACCGGCACAGACACCGCAACCGGATTGGTCGACTTCTCCGTGCCGGGCACCTCGGATCGTTCGACTTGGGCGCGTCTGGGCCTCGACCTCGACCACCAGATCGATCCCGTCACCGTCCTCAACCTCACGGTTCAGGGGTCAACCCGCGGAGATGCCTTTGACCTCGCCTTCGCGGTCAGCCTCCGTCGCGGCTTCTGAGCCCAGCCGGTCTCTCTCGAAGCCTAAGCCGTCCGTTGCCGTTGCCGAAAGGCTGGCGTGGACAGCTTCGTCTTTTGGGCTTTAGCCAAGCACGGATTCGAATAGCATGGTCTTACTCCTATGAAGCACCTAAGCATCCTCGTTCTTGGCGCAGCGTCGCTCACGGCTGCCCAGCCCTCTTCTGTCAGCGGACTCATGCTCTACGCGGTGGGTGGCACGGGAGGTCTTGGCGGCGGTCTCGGCTACCATTTCAACGAAATCATCACCCTGCGCGGCGAGCTCGCTACGTTCACGTACGACGACAGCTTCGACCAGGACGGCATTACCTATCGGGGTGACCTGAAGCTCGCCACCCAAGCACTCTACCTCGACGTACATCCCTTCGGTGGTACCTTCCGGCTCACGGTGGGCGTGGACAACGGTCGTACGCGCTTTGGCGGTACAGCGGTTGCAGATGGCAGCGGCGAAGTCGATGTGAACGGAACTCTTTATCCACTGCCAGCCGGTGAGAGTATTACAGCCGAGGTGCGCTACCCCTCTACCATGCCCTACCTCGGCATCGGATGGGGGCTGGCGGGTTCCGGTCTCAACGTGGGACTCGATCTGGGGGTCAACATCGGGACTGCCGACCTTGTCATGACGCGCTCGGAAAACCTAGGTTTAATACCGGGTTTCGACGCCGACTTCGAAGCTCAGCGCGCCCTGTATGCCAATGATGTCGCTGATATCAAGGTGTTCCCCATCATTAAGCTCAGCGTCGGGTACAGCTTCTGAGTTCGTGGGATCAACGGCTCCCCGCCGCTTTGCGCTTTAGATTCTTCAGCATTGTCCTAGGGTGGCGCGATGGTGCCGGCTGAGCATGGCGAGGGTTCTGATGCGCGCACAGCGTGGCTCGCCAGCCACGCCTTCGCTAACATCGAGCTGGCGATCGCGATGACCTGCGTGCGGCCAGCCAAGGCCGACGAGCTGCGCAAGCCCACGACGGTCATTGCGGTTCGGGGCCGGCGCGGTGTAATCGCGCTTTATTGGGCCACCGTGCTGGCACGGCCCGAACACATGTTGCCCGAGGCACGGACCGGCTCGGTGGCCCGTGGCAGGCTCACACCGCCGAGAATACTCGGCGTGGTTGACCTGGAGAAGTTGGCCAAACTCGATCCGTCCGCGGTCACCAACCGCTTTGGCATGTGGCGGGGCGCCGGTCCGGGTGCCAAGGGTCCCGGTGAAATTAGCGATCCCGAACGGGATGCCGCTCGGGATCGCTTGAAGGGCCGAGAGCGCTGAGGACTCTCAGTACTTCACGCCGCAGCCGTAGGGCTTGGTCATGGGCTGGCTCACGGCGCGTCCGGCCTTGAGGTCCTCGAGGGCGGCGAGCACGTGGTTCCTGTAACCGGCATCCTCGGCGTGCTTGGAAGAGGTGTTGCTATCAATCGCACCCTTGTAAACGAGGGCTCCCTCCGCACTGATCACGAAGCAGTGGGGGGTGGTCTTGGCGCCGTAGGCGCGGCCGACGGTGCCTTCGGGGTCGACGGCGACCGTGGAGGGAATCTTCCAGCTCGTGGCGAGCTTGGCGAGGTCGGCAGCCGAGTTGGCGCGTCCGGTGCTGACGGTCAACCAGGTGGCGCCGAGTTCGGCGGCCTTGCGCTGGATATCCTGCATCTTACCGGGCTTGTAGAATTTGGCGCCGCTGTAGGGACAGCCAGGGTTGAACCACTCCAGCACGACGACCTTACCCTTGAGGTCGGCCAGCTTGACGGTCTTACCGTCGATGGTGGTCAGGGTGAAGTCGGGGGCGGGTTTGCCGATCTCGGCTTCGGCCGAGGCAACCAGGGGGGCGATCAGGGCGAGGAGCAGGGTGGGTAGGCGCATGGGTGTACGACTGATTAAACAGGGGAAAGCCCGGAAGGTTGCGTGCCCTGTCGCATTTAGGCTTCAGTCCCCCCGTCCGGCGTCCTACCCCTTAGGGCATGAGCAGCGTTGCCATCGTCACCGCCACCGAGGCTTCCCTCTGGCATGAGCTCCAGGAGCGGGCGGCGGGCTATGCCAAGGCCGAGCCCGCCCTGCAGCCGATGCTGGACCGCTACGTCCTGGCCCGCCGTGACTTCGGCGACGGACTGGCCCGACGCATCTCCGAGCGGATCACCGCGTCGATGTCCGAGGCCACCACCGTCGGCCGGGTCTTCGACGAGATGATCGCCCGCGATGCGACCATCGTGCAGCAGGCCCGTGGTGACTTGCGCGCCATCCTCGAGCGCGACCCTGCGGCCGAGCACGCGTTGTTGCCTTACCTTTGGTACAAGGGTTTCCACGCTATCACCTGCCACCGGTTCGCCCACGCGCTCTGGAAGGCCGGCCGGCGAGAGATGGCCTTCCACATCCAGTCCCTGTCCTCCGAGCACCTGGCGGTCGATATCCATCCAGCCGCCCGCTTCGGCACTGGCATCCTGCTCGACCATGCCACGGGCTTCGTCGCGGGCGAGACCGCGGTAGTCGAGGACAACGTATCCTTCCTCCATGAGGTAACCCTCGGTGGCACGGGCAAGCAGCGCGGCGACCGGCATCCGAAGATCCGCAGCGGCGTCCTTGTCGGCGCCGGTGCCAAGATTCTCGGAAACATCACGGTCGGCGCAGGTGCCAAGGTCGGCGCCGGCTCGGTCGTCCTCATCGATGTGCCACCGCATGCCACCGCCGCCGGTGTGCCCGCGGTCATCGTGGGCCAGGGCCGGATGGATACGCCCGCGCTGGACATGGACCACACCATCTGATGCCACAGGGCGCGCCCAACCCCGGCACAGCCCGCGACCAGCGGGCGCTCGGTTGCCTCGTTCGCATCGGCGCCCAAGTGAACGCGACCGAGGATCCGCGTGAGGCGCTCGGCTGCATTCTCGAGGAAGTTGTCTCCACCCTCGGCGCGAGCAGCGCCTCGATTGCGCTGATTGATCCCGCCTCCTCCAGCCTCCGAATCGAGGTCAGTCGCGGGCTGAGCACGGAGCGCGCCCAGAGCGCATTGCCGCTCGGCACAGGCATCACGGGCTGGGTCGCGCTCAACGCGCGCCCGCTCCGCGTGCCTGACGTGCGCCTCGATCCGCGCTACCGGGAGCTGCGCGCCGACGTGCGTTCCGAGCTGGCGGTTCCGATGGAGATCCTCGGCCAGGTCGTCGGTGTCGTGAACTGCGACTCGGATCGTGTCGACGCCTTCACCGAGGCCGACGAGGAGCTTCTGGCGCTCGTGACCGCCGAGGCGGCCAAGGCGGTCGGCCGTCTCTGGATGCTCGGTCAGCTCCGCGCCAAGACGGCGCAGCTCGAGGCCATCCTCGCAGCCGGACAGGAACTCGTGCGGGAGCGTGATGAGCCCGGCATCGCCCACGACCTCGCCCGGCACGCCCGGGCGCTGCTGCGACTGCGCGCCGCCGCCTTCCTCGCCCTGGAGGGCGAGCAGCTCGTGGCGGGTCCGACGGACGGTGACCTTGCCGGCGCCGAGCTGGCGCCGCGCGTCGGGCTGCTCGATTCCGCGCTTGGGACCTGCCTGCAGCGTCGACGTGTGCTCGAGGTCGCGGCGGCCGGCCGCACCGAGGAACACCTCTTCGCCAAGCTCACGCCCGCGGTGTCCCAGTCGACGCTGCTGGCGATTCCGGTCGCACTCGAGCAGGAGGCATTCGGCGTGCTGCTCTGCGTCGCCGATGGCGCCCGGCGCTTCTCCGATGATGAGCGGCGCATTCTCTCCACGGTCGCTTCGTACGCTGCCGTCTCCCTGCGCAACATCCGTCTCTACGCCAAGACGTTCGCGGTCGAGCGCGACCTGCGCCGCCGCGAGCGCCTCACCGCGCTTGGCATGCTCTCGGCCGAGATTGCCCACGAGATCCGCAATCCCCTCACCGTGATGCGCCTGCTTGCCGACACCATCGGCGAGGGCCTGCCCGAGGGCGACCCGCGTCGACAGGATTTGGAGGTCATGCGGGAGAAGGTCGGGCACATGGAGGGAGTCGTCTCACGCGTGCTCTCCCTGGCCAAGAGCCAGTCCGGTGCCTTCAAGCCGACCGATCTGGCGGCCGTCGCGCGCCAAGTCCTGCTGCTCGTCCGGCTCAAGCTGGAGCAGGCTGGTGTGGCGGGCGAGGTCGCTGCGCCAGCCGACCTCCCGTCGGTCGATGCGGACACCGGTCAGATCCAGCAGGTCTACCTAAACCTCATCATGAACGCCGTGCAGGCCACGCCCGTCGGCGGCCCCCTGCGCGTCCACCTCTCCGCGGAGGACGTGGCCGGGACCCGCTGCGTCGTTGTGCGCGTCGCCGACACCGGCACAGGCATCCCTGAGGTCATCCGCCCGCGTATCTTCGACTCGTTCTTCACTGGGAGAGAGGACGGCACAGGACTCGGTCTTGCCATCGTCAAGCGTATCCTGCGCGCGCATCGCGGCGACATCGCGATCGAGTCGACCGGACCCCGGGGCACTGTCTTCCGTTTCTGGATACCCGTTGCCTGAGTCAGGCGCGTCGCGAGCTGAGCCAGCCGCGGACAGCCCCCCAGACCAGCGGCATGAGCGAGATCCCGATGACAATCAGGATGACCTGGTGCAGCTTCTCTGCCCAGCTTGTCTTGCCTAGGTAGTGGCCGAGCAGGAGCAAAGGTGGCACCCAAGCGATGGCACCGAGGACGTTCCAGAACATGAAGCGCGCCGGGGCGATGCCGCCCATGCCAGCCGCGAATGGCACGAAGGTGCGCAGAATCGGCACGTAGCGTGCAATCACGATGGAAGCGCCGCCGCGCTCGCGGTAGTAGGCCTCCGCGGCGTCGAGATGCTTACGCTTGAACCACCATGAGTCGGGTCGCGTACGCATGGCCGTGCCAAAGCGCGCGCCGAGCAGACGTCCCGTAGCGTCGCCCAAGATGGCGGCGAGGGTGAGCACCACGATGGCTGGACCGAGGTCGAGCAGTTGCGGGCGGTCGCCATTGGCGACGGTGAAGATGCCGGCCGTGACGAGCAGGGAGTCGCCAGGCAGGAAGAAGCCGGCAAGCAAGCCGGTCTCTGAGAAGATTACTAGGGCGAGCACCACCAACCCCAGAACGGGGGCGATGGATCGCAGGTCGCTCAGGAGCCTGGCCAATCCATCCTCGGTATAGAGCTGCTGGAGCCATTCCATGCCGCCATTGGAGTGGGTCGACCGGACAAGGCAATCCCGCTTGCGCCTCCGGGAGAGCGGGGCAGGGTGGGTGCGATGTCCGATTCAGGGTCAGCCGAGACCTCGCTGCGCCGGAGCGCCGTGCACTACGGCTTGCTCGGAGATGCTCCGGCTGGTCCCGAGTGGCTGGCGCGCGCGAGGTCCTACCTTGCCGATGCCCGCGCTGCCCAGCTCGAGGCGCATCAATCCGGAGCGCCCGGCGACGTGACCACGTCACTCCGCTCCCTGTCTATCGACCTGCTGCTCTCTGCTTTGCACGCCCGCGTCGGCGGCGAGGCGACCGGCCTAGCCGTGCTCGCGCTCGGCGGATACGGAAGAGCTGAGCTTTGCCCGCACAGCGACATCGACCTGCTGCTCGTCGTGCCCGAGGTCAGCGCCGAGCGCGCGCGTGCGGCAGCCGAGTCGCTGCTGTACCCGCTCTGGGATCTGGGACTCAAGGTCGGCCACTCCGTGCGCACCCTCGCCGAGGTGGCGGATGCCGCCCGTAGCGACCTGCATTTCCGTGTCGCACTGCTCGAACGGCGTCTGGTTGCGGGTCCGGCTGCGGCGCTTTCCGGCATCGACGGCCTGCTCGCGGCGGAGCATGCCCGCGAGGGATGGCTTCCGTTGGCGCGCCAGATCGCCGAGGCCCAGCGACGGCGCCGAGCCAAGGCAGGCGGCAGTGCCTACCTCCAGGAACCTGACCTCAAGAACGGCGTTGGCGCGCTCCGCGATGTGCATGCTGCGCTCTGGCTCGTGCGGCTCGCGCGTGGTGTCGCCGGCCCAGGAGCTCTCGGTGCCTCGGGGTTGCTTCCACCCGAGGACGCCGCCCGCTTCGTGGATGCCCGGGCGACGCTCCTTCGCCTGCGTTGTGCGTTGCATTTTCAGTCCTCGCGCCCGACCGAGGTGCTCTCACTCGAGCAGCAGGACGCAGTCAGCGCTGCGCTCGGAATCGAGGGCGACGTCGCGGCCAGGATCGGCGCGCTCATGCGTGGCTACTTCGACGCGGCCGACCACGTTCGGCGCTGCGTGGAGCTGATTGAGGGCGTGGTTCTCGGCGAGCCAGAGCCAGAGGGCGAGGGCGAGGGATTGCGGGAGGACGGCTTCCTCATCCGACGCAACGGCGTTGCCCGAGCCGAGCACCAGCTGGTGTTCGACGAGGATCCCCTGCGGCTCGTGCGTTTGTTCCGCCTTTGCCAGCGCCATGGCGCGCGGCCTGACCGCGCGACCTCGCTTCTCGTGCGCGCCCGCCAAGGCTTGCTGGAGCCTGCGCTGGCGACCTCGCCGGCGGTGGCCGCACTGATGCGCGAGATGCTCGCCGAGACAGGCAGGGTCTTCCCCGCGCTCGACGCGCTCCGCGAGCACGGCCTGCTCTACCGGATCCTGCCCGAGTTCGCGCCGCTCCATTGCTTGGTGCAGTTCGAGTTCTACCACCGATGGACGGCGGATGTGCACACCCTGCGCTGCCTGCGTGAGCTCGATGCCGTCTTCGCCTCCACTAAGCCTGCGGAACAGGCGCATCGCGAAGTGCTCTCGGGCACGGCTCGTCCCGCGCTGCTTTACGCCATCCTGCTGCTGCACGACATCGCCAAGGCCGAGGGCATCGAGGGTCATGCTGAGCGCGGCGCGGCCGAGGCCGACCCCATCTTGACCCGGCTCGGCTTTCCGCCTGAGGAGCGTCGCATCGCCGCGCTTGTCATCCTGCACCACCTGCGGATGGGACTCTACTGGCAGCGGCACGACATCGACGACCCCGCGAACATCGCACGTTTCGCCGAGATGCTCGGCGAGTCGGAGGTGCTGCGCCATCTCTGCGTGCACACCTGCTGTGACGCTCGCGCAACCTCACCCGACCTTTGGACGGAGGGCAAGGATCGCCAGCACATGCTGCTCTATCGGCGAACGCTCCAGCAACTGACTCTCGGCGCGGCAGCGCCCGATGACTCGCAGCGCCGTGCCGCGGTCGGCACGGAAGTGCGCCGACAGCTCGCCGGATCGGTGTCCGAGGATGAGCTCGATGCCCACCTGCGCCTGATGCCTGCCAGCTACTTCCTGCATGCCGAGCCGACGGAGATTGCCGGACATGTCGTCGCTGTCCATCGGCTGATCACTGCAGTGTTGGCTGACCAGCCCGAGGCCGCCTTGCGTCCGCAGGTGAGCTGGCTGTCGGAGGATGGTATCCAACGCGTACAGGTCGTCACCTGGGACCGCGCTGGCCTCTTTGGGCGTATGGCCGGGGCCTTCGCTGTCGCTGGCATCAACATCCTCTCCTGCCGGGCTTTCTCGCGTGCTGACCAAGTCGTGGTGGATCTCTTCCGCGTGGCCTTGCCCGAGGATGCCGAGGCCGCCCGTACTCGTTTCGCCGCGGCATTGCAGACGACATTGGTCGAGGGCGAGGATCTCCGGGCCATGGTGGACGCCGAGGACAACCGCTGGTCCCGTCTCCAGCCTCGGCGACGTCCGAGCCTCGCCGATCAGCCGGTCGTGCGCGTCTACGCCGCACCCGAGCTAGAGCGCTCCGTAGTCGAGATCCAGGCCCCCGACCGACTCGGCCTGCTCTTCCGCCTGGGCACCGCCATCCGCGACGCCGGCTACGCCATCACCTTCGCGAACGTAGCGACCGAGCGGGGGTACGCCTTGGACACCTTCTACCTTGTGCCCGAGCCGTCCGTGCGCTCCCGCCCAGAACCCTTGCCCCAGCTTGAGGCCGCATTGGCCGAGGTTCTGGCGACCAAGCCTGCTTTCCCTTGATTCCCCGCCCGCCACGGACACCCTCCAGTGGCATGCGAGCGCTCCTCGGCATCAGCGTCTTACTTCTCGCCGCCTGCGGCGGTTCACAGTCGCGCACCCCTGAGCTTTCCAATTGTCCCCCCATGACATCCCCGCCCCCGACCACCACCCTCAAGCTCGAGAAGGCCACCTTCGGTGCCGGTTGCTTCTGGGGCGTCGAGCAAGTCTTCCGCCAGGTCCCTGGCGTGACCGACGCCGCGGTCGGCTATGCCGGAGGCCAGGTGGAGAACCCCACGTACCGGCAAGTCTGCGCCGGGACCACGCGCCATGCCGAGGTCGTCGAGGTGACCTTCGACCCCTCCAAGGTCACCTACGCGCGACTGGTCGACATCTTCTTCAAGATCCACGATCCGACGACGCTCAATCGTCAGGGTCCGGACATCGGCGATCAGTACAGGTCGGTGATCTTCTACCATGACGATGCGCAGCGCGCCGTGGCCGAGCAGGTCAGGGACGCCGCCGCGAAGTCTGGACGGTATCGCAAGCCGATCGTGACCTTCATTGAGCCTGCTGCGCGCTTCTGGCGGGCGGAGGAGTACCATCAGCGATACTTCGAAAAGAACGGCGGTCCTTCCTGTCACGTCCTGCCGGAGTGAGCGCAGGCGGGACCAGAGACGAGGGCGTGCTTCCGGGCATGTCCGAGTCGACACAGCCCGAGGTGTCGCCCGCGCGGCGTCCACTGGCCGCCCGGATGCGCCCGCGCACGCTCGCCGAGGTCGTCGGCCATGAGGCGCTGCTTGGCAAGGGCTCCATCCTTCGTCGGCTCGTCGAGCTCGACGCATTCGGGTCCTTGCTGCTTTACGGCCCCCCGGGCTGCGGCAAGACCACGCTGGCCGAGGCCATCGCCGCCGAGACCAAGTCCACCGCCGTCCGCGTGAATGCGGTGCTGTCGGGCACGCCCGAGTTGCGCGACATCCTTGCCGAGGCCCGCCGACATCCCGAGCGCCGCACACTCCTGGTCATCGACGAGATTCACCGTTTCAACAAGGCGCAGCAGGACCTCCTGTTGCCCGATGTCGAGTCGGGTGCCGTCCGACTAATTGGCTGCACCACCCACAACCCGGGTCTCTACGTCATTCCGGCGCTGCTCAGCCGCAGCCATCTTTTCCGTCTCGACCCGTTGCCGCGGGATGCGGTCGCGGGTTTCCTCGCCCGTGCCATGACGGACGCGGAGAGGGGCCTCGGTAGGATCGGCGTCAAGGTGGAGCCCGACGTGTACGGCCTGCTGGCTGACCTCGCCGGTGGCGACCTTCGACGGGGTCTCAATGCGCTCGAGACGGTGGCGCTCGCCGCACCCTTTGGCGGCACCGTCGACCGGGAGGCAGTGGCGACGTACTCGCGCGAGCGCCGCATTCGCTACGACGATGGCGGCGATGACCATTACGACACCGCCTCGGCCTTCATCAAGTCCGTGCGCGGCGGGGATCCAGATGCCGCGCTCTACTGGCTCGCGCTGATGTTGGAGGGCGGCGAGGAGCCGCGCTTCATCGCCCGGCGCTTGGTCATCGCCGCCTCCGAGGACATCGGTCTCGCCGACTCGCGCGCCCTCGGCGTGGCCGTGTCCGCTTTCCAAGCCTGCGAGCAGGTCGGTGCGCCGGAGTGCGAGTATGCGCTCGCGCACGCCACGCTCTTCCTCGTGCTCGCACCCAAGAGCAACAGCGCAACGCTGGGTATCGCCGCCGCCAAGGACGCGGTGCGAAACCAGCCGCGCCAAGAGGTCCCCCTACACCTCAAAGACAGCCACACCCAAGTCGCCCGCGCCTTGGGGCAGGGTGCCGCTTACCTCTATAGCCACGATTTTCCCGAGGCGATCTCGGGGCAGGATTACCTGACGCGGCCGCTCGCGCTTTATACGCCAAGCACCGCCGGAGCCGAGGCGCAGCTGGCCGAGCGCCTCGCCCATTGGCGCACGCTCAAGGCTGGGCTGCGCGGACGGACGGGGAAGGGGGGTGCGCCGTGAGTGGTAAGCGTTCGCCCCGGTTGCCTTGGTTCGGTCCAGGGAAGTTTCCCCTCTATCTCGCCCCGATGGCGCGTCACACCGATGTCGCCTTCCGCGCGCTCTGCAAGGAGCAGGGCGCGGATGTCATGGTGACCGAATTCGTCCAGTCCGAGGGGCTGCTTCGGGCCAACGCCAAGTCCTGGGAGATGGTGGACTTCACCGAGTCCCAGCGCCCCATGGGCGTCCAGATTTTCGGCGCCACCCCGGCCTCGATGGCCCGTGCTGCGAGGATGGTCTGCGACCGGGTGCGCCCCGACTTCCTCGACCTCAACTTCGGTTGCCCGGCGCACAAGGTCATCGAGCAGAACGCTGGTTCGGGCCTGCTGCGTTGCACCCCGCTGCTCTTCGACGTCGTCAAGGCGGTCAAGGACGCCATCCCCGAGACCCCGCTGACCGCGAAGATGCGTCTGGGCTGGGACGAGGGGAGCATCGTCGCCGTCGAGGTCGCCGGTCGACTCCAATCACTCGGCGTCGAGGCGCTCGCCGTGCACGGTCGCACGCGAGAGCAGGGTTACTCGGGCGAGGCGCACTGGGGCTGGATCGCCAAGGTTGCCGCCGCGGTTGAGATACCCGTCATCGGCAACGGAGACATCCGTGACGGCTCCGGTGCCGTTGACCGCCTGCGCACGAGCGGAGTGAGCGGCCTCATGATCGGACGCGCCGCCCTCGCGCAACCATGGATCTTCCGCGAGGTGCGCGCCGCGCTCGAGGGTCGTGACCGGCCGCCCGCCGCGGGCGCGCGTGAGCGCTGGGATACTTTGGTGCGACTCGCCGAGCTCACGCTCGAGACCCACGCCTCGCGGTTGGGTGCGCGCGATATCCGCTGGATGCTCGCCAAATTGCACCCGCTGACGCACGGACTTCCCTCCTGCCGACAGGTGCGCGACCAGCTCCAGAACTGCCGGACGCTGGCCGACTTGAGGAACCTGCGGGAACAACACCTCTCTGTGCTCCTCACATCCAGTCTTAAGCCACAGTCTGACAGGGGTTTGTGAATAGGGGTAAAGTACCCGGTCCAGACCCCGGTGGGTTATCCACGGTGGAACTGTGAACAACCTGTGGAGGGCGTGCCCTTGAGGCATGTCCGGACACCGCATCCAATGCCGTCTCGTTTTTTGCTTCACTCGGACTTCCCCAGTCCTAGGTTCAACCCTCCGTCTCGGGCAAAGCTCACGCTTTGCATCCCTTTTCGAGACAGACGGTTCCGACGGCCCTCCCGGCGGATCCAGTCTGGAATGAGGCGCCAGCAACGAACCGTTCACCCCCTTCACTGGGCTGTGAACAACCTCGAAACCCCACCACGCCTCCCCCTTACAAACAATGACCACACTTTCCAACCCCGCCACCCTTTGGGACTCCGTCCGGAGCGAGCTCCGCAACGTGATCTCGAAGTCCGACTTCGACAGCTGGTTCGCCAACATTAACGCGACGGAGATCGATGGCGATGTCCTCGTGCTTGAGGCGCCCTCGGTGCTGGCCGAGGCCTGGGTGAACAACAATTTCGGCGATGTCCTGCGCCATCAGGTGACCCTCACCGCTGGCCGCAGCATGTCGTACCGCCTGCTCGCCGCCGCCGTCGCGCGCGAGTCCGCCGTCGCGCCGGCCGCCGCGCCGACCACCCGCCGCTCCGCGGCCACCGCCGCCAAGCCGCCGGCCATCAAGGCGAACAACAACTTCGAGAACTTCATCGTCGGCACCGAGAATGAGATGGCGCACGGCGCCTCGCTCGCGGTGGCCAAGGAGCCCGGTTACAACTACAACCCGCTCTTCATCTACGGCCCGACCGGCCTCGGGAAGACCCACCTGATGCACGCCATCGCGCACAGCCTCTTCGCCCGCAACCCCTCGGCGCGCATCGCCTACATCACCTCCGAGACCTTCACCAACGAGTTCATCCAGGCCCTGCAGACCAACAGCGTGGCGCAGTTCCGCCGCCGCTACCGCGAGCTCGACCTCCTGCTCATCGACGACATCCAGTTCCTCGCCGGCAAGGAGTCCACCCAGGAGGAGTTCTTCCACACCTTCAACGAGCTCCACAACAGCCACAAGCAGGTCGTGCTGACCAGCGACCGTCCCGCCAGCGAGATTGCCAAGCTCCAGGAGCGCCTCGTCTCGCGCTTCCAATGGGGCATGGTCGCCTCGATCTCGGCCCCCGGCCTCGAGACCCGCATCGCCATCCTCCGTCGCAAGGCGCAGGACCGCGGCATCGACCTCCCTTCGGAGATCGCCGAGTTCATCGGCAGCCGCATCGCCCGAAACGTGCGCAACCTCGAGGGTGCCATCACCCGTGTTGAGGGGTACCTCCGGATGAGCCCCGCCAAGCGCGTCCTCGACATCCCCGCGGTCGAGCGCCTGCTCCACGACATCCTCGTCGAGGAGGCCAGCCACACGCTCACGGTCGAGATGATCCAGCGCGCCGTCGCCGAGCACTACCGCATCCAGCTTTCGGACATGACCTCGAAGCGCCGCATGCAGAACATCGCCTTCCCGCGCCAGGTCGCGATGTACCTTTCGACACAGCTGACGGGTCTCTCGCTCGTCGCCATCGGCCAGGCCTATGGCGGTCGCGACCATGGCACCGTCATCCATGCGCGCAAGACCGTCGGCAACCAGATGGAAGTCGACACCAATGTCCGTCGCGCGGTCGAGTTCCTCAAGGGGCAGCTCACGGCCAACCGCACCTAAGCTTTGTCAGTGTTGTTAGGGATCCGGAGCCCCGCCGTGTGGCGGGGCTCCTCTATTTTCGGGGTGCTTAGCGCAGCGTCGCGCGCCAACCAGCGAGTTCGGCTTCCAGTCGACGCCGCTCCGGTGTCGCGTTGGCGGTCTCAGAGAGGTCTCGCAGCTCGTAGGGGTCTGCCTGACGGTCGAAGAGCTGGGTCCGCGCGACACGAGGATAGACGATGAGCTTCCAGCGTCCATCGAAGGCCGAGAACTGCACGTTGCGGTAGCGGGAGAAGGCCACGGGTCGCACATGGTCGGATAGCCCGCGCACTGCGGGTAGCAGGCTCACACCTTCGACGTCTTTGGACAGTTCTGGTGCGAGCCCGGCCGCGGCGGCCAAGGTTGGGAAGATGTCGTGCACCTGGGCCAGCCCGGAGCTCAGGCGCGGCTGCACGCCGGGTCCTGCGACGAGACATGGGATGTGCATGCCGCCGAAGGCGTACAAGTTCTGCTTTCCTAGCAGACCGTGGTCGCCGAGCGACAGACCGTTGTCGCCGATGACGACAACCCAGGTACGACCTTCCTGTCCGCTATCCCTGACTGCGGCGAGCACCGCACCCAGCTGATGGTCCATCCATGCCGCGGAGGCCCAGTAGCGTGCACGTTTGCCTTTGACCGACTCGAGGGTCAGGGGGCGCGGCAGGGTCAACTCGTCGCGAACGCGCATCTCTCCATTGTCGAAGGGATGTTCCGCGCGGAAGTCGATGGGTGTCTCCATGTCCTTAGCACGGAAGCGCGCGTGGTACGATTCGGGCGCGTCTTGGGGGTCGTGGGGCAGGGCGAACTCAACGTAGGCGAGCCAGGGCCGATCTGAGTGTTTTCGGATGAATGCGGCGGTGTCGGCACCATGTTGAGCTTCGGTCTCTACTGAGCGACCCAGTGTCTGGCTACTTTGGAATTCACGGTAAAGGTCGACGGGACACGACTCGTTCTTTCCGGTGTGGTAGGTCACATAGCCAGCGTAGCCGAAAGCCCGGGCAAGGGTCGAAGGGAAATCCGCCGCGTGTATCTCGCGATGATTGACTGGCAATCGAGACACGCCGCGCCCCGTCAGCAACATCGCCCGGCTTGCCACGCACACCGCAGGGTAGGTCGAGCCCTGCAATGACGCATCTCGGAAAATGCAGGAGCGCGCGGCTAGCGCCTCCAGGTTGGGCAGTCGCGCGACCTTGGCCCCGGTGGCGAGCAGACAGTCGGGACGGAGGTCGTCGGCGACGATAATCAGCACATTGGGTCGCTGCTCGGCAGCGAGCAGGTGGGTCGCCACGATGAGCGTGGTAGCGGTCAGGATATGTCTAATCATGTCAGGTCAGTGTTCGGCACGTTCGTCGGGCTTGAGCGGACCCCAGCCGGAGACGAGATCGTGCCAAGAGATGACGAAGAAACTGTCACGCCAGTCGCGCCTCGACTCACGCAACCTCAGCCGCACGACCTGCTTCTCGCCGGGCAGTAGGTCGATCAATGCGTCAGTGGGGTAGGCGAAAGGCTGCGTGGGCTCGAAAGAGAGGCCGACGACCACGCCTTGCGCCTCGACCGTGACCTCGGTCAAGCCGCCTAGGTCGCGAGAGCCCTTCCGCGAGCTGATGGTGTAGCGAGATTCCCCGACACGCGCCCCTGCTGGCCGGAAGGCGGCGGGCAGCGCACGGATGACTCGGTGGGGACCTGACTCGGCCAATGCGTAGCAGGCACTGGCGTCGCTGGAGAGGGGGAGCTCGGCGCGACGGGTGTCGGTCGTCTCGGCGACAACCTTGCCCTCGAAATCGAGCAAGGCCAACCGCACGCCCTTGGCCTCGCCGACTGGCTGTCCGACCGCACGATCGCCGAGGAAGGCGAGGTCGACGTCTCCCTTGGCGAAACCCCGCTTCACGGCGAAGTACGCCGGCTTGGGCACTCCGTTGTAGTCGATGAGTGACCAGCTGATGCCGGGCCAGGGATCGTTGAGCTGCCAGATGAGCGAACCGCCGCAACCCGGATCGAGGCGCTGTGCGCCGATGTGGGTGCGGAGTGCCTCGGCCTGGAGCCAACGCGTAGCATAGGCGAACTGCTCGGGCTTGAGCGGTCGAAGTCCTTCGAGCCCCATGTAATGTCCGAGGATTTCCGGTGCAACGGCCTGCTTCTGGTGGTTGGCGAAACGCGGGTCGGTGCGATCGGTGCTTCCGATCCACTCGGTGAGGGTCGATGGCGCAGGGAAGGATTGGAAGCCGAACTCGCTGACAAAGCGTCCGGTGCGACTCGGCGCGCGCGAGAAGGGCTCCCGCCCGTGCCAGAGTCCCCAATCGTGCAGGTCTCCCTCGCGGTAGGCGGCCTCTCGACCCCAGCCATGCCGGGGTGATGTGCTCAGGTAGATGCGGCCTGGGTCGTTGGCGGCGAGGGCGGCAGGTATGCGCCGCTCGAAGAGTGTCTCGTAGCCGGCGCGTACCTCGTCGGCGATGCGCGTCGACGGCATCGCCTCACGCCAGCCCCAATTCCACCAACCCTCGTCGCTCTCGTTGTTGCCGCACCAAAGCGCGAGGCAGGCATGACCGCGCAGTCGGCGAGCTTGGTCGGCAATCTCGTCCTCGACCTTGGCGAGGAATGTCTCATCCGAGGGATAGAGTCCGCAGGCGAAGGGTAGGTCCTGCCAGACCAGGATGCCGTAGCGGTCGCAGAGCTCGAGCATGCGCTCCGAGGCATAGGCGCCGCCGCCCCAGACGCGCAGGAAGTTCATCCCTGCGTCCCTGGCAAGCAGCAGGG
Organism: Opitutales bacterium; assembly: GCA_049419705.1. Classification (GTDB taxonomy): domain Bacteria; phylum Verrucomicrobiota; class Verrucomicrobiia; order Opitutales; family UBA953; genus UBA8828. The sequence continues at coordinate 25,844 of JBMSKH010000002.1, forward strand.
CTTGGCTGTCCTCGGTGTTCAGCGGGTCGATTGCGCTGGCCGGTACGAGGTTCGCGCCGAGTGCGCGGATATCCCGACCGTTGAGACGGAAACGGAAGGACTCCCCGCGGGCATCACGCTCACGAACGAGCTCGAGGTCGCGCACCCCGTAGGTGGTGGACCCCGAGAAGGTCTCCGCGCCCGAGGCGATTCGCCAGCTTGCCTGGTGCAGGTTGGGCGAGCCCTCGCCGTTGCACCACCAGAGGGCTGGAGATGTCAGTGTAAAGGGTAGGGTGACCTTCTGTGAGCCCTTCGCCAGGCGGAGCGACGCCTTGGACGTCGCGCCCGATGATTCCACGGTGAGCTCCGCATCGAGCTCTCGGTCGGCGTCAATCCAGAGTTCCAACTGCATCTCGGCCGACTCGCAGGTGGCTGGGTTGCCCTTCGCCAGCTTGGGGCGCGCTGCTTGGACCACGCAGGCGGAACGGACCACAAAACTGTCCCATGACTGGACGATGGGTAGACGGAGTCCGGAACCGAGTGTGCGCGGGGCGAAGTCCCAGCCGAATTGCATCTGGACCTTGCGGGCGGTGACCCTCGGTCCCTCGGGCAGTCGCGCGGGGAGCTGGTTGTAGCGAGCCTGGCTTTCACGCGCGGGGCAAAGCAGTCGCACGAGCAACTCGTTGTTTCCTGAGCGGAGATCAGCTGCGACAGGCACGATCCATGTCCGAAAGGCGTTGTCGGCCGCGAGCACCTCCTTGCCGTTGAGGTAGACCTCCGCGAAGGTGTCCAAGCCGTCAAAAACCAACTCGATGTGCCGCTTGCCCCGGTGTGCCTCCGGTAGCTTGAAAACCGTACCTAGCTCCCAGTCGGCCTTCTCGCCGACCCAGGCGACATCACGCTCGTTGGCATCACGGTAGGGGTCGGCGAGACCGTCGAGCATCAGCTGCCGATGGATGGAGAAGTTGCCCCGCTCAACCGCGCCCTTGTCGACCGCCTTCCACTCGTTTTCGGTCGCAGAGCCCTCTTCGCTCACCTGTCGGTAGGACCAGTCGCCAGCGAGCCTTTCCGCATGAAGCATTGCGGCCATCACGGCCAGCAAGAGCGGCAACGTCTTGCGTGTCAGGCTCATGCTTGGTCAAGAGCCAGGCGCACTGCACGGACGCGGGCGATGTCCGCGACGGGAATGGCATCGGCCGGCCAGTCCGGAGGGGCACCCAGTGAGACATCGGGCGGGCGCACCTCCATGCGCGTCGCCTGGATGCCGCGCAGGGAGCCGTGCACCTCGGTCACGCCTGTCAGTCGGACGATCTCGCGCACATTGTGTTCGTTGACGCCAGCGCCGGCCAGCAGTGTGATGCGACCGCGGGCAGCCTTCACTAAAGTGGCGATGCGCGGTGCGCCTGCCAAGGCGCTCGGTGCCTGTCCGGAAGTCAGGATGCGATTGCAGCCGGTGCCGATCACGTCCTCCAGCGCCCGGAGCGGGTCCGCGGCCCAGTCGAAGGCGCGGTGGAAGGTGACGCTGAGATTGCCGGCGGCATCGACGAGGCGACGGCAGCGCTCGACATCGACGGTCGCATCGGGTCGCAGGATGCCGATGACGATGCCATCGGCTCCGGCTTGGCGGGCAAGCTCGGCATCCCGGAGCATGATCCGGTACTCATCGTCGGTGTAGAGAAAGTCACCGCCACGAGGTCGGATCATGACATGCAACCTGACCCCGGGAATGCGTCGGGCGGCCTCGATGGTACCTAGGCTTGGCGTCGTCCCGCCCTCGGCGCTGTTCTCACAGAGTTCGATGCGGTCGGCGCCCCCGGCGGCGGCCGCCAGGGCCGAGGCATGGGAGTAGGCGACAATTTCCAGCAGGGCCATGGCTGCAGACTAGACGGCGGGCGGCGATAGGGAAGGCGGAATGCGGGGTACCTAGTCCTTGCATGTCGTCGGCCAGCCCCCCTTAATCGTGAGGTTCCTTCGTAGGCAGCACAGGGGAGTCCCAGTTGGTGGGACTGAGATGTCGGGGCCTCTCCCCGCGAACCCTCCGTACCTGATGCGCCCAGCGCGCCGTAGGAAGTGAACGCCCGATCCACATCCCTCCAGGTACGCGTCCATTGCGCGCCCGGAACACACCCCTCCATGGTCAACGACAACAAGCCCACCGCCTTCCCGAAATCCCGCCGCGTGCACGTCACCGGCTCACGACCCGACTTGCGCGTGCCGATGCGCGAGGTGAGCCTCGACCCGACACGTCGTTCCGATGGCAGCTTGGTGCCGAATGAGCCGGTCCGCGTCTATGACACCTCGGGTGCCTGGGGTGATGCCGGCTTCCATGGCGACGTCGAGCGCGGCTTGCCCTCGGTTCGCGGCGCCTGGATTCTGGAGCGCGGCGACGTCGAGGTGATTCCCGGTCGCGCCCCCAAGCCGATCGATGACGGTTACCTCTCCGCCAAGCATGCCGAGACCGCGACGCGCGCCGAGAGCCGCAACCGCCTGGTCAACTTCGACCGCGCAGGCCGACAAGTGCTCCGCGCGAAGCCTGGCTGCCGACCCACCCAGCTCGCCTACGCCCGCCGCGGCATCGTCACGCCCGAGATGGAGTACATCGCCATCCGCGAGAACCTTCGTCTCCAGCGTGCGGCCGATGATACCAAGCTGCCACGCCACGCCCTCGGCTTCCAGCACGCCGGCCAGTCGCACGGTGCCGCCATCCCGCGTGAAATCACCCCTGAATTCGTGCGTGATGAGGTCGCACGCGGTCGCGCCATCATCCCCGCGAACATCAATCATCCCGAGCTCGAGCCGATGGCCATCGGCAGGAACTTCCTCGTCAAGATCAACACGAACATCGGCAACTCCGCGGTGGCTTCGTCCATCGAGGAGGAGGTCGAGAAGATGCGCTGGTCGGTGCGCTGGGGTGGCGACACCCTGATGGACCTGTCGACCGGCAAGAACATCCACCAGACCCGTGAGTGGATCCTGCGCAACTGTCCCGTGCCCGTGGGGACCGTGCCCATCTACCAGGCCTTGGAGAAGGTCGGGGGTCGTGCCGAGGAGCTGACCTGGGAGATCTTCCGTGACACCTTGGTCGAGCAGGCCGAGCAGGGCGTCGACTACTTCACTATCCACGCCGGGGTCCGCCTCGCCTACATCCCGATGACCGCCCGCCGCGTCACCGGTATCGTTTCCCGCGGAGGCTCCATCCTCGCGAAGTGGTGCCTCGCGCACCACAAGGAGAACTTCCTCTACACCCACTGGGACGACATCTGCGACTTGATGGCCCAGTATGACGTCAGCTTCTCCATCGGCGACGGTCTCCGGCCTGGCTCCATCGCCGACGCCAATGACGAGGCCCAGTTCGCCGAGCTGAAGTGCCAGGGCGAGCTGACCACGCGCGCCTGGGAGCGCGGCGTCCAGGTGATGAACGAGGGACCGGGTCACGTGCCCATGCACCTGATCAAGGAGAACATGGACAAGCAGCTGGAGTGGTGCCACGAGGCACCCTTCTACACGCTTGGGCCGCTGACCACCGACGTCGCCCCGGGCTACGACCACATCACCTCGGCCATCGGCGCTGCCATGATCGGCTGGTACGGAACCGCCATGCTCTGCTACGTCACCCCCAAGGAGCACCTCGGCCTACCCAATCGCGACGACGTCCGCGAGGGTGTCATCGCCTACAAGATCGCCGCGCACGCCGCCGACCTCGCCAAGGGGCATCCCGCGGCCCAGATCCGCGACAACGCGCTCTCCAAGGCGCGCTTCGAGTTCCGCTGGGAAGACCAGTTCGCCCTCGCCCTCGACCCGGAGCGGGCGCGCGAGTACCACGACGAGACACTCCCGCAGGACTCGGCCAAGACCGCCCACTTCTGCTCGATGTGCGGACCGAGCTTCTGCTCGATGCGTATCTCCGACGACATCCGCAAGCTGGCCGATGAGCAGGGTGTCAGTGCCGAGGCCGCGCTGGCCAAGGGCATGGAGGACAAATCGCGCGAATTCAGGGAAAAGGGCGGCGAGATCTACCAGTGACCGCACGCGCCAAGGTCGTCTCTGCGACGGCGTGGTACGACACGCCGCTTTACTACGAGATCGTCTACCAGGACTACACTCGCCCCGAGACCCGCTTCCTCGAGGCCATTGCCCGTCGTCATGGTCCCGTCTCCCGTGGTCCGCTCCGCATCCTCGAGCCTGCCTGCGGCTCGGGCCGGCTACTAGAGTCGCTGGCCCGCCGCGGACACACCGTGCATGGCTTCGACCTAAACCCCAATATGTTGAGGTACGCCCGTGATCGGCTCAAGATCGCCGGGATGCTTGGTGTGGTCTGGCGGGACAAGCTCGAGTCATTCCGGGTACCGTCCAAGGCGACCTTCGACTTGGCCCATTGCCTGGTCAGCACCTTCAAGTATGTTCTGACGGAAACCGGTGCGCGGTCACACCTACGCCGGGTCGCCGCAGCCCTCCGCCCTGGCGGCCTCTATGTGCTCGGCCTGCACCTGACGGACTACAGCCAGTCGGAGCCCGACCATGAGCGTTGGGTGCGACAGCGCGGCGAGATACGGGTCACTTCCGATACTTGGTCCGACCTGCCGGATCGGAGCAAGCGGCTCGAGGCGTGTCGCACGCGCATGCGCATGACCCATGGGGCTAAGCGGTGGGAAGAGGAGACCCTCTGGGACTTCCGCACTTACTCCCCCGGGGAGATGCGCCGCCTGCTACGCTCCGTTCCCGAGCTCGAACTGGTCGCATGTCACGACTTCCACTACGAGATGCGACGACGTCGGAAAATCGAGGATGGGGCAGGGGATATCGTGCTCGTGCTGCGTCGCCGAATCGGACTTAAGTGAAGTTGCCCGCCAAGGTGGTTTTCGCACACATTACACCATGCAAACCAGGTTCCTAATCGCATGGATAGCATCGCTGACCGCTCTGCTCAGCGCAGCCGAATCGGCCAAGTCGACCGTGACCCCGGTGACTCAGGACCGCGACCGTGCGACCTACAACTGGATGGCTCGACACGCTGCCATCCTTGAGCTGAACAAGGCGCGACAACCACAGGTGGTGCTCATCGGCGACTCCATCACCCACTTTTGGGGCGGCGCGCCCCGGATGGGCCCCGTGCGCGGGTCGCTGAGCTGGGCGAAGTACCTCGAGCCGCGCGGCGCAGCCAACCTCGGTTACGGATGGGACATGACCGAGAACGTCCTTTGGAGACTTCGGCACGGCGAGGTCGACGGACTCAGGCCGACGGCGATTGTGCTGCTCATCGGCACCAACAATCTCGAGGCGAACACCACCGAGGACATCGTCCTGGGGATCAAGACCATCGTCAGCGAGTTGCGACAGCGTTGTCCGGGTGCGAAACTGCTCCTGCTCTCGCTCCCTCGCGGCACGCCACAGGACCCACTGCGTGCGAAGGCAGCGGCCTTGGCCAAAGCCCTCGACTCGGCTCGGCTGGGCGACGCCACGTTGGATCTATCCGCGCGTTTCATCCAGGTCGACGGTACCATCCCCCGTTCGCTGATGTCAGATCTTCTGCATCCGACGGAGGCCGGTTACGAGATCATGGGCGAGGCAGTCGACAAGCAGCTACGAGCTTGGGGTATCTGACTTTACCCTGGACACCCGGCACAAAAAAGACCCCGGTGAACCGGGGTCTTGTCTGCGCAATCGACGGGGCGATTACTTGGTCTCGGGAGCCTCGGCAGGAGGGGGACCCTTGCGGTCGCGCTTCTTGCCTTCGCCGCCCTTGCCTTCGCCTTCCTTACCTTCGCCGCGCTTGCCCATGTTGGCCTTCACCTTGTCGAAGAGTTCCGCGAGCGACGCATCCTTGGCGACGACAGCGTTCTTCGTGGCTTCCATCGCGGCCTTGCGGGCCTCGCCGGCGGCCTTGAAGAGATCGGCCATCTCTTCCTTGGTCTTGCCGGCTTCGCGGGCTTCCTTGAGGGCTTCGCCGGCCTTCTTGGCGGCCTCGCGGGCGGCGAGAACGGCAGGGTCGTCCTTCACGGACTCGATAGCGGCCTTGAGCTTCTCGTTTTCTTCCTTGGACAGGCCAGGGAAGCCGCGCTCGCCGCGGCCTTCGCGGCCTTCGCCACCGCGCTCGTGCTTGGGCTTGTCGCCAGCGGGGGCTGATTCTTCGGCATGGAGGCCGGCGACGGAAGTCGCGAGGGCCAGGAGGAGGATTCGGGTGATCATGGGTGTGGTGTTGCACCTCGAAAACCCCACCCCCGGGGGGAAGTTTCAGGAAGTTCCATCCAGCTCCAGCCAGACCTTGGCCGGGATGGTCTCCGGACGAGCCATCGGTGTGAGGCCATGTTCAGGCAACCTGGAGAGCCAGCGGGTCACCACCGGGTCATCAGGGAAGAGATTGCGTGCCGCAGAACCCACCTGCTTGCGACGCTGGGTAAAGAGCAGACGGGCCACCTTGCGCGCATGGGCGCCTAGCCGGCGGGCATCGGCGCGTCGACGCAGGAAGAGGAGGCAGGAGTCCACCTTGGGTGCCGGGTGGAAGCACTTGGCGGGCACGGGGTGCAGGCCGGCGCGCTCGAAGGCGAGGTCGACCTGGGCGGTGAGGGCTGACCAGTGCCCGGTGCCGACCTGGGCAGTCAGTCGGTCGGCAGCCTCTCGCTGGAGCATCAGGACGAGCAGCGAGGGGTGCGGTCCTTGGCAGATGGACTCCATCCAGGGCGAGGAGATCGCGTAGGGAAGGTTGGCGACGATCTTGAAGCTACCATCGCGCGCATCGGGGAGATTCGCCAGCGGGTGGTCCATTGCGTCGCCCTCGGTGAGGTGAAGTCTGCCTCCGCCCGCCAGCGTCTGACGCAGGTGCGCCGCGAGGGTGGCGTCACGCTCCACGGCCCACACATCAGCACCGGCGGAGAGAAGCGCGCCCGTCAGGGTTCCGAGACCTGGACCGACCTCGACCACGCGGTCTCCCGGCGCGACGCCGGCCAGCTCGACCGACTTGCGCACGATGTTGGGGTCAACGAGGAAGTTCTGACCGAGCCAGTGCCGCGGGTTGTGGTCCAGCCGCTCGAGGAGCTCGCGGGTCTCGGCGTGGTTGAATGCCCCCTCGCTCATGCCGAGCGGAGAGTGCGCAGCAGGGCACCCGGGTCCTCGGCGCGCATCAGTGATTCGCCGACGAGCAAGGCGTCGGCGCCCGCGGCGCGCATGCGCGCGGCATCCGCGGGTGTCCGGATACCGCTCTCGGCGACCTTGACCACCCCGGCGGGCATGCGCGGTATGACGTGCTCGGCGAAGGCAAGGTCGATGGCGAAGGTCGAGAGGTTGCGGTTATTGACGCCAATCATGTCGGGCTGGTGGGCGAGGGCGCGGGCGAGCTCATCCTCATCGTGTACCTCGAAGAGGGCGTCGAGTCCGGCGGCGCGTGCGGCGTCATGCAGGTCGCGCATCTCCGGATCGCTCAGCGCGCGGACAATGAGCAGGATGCAGCGAGCCCCGGCCTCGGCAGCCTCGAGCACCTGGATACGGTGCATCATAAAGTCCTTTCGGATGCAGGGCACGGGTGAGCTGCGGCTTGCCTGATCGGCCACCACTGCCCGGAGGTCGGCAAGCGTGCCGCCGAAGAACTTCGTGTCGGTGAGCACCGAGAGGCAGTCGGCTCCGGCATCAGCATAGGCCCTCGCTTGGGCAACGGCGTCGATGTCGGCACGGATGGCACCCGCGCTGGGGCTGGCGCGCTTGACCTCAGCGATGACCGAGAGGCGACCGGGCTGGCGCAGGGAGGCGCGGAAGCCGGGACCGCGGCGATCGGCGCGTGCGGCGGCCTCGGCGAGCTCACGGTCGGAGACCGGCCGAGCCCGCGGGGCGATTTCCTGGCGCTTCCAGGCGACGATTTCAGCCAACTTGTCCACGCGATGAGCAAGGCCCGCGCGGGCGGTGCTGGCAATCGTTTTGACTCCGGGCAATGGGTCGCAAGCGTGCGGGCATGGCCGCCATCGACGATCTCCTCGCCACCACCGCGCGTCTGCGCGCCCCGGATGGCTGCCCATGGGACCGGGCGCAGACCCATCGCACCATCTGCGACTGCCTGGTCGAGGAGGTCGCGGAGTTGCTTCAGGCCATCGACCGCAACGACACTGCCAATCTCCGCGAGGAGCTCGGTGACCTGCTTTTTCACGTGGCGCTGCACGCGCAGATGGCCTCCGAGGCCGGTAAGTTCACTTTCGACGACGTCGCGCGCGAGGTGAACGAGAAGATGGTGCGGCGCCACCCGCATGTCTTCGGCACCGGCGAGAAGCTTGGCGACCCCGAGGCCGTGGTCCGCCAATGGGAGAAGATTAAAGCGGTGGAGAAGGGCGCCAAACCCGCGGGTGTGTTCAAGGAGTTACCGGCCCAACTCGGCAGCCTGCTTCAGGCTCGCGAGGTCTGGAAGCAGGTGGCCAAGAAGTCGCTGAATCCAGGTCCGACCGTGGACACCGCCGAGGTCTATCGTCAAGCCGAGGGCCTGACGGAGGCAGAGGCTGGCCGCCGTCTCTTTGAGTTGGTCGCAGCCTGCCGCGAGGCCGGTATCGATCCCGACTCCGCGCTGCGCCGTCACACCGACGGTGTGCAGCGCCATGCTGAGCAATCTGCCGTTCGTTAAGCATGCCCGGCGAACCAAGGCCACTGCTCGTCAACGTCGCTGGACGTACAACCGAGGTCTGGCCACGCGTCTCACGCCGAGCGACCCGCGTGCGCCTGACGGTGAAGCCCGGACCGCGCATCGAGCTCACCGTGCCGGTCGGCACCCTGCGCGACGACGTGGCCGCCTTCCTCACCGAGCACACTGGCTGGCTTGAGCAGGCCCTGGCTAAGGCGCGTGTCACGCAGGTGTCCCTGCTCGAACATCTGACCCGATTCCCCTCGTTGACCTTCGATGATCGCTGGCTGAGCGTCGAGCTGCGCTCGGGTGGGCGTAGTGCCTACCGGCTCGTCCCTGAGTCCGAGTCGGTCATTCTCACCCACGCCGTCGACGATGCCGAGGCGGGCGCCCTACGCGCCTTGCGTCGTCTCGCCCAGGACGGTCTCACCTTGGCCGCCCGCCGCCTCGCCGCCCGCGTGAAGGTGAGCATTGGCGATGTCAGCGTGCGCAACCAGTCCTCGCGCTGGGGATCCTGCTCAGCTGCAGGCGCCCTCTCCCTCAACTGGCGACTCGTCCTTCTGCCGCCGGCGATGCATGACCACGTCATCCTTCACGAGCTGGCGCACCGCGTGCACATGGATCACTCCGAGCAGTTCTGGTCGCAACTCGAGACCTGGGACCCGGATTGGCGCAGGCATGATCGCGAGCTGACTCGCCAGTGGAATATCCTGATGGACCTGGGACGCGCGTGAACGACCCGGCCCAGAGTCCCGACGAGGTCTTCGACGTAGTCGATGCCTCCGACCGCGTCATCGGGCGTGCGACGCGGTCCGAGGTCCACGCAAGGGGCCTGCTTCACCGCGCCGTGCACATTCTCTGGGTGCGCGCGGACGGACAGGTGTGCCTGCAGCGCCGTTCCCATGCGAAGGACAGTTGCCCAGGGCTGCTCAGCTCCTCGTGCGCCGGACATCTCGACGCCGGCGAGGCGTATGACGCCGCCGCCCGGCGCGAGTTGGCGGAGGAGCTCGGGATCCGCACCGAGTCGGGTCAGTTGCACGACTTGGAGTCGGTGCCGGCACATGTCGACCTCGGCCACGAGTTCGTCCGGGTCTATCTGCTCAAGGGCGATCACACCGCGAGGCCCTCGCCCTCGGAGGTCGACAGCCTACTCTGGCGTACACCGGCGGAGGTGGACGCCTGGATGCACCGAGAGCCGACCGCATTCTCCACCTCGCTCATTCACCTGCTCGCACGACCTGGTATCCGCAAGGCCCTGGGCCTTCCCCCGAGCGTCGAGGGTTGAAAAGACGGCCGGCATCTGCGTCTCTACCCCCGTGGAGAGCACACCCGAGCGCACCAACTCACCGGTCACGGTGGCGTGGTGGCATTGGCTATGGGTGGCACCCGTCGCGCTCTTCTTCAGGCTCTGGCTGGCCACCCTGAGGGTGCGCAGGTCTGGGCAGGTGGACAGTCTCGAACAAGACGTGGGCGGCAACGCCGTGCTGGTGCTCTGGCATGACCGCTTGTTCTTCGCACCCGTCATCAGCCAGCGCTTCCTGAGGATTCCCGTCTGTGCCCTGATCAGCGCCAGCAAGGACGGCGGCTGGCTCGCCGCCTTCTACCAGTTGATGGGGATTCGGAGCGTGCGTGGTTCAAGCAACCGCAGGGGGACCGAGGCGCTCGTCGCCCTCGCGCGCGCCATGCGCGCTGGCGCGCACGCAGGCGTGACACCGGATGGTCCCAAGGGGCCGCGTCGCGCCTTCAAGCCCGGGGTCATCGCCCTTGCGCGCATCAGCCGGCGCCCCGTGGTCCTCCTCGGCATACATTACCATCGAGCCTGGCGCCTGCGCAGCTGGGATCGCTTCGCCCTGCCCGTGCCGTTCTCCCGCGTCGACCTCTCGTTTGAGCGTGTCAGTCACGAGGGCGAGGACGACACCGCGGTCGCGGTCAGGCTGGGCGACCGGCTCACCGAACTCTCGGGCGACTGAGCGGGGAAACAAAAGGGCGCACCCTCTCGGGTGCGCCCGGCTATGACATCCCAAACGAAGCTTCAGAAGGTCTTGCTCAGGGACACGACTACGATGCCGTCATCCAGCTGCTTGTTGTTGTAGGCAGGCGCGAAGATACCCGCGTTCGAGTCGGTGAACGCGACGCCGAGCGTGTAGCCGAGGACAGGGTAGGAGAGGGAGACCTTGTAGTCCTCGTAATCGGCCTGCGCGCCCGAACCAAACGTCCAGCCATAATGCAGTCCGAGCGTCAGGTCCTTGACCGTGTAAGTATAGGCCAAGTCGAGGTAGCCGGTGCCATCGGTGCCGGTGACGCCGAAGTAGTCGGTGAAGGCGTGGTAGTACTTGAGGCTGAGACCCGAGACGGCGACACCGACGTTGCCCTCGATGGTGTTGTAAGCTGAAGCCGAGGGGTAGTTGTAGGTGATCACTCCGGCTGAAAGATCCGCCGAACCGACCTTGAAGGTATAGGATGCATAGATGTCTGCCTCGAGCGTGCTAATGCGGTCGGTGGGTGCGGCGGGAGGATCGTCATTGATGTTCTGATTCGAGAACCAGACTCCGGCCGCTAGACCCGAGCTGTGTGCGATGTCCGTGCCGCCGGAGAACGCCATGGCGTTGGAGTTGGCAATCTGCGAGACGCCACGGAAAACGTAATCCGTGGAAACTGCCAGGTTGCTCGTCTGCGTCCAGGCAGGTGCGGGGGTGGGCGCCGTCTGCGCGAAGGCGGAGGCGGCGACGAGGAGGGCGAGGGTGGTGGGGGTGTGTTTGGTCATGGCACCACGCCTTTAACACGATGCGTGCCAAGTGACCTCCGGTCGCAATTTGCACAAAAAGTGACGCGCCGGGTGGGCGGTTCTGTGCCAGCCTGTCGAAAAAGCGCTCCTTCAGGCACCCCGCCTCGCGCGCCGCGGAGATGCTGGCTTCGCCCCCTTGGCCCCGGTTGCCTTCTTTCGGCCGGGCGAGGATGGCGTGGACAGGTCCGAGGCGAAGGCATCCCGTCGCTGACGGACAGCCTCCTCGTAGCAGCGCACGTAGGCCAGGGCGGCGGAGGACCAGGTGAAACTCCTGCGCATGGCGCGCAGACGCGCGGCGGTGAACTCGGCCTCGTGTCGGTAATACAGTCGCATCGCCTCGCCCAGGGCCCAGTTGACCGCATGGCTGTCGGCGTGCTCAAAGACGATGCCAGTAGCGTCCTTGGCCCCGTCGCTCCACCCATCGACCGTGTCGGCCAAGCCACCCGTGCGTCGGACGATCGGCAGCGTGCCGTATGCCATGGAATAGAGTTGGTTCAGGCCGCAGGGCTCGAAGCGACTCGGCATGAGGAAGAAATCGGCCGCCGCCTCGATGCGGTGTGCGAGCCGGTTGTCGTACCCGATGCGGACGGCCGCGCGGTTCGGAAACTCGGCAGCCAGCCCGAGGTACGCGGACTCGACGGCTCGGTCCCCGCTCCCGAGGAGCACGAACTGCAGCTCGCCTGCGCGCAGGCGCGCGCGGAGCGGCTCCACTGCGAGATCGAGCCCCTTCTGATCCCATAGCCGGGAGACAACGCCGACCAAGGCGGTGCCCGGAGCGACCTCGAGTCCGAGCTCGCGCTGCAGCTCGGCTTTGCAGCGCGCCTTGCCCGTGAGGTCTTCGGCGCAGTACCTGGCGGGCAGGAGCATGTCGCGGGATGGATTCCAGTCATCGCCGTCGACGCCATTGAGGATACCCTCGAGATCGGCCGAACGGTGACGGATGACTGGATCGAGGCCGAAACCGTACTCCGGACGGAGAATCTCGCTGGCGTAGGTCGGACTGACCGTGGTCAGGCGCGTTGCGTGGTAGACACCGCCCTTCAGGAAGTTGACACCGCCAAGGCACTCGAGGTTGTCCTCGCTCATCAGCCAGTCGGGCAGACCGAGGAAATCGAGCGACTCGCGCCCGTGCAGTCCCTGGTGCTGGAGATTGTGCAGCGTGAGGATCGACGCCGACTTACCAAGTGGCCCGCCTCGCAGGACCGTGTTGAGCAGCACGGGGGTCAGCGCAACGGTCCAGTCATGGACGTGGACCACATCGGGTATCCATCCATCGGCCAGGCAGAGATCGAGTCCCGCTCGGGCAAGGAACAACGCGCGACGCCCAGCATCCTGTCGATCGCCGTAGACCTCTGGCGCGCCGTAGTACCCGGCGTGCTCGAGGAAGAACACCCTGGGATTCTCGCCCGCAGCCACCCGCACCTGGCAGCTCTCGGTAGGGTACACGCCAACGTCGAGCTGGGCCCGGTGCACCGCGAGAGTCTCGCGGCCGGGCACGGAGCCGTAGAGCGGCGTAACCACCCTGACCTCATGCCCGAGGGCGGCGACGGCCTTAGCAAGGGCCGCGGTCGCATCCCCGAGTCCGCCGGCCTTGGACCAGGGCGCGATCTCCGGCGTTAGGTGCAGGACTCTCATTCCCTGGACCGACTGGAACCCAAGCGATTGATCAGCGGCACGCAGGCGATCAGGACGAGGAAGGTCGCGAACATCGCGGCATTGCCGGCGAAATCATGGACGGTCCCGAGCGAGGAGAACCCATCCTGTCCCGGTTCCAGTCCGGAGTAGTCGCGATCCAGCGAGGCGGCGCCGTGCGCCTGCGCATGCAGCGAGAGGTAGGTGTTGCGCGCGATGTTCAGCACAATCGCCGCAAAGGCCGAGACGCCGATCATCAGGGTGCGGCGGATGAGCGCGCCGGGGAAGCGGCCCTCAATCCAGAGCGAGCCGAGGAAGGCGCCCACGAAGACGCACGCGGAGAGCGAGCGGATGCCGGAGCACGCATCGGCGATGCCAACCTGCTCGCCGTTCGGGAACGCGATGAGGTTACCGCGAACCTGGATGGCATGGCCCGAGATGCGAAGGACTCCGGCGACGACCTCGGTGACGAACTCGAGGAGCGGGCCCTTGATCTGGTTGTCGACCAGGTAAAGGAAGGGACCCGACACGATCCAGATGGCTGCGGGGAAGAGGCAGAGCCCGAGCGCCTTCCAGCGCGAGGCGCCAGTTGGCTCCTCCCCGGTCACAGCGCGCACGGAAAGGAAGGCGAAGCCGAGGAAGCATCCCATCAGGCCGAAGGCGATGGCCATGGTCGCGACCGTACCGGTCCCGAAGATCGCGCGCCAAGCCGCCCCGAGCGCGAACATCACAAGGCAGACCATCGTCAGAGCACGGGCCGTGCCCTTGAGCCAGTTAGCCGAGGGACCACCCGGAAGGCCGGCCTGACCGGTGAGCAACTGGCGCAGCGCAGGCCAGCGCTCCCAGAGCACGTAGAGGGAGAAGGCCGGCACGAGGTAGCCGAAGGTGTAGTCCTCCTTGGTGCTCCAGATCGCCCACTGGTCCCAGGTGGCGAAACCCATCATGCCGAGGATGAGCAAGCCGAGACCGATCGTCTCGCCGACCAGGGGACGCTCTTCTTGGTTGGTGTCAGTTGTCGTGCTCATCATTCAGAACTTGGGCACGGCATCGAGCAGCGTGCGTGTGTAGGGATGCTGCGGGTCGCCAAGGATACGCTCGGGCGAACCCTGCTCGACGACCAAACCTTTCTCCATCACGAGGACGTGGTGGCTGATGTGCTCGACCACCGCGAGGTCGTGGGCGATGAAGAGGTAGGCGACGCCAAGCTCCTCCTGCAGGTCCTGTAGCAGGTTGACGACCGAGGCCTGGACGGAGACGTCGAGCGCGGAAACCGGCTCGTCGCAGACAATCAACTCGGGTTGAACGGCGAGCGCGCGGGCGATGCCGATGCGCTGGCGCTGCCCACCGGAGAACTCATGGGGGTGCCGGCGCATCTGCTCAGGCTTTAGACCAACCTTGGTCAGGAGCTCGGCGCAGCGCGCCTCGCGGTCCTGTCGGCTCATGCCCGGGAAATGGATCTCGAGCGGCTCGGAAAGGATGCCGAGGATATCGGAGCGCGGGTTAAGCGATCCATAGGGATCCTGGAAGACCATCTGGACCTTCTTGCGCCAGGGCAAGAAGGCACGGTTGTCCATCCGCCCGATGTCCTGTCCCTCCCAGAGGATTTGCCCAGCGGTGACCGGCGCGAGCTTAACGATGGCCCGGCCCGTGGTCGTCTTGCCTGAGCCGGACTCGCCGACGAGCCCGACGGTCTTGCCTCGCAGCACGGAGAAGGTAACGCCGTCGACGGCCCGCACAGGTTCAGCTTTGCGGAACCAACCGGCACCGGGTCGGGGGTAATGGACCTTCAGGTCGTTGACCTCGAGCAAGGTGGAGGAACTCATCGGTTTGCGTTTTGAGAGTCGCGCATGGCGTCCTCGAGCGTGGAGAGTCGACGGCGACGCTGGCCAAGGCGGGGGATGCAGCCAATCAGGCCGCGGGTGTACGGGTGCTTGGGTGAGCCCATCACATCCTTGACCGAGCCTTGCTCGACGACGCGCCCCTGGTGCATGACCATGACGTTGTCCGCCATGTTGGCGACGATGCCGAAATTGTGCGTGATGAGCAGAATGCTCATGCCGCGCTCGCGACGGAGGCGGGCCAGGAGCTCCATGATCTGCTTCTGGATGGTGACGTCCAGGGCGGTGGTCGGCTCATCGGCCACCAGCACCTTGGGGTCGCAAGCCAACGCCATCGCGATCATCGCCCGCTGCAGCATGCCCCCGGACAACTCGTGGGGATAGGACGCCGCCGCGCGGGCGGGCTCCCGGATGCCGACCGCGGCGAGGGCGTCGACCACCGTCGCATTCACATCCTGCACCTCAGGCCGGTGCGTCCGCACCGCCTCGGCAATCTGGAAGCCAACGGTGTAGACCGGGTTCATCGAGGTGCCGGGCTCCTGGAAAATATAGGCGATGCGCTTGCCGCGGACGCGGGTCAGTGCCTGCTCGGATAGCCCGACCAGTTCGGTGCCCTCGAGTTGGACCGAGCCCCGGATGCTGCAGGCGGGTTCGGGCGGGAGCAGGCGGGTGAGGGCGAGGGCGGAGACCGACTTGCCGGAGCCGGACTCGCCAACCACGGCGAGGATCTCGCCGGGTGCCAGGTCATAGTTCACGCCCGTGGAGGCGATGGATTCAGCCCCTCCGGAGCGGAAGGAAACGCCCAGGTCCCGCACGCGGAGCAGAGGTTGGTCGGCCATCGACAGAAACGTAGGAGAGGGAGGGGTTAAGGCAAGGAGATGCGACGGGCGTCGCTTCGCCGTTGCGCGTGGGGCTCCGACCCCTTCCATTCCTAATGTGTCGAGCGAGACCCCCATGCAGCGGCAGTACCGTGAGTTCCGGGACAAGCTCCCGGCCGATGCCCTGCTATTCTTCCGTCTCGGTGACTTCTACGAGGTCTTCGGACGCGATGCCGAGGTGGCGTCACGCGTACTCGGCATCACATTGACCAAGCGTCACGATCAACCCATGGCGGGGATTCCGCACCACGCCGCCCCGACCTATGTGCAGAAGCTGCTCGCGGCAGGGATCAAGGTGGCGATCTGCGACCAGGTCGAGCAACCCGTGCCGGGCAAGCTCGTCCGACGCGCGCTCACGCGCATCCTCACCCCGGGCACGGCCCTCGAGGACTCCCAGCTCGACTCCCGTCGGGGCAACTACCTCCTGGCGCTGAACTGGGACAAGACGGGCTGGCACGCCGCCTGGCTCGATGTCTCTACAGCGGACTTCCGTCTGGCGACCGAGGCCGCGCCCGACCGCCTGTTACCCCTGCTCCATGCCCTGGCACCGAGCGAGGTCATACTCCCCGAGGGACTGGAGACGCCGGACGCCTTCGGCGAGGCGCTCGGGCAATTGCTCTCGGGCCGCTCGGTGACACGCACACCCGGCTGGAATTTCGAGGTCTCGGCCGGCGCGCGCCTCGTCGCGCAGACGCTTGCCGTACACAGCTTGGCTGGATTCGGGTTGGACGAGTCTCACCCAGCGCTCGGTGCCGCCGGGGCCGTCCTCGGCTATGTCACCGACTCGCTCTGCGACCGCCCTCGAAACCTCACGCGACTCACCGAAGTGAGACTCGGACAGTCCGTGCTGCTCGACCCAGCCTCCTCGCGAAACCTTGAGCTCTTTGCCACCCAGTCTGGTCGACGGGAAGGTTCGCTCATCGAGACCATCGACCGCACTCTCACTCCAGCAGGCGCCCGCCTCCTTGCCCGCTGGCTCGCCGAGCCCTCGACCGACCTCGCCGTGATCCGCGCCCGATCGGAGAGTGTCGCGGCACTCGTGCGACATCCGGGTGCGGCCAGCAGGCTGGGGGAGTCGCTCGCGTCCGTGCGCGACATTCCCCGCATCCTGGCCCGGCTGCAGAACCGGTTGCGCAACCCGCGCGAACTCGGCGGCGTTCGCGACACCCTGTCAGCCCTGCCGGCCATCCGCGAGGAGCTCGCCGCCGTGCCCGGCGGGGCCCTCGCGGCCATCGCCGGTCGCATCGACCCCGAGCCGGCGCTCACCGCACGCCTGACCTCCGCACTCGCCGACGAGTTGCCAGCTGACCTGCTCGAAGGTGGCATGCTGCGCAAGGGTCTCGACCCCGAGCTCGACCGACTCCGGTCCCTGGCGAGCGACAGCAAGGCCTGGATCGCCGACTTCGAGCGCGGCGAACAGGAGCGCACGGGCATCAAGTCGCTCAAGGTGCGTTACAACGGCGCCTTCGGCTATGCCATCGAGGTGACCAAAGCCAACCTCGGCGCGGTGCCGGCGGACTATATCCGCAAGCAGACGATGGTGAACGCCGAGCGCTACACCACGGAGGCGCTGCGCGCGAAGGAGCGCGAGGTGCTGCGGGCGGATGAGCAGGCGCTGGCCCGCGAGACCGAGCTATTCCACGCGCTCGTCGCCGAGGTCCTCGCGCGCTCGGAGTCGCTGCAGGCCACCGCGGCCGCGCTCGCCGAGGCCGATGTCCTCCGCGGCTGGGCCGACCTGGCGCGGGATGGTGACTGGTGCCAGCCGGTCGTGGACGACTCGGATGTGCTGGAGATCTCGGAGGGACGCCATCCGGTGGTCGAGCGCATGCTGCGCGAGCGTCCCGGTGCCGGCGCCTTCGTCCCCAACGACACGCGTCTCTCCGCCTCCGGTGAGCAGGTCGCCCTGATCACCGGACCCAACATGGCGGGCAAGTCTACCTACATCCGCCAGGTCGCCCTGCTCGCGCTGCTCGCCCAGCTCGGTAGCTTCGTGCCGGCCAAGGCCGCCCGTGTCGGGCTGGTCGACCGCATCTTCTGCCGCGTCGGCGCGAGCGACGAGCTCTCGCGCGGTCACTCGACCTTCATGGTCGAGATGAGCGAGACCGCCAACATCCTGAACAACGCCACTCCGCGCTCGCTCATCGTGCTCGATGAGATCGGACGTGGCACCAGCACGTATGACGGCATCAGCATCGCCTGGGCGGTGGCGGAGCACCTCCACGGCGGGGCCAGCGCGGGACCGCGGACGCTTTTCGCCACGCATTACCACGAGCTCACCCGTCTCGCCTCCACATTGCCGAGACTGCGCAACTGGACTGTCGCGGTCCGCGAGTGGCAGGATGAGATTGTCTTCGTGCGACGAGTCGTCCCCGGCTCCGCTGACCGCTCCTACGGCATCCAGGTTGCCCGTCTTGCGGGCATGCCACCTTCGGTTGTCACGCGCGCCCGCGAAATCCTCAGCGGTATGGAGCAAGGAGGCGGTCTACCCGCGGCGGCCGATATGCCCGAGGTCGTGCCACCAACCAAGGTCACGAAGCCCAAGTCAGACACGGGCAAACCCGCGCGAATCGCCAAGCCTAGGTCGGACTCGGCGGGGCAGGGCGAGCTCTTCTGAGTTCAGAGGCGCTCGTTCCAAGCACGTGATGAGAACTTCTCCGCCGTGCCGGCGGCAATGTCCCTCGGGTAGGCGGGCTCCGCCACGGACATCGCTTGCGTACCGAGCGATTCCGCGAGTTGGTTGCTAAAGTCTGTCATCAGCCGCGCGGTGTCCAATCCCGCCAGGAATGGCTTCCACACATAACCCTCGAGGAGCAAGCCGTCGCGCGTGCGCTTCTGGGCGGCGCCGGCCACCTTGCGTCCGTCACCTGCGTTGACGAGGTCGTGCGGTTCCGGACGACTCGCGCAGATCTCCGGTGCCAGAAAGCCCCTGGGTCCGGAAGGGGAGGGCACGCTGGCAACAGGCTGTCCCTGCGCGCGCAAGGCCTGCTCGAGTGCCAGGAGGACAACACCGTAGCTTGCCAGTGCCTCGAGTCCGAAGACAGGATGACTGGCGGGGATAGCGAGTGCGAAGGTCCAGTCCTCGAGATGGGAAACAAGTCCGCCACCGGTGGCTCGGCGCACGAGTGTCGTGCCGGCAGGCACCTTGGGTCGGTATTCCGCCCAGCGCTGGGAAACGCCGAAGGTGAAGGCCGGCTCGGACCATCCGTAGGCGCGGAAACGCGGGACCGCGGCGTCGGGGTAGGCCTCGAGGAGCAGCAAATCGCGCGCCATGTTGAGGGCGGCGGTGGACTCGGACCAGGGCAGGATGTGCATCGCGCTCAGAAGTCGACGCCTTGGGTGAGACGACGGGTGACGCGGCGACCCGTGCGGGCCGTGTACCATTCCTCGCAACCGCGCGGCACCTCGAGCTCGGCCAGAATCTCGTCAAAGGACTGGACCTTGGTGCGCAGTTTGCCGGCGAGCGGCTGGAGCTCGAAGCTGAGGTCGCGCGGCCGGCGTCCCAGGCCGGGGACGTCGGCGTAGGTCGAGGCTCGCACGACCTCGACCGGATTCAGTCCAAAGTGGCTCGCAACACGGGCTCCGATCGCGTGCCGGCTCAACGCCTCGCCGCCGGCCCAGTGGAAAAGTCCCGAGAGGTTGTCCCGCTCACAGAGCTCGACGCAGACATCGGCGAGGTTGGCGGCGGAGACAGGCTGGCGAATCTCCTCGGTGAAGAGAGCGGGCGTCTTGCCCGCTTTCCAGTCTAGGAAGAGCCGCTCATGCAAGCCGCGGTCGCCGGTCAGGGTGTTCGCCGAGACCAGGGTGGTGCGCAGGACGCAGGCGCTGGCCTTGCCCTCGGCGAGCACGCCTTTCTCACCCAGGAGCTTGGTTTGTCCGTAAAGGTGCAGCGGAAGCGGCAGGTCGGTGCTTCGGTATCGACCTTGCTCACCGTCGAAGACCATGTCGGTCGACAGGTGCACGAGCCGTGCGCCGACATGCCGGCTGAGCTGGGCCAGCCGGCGGGGCAGGGCGGCGTTGACGCGCTCGGCCCTGGCAGGGTCACGCTCGCAATCGGCGATGGCGGCGATGGCGGCCGCATTGATCACCGCATCGGGGAATCGGTCGAGAATGAGCCGCTCGAGCGCGGCCTCGTCGAGCAGGTCGGACTGGAGGGTCTCGATGCCAGCTGGAAGTCGCGGGGCGCGGCTTCCGCCGACAGCAACGACGTCATGTCCGCGCCGCCGGGCGGCGAGGACTGACTCGCGACCGACGAGACCGGAGGCTCCCAGGATGAGGATGCGCACGAGACCAACGTGGCAGGTTCTCGTTTGCCAGCAAGCCATCAGCCGACCAACGTGTTCGACCAACCCGACGAGGATGCCTGTCACCTACACCGAGCTCGCCAACCGACCCGTGCTGACCCAGCCCGTCTACGAGGCCGGCCGTCCCATTGAGGTTGTCGCGCGCGAGTTCGGCCTCGATCCGGCCAATGTCATCAAGCTCGCCTCCAACGAGAACCCGCTCGGAGCCTCGCCGCTCGGCCTGGCCGCCGCACGTCGCGCGCTGGACTCCCTGCACCTTTACCCTGATTCGGGCTGCACCTTCCTTCGCGAGCGCCTCGGGCGCATGTGGGGGCTCGCGCCTGACCACTTCGTGGTCGGCAATGGCTCGAACGAGGTGATGATACTCCTCGCGCAGGCCTTCCTGCGTCCGGGCGACGAGGTGGTCTTCGGTTCGCAAGCCTTCGTGGTCTACAAACTCGCGACCACGCTCTGCGGGGCCACGCCGGTCGAGGTGCCCATGCCCGGCTTCCGCCATGACCTGAAGGCGATGCGCGCCGCCGTGACCGACCGCACGCGCATCCTTTTCCTCGCCAGCCCGAACAACCCGACGGGCGGCACCGACGACCCCGCCGACATCCTGCGGCTCGCCGAGTCGCTGCCGGACCATGTCATCTTCTGCCTCGACGAGGCCTACGCCGAGTACCTGGACGCGACCGCGGATCTCCGCCCCCTCCTGCGTTCGGGACGCAAGGTCGTGGTCACCCGCACCTTCTCCAAGGTCTACGGACTGGCTGGCCTCCGTGTGGGCTACCTCGTCGGATCGCCCGAGGTCTGCGGCCTGCTCAACCGCGTGCGCCAACCCTTCAATGTCAACCTGCCCGCCCTCGCCGCCGCGCAGGCCGCGCTCGACGACACTGAGTTCGTCACGCGCTCCGTGCGTGCGAACGCCGAGGGGCTCGCGCAGCTCGCCGCCGGATTCCGTCGACTGGGTTGGTCATTCATCGAGGGCCATGCCAACTTCCTCGCCGTCCAGGTTCCGGAGGCCGATGCGACCTTTCAGCGCCTGCTTCGCGCGGGCGTGATCGTGCGACCGCTCCGCGGCTACGGCATGGCGGGCTGGCTTCGCGTCACCGTCGGTACGCCCGCGCAGAACGAGCGCCTGCTGGCCAGTCTCTCCCGCTAAACGATGTCACAGGACACTCCCATGGATTTCGACGAGGCCATCCGCGCGTGCGTGGCGAAGGACAACCGTTACCAGCCACAGGCCTACCATGCGGTCCGACTCGGCCTCGACCAAGCCCAGCGCATCGTGCACGGTGAGCCGAAGAAGGGTGCCAAGCCCACAGCGCGATCGCGTCACGTCAGCGGCCCCCAGGTCCTGGAGGGCTTTCGCCAGCATGTGCTCGAGGCCTACGGCCCGCTCGGTTACCCCTTGCTGCAAAACTGGGGCGTGAAGCGGACGGCCGATGTCGGCAACATCGTCTTCAACCTTATCGACTCGGGGCTCTTCGGGAAGTCCGAGGAGGACAAGCCGGAGGACTTCGCCGCGGTCTACGATTTCCGCGAGGCTTTCCAGCGACCCTTCGAGCCGAACAAGCGGCGCAGCTGAGCAGACCCCGCGGGGTCAACCCACGACCGCCCGATGAATTGCGCCGTAGGCCAAGTAGGCCAGCATGCCGCCACCAAGCAGGATGCGGTACCAGGCGAAGCGGACGAATCCCTCGCGCTGGAGGTGGCCGACCAACCAGCGCACGGTGGCGAAGGCGACCACAAAGGCGACCACGAGCCCAAGCAAGGCCGGCCCGGCGGGGTAGACCTCGCGTAGCGCAGGACCGAGGTGCCAGGCCTTGTAGAGCGACGCGGCGCTCAGCGTCAGGAAACCGACGAGGAAGGAGAACTCTGCGGCCGCCGCATGCGAGAGGCCGGCGGAACGCCCGCCGATGAGCATCGACATCGAGCGGCTCGTGCCGGGAATCAGCGAGATGCACTGGAAGAGACCGATGCGGAAGGCCTGCGGAATAGTCAGAACCTCCAGCTCATCGAAGCCGGGGGCGGTGTCCCTCGGCCACCGTCGGTCCGCCCAGAGCATGAGCAGGCCGCCGATGAGCAGCATGACCGCGACAACCTCCACCTTGAAGAGATAGGCGTTGATAAAGTCCTTGGCAAGCAGGCCCAGGACGGCGGCCGGGGCGAAGGCCACGAGGGTCGCGAGGATGCCGCGCGGGCTCGGATTGCGGAAGCGGCTGGAGAATCCGGCCACGACCGCGAGGATCGCACCAATCTGGACGATGACCAAGTAGTCGTCGGCCACGCGCTGCAGGGTGACAGGACGACCCTTGCGGTCGACGACGCCGGCGACGGCGACGCTTTCGTCGTTGTTCACGCCCATCAACGCATCACTGAGGATGAGGTGTCCGGTCGACGAGACGGGCAGGAACTCGGTCGCACCCTCCACGAAGCCGGTGACGATGGCACGGGTCGGGGTGAACTGGGCGCGCACCTCCTCCGGCGAGATCTCCTCGCCGGCACCGACGAGGCGGGCGGCGACGAGGGCGGTTAGCAAAGGGAGGGTGAGGGAGCGCATGGTGCGACGCCCCTTGGCTTAAGGGGAAAGTCACCCGTGGTGCAAAGGGTTTAACCCGACTTTCACCCGACTGGCTTGCCATTCGCCATCACTCCGGCTTCCTTCGACACCGCCGTGGCCACCTCGACCCTCATCCCCCAGGACGCCCCCCGCTTCCGCATGCCGGACGCCCGCGGGCGCTTCGGCGCCTACGGTGGCATGTTCGTGCCTGAGACGCTGATGACGCCGCTCCTTGACCTCGCCAAGGCGTACGACGAGGCCCGCCGCGACCCTTCGTTCCAAGAGGAGTTCGCCCGCCTCCTCCGCATCTACGCCGGACGTCCGACCGGTCTCTACCTCGCGGAGTCGCTCACCCGTCAGCTCGGCGGCGCCAAGGTCTACCTCAAGCGCGAGGACATGCTCCACACCGGGGCGCACAAGATCAACAATGTGATCGGCCAGGCCCTGCTGGCGCGACGCATGGGCAAGACCCGCATCATCGCCGAGACCGGCGCCGGACAGCATGGCACAGCGACCGCGGCCGTCTGCGCGCGCTTCGGCCTCAAGGCTGTCATCTACATGGGCGAGGCCGACATGGAGCGGCAGGCGCTCAACGTCTATCGCATGCGACTGATGGGCGCCGAGGTCCGCGGCGTCGGCGCAGGACAGCGCACGCTCAAGGAGGCGGTCAACGAGGCCATGCGCGACTGGGTCACCAACGTGCATGACACCCATTACATCCTCGGCACGGCCTACGGCTCGCATCCCTACCCGATGATGGTCCGCGATTTCCACCGGGTGATCTCGGTTGAGTCCAAGGCCCAGATGCTCGAGGCCGAGGGGCGTCTCCCTGACGAGGTCGTCGCCTGCGTCGGCGGAGGTTCCAACGCCATCGGCTCCTTCTTCGAATACCTCGACGAGCCTTCGGTCCGCCTCGTCGGCGTCGAGGCGGGCGGGCGTGGCATCCAGCGCGGCGAGCATGCCGCGCGGTTCGCCGGTGGACGCGTCGGCGTGCTCCAGGGATGCCTCACCTACCTTTTGCAGGACACCGAGGGGCAGATCGAAGGCACGCACTCGGTTTCGGCTGGTCTCGACTACGCGGCCGTCGGTCCCGAACACGCCCATTACCACGACCGCAAGCGCATCGACTTCGCCTACGCGCGTGACGATGAGACCCTCGACGCCTTCCAGCTGCTCTCGCGCGCCGAGGGCATCATCCCCGCGCTCGAATCCAGCCACGCCCTCGCCTGGGGCTTCCGACGAGCGCGCGAGCTCTCCGCGGACAAGGTCGTGCTGATCAACCTTTCCGGACGCGGCGACAAGGATGTCTGGCAAGCCGCCCGCGCCATGGGCGTCGAGATTAAGCTCTGACCGATGGGCGCCGCGCGCTCCATGACCGGCTTTGGCCGCGCGACGCTGGCGCAGGGTAGCGCGAATCTGACCGCCGAGGTCTCCACCGTCAACCAGCGTGGCCTCGCGGTCGTGGTGCATCTCCCCGCCGAGTGGGCCGAGCTCGAGACGCGGCTCGGCGCCGTTGTACGCGAATCCTTCCAGCGCGGAAAGGTCACGGTGCGCCTGGGTTGCACCCGGGTCGGCACCGGCGGCCCCGACCTCGCGGAGCCGCTGCGCCACCTGCGCGACCTCGCGACCCGACACGGAATCAAGGGCGAGCCGGACTGGCATGTACTGCAGCGACTTGTTGAGCAACAGCAGGGAATCGCCGGTCTCCCCGTTCCGGATGAGACGATGGCCGAGGCCGCCGCGCGCTGCCTCAGGGAGGCCCTCCGAGCCTGCGATGGCATGCGAGCGAAGGAGGGCGAGGCCCTCGTGCGCGATCTCTCGACACGGCTCGACGCCATCGCCGCACTCGTCGAACGGATGGCGGCGAGCGAGAGGACATCGCCGACGCGCACGCGTGACCGATTGCTTCGACGTCTCGCTGACCTCGGTGTCGGCATCGATCTTGCCGATGAGCGCGTGCTCCGCGAGCTGGCCCTGCATGCCGATCGGTGCGACATCACCGAGGAACTTACCCGACTGCGCAGTCACATTGAGCAAGGCCGCAGCCAACTCGGACAGTCGGCCCCGGGCCGAGGACTCGATTTCCTGACCCAGGAGTTCTTGCGCGAGGTCAACACCATCGGCAGCAAGGCGGCCGAGGTGGAGACCACCCGTGCGGTGCTCGAGGCGAAGACGGAAATCGAGCGGTTTCGCGAGCAGGTGCAGAACCTCGAGTGAGCCCAGCAGGCAGGGGTCGAAGCTCGCGATTTCGCGCATTTAGGCCCTGATTGACCTGTCTCACCCCAAGGAGGGCGAGGGGGCTTGGCTTCCTAAATCCCTCATCCATCACCCCTTAGGAGACTTGCAAAGCGGGCAAGCCCGTGTTCGATGACCGCTTCTAACCCCTTTTCCAAGCGCCATGACGAACAAGCCCGCCAACCTCACCAAGCGCGAAATCGTGCTGAAAATCTTCGAAGAGACCAATCACTCACAGAAGGTCATCCGCGACTCCGTCCAGCGCACACTGGAGATCATCCAGGAGGCCTTGCTGGCTGGCCGCGACGTCGAGTTGCGCAACTTCGGCGTCTTCGAGGTGCAGATCCGCGAGAGTCGCATCGGACGCAACCCGAACAAGCCCGAGACCGATGTCGTCATTCCTCGCCGCGCCGTCGTGAAGTTCAAGTCCGGCAAGGAATTCAAGAAGGCGCTCAAGGCCGCCGATCTCTCCAAGTTCCAGGTCAAGTCCGACGAGGGCACGCCCCCCGCCGCGGCCTGAGACGGGAGCGCCGTCCATGTCCCGGTTCGAGTCCCTGCCCGGTTTCCGTGCCTTCTACCCGGAGGAGCGCGCCAAGCTCGGGCACATCATCGGCGTCTGGCGACAGGCCTGCCGCCGCTACGGATTCCGCGAGTGGGAGGGGCCAGTGCTTGAGCCACTGGAGCTGCTGACCGCCAAGTCGGGCGATGAGATCGTGAGGCAGCTCTTCAATTTCACCGACAAGGGCGAGCGTGCCGTGACACTCCGTCCCGAGATGACCCCGACGCTCGCCCGGATGGTCGGGGCGCGCGCCAACGGACTGCCCAAGCCCATCCGCTGGTTCGCCATCGGCGAGTGCTACCGCTACGAGAAGCAGCAGAAGGGTCGGCTCCGCGCCTTCCATCAGCTCAACGCCGACCTGCTGGGCGAGGCTGGTCCCGCCGCCGATGCCGAGATCATCGCGCTCTGCGCCGACTGCCTGCTTGGTTTCGGCCTAGCGCGCGACAGCTTCGCCATCCGCCTTTCCGACCGCACGCTTTGGTTCCGCGTACTGGCGTCGCTCGGCGTGCCGGAGGAGCTGGCGCCCGCCGTGCTCACCGCGGTGGACAAGCTTGAGCGCGCGACCGAGGCCGAGTTGCTCGCCATGATCCGCGAGTCGCTCGGCGGCCACCCGGCGGACCCCGCGCGCATCCTCGCCGAGGCGCGCCGACTCGCGGCCGTGCGCTCCTTCTCCGAGTTGGAGGCGGCGCTTGGCTCCGACGCTGCTGTGCAGGCACGTCTCGCCGAATGGCGCGAACTGCTCGGCCTGCTCGCCGCGCTGGGCGTCGCCGACCTCGTCAGGGTCGACCTCGGCATCGTCCGTGGGCTCGCCTACTACACCGGGTTCGTCTTCGAGGCCTTCGATGCCCACGGCGAGCAACGAGCGCTCGCCGGTGGGGGGCGCTACGACGGATTGGTCGAGAAGCTCGGCGGTCCGGTGCTGCCCGCGGTCGGTTTCGGCATGGGTGATGTCACCGTGGCCAACCTCCTCGAGGACCGCGGCCTCGTGCCGGCCTACGCCGATGGACCTGACTTTTACGTCGCCATTCTCGGCGCCGATGCCCGGATCGCGGCTCTCGCCGACATCGCGCAGTTGCGCGCGGCGGGTCTGCGTATCGAGTATAACCTGCGCGACGGCAAGTTCCCCAAGCTGATGCAAGCGGCCGAGTCCGCCGGAGCCCGCTACGCCCTCGTCTACGGAGGCGACGAGGTCACCCAAGGCGTGGCCAAGGTTCGCGACCTTGGCGCAAGGGCCGAGGCGACCGTGCCGCGCACCGACCTCGTGCCCGCACTCCGCGCGGTGCTCTCCGAGGGCTTCGGTGCCATCCAGCCCTGAGCAACGGCTGACATGTCCGAGCAGCAGCGGCAGTACCGGGACATGACCACAACGGCGTCCTGGACGCTTGTCTCGCGCGTGCTCGGCCTGTTCCGCGACCAGCTGATGACCGCCACCTTCGGGGCGGGCATTGTCTCGTCCGCGTTCCTGCTCGCCTTTCAGATTCCGAATCTTTTCCGCCGACTGCTGGGCGAGGGCGCGCTGACTGCGGCGCTCGTGCCAGCCCTCGCCGCGAAGATGGCCAAGGATGGTCGCCCGGCCGCCTTCGCCTTCCTGAACCATGTGCTGCGCCGTGTGCTGCCGTGGATGGTCGGCATCGCACTCATCGGCCTCGGCACTGCCATCGGGCTCTCACTCACGCTCGACGGACAAGGCGCGCTCGCCGCCGAGCTCACCGCTTGGTGCCTGCCGTACATGCCCCTGATTTGCGCCGCGGCCTTGTTCACCGGCGCGGTGCAGCTCTGCGGGCGGTTCGGGCTCGCCGAGGTTGCGGCCGGCGTGCTCAACCTCTGCCTCATCGCCTCGCTGGCTTGGCTGGGCCCGCTCTACTCCGATAGCCTCGCGGACCAGGCACGTGTCCTGTGCCTCGCCACCGTCGTCGGCGGCTCGTTGCAGCTGCTCATACCCGTGTTGGGTCTGCGACGCGAAGGCTGGCGTCCATCGCCAGCCACACCCGACCCGATCATCTGGCAGGGGCTGCGCGACGCCTTTGTTCCTGCGCTGGTCGGCGCCGGGGTGCTCCAGTTGAACCTCCTGGTGTCCCGTGCGCTGGCCTTCGGCATCGATGACAAGTCGCTGACCCATTACCACGTTGCGAACCGCGTGACCGAGCTGCCAGTCGGACTTTTCTCCGTCTCAGTCGCCGCGGTGATCTTCCCCGCTTTGGCCACGGCTTGGGCCCAGGGAGACCGCGACGCACTCGGTCGGAACTACGCGCGGGGCACGCGGCTGGTGATGGCAATCAACATCGGCGCGGCGGTTGCGCTGGCCGCGCTCGCGCAACCCATCCTCGAGCTCCTCTTCCAGTATGGGCGCTTCGGGTACGACGACGTGCGCGAATCCGCCACTCTGCTTGTGCTCTTCTCGGCCTCGATGCCGTTCTACGCGCTGAGCGCGCTGACGTCTCGCGCCCTCAATGTGGCCGGTCGCACCAAAGCCACCCTTGTCGCCGCGGTCCACGCCCTCGTCGTCAACGCCGTGCTGTCACTCGCACTTTGCTGGACGGCACCAGCCGGCCTGAGTGGGGCGAGCGGTTTGGCGGTGGCCAACCTGGTCTCGGCGGCGTGGCAGTGGGTCGTGCTCAGGCGGCAACTGAGCCGTCATGCCCCCGAGTTCCTCACGGAGTCGCTGGCGCGGCCGCTGTTCCAGGTACTCTTCGGCAGCTTCATCCTCGCCGCAGTCGCCTTCCAGACGCATGCCTGGCTCAAGATCCAGCTTTGGGGAACCTTGCCGGCAAAGGCATCGCTATTCCTGACCCTGTCGGCCGCGATTGTCGTGTCGGGTGGGCTCTACGCCTGGATTCTCGATCAGTTCGGCTATCCGGAGCGGGACCTCATCCGCGGGTACATCGACAAGATCGCCCGCGTACTCTGGCTTCGACGCGGACGGTGAACTGCGTCAGTCACCGACGGTAAGCGTCGATGAGCGTGAGCAGGATGGCGACGGTCTCGCGATCCGGTATGCCATCGACCTGACCGGGACGGTGATGCCGCTGGAAAGCGGCGATTGCGTTCCGCGTCGTCTCGTCGTGCTTGCCCGTGGCCGGGACATCATAACCCCAGCGCGTCAATGCTTGCTGGACCTCATAAAGGGGCAGGGTGGGGGTGGACCTGAGTTTGACTGCGACATCCGAGGGATCAGCCCAGCAACCGACTCCAGCCTCACGTTCGAGTCGGTGCCAGGGAAAGAGTCGTCCAGGGTCCAGCTTGCGCCCTGGGGCGATGTCAGAGTGTGCCACCACATTCTCAGGCCGGATGGCATGCCGCCGCACGATGTCGGACGCGAGGCTCGCCACGACCGCGAACTGCGCCTCGGTGTAAGGATGCACATTGCCATCGAGGTTCACGATTTCGATGCCAATCGATGAGGCATTGATGTCACGGACGCCGGCCCAGTGACTGACACCGGCATGGAAGGCGACGCGGTCCTCGGGGATGATCTCGATGATTCGCGGCTCGGGTTCGTCCGTCACCAGGTAGTGCACGCTGACCCGGGTGGCGGGGTCGCGGCCACTGAGAATCCTGAGCGAAGACTCGTTACCGGTGGCCGTGTGGTGGAGGACCAAGTGGGTCACCTCCCCGATCCGAGGCCGACTGACCCACTCCAGATTGACGCCCTCCGCGAGCTGCGCTTCGGGCTGCGAGGCGCACCCAACCAGAAGGGTGGCCAAGGACACAATGGCGAGGCGGGCGAGCACGCGGGAAACCGGCAGGCTGCCATACCTTACTCCACATTTCCACCCTAAGCCTGCAGGGTCAGGGCACGGGACCCAATCCATAGCTACATATGCCTTCAATAGCCCTTATTTACTGGCTTCTTCGTTATTAGACATAATGTATATTGTGCGTGATAAAGCGTCATGTGCTGTGGGTTATACGATTGAATAAATGAGCATAAAACGCCCATGCTAGTGACCCCCAAGTCGTGAAGGTCGCACGCCACATCGTTGAAGCTCGTCGCCAATCCATCGCGTCACTCGTCCGCGAGCATGGCTACCTCCCGATTCTCACCATCTCCCGGCAGTTCCGCATCTCACCGGCGACCGCCCGGCGCGACCTGGACGAGCTCGTCAGCCAGAAGGTTCTGACACGGACGCACGGAGGTGCTCTCTCCGACTACAATCGCGAGTTCGCCTCCGCTGGTCAGCGTCGCAGGGTCGACGCCGTTGCCAAGCGCGCCATTGGTGTGGCTGGATCGGAGATGATTCAGCCAGGAATGACGGTCTACATCGATGCCGGCACTACGCCGCTCGCCGTGGCCTCGGCTTTGGCCGCCCGTCGCATCCCCGGTGTCTGCGTGGTCACCGCCAATTTGGCCGTTGCCCAGTTGCTCGGTGATATCCCTGAGATCACGGTTCACATGACCGCGGGTCACTACCTTGGCCGTCAGGAGATGCTGGCTGGTCCGGAAGTCGCTCGTTCGCTGCGCGCCTGGCAGTTCGACCTAGCCTTCGTTGGCTGCGAGGGTCTGGACGCCGCTGGTCTGCATAACTCCCAGGCCGATGTTGTCGCGGTGACCCATGCCCTGCGTGATGTTGGCAAGCGTCTCGTGGTCTGCACGACTCGGTCCAAGGTCGGCGTCCGTGCTCCGGTGCTCGTCTCCGAGACACTGAATGGCTTCACCCTCATCACCGATGCGACTCGCGCTGAACTCAGCAAGGCACGCGTCCCGCTCGGCAGCGCAACCCACATCAAGGTCTGACACCCAATCTCTCCCACCACCATGCCCACCAAAGTGATCTACCTCCTCGCCAACGGCGACCTCCGCGCCTCGGCCAACCAGAAGTGCGAGCGCGAGCAGCTCCTGATGGAAGCGAAACTGGCCAAGGCCCTGCGGCGTGAGGGCTGGTCGGTCAAACGTGCCCACGGCTTCCGCAAGGATGTGGGGCACAGCTTCATCGACTCCCAGAAGTACGGCATGGAGATCTTCCGCAAGATCCCAGCCGACGCCCCCCTCATCGTAGCCGAAGCGGTCTGGCAGTACTCCCACCACATCCTGCACGGTCTCTCCACGCACCGCGGTCCCATCCTCACCGTAGCCAACTGGTCCGGCACCTGGCCCGGACTCGTCGGCATGCTCAACCTCAACGGCTCCCTGACCAAGGCAGGCGTGCGCTACTCCTCGCTCTGGAGCGAGGACTTCACCGACGCCAAGTTCCTCGGCGGTCTCCGTACTTGGCTGCGCACAGGCAAGGTCACCCACCCCACCCCACATGTCCGCTCGCTCGCCCGCGCCAAGCTACCCGCGGCCGCACTTCGTCTCGGTCAGCGCTTCGCCGCCGACTTCCGGTCCAAGAAGGCCATCCTCGGCGTCTTCGACGAGGGCTGCATGGGAATGTACAACGCCATCATCCCTGATGAGCTGCTTCACCCGACCGGCGTCTTCAAGGAGCGCCTCAGCCAGTCGTCGCTTTACGCCAAGATGCTCACGGTCAAGGACAGCGAGGCACAGGCCGCGCTGCGCTGGCTCCTGCGCAAGGGCATGAAATTCGCCTGGGGCAGGAACGAAAAGACCGAGCTGACCAAGCGCCAGACCCTGCAGCAGCTCAAGATGTACATCGCCGCGGTGCGCATCGCCGACGAGTTCGGCTGCGCGACCATCGGCATCCAGTACCAGCAGGGGTTGAAGGACCTTGCGCCCGCCTCCGACCTCGTCGAGGGCCTGCTCAACAACCGCGAGCGTCCGCCCGTCCGCCATGAGCGCACGGGCAAGGTGCTTTTCGAGGGCGAGGCCCTGCCGCACTTCAACGAGGTCGACGAGTGCGCCGGCCTCGACGGGCTCGTGACCTACCAGCTCTGGCAGCAGCTCGGCTATGAGCCCGAGAACACCCTGCATGACCTGCGCTGGGGTCGCCAGTACACGGGTAAGGTCGGCAACCGTGCGCTCGACGCCTATGTCTGGGTCTTCCTCATCTCCGGCGCCGCGCCACCCGCGCATTTCATCAAGGGCTTCCGCGGCACTGTCTCCGAGCGCCAGCCGGCGATGTATTTCCGTCTCGGCGGTGGCACGGTCAAGGGCGTCTCCAAGCCTGGCTGGATCGTCTGGTCGCGCGTCTTTGTCGAGGACGGCAAACTCAAGTACGACACCGGCATCGGCGAGGTCGTCACGCTGCCCAAGGCCGAGACCGAGGATCGCTGGAAGCAGACCACCTCGCAGTGGCCTATCATGCACGTCGTCCTCCAGGGCGTCGACCGCGACCAGATGATGGCGCGTCACAAGTCGAACCACATCCAGGTGGTCTACGCCCCGAACAAGGCCGCCGCGGTCAAGGGGCTCGCCGCCAAGGCCGCCGCCTTCCGCGAGCTCGGCCTCGAGGTCGCCGTCTGCGGCAAGGTCTGAGGCGCACATTCTACCAGCACACATGTCACAACGCGCACAGACCATCGCCGACCTCCTTCGTTTATCCCACGAGGTGGGGCGCGATGACCGCCGCATGGCAATCCTCGGCGAGGGTAACACCTCGATGCGCCTCTCCGCGGACACCTTCGCAGTGAAGGCGTCCGGCTCCAACCTCGGTACGCTGACGGAGGCCGGGTTGGCCGAGTGCCGCTTCGACAAGCTCCTGCCGATGCTCGAGCGCACCGGGATGGCCGACACCGAGGTCGACCAGGCGCTGCTCGACGCCCGCGTCAACGCCGCGGACAAGAAACCCTCCGTCGAGGCGCTCTTCCATGCCTGGCTGCTCACCCTGCCGGGCGTCAACGCCGTCGGCCACTGCCACGCTCTCGCGGTCAACCGCATCCTCTGCTCGCCCCGCGCCGAGGAGTTCGCGCGTCGCCGCACCTTCCCTGATGAGGTTGTCTGCTGCGGTACCGAGTCAGTCTTCGTGCCCTACGTTGATCCTGGCCTCGCCCTCGCGCAGGCCGTACGCCGCGAGACCCTCGCCTTCATCAAACGCACCGGACGGCCACCCCGCATCATCCTGCTCAAGAGCCATGGCATCATCGCCGTGGGTTCGAATCCCAACGCCGTGCTGGCCTCGCTCCTCATGGCGGAGAAAGCGGCAGAAATCTACTTCGGTGCCGCACTGCTCGGCGGACCAGACCTGATGACCGCGGAACAGGTCGAGCGCATCGCCGGACGTCCTGACGAGCATTACCGGCAGAAGATGCTCAACCTCTGAGCAGATATCCCGCATGAGCCTCCACCTCGTATCCGTCGATCTCGGCGCCGAATCCGGCCGGGTCATCCTCGGCACGTTGCGCGGGGGCAAGCTGGTCATGGAGGTCGTGCACCGCTTTCCGACCGGTGCCACCGAGGTCAACGGCACCCTGCGCTGGAACGTGGTCGGCTTCCACGGCGAGATCCTGCGCGGGCTCAGCATGGTCGCGGCACGCAAGGTGAAGGTCGCGGGTGTCAGCTGCGACTCCTGGGGCGTGGACTACGTGCTCGGGCGCGACGACGCCCCGCTGGTCTCGCAACCTTTCCAATACCGGGACCCGCGAACCGAGCGCACCTTCGGGGCAACCGTGCGCAAGATCGGCGCGCCAGCCATTTTCGCCGAGACCGGAGTCATGTTCATGGGCATCAACACGCTCTACCAGCTCGTTGATGATGTCCGCAGCCGACCTGAACTGCTCAAGGTAGCCCACCGTTTCCTAAACATCGGCGACTACTTCAACTGGTTACTCTCCGGGGTGCCCCGGGCTGAGGTTTCTCTCGCGAGCACGACCCAGCTCTGGAACCCGCGCCGACGCACCTGGTCCTCGAAACTCATTCGCGACCTTCAGCTACCCGGTCATCTTTTCCCGTTGGTCGTGCCTTCAGGCACTGTACTAGGAAAGACCCGCGGCGTGCGCGGACTCGAGTCCGCCAAGGTCATTGCCAGCTGCTCACACGACACCGGCTGCGCCGTGGCCGCAGTGCCGACGCAGGCGGGCGATGACTGGGCCTATCTCTCTTCCGGCACCTGGTCGCTGCTCGGGATCGAGCTGCCGAAGCCTCTCATCAACGAGGAGGTCCGGGCCGCCAACCTGACCAACGAGGCTGGATTCGGCGGGACCACTCGCTTCCTAAAGGTGCTTGTCGGCCTCTGGATTCTCCAGGAATGCCGCCGTGAGTGGGAGCGCTCGGGCGGTCCGACCGATTACGCGGTCATTGCCAAGCTGGCGGCGAAGGCCCCTGCCCTGCGCTCACTGATCAGGCCCGATGACGCCCGCTTCGCGGCGCCGGGCGACATGGTGCGCAAAATCCAGTCGTTCTGCCGCGAGACGCGCCAACCTGTGCCAACCTCCCCCGGGGCCATCGCACGCTGCATCCTGGAGTCGCTTGCGCTGCTTTACCAATCCGAGGTCGAGACCATCGAGCGCCTGACCGGGAGGGATATCCGCCGCCTCCATGTGGTCGGAGGTGGCTCGAGGAACGACCTGCTCAACCAGGCGACCGCGGACGCGCTCGGACGCACCGTTATCGCCGGACCCACCGAAGCCACCGCCGCGGGCAACCTGCTCATCCAGGCCCATGCGCTCGGCAAAGTCCGGGGGCTCGCCGGCATCCGCAAGGTCGTGCGCGCCTCCTTCCCTGTCCAGGCCTTCAAGCCCAGTCGCGCCCACCGCGCGGCATGGGACGAGGCTCGCGCACGCTTCGCCGCCCTGCGCACTGACCGCAGAAGCCGATAACACGCCTTTCACCAACATGCCCACCTACAAGCACGTCTCTTATCTCTGGTCCGACTCCGAAGTCGCCAAGCTGGACCCGGTTGCCCGTCTGGTCTACCGATCCAACAAGCTTGGAGCCGACCAGCGCATCACCAACACCGGCGGCGGCAACACGTCCTCCAAGGTCCGCGAGGTCGACCCCCTGACCGGGCAGACGGTCGAGGTGCTCTGGGTCAAGGGCTCGGGCGGCGACCTGCGCACCAGCACGCGCGAGAACTTCTCATCGCTTTACCAGGACAAGCTCATGGGGCTGCAGGCCACCTATCGCTCGCGCAAGGACAACGGGCTCAAGTCCCAGGCCGAGGATGACATGGTCGGCATGTACAGCCACGCCACCTTCAACCTGAATCCTCGCGCCACATCGATCGACACACCCCTGCACGGCTTCGTGCCCGCGCGGCATGTCGACCACATGCATCCCAACGCGATCATCTCCATCGCCGCCTCCAAGTCCTGCGAGCGCCTGACCAAGGACATCTTCGGCGGACGCATGGCTTACGTCCCCTGGATGCGCCCGGGCTTCGAGCTGGGTTTCGCCATGGAGGCGATTGCCAAGGCCAACCCAGGGGTGCACGCCGTGATGATGGGCCAGCACGGCTTCATCTCCTGGCACGACGATGACAAGGCTTGTTACGAGCTCACGCTGTCCTTCATCGAGGAGGCCGCCGCCTACATCGAGGCCAAGTACCAGGCGAAAGGTGGCGATGCCAAGGCTTTCGGTGGCGCCAAGTACCAGACACTCGAGACCTCGCGACGTCATGCAGTTCTCGCCTCGATTCTACCTTGGCTCC
This sequence comes from Opitutales bacterium, assembly GCA_049419705.1. Taxonomy (GTDB): domain Bacteria; phylum Verrucomicrobiota; class Verrucomicrobiia; order Opitutales; family UBA953; genus UBA8828. The sequence goes on from JBMSKH010000002.1 coordinate 60,671, forward strand.
GGGGGCAGATCTCAAAGGAGCGACGCTTCATCGGCACGGTCCAGGACGACGCGCCGATTCTGCGCTTCGTGAACTCCAGGGACGCCCAGCGACTCGCCGCCCTCGGAACCTCCTGCCCTGATCACTTCCTCCGTACCAAGATTCAACCGCTCTATGTGGACTGGAATCCCCAGTCCGAGGACGAGGCGACCCTGCGCCGCAAGCTCAGCGAGGCACTCGACCGGTACCGCGCCAACTACAAGGCCTACTACGACGCTTGCAAGCGACCCGGCTCGCCCGCCATGCGCGATCCGAACCCGACTGTCGTCCTCATCCCCGGACTCGGCATGATTGCCTGGGGCAAGGACAAGTCGGAGTCGCGGGTGACCGCCGAGTTCTACAACTGCGCCGTGGAGGTCATGCGCGGCGCCGAGGCCATCGACGAGTACGTCGCCCTGCCCCTGCAGGAGGCCTTTGACATCGAGTACTGGCAGCTCGAGGAGAACAAGCTCAAGCGCATGCCCGCCGAGAAGGAACTGGCGCGCCAAGTCGTCGTCGTGATCGGCGCCGGTTCGGGCATCGGCAAGGAGGCCGCCCACCGCCTGGTCAAGGATGGAGCCCATCTCGTCTGCGTCGACCTCAACGCCGCCGCCGCCGAGGCAACCGCGAGGGAAATCACCGATAAGCTCGGACAAGGCATCGGCGTGGCTGGCACGGGCATCTCCGGCTGCGGGCCCGCCATCGGTCTCGCCGCCAACATCACCGACCGCGCCTCGGTGCGCGCGATGCTCGACCAGGTGGCCCTCGCCTATGGGGGCTTCGACTCCATCTGCGTGACCGCAGGCGTCATCGTCTCGAGCGACAACACCGGGCATATCCCCGACGACAAGTGGGCCCTGACCTTCGCCATCAACGTGACCGGCAGCTATGTGGTGGCCGACGAGGCCGCCAAGACCTGGCGCGACCAGGGTCTCCGCGGCAACCTCGTGCTGACCACGAGCGCCAACGCCGTCGTGCCGAAGAAGGGCTCGGTCGCCTACGACACATCCAAGGCCGCCGCCAACCACCTGGTGCGCGAGCTTGCGATGGAGCTCTCGCCCCTCGTGCGCGTCAACGGTGTGGCGCCCGCCACCGTCGTCCAAGGCTCCGCGATGTTCCCCCGCGACCGCGTGCTGAGTTCCCTGCTCAAGTACAATGTCGCCCACACCGAGGACGAGAGCACCGAGTCGCTCGTGCGGAAGCTCGCCCAGTTCTACGCGGACCGCACCCTGACCAAGTCGCCGATCACACCGGCCGACCAGGCCGAGGCCTACTTCCTGCTCGTCAGCAACCGACTCTCCAAGACCACCGGCCAGGTGATCGCAGTCGACGGAGGCCTGCACGAGGCCTTCCTGCGCTGAGAACAATCCCTTGCGCGTCTCGCTCTTCATCCCCTGCTTCGTCGACCAGCTGACACCCCGAGTCGGTCTGGCCACGGCGCAGGTGCTGCGCGATCTGGGGCACGATGTCGAGTTCCGCGAGGCGCAGACGTGCTGCGGCCAGCCCTCGTACAACTCAGGACATTGGGATGTGGCCCGGGCCGGCGCCCTGCGCGCGCTCGACGTCTTCCGCGGCGCCGAGGTGGTCGTCGGCCCCTCGGCCTCCTGCGTGGCGATGATGCGCAAGTTCTACCCCGAGCTGCTCGCTGGGCATCCGCGGCTGGCGGAGGCCAAGGATCTCGCCGCGAGGACCTTCGAGTTCGGCGAGTTTCTCGTGCGCAAGCTGGGAATCGAGGACGTCGGCGCCAAGCTCGACGCCAAGGTCACTTACCACGACGGCTGCCACGGCCTGCGCGAACTCGGGTTGCGAGAGGAGCCACGCCGGCTGCTCCGGGCGGTCCGCGGCCTTTCCCTGGTCGAGTCCGAGGAAGCCGAGACCTGCTGCGGCTTCGGCGGCATGTTCTCGGTCAAGTTCCCGATGATCTCGACCGCCATGGCCCAGGTGAAGTGCGATGCGCTGGTGCGCTCGGGCGCCGACCTCGTTGTCTCCTCCGACCCTTCCTGCCTCCTGCAGATCGGCGGCTACCTGACGCGCGAGGGCAAGGCCATCCGCACCCTCCACCTCGCCGAGGTGCTCGCTGCCCGCTGAGATGAGCCAACCGCACGACCAGTTCCTCGCCGACGCGACCAACGCGACCGCCGACGCGCCACAGCGCGACTTCCTGCGCAAGGCCCTCGGCGGCTACTACAACAGCCGCGACACCCAGAAGGCGCGCTATCGCGACTGGGAGCATGCCCGGGATGCCGCCGCCCTCGCGAAGTGGAACGCGGTCAACCGTCTCGACCGCACCCTGACCACCTTCGCGGCCAACTTTGAGCGGAACGGCGGCAAGGTGCACTGGGCTCGCGACGGCGCCGAGGCGCGGGCGATCATCTCCCAGATCTGCCGGGAAGCCGGCGCGAAGGCGGTCATCAAGTCGAAGTGCATGACCACGGAGGAGATCCACCTGAATGACGCGCTCGAGGCCGAGGGTTACGGCGTGGTCGAGAGCGACCTCGGTGAGTTCATCCAGCAGCTGCGCAAGGAGCCGCCCTTCCACTTCGTCTTCCCGTGCATGCACCTCAAGCGGGAGGCCATCAGCGACCTCTTCACCAAGCACCTTGGCACGGCGGCGACGGACAGCCCCGAGGAATTGACGATGATCGCGCGACGGCATCTCCGCCAGCTCTACGTCGACGCGGATGTCGGCATCTCCGGCGCCAACTTCCTCGTGGCCGAGACCGGCCAGGTCTCGATCACCGAGAACGAGGGCAACGCGCGCCTGACCTGCGCCCTCCCCAGAGTGCACATCGCCCTGGCCGGCATCGAGAAGGTCATCGACAAGCTCGACGACCTGGCGGTCCTGCTGCCGATGCTCGCCACCGCCGGCGCCGGACAGCCGATGACGTGCTACAACACGCTCTACGCCGGTCCACGCCAACCCGGCGAGCCCGACGGGCCGACCGAGTTCCACGTCGTGCTGCTGGACAACAAGCGGACCGCCCTCCTCGCCGATCCCGAGCAACGCGACGCCCTGCACTGCATCCGCTGCGGGGCCTGCCTCAACGTCTGCCCGATCTTCAAGAACATCGGCGGATTCGCCTACGGCACGACCTACCAGGGGCCCATCGGGTCCGTGCTCACCCCTCACTTGCGCGGCCTGAAGAGCTGGAACCACCTGTCGGGCGCCTCCTCGCTCTGCGGAGCCTGCACGGAGGCCTGTCCGGTACGTATCGACCTGCACCACCACCTCTTGCACAACCGTCGCAACGCGGCCCTCGCCCACGCAAGCTGGTTCGACCGCATCTTCCACGGTGCCTTCGGCTGGGTCATCGCCCGGCCCAGGCTCTTCGCGCTCGGAGGTCGCATCTTCCGCCAGACACTCCCGCTGCTCCGTCGCCTTCCCCTGCCCTATTTGACGACCTGGCTGAGGACTCGCGACCTACCGGAACCGCCCGTCAGATCTTTCCGTGACGAATGGAAGGGGTCCAAACGATGAGCAGCGCCCGAGAGGACATCCTTGGCCGCATCCGCGAGGCCCTGCGGCTTCCCGCGCCGAAGCCGCACCTGAAGGCGGGCTCGGACAAGCCAGGGCGTGCCTGGCTGCCGGAGGCAGGCGAGACCCAGGTTGATCGCCTCGGGGTGTTGGCCGAGAACCTGACCAAGCTCCGCGCACAGTTGGTGCGCGTGCCCGATTTAGCCGCGGCCAAGGCCGCGCTCACCGAACTAGCCAGAAGCAAGGGCTGGAAGCGGCTTGCCTACCATGCTCACCCCGACACCGCGGCCTGTACCGACGGGCTCCCGTGCGAGGTTTGGTCGGTCGACCAGAATTTCGACAAGCATCACCTCGAGTCCTGCGACGTCGGGCTCACCAGCTGCGAGGCCATCGTTGCGCAGACCGGCTCCATCCTCGTCTCCTCGGCCACCAACGGTGGACGTGCCCTCTCCATCCTGCCGCACGTCCATGTCGTCATCGGACGCGCCGACCAGGTCGTCGGCGACCTCACGGATGCCTTCGCCCTCATGCGGAGCCGTCACGGCGACCGACTGCCCAGCATGCTCTCATTCATCACGGGACCGAGCCGCACCGGAGATATTGAGCGCATACTGGTCCTCGGAGCGCACGGTCCGAAGGAACTCGTCCTGATTCTCGTCGGCTAACCCGAGCAATCACTGCGGAGGACCGCCAGCACCGCCCCCGGGAGGTCCGCCGCGACGCCGTCCACCTTGACCACCTTGACCTCCTGAGCCAGGCGCGGGACCGCCCTTGCGGAAACTGGCATCGGGCGTTCCCTTGAACATCCTGGGGATGTAGGGGAAGGTGTCGGTCATGTGGTAGGCATAGGTGCCCTTGGGATACTCGGCAGTCACCTCGAATCGTCCATTCGCCTCATCGAGGTCGCCCTTGCCGGCGACATACTCCCAGTCGGCGGTGTACTTGCCATCGTACTTGCCGCCGGGACCAGCTGTGCCACCGGGACGCTCGCCTGACTTCAGGCGATAACTGGACTTAAGCGCCACGATCGGGCTCTTCGGATCTTTCGGGTCCTTGTGGCCGTTGGCCGTGTAGACAGGGAATCCGTCCGCCGCATAACCGACGAGCAACTGCCTGCCGGTGTCCCCGCCCAGGGCATCGATGAGCAGATTCGGGCGGGCGTGGTAATGGTAGGTACCCTCGGGTTGGACATGTGCGTTGCTCTGGTCGGCACCGAGCTTGTTCGCGGCACCCATCAGGTCCTCGTTCCAGCCGTTGCTCCGGTCGCGGTTCCAGTACTCGGCGGTGTTCGGGTCGAACGGCACGCCGTTGAGCGCGATGCCCCAGGTGGTCGGACCCTGCGCCTTGACCGGCTTGTCGTTGGCCTTGGGAGCGACCGGCATGCGGAAGGTCAGCTTCTGGGCCGAGATGGCGTTCGGATTGCCGGGTCCGGGGAACTGACCGGTTGCGTGGTTGGGAATCGCATTGGTCTCGATGGTCCGGACACCGTCCTTGACCGTAATCACGACATGCGGCTGGGGCAGAGACTGCTTGGTCGCGGCGAGGAGAACGCCCGTTACGAGCAGGAGGCCGAGGGGAAATCGGAGGTGAGTCATGCCCCTACAACCCCGGTAACGTCTCCGGGGTTTCGAGAACCTCAGCGACCCGCCCGAGCCTCGACCACCAGCTCGCCGCGCATGATCTGCGTGTGTCCGGGGAAGGTGCAGAGGTAAGGATAGCGCCCGGGAGTCATGGGCGCTCTGAGATAGAGCGTCGTACGGGTTTGTGGCATCAAAACGCGTGAGTGACAAAGGATGTCGTCGCTCTCGGGGACGTAATGCCTGCTAAATGCGTCAGGCTGTGCAACCATTTGGTCGGCCAGCTTGGCGACCGCGTCGGCCGCGCCAACCTTGGTCAGCACCCAGTTGTGCGGCATCTCGTCAGGATTTTCGAACTCAATGGCAAGATACTCCCCGGCAATGACACGTAACTCCCGCTGTTCGAACTGCAGGCCTGTGGCAGTGCGTAATGTAATTTTGCGTGGGGTCTCACCACAGAGCTCGGACTCCCATGGTACGGGTCGCGCAGCCTGGGTTAGTGTCGGTGTGGCATGAGTGGCGTGTGCTTCGACACCACCAATGGCACCACCTTTCGGCTCATCATGTATTGTCAGGAAAATGTCGCGATTCTGTCCCGGCGCCAGCGTCACGTGCAGATGCACCTGGTGGGCCGGTCGAATACCAGGCAACTTGAGGAAAAGCCGGCGGTTGTCTGGTCCTTCTACCTGTGCCTTCTCAATGCGCCAACGGTCGTGGCCGACCTTGTCAGGCTGGGCGATCGAGTACTCGGCAGATCCGTAGGCTGGACCATGACGGTAATTCCAGGCCTGCGCGAAGTGCAGCGAGGCCTGCTCGACATACTTGGCATCGAGCGGCCCGCTGAAATAAAGGGTGATGCCTTCCGGAGCGATAGAGTGGCCGATGAGCATGGGCGCGCGACCCGTACGCCGCACGCGCTGCAGGCAGCCGTCGGCCGGGGTATAGGTCCCCCACCCCGCCATGCCACTGACATAAAGGTGGCGATCAAACGGGCTGAATCGGGCATGTTGCGGCCCGGCATCGAAGGCACCCGTGATACGCGTCGCCGCGCCATGCCACTTTGGCTGGCCGGTTGACTGACGTGTGACCAGATAGGCACTGCCCGCACCGTAGGAAAGGTGGATCAGGTTGCTTCCATCGTCGGACAAATCAGGCCAAGCCCATTTCGGAATAAAGGCCGCGCCGCCGGAGGAGTTGTCCTCGCCTCGCGGCAGGTACAGCAGTGGTGGTGACGTCCTCACACCGGGTCGCGGTCCGGGATAGCCGAAGTGAGGGGCTCCGCGGTCGGAGAGTGTGTCGACCTGGAAGAGCTGAGAGGCTGGCGTCCAGTCGCCCTCCTGTCCTTGCGAAACGACATATCTGCCGTCAGTCGAAACCGCGATGCCATTCGGGTTACGCAAACCGGTGCCAAGCACTTCGATGCTGGAAGGCGTGTTGAACCGCAGGATGCCTTGGCTGGCGGAGGCCGTGAGTAGCCGCCCCTTGGAATCCATGTCGAGGCCGACGATGTAGTCATGCGCGCCGGTGGGCGTCACGAAGGCATTGGTGACGCACTCGTGGAAGTCAGCCTCGTCGTCACCGTTGAGATCGACGAGCCGCGTCACCTGATCACGACCCATGACGAGAATCTTTCCGTCGACGACCTTGAGTCCAAGCGGCTGGTGCAAGCCGGTGGCGAAGCGCTTCCAGAGCAGCTTGCCCAGACCTGCATCGACGCCGCGGACAATCCAGACCTCGCCGGTCATCGTGCAAAGGGCAATCGAGTCCGGTGAGAGGAAGTCAAATCCGCTGACAAAGAAGAGCGTCCCATAGGGATTCGCAAAGGGCAGTGTCAGGGTGTCGACAGCGAAGGGCGAACCTTCGCCGAGCTTACCCACTGTCTCAATCCAACCAGGCCAGCGCGCAGCCCCACCCTGTGAGAACTCGCCGGCACCGGCTTCCCTGCGTCCGCCGGCAAGCGTCTCGGTGTGCTTCTTCCCGGCGAGGGTGTAACTGAAGACAATCTTGTCACCCTGTCGGTAGAACCCGTGGTAGATGTCACCGGCACCCAGCCTACGCGCCGGCTCCGACGAGGTCGGCTCCCCCGCCATCTCCGCGGCGCCATTGAAGCCATGTCGACGGTCGCTGAGTCGGAGGAAGCCGCCCTTCCAGCGCACCCGGAAGCAGAGTGACTCGGGATCAAAGCATCCGTTCAGCTCACCCTCGCGGACCCACACTCCCTTCGGCACGGTCTGTCCGGCTCCCCTAAAGACTCCGCTGAAGACATTGCCGTGATCGGACGCACCCCAGCGTCCATCCCGCCAGGTCACCTCGTCGTTCTGGTTTCCCCAGTGACCCTGCTCGCCGCCATCCAGGCCGGGATAGGGAGGGATGAGATCCCCGGTCAACTCGCCACGCAGGCAGGCAATCGCCTGCTTCGCGTAGAAATCAAAGACTCGGTCGCGGTTGACGGGATGTCGCCAGTTGGGGAAATCCGCCGGACGCAAGGGGGCGCGATCCGGCTTGAAGGCGCCAGGTTGAGCGGGCATCGGCGCAGGCAGCTTGGTGCCGGGCAACGGGTCATCTGCGCCAGCAAGACGTGAAGCTAGCAAGGCGACAGCAAGAAGACGCACGCTCTTTCGACAGCAACATCCGTCAGATGTTGCGGACCCGAAGCTCAGCGGCGGGCCTTGCGAGGGGACTTCGCGCTGGACTTGCTCTTCATAACCCGGGCCTTCTTCACGGCACGGTGCGGGATGAGGTAGGTCTTGCCGCGAATGAGGCGCTCGTAGAGGTCGACCATCGCGACGCCCTCGCGGGGCTTGACCGAGTCGGCGCGGGTGGCGCGGTCGACCTGGCGCTTGAGCATGCGGCAGAGGTCCTCGGCGTTGTACTGGATCATGCCGAGGATGCGCTCGACGCTGTAGCCCTCGAGGGTCTCCTCGAGGTAGAAGCCGTCCTCCTCATCGTCCTCAAGGAAGACGTGGGCCTCGTTGACGCGACCGAAGAGGTTGTGCAGGTCGCCCATGATGTCCTGGTAGGCGCCGACCATGAAGGCGCCGATATAGTAGGGCTCGTCGGACTTGAGCGGGTGCAGGGCGAGCGTGCGGCGCACGTCCTCGAGGTCAATGAAGTCGTCGACCTTGCCGTCGGAGTCGCAGGTGATGTCGGCCAGGGTGGCCTGCACCGTGGGACGCTCGTTGAGCCGGTGGATCGGGGCGATCGGGAACAGCTGGTCGAGGGCCCAGTGGTCGAGCAGGGACTGGAAGACCGAGAAGTTGCAGACGTACTGCTCGGCGAGCATCGAGTCGAGCCGGGCGAGCTCGTCGGGGATGTCATGCTGGTGGGCCAGCTTGGAGCGCAGGTCCCGGCAGATCTGCCAGAAGAGCCGGTCGACATAGGCGCGCTGCTCGAGCGTGAGGTAGCCGAGGGTGAAACGGCTGTGCGCCTCCTCCTTCTTCTCCTTCGCGTCGTGGTAGCGCTCGAGCGGGTCGTACTTGCGCTTGTTGGTCAGGATAGCCTCGAGCTCGCGGATGACGGGGTGCGACTTGCCGCGCGGGGGCGCGCCGGCGTTGCCGTCGCGCGCGATGCGGTCGACCGCCTCGAAAATGAGGATGGAATGCGGTGCAACGAGGGCGCGACCAGACTCAGAGACGATGTCGGGGGGCGTGACCCCGGAGGCGTCGCAGACCTGCTTGATACTGGCGACCACGTCGCGGGCGTAGACCTCCATGCTGTAGTTCATGGAGGACTCGAAGGCGGAGCGGCTGCCATCGTAGTCGATGCCAAGGCCGCCGCCGACGTCGAGCAGGCCCATGGGGAAGCCCATCTTGGCGAGCTCGCAGTAGTAGCGGGCGGCCTCGACCACGGCCTTCTTGATTGTGGCGATGTTCGGGACCTGCGAGCCGATGTGGAAGTGGACGAGCCGGAGCGCCTCAGTCATGCGGGCGCGGCGAAGCTTGTCGACCGCGACCATGATCTCCGAGGCGGTCAGTCCGAACTTGGCGTTCTCCCCCGTGCTCTCAGCCCACTTGCCCTCGCCGGTGGCGGTCAGCTTCACGCGGATGCCGATATGCGGGACGACACCCATGCGGCGGGCGGTGCGGATGATGGCATCGACCTCCGAGACCTGCTCGACGACGATGATGGTCTGCTTGCCGAGCTTGCGGCCCATCAGCGCGAGCTCGATGAACTCGTCGTCCTTGTAGCCGTTGCAGATGAGCAACGGTCCATTCGACTCGAGGATGGCGAGGGCAATGAGCAACTCGGGCTTGGAACCGGCCTCGAGCCCGAAGCCGTAGGGCTCGCCGGCGTCGAGGATCTCCTCCACGACCTCGCGGAGCTGGTTGACCTTGATCGGGAAGACGCCGCGGTACTTGCCTGGGTAGTCCTCGCTGTCGACGGCCTTGATGAAGGACTCGTTGAGCTGGACGACGCGGCGGCGCAGGAGGTCCTGGACCCGGATGGTCAGCGGGGGCTTGAGACCCATCGACTCCGCCTCGCGGACGATGTCGAGGATGCGGATCTTCCGGTCGTCACCGAGCGGATGGACGCAGAGGTTGCCGCGCGGATCCACGGTGAAGTGGGATCCGCCCCAGCGCTTAAAGCCGTAGTAGTCGTCGGCATCCTTGATGGTCCAGGGCGTCTGCTTGCTCACGTGTGTAGGGCGCAACTTTTCCCATGCCGCCCGGCAATGCAAGCGTGGCTTTGCCCACGGCGGGATCCCTCAGGCCGTCCAGACACCCTGCCCGACCAGCTCGCGGGTCGCCGCCTCGGACCACCCGCGGTTGGCAGCCGGACTCGCCGGGCTCGGGTGCAAGACGCGCGCGAAGCGGACGCTGAGCCCCTCGAGTGCCTGCCGGGCCTTGTTCTCAGCATAGCCGCCGACACCGACCACAGTGCGCACCTCAAGGATGCGCACAAGGTCTCGCAGCAGGCGATCGCAGGCGAGTTCCACCGGGCGCATGGCGTCGGCGGGCAACTCCTCCGGCGTGACATTACGACCGGTCTTGGTGTCCTCGAGGAAAAGGAGCGGGCAGTAATTATGGACGGTGTGTCCGGCGAAGAAGGCGTCTGGTCGTCCGAAACGCTCGCGGAAGAGACCCCAGAGTCGCCGGCCGCTGACCTCGGAGCGCGGGCAGGCGAAACCCGTCACCCGCTTGGACGGGTGCTCGCGCGTGGGTTTGTCGACAGGCAGTTCAATCCCAAGCCAGTCGCGGACCGCGGCAACCTCGCCAAAGGGAACACCCGTCTGCGCCATGCCGAAGGGTCCGGGGTTCATCCCCAGAAACAGCACTGCGCGCGGACCTGCCGCGGCGTACCGCTCCAAGTAGGACCGATGCGCCTCCCATGCATAGTCGAGGGGATTGTAGACGTAGTCGGCCGGGGCGGGAAAAGTCAGGTCGCGTAGCGTCTCCCTTGCGGCCAGGGCGGCCTGGACCGCCAGCTGCGATGTCGCTGCCATCACACGGGGCGCTCAGGCCTGTCCGCGCCGGTGCTCGCACCGGTCGTGCGAGCCATCGCAGAGCGGGACGTTGCGCGTCCGGCGGCATCCGCAGAAATAGACGGTGCCCGTTTTCTCAGCCCGGTAAGGCACCGGCACGAAGTTAGTGCCGGCATGCGAGGCGTCGCAGAAAGGCAGGTTGCGGCTCTTCCCGCAGGAGCACCAGTAGTAGATATTGCCTGCCTCGACATCGACTGGGTACGGCTTGCTGCGCGGCTCCTTGTTGGGCATGCCTCCATCGAAACGACCGGTCGGCGGGAGGCAATCCCTAGCATCAGCCAGCGGCGCTTGTCTTTCCCGCGGTTTTCGCAAAGTTGTGCTCCATGCCCAACACCGGCATTCGCATCAAGCCCTGGAACCGGGTCGACGCCCAGGTCTACACCCTGGCGACCTCCGCCGGCGGCAAGGGTAACCTGAATATCTGCACCTACGTCACGCCCATCGCGATGAAGCCGAAGCGCTTCATCATCGGGGTCTACAAGGGAACGCGCACGCTTGAGAACCTCGAGAAAAACCCCGTCGGTGTTCTTCAGTACATGGCCATTGACCAGTGGGAGCACGTCAAGCTGCTCGGCAAGAAGACCGGCAACACCGTCGACAAGATCAAGACCCTCGGGACCCAGGTCGAGCACATCAGCGGCGACCTCTTCCGGCTCAAGGGCGTGCTGGCCCTCGTGCATCTCAAGTTCATGGACCGCATCGACGCCGGAGACCACTGGGCCTGGCTCGCACACGTCGACTCCTACGAGAATGTGCGCGAGGCCGACCCGCTGACCTTCAGCGAGCTCAAGCGTCGCAAGCTCATCCTGGTCTGAGCCAGCGCGTGAACTGGCTCCTGCTTCACGGCTTCGTTGGCTCCTCGGAGGACTTCGTGCCTCTCCGGTCCGCACTGGGGAATCCAGAATCCGTGTCTGCCCCCGACTGGCCGGGCCATGGGACTCGGTCAGGCCTAAGAGAGCGCGAGGACTACAGCCTGGAGGCGCACCTACGGATCATCGACGACGCATCGGCCGGCCTCCGCCCCGGGCCAGTGACATTGGTCGGCTACTCGATGGGGGGACGCATCCTCCAGCATTGGCTGGCCAGCCGAAGCCCCAAGCTGCCGCCCGGTTCCCGGGTCGCCCTGGTGAGCACGAGTCCCGGCATCACCGGCGAGGCTGAGCGTGCCAACCGGCGCGCCGGCGATGCCGCCGTGGCCCGACTGCTGCGCGAGGAGGGCATGACCCGCTTCCTGCACTATTGGCATTGGCAGACGATGTTCCAGCCGCTGATGCGACTGCCGCGTGAGCAACTCTCCCCGATTCTGCGACGTCGAGCCGAGTGCGACCCCGAGGGCTTGGCGCTGAGCCTGGAGGCGGTCGGGTCAGGTGCGTTGCATGACACTTGGTCCGCCTTGCCACGACTCCGGACGCGCGTCGACCTAGTCGCCGGCGAGCTCGACCCGCGCTACGCCGAGTTGACGACACAGATGGCGCGTCTCGCACCGTCGGCTCATACCCAAATCGTTCCGGGAGCAGGCCATGCATTGCACCTTGAGGCACCCGTTGCGCTCGCCAAGGTCCTCAGCCTGGATTTTTTAGTATAAAGCACAAAAAATACGTTCGCCTGTGCAACCGACTTGCATACGCTTTCGTGCCTCATGGTGTTTGCCACACAAGTCGATGAATCCAAGGTGGACTCATGACTTTGTTGCGCGTCATCGCCGGTATCTGGCTCCTGGCCGCATTGGCCCACCTCTTGGCCCTGATCTACCTGTGGGCTCGCTCCCGGATAAAGTCCGGTCAGACACCCCAGGCGAAGCGCTAAGGCAGGTTTGTGATTGTCCGTTGTGTCGCCTGGTCGACACTGTGCCCTGTGCACCGAGCCAACGGCATCCGCCTCCTACTTGCCCTCGCAGGCCTGGCCGGTCTCGCAGGTTGCCACTCCGCCTACCCGGCACAGCGCGACAGCTACCAGACCGCGCTCGGGAACGGCGGCTACGCGGCGGCCGCCGAGGTTGCCGCCGGCGCGGCGGAGTCAGATCCGGCATCTGGCACACTCTGGTCCCTCGAGCTTGCAGCCGCACAGCGGGCGGCAGGACGAGTCCGCGAGTGCGCCGAGGTCCTCGAGGCGGCTGAGGCCCTGTTTCTCGAGGCGGACGCCGGACCTGAGCTGTCCCTCAGTGGCGAGGGTTTGGCCACGCTGACGGATCCCTATGCCCTGCCCTATGCCGGTCGGAACCTCGACCGAATCTTCGCCGCCACCTACCAGGCGCTCGCGCACCTTAGCTTGGGCGAGAGGGAGAAGGCGCGCGTGTGTCTGACGCGTTCACTTTTCCGCATGGAGGACTCCGCACGGAGGGTGGTTGCGATACGGAGCACGGTCGAGCGCGAGGAAAAGGAGATAAGCCAGCAGGACACGCAAATGCAGGCGCGAATCGGTGACAGTCGGCTCGCCTCCGTGCGAGCCGGGGTCAACGCACGCTTCGCTGGCCGTGAACCAAGGGAGAACGCACTCGCACCTTGGCTGCATGGAATCTTCCATCTGCGCACCGCGGAGGGACCGGCCGACCTCGAGCGTGCGCGCAAGTCGCTGCGGCGCGCGGCCGACATGGCCGCAGGCGACCGTTTCATCACCACCGACCTCGCTTTGGCCGAGACGTCCGCGACACGCCCGGACCCGGGCCCCGGACGCACCGTGGTCTACTTGATTCACGAGGAGGGATTGGCACCCGAGTGGACGGAGGAACGCGTGGCAATTCCCCTCATCTATGGGGATGTGCGCGCACCCATGGTCAACCTGGCGCTACCCGCCTTGGTGCCGCGCCCCCGGCAGACACGGCCCATCCAGGTGGCGGCCAGCGGCCTACCCGCTATCACCTTCGACCTCCTGACGGATGTCGACGCCTTGGTGCATGCCGAATTCAGGGAAGCCTATCCGTTGGCCAGAAATCGCGCGATCGCCTCGGCAACCATGAAAGCCGTCGCCGGATACGCCGCCAACAAGGCCGCCCAAGAGTCGGCAAGGCAGCGCGGAGACAGCGCCGGCGCCCAGTTGCTCGCCACGGCCACCCTGATGGTCACCAATGCCTACGCCCTCGAGTCGGCGCACGCCGACCTGCGCAGCTGGACCAGCCTCCCCCAGACCGTGCACCTTGCCAGGATCGAGGTCGCGCACGGCACGCCCATCCGTATCTCGGGGGGGTCAATCAGCGGAGAGGTGGTCCACAAACCGGCTCCGGTCCGCGCGGTGATTGTGACGATTCGCTCGATTTCTCCGAACACCCCTGTCATTCTTCAGGAAAGCATCCTCCAACCATGAGAACATTCCTCGCACTTTTCCTCGCCCTGATTGGTGTCGGCTGTGCCTCAACCGACTCTGCCACCCTGCTGGTGCCGTCCGACGAGCCCAAGGGCTTCACGCTCATCTCCGTGAGCCCGAGCCTGCAGCGCAGCGCGGAGCCGACCGAGATTCGCCGTGGGTTCGCCGAGGATGGCGTCACGCCGAAATTCAGCGTGCTGCTGCAGAACACGACTTCCAGCGCTCAGCGCCTCAACTACAGGGTGGAGTGGCTTGATGCGCAGGACATGCCCCTGCGCGGACAGATCGACGTCGCGCGGCAACTCACCATTCCTGCCGGCAGCGTGCAGAGCGTCGTCTCAGTCGCGCCCAACTCAAAGGCCAAGCGCTTCCGTCTCTGGCTCACCGATGTCGGCGGCGCCGACGCCACCCGCTGAACCAACCGCACTCCCATGAAACAACCCACCAAGCTGCTGCTCGTCACCCTCGCGCTCGTCGGCTGCGAGACCCCCGCCGTGTATGTCGACCCCAACACCGGCGCCGGCGTCGTCAGCGTCGACCAGATCAACGTGCAGGACTTCGCCCTGGCCGCGGATGGCATGCTCCAGTCGCTCTACGACTCGCCCGCCTTCACCGGGAAGGTCGCGCGCGACGGCGGCGCGCCCGTCCTACTCGTCGGTCGCGTGCGCAATGAGACCGCCAGCAACTTCGACACCGACCTGCTCGTGACCAAGCTCACCGTGTCGATCACGCGCAGCGGCAAGGCCCGCGTGGCCAAAGCCATCGGCATCACCGAGCCGGTCGACGCCGTCGCGGCCGAGGCACGCAAGGGTGCTCCGACATTGTCGCCCGACTACACCCTCTCGGGCAAAATCATCGAGACGCGCGCCAAGGCTGGCAAGGTCCGGCAGGCGACCTATACCTTCCAGCTGGCACTGACCGACGTGAAGACCGGTCTCTCCGTCTGGGAGGAGGAGAAGGCTGTCACAAAGCAGGGCAGCAAGAGCTCCGTCGGGTTCTGACTTGAAGCGCAGGACAAGGGGGCGTCCGCCTGGCCGCCCCCTTGTTATGCACTCACTCCTTAACCCACATCTCGAGTTGGCAATCAAAGCCTCCCAAGTCGACCGCACCGCGGGAGACAAGGCGGAGCGCGCGCTCGGGAGCCTCAATCTTCAGGGGATTCGGAAAGACCAGACGTCCACCTGGCCGTAGCGCACGCGCGGCCGCATTGAAGAGATTGACGATGAGGCCTCGCATATCGGCAATGGGGATGCGTCGGCCCATCGGCGGGTTGGTCAGCACGAGCGAGACCGTGCCGAGTCCCAGTTCGGGCAACTTGGCGAACTCACGGAAATCGGCGCAGACAAAGCTTCCGCGCACTCCGGGGACCGCGGCGGACTCGAAGTTCTTTCGGGCAATCTCAACCGCCTCGGCGCTGAGATCGGTGCCGATGACGCGGGCGACGCCGCCGAGCAACGCACGCTCGACCAGTTCGACACCCGAACCGCAGAACGGATCCCAGACCACCTCGCCGGCGTAAGGACCAGCGAGACGCGCCATCGCCGCGGCGAGCGGCGGATGCGACCCGGCGGCAACCTCGCCTTGCCGGTAAGCGAGGCGAGGGTCCGGGGACAGCCGCGGACGGAGCTCGACCGTGGCGCCGCCCGGGGCGGGGAATACGTCGACCGACCAAGGAGCCTCCCGGGCGTCGTTCAGAATCGAGGGGTCGAAGCGATGCACCTCGGCGGCCACCCGTCGGACGAGTTCCGAGTCGCCGAGCGAGGGATCCATCTCGATGCGGTAGCGGAAGGCCCCGTCGGTGAAGGCGGCGAGCAGATCGCGCGTCCGCGCAGAGGCGATACGGAGGGCGAGTGGATTGACGGCCTCCTCGGCGCTTGTGGCTCGGACGTCGCCGAGCACAAAGCCCAGCTGGGCGAAACAGCGCAGGCGATGGAGATCACCAAGGGTGAACGGTCCGAGCGGCTCAACCGCCACGAGACCCGTTGTCACCGACTTGACGGTGAAGAGGTCGGGGACGAGGACGCGCGCCTCATCGGCGAGGATACGCTCCAAGCCGCGTCGGCAATGCAGGTGAATGCGCACGCCCGAAGGACGCGAGAGCGCGCGATCGAGCTGGATGTCCCCCGGGGCCGACTGCCGCGCGGCCCGTGCCGCGACGCGGTCAGGTGCGACAGGGACAGCCGAGGGGTCCCTCAGTGCCGCCTGCAGCGTGGCCTCGCCGCCGATCTTCTCAAGGGCCTCCGCCGCCTTCTGCCTCTCGCGCTCGCCGGCGGGGGCGGCGAGGATACCAAGCAAACGAGCCTCGGCCTGCGCGTCGTCGCCAAGCTTTGGCAAGGCGGCCATCGCGTAGCGCCTTACCTTCTCCGACGGATCACCAAGCAGGCCGTTCAGCCAGGCGACCGCCCGCGCCTTCTCCTCGGTCGTGCCACGCTCCGCGAAGGCGACGCCGACGGCGCGGATGACACCGACGCTTCGCGTGCGCTCCGGCTCGACCAGGCGGTCGAACGCGGCGACATCCTCAGACCAGAGCGCCGGGCAGGCCTTGGCGCGCAGGCTACGGTAGAGTGCATTGTCGGCTTTCACATCCATGAGAGCAACCAGCCAGCCGACGAGCGCAAGCGGGAAGCCAACCGTTGATTTGACCTTAACAACCAGGATGGTCCGGTCCAATCTGTAGCCATGAGCGCTCAACCGCCCGAGGGACGCGAGCAACTGAACCCCTGGGACTGGATGGTTCTGGTCGTGGCCTGCCTGTCGCTCGCACTCATCCTGCTTGAGACATTCCTGACTCTCTCGCCCGAGACACTCCGTGGCTTGCTATTGGTCGACCACGTCGCCTGCGGCATCTTCCTGGTCGACATCTTGGTCAGGTGGCGCCGCCAAGGATGGGGCGCGCGCTACTGGCGGTGGGGTTGGCTGGACGTGCTCGCCAGCCTGCCGCTCGACCCGGCCTTCCGCGTCTTCCAAGCCGCCCGCATCTATCGCGTCATCCGCGTTATCCGCGCCCTGCGACGCCTGCAGGTGGTCACCGATGGGACGTCCCTCAACGAGAAGCTCCTCGCCCTGCCGGGCATCGCGTCGTTGCTGGTCATCTTCTGCGTGAACCTCGTGCTCGAGGTCGAGCAAAACGCGCAAGGCTCGCACATCCGCGACCACGGCGATGCCCTTTGGTGGGCACTGAGCACAGTGACGACCGTCGGCTACGGAGATGTCTACCCCGTGACTCATGAGGGTCGGTTCATCGGTGGTGTCCTGATGTTCGTCGGGATCGCGCTTTTCGGCGGGATGTCAGCGCTCATCACCTCCAAGGTCATACGCCCCCAAGAGCAGAAAGACCATGATGCCTACCGGGAGGAATTGCGCGAGCTGCGCGCGGATATCCGCGAGCTCCGCGACGAGCTGCGACGCAGGGATGGCAACAGGCAGTGACGTAAGAACATCCGACCCCAATCCTCAACCCTGCTTGGAACCCCAGTGTTTGCAGACGGTCTAAAGACCATGCCCCAACTGCTGCGCCCAATCGCGCTGCTCTGCCTGACGCTTTGGGCACCACCCGTCCTGGCCGCTGAGTCGCCGGAGGCCCTGCTCGCCAAGTGCGGCGTTTCCTGGGACACCCCCTCGCGCGATGCCTTTGACAGCATGCCTCTCTCCGGCTGGCGAGGCGCTGGCGCCAACGTCTGGTTCTCGGAGGGTGCACTTCGGCTCTATCTGGCGCACAGCGGCGCCTTCGACGCGGACGATATCCTGCGCAAAATCGGCGCCCTCACCCTGGCGACGCCGGGCGCGGACTTCGCCAAGCCGCGCGCCTTCCGGCAGGAGCTCGATTTGGCCAAGGGAACCATCCGGGTCGAATTGACGGCACAGGACGGCACCACCCTCGCCTACCGCCTTCAGTTCTGCGGCGAGACCCTCGTCATCGACGCCAAGACATCGAAGCCAATCCGGCTCGAGGTCGCCTACGGGAGTTGGCGTGCGAAACCAGCGGCGATGCCAGAGGACACCGTCGAACTCATCGACGGGGTATTGCTTGCGACGCACCGCAATCGAAGCAACACGCTAGCCGGTAGGCTGGCGAGTGAGCAGAATGTCCCCGAACGCCTCAGAATGAATCCAGCCTTGGGACGCGTCTATGGCTGCGCCATCGATGCCCGCGGAGGTGTCAACTGGGGCAAGCCAAGGGCGGCAAGGGCCAGCTGGAGCGGCTTCGAGTGGCCTGGACAGACCCAGGAGTCGAACCAGCACCTCATCACCATCACACTCGGCGCAGGACAACGCATCCAACCCTCGGCATGGGTCGAGCGCTCCAAGCTGCTGCTGGAACCGGACGCGCTGCAGGCGGTGCGCGCGGCTGCCGATCAACGTTGGGAGGAATTCTGGCGACGCAGTTATGTCTTCGTGCAGCCCGGGTCCAAGGCGAGCGAGCCGGCATTCCAAGTCGGACGTAACTACCAGCTCTTCCGCTACATGCTGGCCTGCAACCAGGATGGCGAGATTCCTCTCAAGTTCAACGGTGGCATCTTCACCGTCGAGCCGTACTCGGACCGCATACCGGCAAGACTGAACAACGCCGAGGTTTCCCTACCCAAGGGCGGCGACCCCGATTACCGGCGTTGGGACCACATGTTCATGGCGCAGAACCAGCGCTGGATCGGTTGGCCCGGCGTCGCCGCCGGGGATCCAGACCTGATTGCACCCTCGCTGAACTTCTACCGTGACCGACTACCGATTGCGCAGGCCCGCGCCTCCAACCTGAAGGCCTCCGGCGCGGTCTACCACGAATACCTCTCGCTGGCCGGACACATCTACGACCAAGGCAACGCGCGCGGAACCTGCAACCTCGAGCACCTCACCTATCACTTCTCGATGGGGCTGGAGCATGCGTGGATTGCGGCGCAGAACCACCTGGTCAACGGACGTAACCTCAGGCCCCACCTGCCGTGGATCCTCGCACAGCTTCGGTTCTTTGAGAGCTTCTACCGCGCCCAGTGCCTGGAGCGAACTGGCAAGGAACTCGGCCCTGACGGCAGGCTGGTGATTCATCCGGCCAACGGCTTGGAGTTGACCGCCGGAGCCACGAACCCGATCGAAACGGTGGCAGCCCTACGCGCATTGACCCAGGTGCTGCTCCAGCTCGATGTGCTGGAGAAGGCCGATCGCGAGTTCGTCGAATCGCTCCGGGGCAGGTTGCCCGAGCTACCCACCGCCGAGCGCAAGGGGCTCACCGTGCTCAGCCCCGCCAAGAGTTGGCAGAAACTCATGAACGGCTGGGAACTGCCTGAGCTTTATGCGGCGTGGCCTTATCGTCTCGTCGGCGTGACCAAGCCGGCGACGCTGACCCTCGCGCGCGCGACCTGGAACCTCCTTGACGAGCCGCGCGGCAACAACCGACAGGCCGTCTGCCACAAACTCGACTTCTCTTGGCAGCCGACGTGGGTCAATGCCGCCGCCCTGGGAATGACCGAGGAGGCCAGGAAGCGAGCCCTCGCCAAGTTCTCCGACGCCGCCTCACCGTGCCGCTTCCCCGCCTTCTTCGGTCCAGGGCACGACTGGGTTCCGGATCACAACTGGGGCGGAAGCGGCATGGTGGCGCTCCAAGAGATGCTGCTTGCCGCCGAGCCCTCGGCCAAGGGTCGGATTTACCTCCTGCCGGCCTGGCCGCGCGACTGGGATGTCGTCTTTAGACTCCGCGCCCCGGGGGAGACACTCATCACCGGCGAGATCGCTGGCGGCAAGCTGGTCCGGTTGGACGTGGTACCCAACGCCCGTCTTGACGACATCGTCCTTCCCGAAGGTTGGTCAATGCCCGCGCGCTAGCTCATGGCTAAGCCGAGCACATGGATCATGGCGACCGCCTTCGTGGCCGCCGGTCTAATCTGGTTCTCAGCACAACGAGACGCCACTGTCCCAGTCGCTAGCACCACGGTCGATTTCAACCGGGACATCCGGCCGATTCTTTCCGACCACTGCTACGCATGTCACGGGGCTGACGCATCCAAGGGTCGCAAGGCGGGGCTACGCCTCGACACACCGGAGGGAGCGCGTGCCAAGCTCGAGAGCGGTATGCGGGCCATCGTGCCAGGCGACCTGGACGCCAGTGCCTTGATAGAGCGCATCAACCAGACCGACCCCGAGGAAGTGATGCCACCGCCCGAGTTCAAACGACCGCTGACGCCCGCGCAGCGCGAGATGCTGCGTCGCTGGGTGTCCGAAGGCGCGGTTTACCAGCCGCACTGGGCTTTCGTGCCACCAGCCATGCCATCTGCCCCGGTGGTTAAGGACTCGGGCTGGGTGCGCGACCCGCTCGACCGTCACGTCCTCGCTCGCATCGAGCAGGCAGGGTTGCGTCCCTCGCCTGAGGCAGACCGACCGACCCTCCTCCGTCGCGTCTCTCTCGCGCTCACCGGGCTGCAACCGACACCGGAGGAGGTCGATGCCTTCGTCGCCGACACCTCGCCCGATGCCTACGAGCGCAGGGTCGACGCGATGCTCGCATCCAAGCGGCATGCCGAGCACCTCGCCGTGGCGTGGCTGGACCTCGCGCGCTACGCCGACACCGCAGGCTACTCCGGCGACCCCCACATGCATCTCTGGCCATGGCGTGACTGGCTGCTCAGCGCACTGGACCGCAACCTACCCTACGACCAATTTGTGACCTGGCAGCTGGCGGGCGATCTCCTGCCCGACGCCACTCGCGAGCAACGTCTCGCCACCACCTTCAATCGCCTGCACCGCGTCACGTTCGAGGGCGGTTCAATCGCCGAGGAGATGCGCAAGGAGTCCATATCCGACCGGGTCGTCACCTTCGGCTTCGCCTTCACCGGACTGACGCTCGAGTGCGCACGCTGCCACGATCACAAATACGACCCCATACCGACGCGTGACTTCTACGCGCTCGCCGCGATGTTCTCGGACATCGACGAGAATGGGCTCCTGCCCTACCACGGCGCCACCCCGGTTCCCGTGCTTCGCCTGACCACACCGGAACAGGATGCCAGGGCTACCCAGCTGGCGACCGCAACCGCGCAGTCTCGTCGAGACTACGAGGCAGCGGCTGGCTCAGTGGAACCCCCCGCAGGCAACGTTACGACTCCCACCCCTGCAGCCCATTACCCACTGGACCAGCTCGAGAAGGGCGCGACCCCGAACCACGCAGCCGGCGGCAAGCCGGCCACGACAGATCGCCATCGCGCGGACCAACTCGGCAAGGTCGCGCTGGCGCCAGGCAAGACAGGCCAGGCGATGACTTTCGATGGGGACGGCGGTCTCTGGCTCGACGGGCTCTCCGGACTCACGCGCCACCACCCCTTTACCTTCTCCGCCTGGCTACGCCTCGGCGAGCGCAACCAGCGGGCCGCCCTGCTCCATGCCAGTGGCTTCTACACGAACGACGCTGACGCCACCGGCCTGGAGTTGATGCTGGATGACGCCCATGTCACCTGGTCATGCATCCAGCAGTGGCCAGGGTCGGCCATCTCGGTGCGCACACTGGAACCACTGCCTGTCGGCCAGTGGGTTCAGCTCACCGTGAGTTACGACGGCCTCGGGCAAGCCAGTGGCCTGAAGGTCTATGCGGACGGCCGGAGGATGGATTGCGCGGTCAGGCGCGATCACCTGACCGGACCGGTCGGCACGGCCACGCTCGAGCTCGGCTCACGATCGCGTGACAGCGGTTTCCGCGGCGGGCTGATGGACGAGGTGCGGGCTTGGCGTGACGAGCTCACCTCCGCCGAGGTCGCCAGGCTGGCCGGCATCGAGCCATCTCCTGCCGACCTGAGGGAGCATGGCTTGCGTCGCTCGCAGCGTTTCATCGCCGCGCGCGAGGCGCTGCGCGGCGCACTCAGGGCAGAGGCTGCCCTGCTCGACAACATCCCCGCCATCCCGACGATGGCTCGCAATGGCCATGTGCGTCCGACGCACGTGTTGGTTCGGGGTGCCTACGATCAGCCTGACCTTGCCCGCCAAATTGAGCCAGGGGCGGTCGAGGCGGTCTTGCCGTTCGCATCCGAGTTTCCCCGCGACCGGCTGGGACTGGCGCGATGGTTGACCTCACCGCAGAACCCCCTGGCCGCGCGCGTGGCGGTCAATCGGCTCTGGATGCAGGTCTTCGGACAGGCCCTGGTGGCGACACCCGAGAACTTCGGGGTGCAGGGGGATGCGCCGAGCAACCCTGATCTGCTTGATCATCTGGCGAGATCTTACAGCGCAGACTGGAACACCAAAGCGCTGCTGCGGCGGCTCGTCCTCAGCGCGACGTTCCGCCAATCTTCGGCCGCAACCACCGCGCTGGTCGCACGCGACCCGTCCAACCTGCTGCTCGCACGGGGCCCCTCGCAACGACTCACGGCGGAGATGCTACGCGACCAGGCGCTCCTCGCCTCCGGCCTTCTTGTGGAGAGGTTCGGGGGGCCTAGCGCCAAGCCCTGGCAACCCCCTGGACTGTATGGCGAGGCGGGTAGCACAGCCGGGGAGTACGCCCCAGACACTGGGCCCAACGCCCACCGTCGTAGCGTCTACACCTACCGCAAACGCACGGTGCCACCTCCGAACCAGCAGGTATTTGATGCCGGTAGCCGCGAGGTCTGCCAAGTGCGGAGGCTTAACACCAACACGCCCTTGCAGACCCTCGCGCTGTTAAATGACCCAGTTTACTTCGAATGCGCCCAGGCGCTGGCGCGTCGCGCACAGCGGGAAGCAACGGACGCACGGACACGTGTCATCCGGGCCTTCCGACTGCTTGCCTCACGCGCGCCCACCGAGAACGAGGTCAGCGCGTTACTGCGGCTGCAAGCGGAGCAACAGTCAGCCTACGCACGATCGCCCGAGGATGCGCGCAAGGTCTGCGGGCAACCCGATGCGGAGCTCGCGGCGCTCACGCTCGTCTGCTCCACCCTCCTTGCCTCTGAGCCAACCCTTGTATCCCGCTGAGCATGAACCCCATCCGACCCGCAAGTTATGACGAGCTGATGTCCGTGACACGGCGGCACTTCCTCGGGATGTCCGCGCTCGGCCTTGGCTCGCTGGCACTGCGGCAGATCCTTGGGACGCCGCTGGCCGCAGCGGGAGCACCCCTCACTCCCGGCGTCGTCGGCGGACTGCCCGGCCTGCCGCACCACGCGGCGAAGGCCAAGCGCGTCATCTACCTTTTCCAGGCCGGAGGACCCTCGCAGTTCGAGACACTCGACCCGAAGCCGCTGCTCCGTGAGCGCCATGGACAGGACTTGCCCGAGACCGTTCGCGCTGGACAGCGCCTGACAGGCATGAGCGGCAACCAATCCAAGCTCCCCATCGCGGGCTCCTTCGCGGCCTTCGCGCGTCATGGTCGATCCGGCATCGAGCTGAGCGAACTGCTTCCGCACACCGCCAAGGTGGCTGATGAGCTCTGCATTGTGCGCTCGATGCACACCGAGGCGATCAACCACGACCCCGCCATCACCTTCTTCGCCACCGGGAGCCAGATTGCGGGCCGACCCTCGATGGGTGCCTGGGCATCCTACGGCCTGGGTAGCTTGAACCAGAACCTACCGGCATTCGTGGTGCTCGTCTCGCGCGACGCCACCCGCGACCAGCCCCTGTACTCGCGACTGTGGGGCAGCGGTTTCCTGCCCAGCGAGCACCAGGGCGTGCAGTTCCGGTCCGGCAAGGAGCCGGTGCTATACCTGACCAATCCCGAGGGTGTCTCACCGCACGCTCGGCGTTCCATGCTGGACGCGCTCGGACAACTCGCGACCGACTCGCAGCGACACCACCCGGATCCCGAGACCGACGCGAGGATTGCACAGGCCGAGATGGCCTACCGCATGCAGACCAGCGTCCCCGAGGTCACCGATCTCTCCGGAGAGACACAGGCGACACTCGACCTCTACGGACCGCAGGCACGTGTGCCTGGTTCGTTCGCGGCGAACTGCCTCCAAGCACGTCGGCTGATTGAGCGCGGCGTGCGCTTCGTCCAACTTTTCCACCAAGGGTGGGACCAGCACGGCAACCTGCCAGGTGGCATCCGCAGGCAATGCGCCCAGACCGACCAAGGATCAGCTGGGCTCATCGCCGACCTCAGGCAGCGCGGGCTACTTGACGACACCCTCGTCATCTGGGGCGGTGAGTTCGGGCGCACCGCGTACTGCCAGGGGCAAATGACCAAGGATGACTATGGACGCGACCATCACCCTCGCTGCTTCAGTATCTGGATGGCGGGTGGTGGCGTGAAGGCCGGGCATGTCCATGGCAGGACCGATGAGTTCGGCTACAACATCGCCGCCAATCCCGTGCATGTGCACGACCTGCATGCGACCATGCTGCACCTGATGGGTGTCGACCACGAGCGCCTGACCTTCAAGTTCCAGGGGCGACATTACCGCCTGACCGACATCGCCGGATCGGTTGTGCAGGGTGTGCTTGCCTAAATCACGTCCGTCCAGACCAGGCATATGCATCGCGCTCTATTCACCTACGTGCTCCTTGCCATTCTGGCGGTGGGCTGCGGTCAGTCGTCCGGCCCGCTTTCCGATGGTGACCAGGCCGCACCTGATTTCAGCGGGGTCGACTGCGAGGGGCGAGTGCTGTCGCTGCATAAGCTGCTTGCGACCAAACCGGTGATTCTTCACTTCATCGAGGTCAACTGCCCTTGCTCACAGCTAGCCGCCGTTCACATCCAACGATTGCAGGATGCCTACGGGCAATCCGTGGCGGTGATCGGCGTCATCAATGCGCAAGCCAACGATGCGAAACGATGGAAGGCGCGTGCGGGGGTCGGTTTTGTCGTGCTTGCGGACCCTTGGTGCGATGTCGTCCGTTCCTACAAAGTTGAACGTAGCGTGCACACGGTCCTGATTAGCCGCACCGGAAAAACCGCAAGGGTCTACCCTCGCTACAGTGCAGACTCGTTGAAAGACCTGAATGCGCAACTCGCCGCCTTGCTGAGGATACCTGCTAAATCCGTCTCGACCGAGGATGCGCCGGTAAAGCCGACTGCCGGCTGCACCTTCCCCGAGTAGGCGGTCGGTTGACACAGTCTCCCGGGCGGCACAAGGTGTGATCTCGCCGATGACACCCTCCGCCAACCCAGCGCGCGATGCCTATTACGAGCGGATGATGTCGGCGGAGCACGACGCACGCGGCGGGGCAAGGGCACCCAGCCTGCGCTACTGCATCGCCAGCACACCCCGCAGCGGGTCGACACTACTCAGCCGGACTCTCGAGGCAACTGGTCTAGCTGGCGTACCGATGGAATACCTTAACCCAGCCTTCATCGGCGGCTGGGTACGCCTCCACAGAGGCCAACCGGTCAAACTCGCGCAGTACCTCGCTGACATCGAAAGCCGTCGAACAACGGCGAACGGCGTCTTCGGCCTCAAGCTGCATTGGGCGCAGGTTCGCTACCTCGCTGCCAGCGGCAAGCAGCCCGTGACCGATGTGGCGAGGTTGGCCGTCGGCGCGCATGACCGCTTCATCCTGATCAATCGCCGGGACAAGCTTTCCCAGGCCATCAGCCTGCATATCGCCAACCACACCAAAGTCTACCACTCCGACCAGCTAGCCCTACGCGAGACGAAGACCGAGCCGGCCTTCGATGCCGCCTCGATCAGCGCGCACATCGCACGGCTCTTTGCCGAGGAAGCCGACTGGCGAGCCTACCTGCGAGCACGCGGCGCACCCTGCATCGAGGTCTTCTACGAGGACCTCGTGGCCGATCACGGCGGCACCTGCCGTCGAGTCCTTGACTTTCTCGGTCTAGACCAGGTCGATGTCCCGCCGCCGCCCACCACGAAGCTGCAGACAATCGAGACTGCCACGTTCCGCCGACTCTACCTCGAGACGCTCGGCAGCTGAGAAGCGCAATCGAGACCTCGAGCCATATGCGTTCAGTTCTCCTAATGCTCCTGCTGACAGGATGCAACGTGGAGACACCCGTTGCCGGGCCGTCTGGCGAGCAGGTTCTCGCATGGGCAAGGCTGGACGTGAACCTAGGGAGTGGCAGCGAGTCGTTGACCTTTGGACAAGCCGACGGTCGATCGATCCTCGGCGACCGGGTGCTCGTTCTCAACGGCGAGGAGATGGTGCGCTTCGTGCGCACCCACGGCTATGCGCGTGCCGAGGGTATCACGTCTGTGCGCCGTATGCATACCGCGACGGAGATCGATGTTGTCATTGTCGGCAGAGATGGCGCCCGCCTGAAGCTCACCCTGCAGTCCGACGGCAAGGCGCAAGGCTCCGGTTGAACCACGATCCGGCTTTACCAGCGGCTTGCCAAAGGCCCGACCCGACACCAGTTTCAGTTCCAACCCCATGGAATACTCTAACAACCCCACCGGAACCCAGGCCATCATCGAGAAACTCCGCGGGGCGCAGCCCTGGCTGCGTTTCCTCGGCATCATGTCCTGGATCGGTGCCGCCATGCTGCTACTGCTCGCGGGCATTTTGCTGCTGGTCGCAGCGGCCAATAACTCCACCGACCCCGACCTCAGCCCGGGCAAGATGGTCTTGGCCAGCTTCCTCTATGCCGGGGGCTCCCTGCTCTACGTCTACCCCGCCATCCTCTTCCTGCGCGCCGCCCGTCACATCCGCAACCTCGGCTCCGACACCGCCGACATCGTCGAGGCCATCGATGCCCAGCGCCGAATCTGGAAATACATCGGCATCTACCTAATTGTCGTCATGTGTCTGGTCGCCTTGCTGTTCGGCTTCGGCATCCTCCTGGGTATCAGCCAGGCGCTGAAGGGCTGAGTCTCCGAACGAATCAAGATTGCCCTCCGCCGACCTTTCGGGGGATTCTCCGGCATGATGAAACATGCCCTCGCCCTGCTGTTGCTAATCAGCTCGCTCTGCGGCGGCGAGACTCCCGCCTTCGTGCCACTACCGGCCAAGGTCGAGTTATCCGAGGGTCGATTCCGTCTCGACGCCGCCACAGCCATCCAAGCATCTGCGGAACTCACCAACGAGGCGGAACATCTCGCCAGCCGCCTCAGGCGCAGCAGCGGCCTGCCGCTGCCAATGACGGCCGCGGGCAACATCAGCCTCGGCATCGACACCAAGCTTGCAGCGGAAGGCTACACCCTGTCGATCACCGCATCCTCGGTCTCAATCCGCGGCGGATCTCCCGCGGGAGTCTTCTACGGAGTGCAGACCTTCCTCCAGGCCTTGCCGGCCGCGGCCCTCGGTCGTGAATTGGCTCCCAAAGCCGACTGGTCGGCGCCTTGCCTGCGCGTCGAGGATGCCCCCACCTGCTCGTGGCGCGGCGTCCATCTCGACAGCTCACGTCACTTCCAGCCGAAGGCCTTCATTCTGAAGTTTCTCGATGCCATGGCAGCGCAGAAGCTCAACCGCTTCCACTGGCACTTGGTCGACAGCGAGGGCTGGCGGCTCGAGATCAAGAAGTACCCGCGCCTGACCCAGGTCTCGGAGGACTACCCGGCGTACTATCCGGAGGAAATCCCGACCAATCCCACCTTCCGGGCCAAGTACCGCTACGGTCACTTGCACGGCGGGGGTTTCTACACCAAGGAGGATGTGCGCGAGATTGTCGCCCATGCCGCCAAGCTCCACATCGTCATCGTGCCTGAGATCGAGTTCCCCGGGCACGCCATGGCGGCGATGATGGCCTACCCTGAGATCAGCACGACGGGTAAGCCGCCGACGGTGGTGAGCAACATCACGACGGACCTGATCGGCGTTCACCCCAAGGCCATCACCTTCCTCAAGGACGTACTTGATGAGACCATGGAGCTTTTCCCTGGTAAGTGGATTCACTTCGGCGGCGACGAGGCGCCCAAGCAGCAGTGGAAGTCGGACGCCTACACCCAGCGCAAGATCGACGAGCTCGGCCTGCGCGGCGGCGCGCAGTCACCCGAGGACGCACTCCAGGCCTGGCTTTTCAATGAGATGTCGGCGCATATCGGAAAGCGAGGGCGTGTTCCCGTGGGCTGGGAGGAGATCATGCATCACGGCAACCTGACGCGACTGGCCAAGGGATCCGTCATCATGCCATGGTTGAGTACCGCGAACGCCATCGCTTCGGCCAACGCCGGCTACGGCGTCGTCTACACGTCCGTCGGCCCCTTCTACCTCGACTCCTACCAAGTCGGCACACCCGGCGAGCCAAGCGCACTCTACGCCGGCCCCACCACCGCGGAGAGCATTCACCGCTACAACCTCTTCCCCGCTGGGCTCACCGAAACCGGCCGCGCCAACGTGCTGGGGGCCCAGTGCCAGCTGTGGACCGAGCTGATGCCGCGCACTGACGACGTCGAATACCAGGCGTATCCCCGTCTCTGCGCGTTGGCCGAGCTGACCTGGACCTCACCCGAGCGGCGATCTGACACCGCCGGGTTCATGTTGCGCCTCTCCGAGCACGGGGCACGTCTGACCGCGCTCGGCCTCAACCACCGCCGAGTGGCGCCCCCGGCGACCCTCTCGTGGTCGCCCGAGTTCCTCTCGGCAGGCAAACCTTGGGTGAGCGTGCTCTCGCCGGCCGCGGCCGATTCCCTCCGATCGGGCAAACCGCTGACCGTCACCTTCCAGTATCGCTCGGGAGAGCACGGACTGGACATCGTCTCGGTGGAACTGCTGGCCGACGGCAAGGTGGTCGCAACTGACCGCCACGAGGGCTTCACCGGCACACACCCCAAGAATCCCGACTACCGAGTCAGCCTACCCAAGGGGACCAGCGGCCAGCTCAGCCTCCGCATCAGTGCCAAGGGTGCCGGCGGCAATGACAGCCGGGGTGAGATTATCCTAAAGTAAGCCCGGCGAGCGCCAATCCACTGGTGTCGGGGCGAGAGGATTCGAACCTCCGACCTCTTGTACCCGAAACAAGCGCGCTAGCCAGACTGCGCTACGCCCCGAACCAGTGAGGGTCGACTTTAGATGAGACCGCCTCGGGGCTAGCAAGGAAATAAGGGGTCAAGACCGCCCGTGTCTTTAAAACTCGGAGCCAGTCACCATCCTGCCATACTACTGGGATGATCGTCCGGCCGCCAGGTCTCATCGAGCTTCGCCTAAACCAGGCGAGTCAGCTCTTCAACTCGATGGACCCGTCGCCGTTCCACGAGCGCGACTTGGACCACGACGCCGAGGAATTCATCGTCAGTTGGGCCCGCGAGGTGCACGAGGACCATCCGTTCCGCCTGCGGATCGTACTGCGCGAGCCAGCCAACCCCGAGGTCGCGCGTTTCGTGCGCGACTCCATCCGCCACTACTTCGCCTACCGAGCCGAGCAATTCGGGCGTGATCTGCGCAAGATGCTCCGCGAGGGCCGCAGCGCGCTCTTCATCGGGCTAGGATTCCTAGCTGCCACCTTGGCCCTCGCCAGTCTGCTCAAGAACTCCGAAGCCAGCTGGGCGACATTCGTGCGCGAGGGACTGACCATCTGCGGTTGGGTCGGCATGTGGCGACCGATTGAAATCCACCTTTACCGTTGGTGGCCCATCCGCCGCGACATCCACCTGCACCGTCTCCTCTCCGAGGCGGAGGTGGAGGTGGTGTTCGAGCAGGAGCCCTGAGCCGTCAAAGCCGGAGAGCAGCAGGCCGGGACAGGACGCACCGTCTCGGCGCGAGGGCTGACGGGACAGGGACCCTCGTGTTTTACGGCGGGTCGGGCAGATTCTACACTTTTTTTACCCGCAGTTGTTGACATCGGGCAGGGGGGGCGGCAACCGTGCGGCTTCCGGATGTTAAATTACGCGAATCAGTGCCTCGACCTGGCGAAGTCCCTGCTCCTGCAGAACCTCCCGATGGTCGCGGCCGACGGAACCGTGACGCCAGCCGAGGGGGAGACCATGCGCGCCGATGAGCCCGGACATGTCGCGCTGGCCATCGGTGAATATTATCGGGCGACCAACGAGACCAGCCTGGGCAAGACCGACCTGATTGAGCTTGTTGTCCGCTGTATCAGCGCCCAGTTGCGCATCCGCGAGGGCTCGGATAACGGTTTGGCCTACGCCTGCCTCGGGCTGCTGTCCTTCGGCACGTCGAAGGACCGCAATCCAGTTTGGGAGAGGCTCGATGCGCCCACCCGAAAGCTCATCGCGGAGCGACTCGCCCACACCGCCACGCACGATAACCACTTCCAGGCGTTCGACATCGCCAAGGCCGTCTGCCGTTTCTCGCTCGGAATGACCGAGAAGGACGACACGCCTGCGCTGGTCGACCGCATGGTCGAGGCCATCGCCGCCAACTCCACCGGCGGCTTCTTCGATGATGCACCCAAGACCGGCCATCCGGAAGCGCTCGGAGGTTGCTACGATCTGTACGGTCTCGTCGCGCTCATCTTCAGCCGCCAGGCACTCCAACTCCACACCTCGGTCGCAGTCCGCGACGCCAAGCTCCCCAAGTTGCGAACACACGCGGAGAAGTACGTTCGCATCCTGCTCGAGTCGACCCGCGACGATGGCATGGGCTGGTCGTATGGTCGGGGCATCGGCGCCTACGGGCAGATGCATCCCATCTCCGTGCTGCTCCAGGCGCTGCGCGACAAGTGGGTGCCCGCCGACAAGGAACCGCAGGCGCGCGACCTCGTGCGCCGTCTCTTCACCTGCTTCTTCGGCACCTACGTCGATCTGGAGCACGGCGTGCTCATCATCCGCGACGGCGAGCGCGACACCATCCCCGGCCACACCACGCGCATGGCGAACTTCGATGCCGCGCGCTATCTCTGCCAATGGTCGAGGCTCGCCAAGACGGTCGGCGGCGCCCTGCCCTCCGTGCCCACCGCAGGCTCGAAGTCCAGCTGCCGGTACTTCCTCTTCGACCGTGGACGCAAGGAGCAGGGACTGTGTGTCTACAGCGACCCCGAGAGCGGCCTCTTCGCGCAGCTACCGCTTGTCTCCGGCGGCGGGCGAGGTCTCGCCGACACGCTCGCCTTCCCGCACATGCCGGGCGTGATGGACTGGCCGGTCAACGCCAACGTCTCGCCCTTCATCCCCGCCCTCACCATCGGCGGGCGCATCATCACCCCTTCCTTCTACGGAAAGAATGTGCAGGTCGCGATGGGCAACCGCGGCGCCTTCAACTTCCGCTACGAGCAACCCGACCTCATCGACACCCAGGAGCGGATCATTCCCAACCTGGGCGGCTTCAAGGTCGACTGGGAGTTCGCCGGCGGGCGGATGATCGGTCGATTCCTGCTGCAGATGCGCGCCGCGGCCAATCTCGAGCACGTGCGGCTTGTCATCCCGATTGCCATGCCGCACAGCCGGCTCAATCCGCACGGCGCGCTCCAGCTCGGCGGCGAGTACCATCGCTGCGAGCTCGTGCGCGACGACTTCCACTGCGCCTGGGGCGAGATCGAGACCGTCTCGGAGGACCCGCGTCACCGGACCTGCTGGGGCAAGATCCATTACTACCAGGTCCTCGAACGCGACCACCCGATGCCCCTCCGTGCCGGCCAGAACTACGCGTTCGAGATTGCCTACCAACCCCAGGTGGCGAGGGCCTGACCGCCCAACCCCTTCTTGCACGCGGGAGGAAAATCCCCCACGGTGCGATTGGACATGGCGAAATCACGCTTCTACCTGACAACCGCGATCGACTACGCCAACGGCGCGCCGCATCTCGGGCATGCCTACGAGAAGGTCCTCGCCGATGTCATCGCCCGTCACCAGCGACTGCGTGGCAAGGACGTGCACTTCCTGACCGGACTCGACGAGCACGGTCAAAAGGTCCAGCAGACCGCCGAGCGAGCGAAACAGGATCCCCAGGCCCACTGTGACGGCGTGGCGGTGCTCTTCCGCGAGATGCTGTCCTTGCTCGGTATCTCCAACGACGACTACATCCGCACCACCGAGGTCCGCCACAAGGCCGTCGTGCAGCGCCTGCTCCAGCAACTCTTCGATGCCGGTCTCATCTACCGAGCCGAGTACACCGGACATTACTCGGTGCGGCAGGAGCAGTTCCTGCTCGAGAAGGAGCGCCTTCCCGACGGCACCTGGCCGGCGATCTACGGGGAAGTCACGCAAATCACCGAGGCGAACTACTTCTTCCGCCTGACCCAGTTCCAACCCTGGCTCGTCGAGCACCTCAAGTCGCACCCGGACTTCATCCACCCGCGTTTCCGACAGAACCAGGTGGTCGAGTTTCTCAAGGACCCGGTCAACGACCTCTGCATCTCACGTCCGAAATCCCGGCTGAGCTGGGGAATCGAGCTGCCTTTCGACAAGGACTACGTGACCTACGTCTGGTTCGATGCCCTGACCAACTACTACTCCGCGGTGGCCGACAAGGGGCGCTGGCCCGCTGACCTGCATATCATCGGCAAGGACATCCTCGTGCCACCTCACGCGGTCTACTGGCCATGCATGCTGAAAGCACTGGGTCTCGAGCCCCCGCGCAAACTGCTGGTGCACGGCTGGTGGAACATCGCGGGAGCCAAGGCCTCCAAGAGCTCGGGTAACGCGAGCGACACCCTCGACCTAGCGAGGCGGCACGGGGCTGACGCTTTCCGGTACTTCCTGATCCGCGAGATGACCGTGGGACAGGATAGCGAGTTCACGGTCGACCAATTCAACCTGCGCTACCGAACCGACCTCGGCAACGACCTGGGCAACCTGCTCAACCGGCTGCTGAACATGACCGGCCGCTACGCGGGCGGTGTTGTGCCGGCAGCAGGCTCCGATGAGGAACCCGAGAGGGCCCTGCGTGCCCTCTGGTCCACCACAGCGACGAAATACTTGGCGCTGAGTGAAGATTACCAGCTGAAGGAGTCGCTCGAGGAGCTTTGGATTTTCATCCGCGCCCTCAATGCCTACATCGAGGGTCGTGCGCCCTGGAAGCTGGGCAAATCCGCCGATGCCGCGGATCGCGCCCGGCTCGAGAGCTGCCTCGCTCACATCGCCGAGGGACTGCGACTCGCCGCCACCGCGCTGGCCCCGGTCATGCCGACCATCTCGGCCCGCCTGCTCGGGGACCTCGGCTTGCCTGCCGCGACGACGTTCGAGGGTGCTCTCACCTGGTCCGAGGCTGCCAAGGGGTCGAAACTCGCAGCCCAGGACATCCTTTTCCCCCCGATCGAGCCCCCCGCGGCGCCCGCATCCTGATGCGGCGTTTGCAGGATTCAGATTAAGTCCTAGACTCGGATACTGATGACCCTCGAGCAAGCCGAGGCCCTGCACAACGAGCTGCGCTCGGCTGAATCCTCGCGAGCGGGCACAGGCTACCTCTCCCTGACCATCGAGGTGACTCCGCTCGACGCGCTCGCGGTGCTCGAGACGCTCGACGAGAAGGGTCCGAGGGCCTACCTCGAGACACCCAGTCGCGGGGTCGCCTTCGCAGCGGGAACGCCAGTTGACGCTTGGCAGGGATGCGGGGCCTCGCGCTTCGCCGATGCAGACCATTGGCTCACTGCGATGTCGGCCAAGGTCGCATCGGTTGGACGAGCGCCGCGTATCTGTGCACGCTTCCCCTTTCACCCTGGTGTCGCGGAGTCGACGCAGACGTCCCGCCTATTCCTCCCTGCCTGGCAGGTTCTCACACAGGGCGGTCGCACCGAGGTAACCCTAGTCGAGCCTGCCTCGCCGGGCGCAGCGCAACGGCTCGCCGAGCGCGCCGAGCTCTTCCAGCGCTTCACCTACCGCGCCGGACGTTCCGGCAGCGAGTCGCACGAGCCGCCAGTGCTCTCGGAGGTCGGCGGGTCGTGGTACCCCTCGGCGGTGCGACGCGCCACCGAGTTGATCCGCGAGGGTGCCTTCGAGAAAATCGTCCTCACCCGCGCCTTCGACTGGAGACGGACAGCGCCTTTCGACATCCACGCGACGCTCCACCGGCTGCGCAGCGCTAACCCAGCCTGTCATGCCTTCCTCGCCGACACGCCCTCGGGCGTGCTCGTCGGCGCAACCCCCGAGACACTCCTGTCCATCACCTCAGACGAGATCCGCACGGAAGCCGTTGCGGGTACGACGCGGCGCGGAGCCTCGCCCTCCGAGGACGCCGCCCTGGCCGACGCGCTGCTCGCAAGTGAGAAGGACAACCGCGAGCATGGCGCCGTGACCGCATCCATCCTGCGCCGACTCCGCATGGTAGGTGTCGAGGGCGCGGTCTCCTCCAAGCCCGAGCTGCTCCGCCTGGGCAAGGTGATGCACCTGCGCACACCGGTCCTCGGCACACTGCCTCCGGGACGTCGGCTGCTCGAGGTCGCGGGCGAGCTCCACCCGACACCGGCGGTCGGCGGCAAGCCCCGGGTGCAGGCCCTGCCCTTCATCCCAGGTTTCGAACCCCACGACCGTGGTCTCTACACGGGTGCCATCGGGTGGGTCGGTCTCGACGGCCGGAGCGGCGAGTTGCTCGTCGCGCTGCGCTGCGCGGAAATCTCGGGCACGCGCGCGCGGGCCTACGCGGGCGCGGGTATCGTCGACGGCTCGGATCCCGCGGTCGAGGCAACCGAGACCGAGATGAAACTTCGGACCATCCTGGACTCGCTCGCCTGAGCGTCCAGAGCCTTTAGAGACGCACCGGCAAACCGACTCCGCGAAGGTGCTCCTTGGCCTGGCGGACGGTGTAGGTGCCGAAATGGAAGATAGAGGCAGCGAGGACGGCGCTGGCATGGCCGTCGCGCAGCACCGAGGCGAGATGCTCGAGGCACCCGGCGCCGCCCGAGGCGATCACAGGGATGTCGACCGCGTCGCAGACCGCGCGGGTCAGGGGGATATCGTAGCCGTCCTTGGTTCCATCCGCATCCATGCTCGTCAGGAGAAGCTCGCCGGCCCCGTGCTCACGCATACGCACCGCCCAATCGACCACGTCGATGCCAGTGGCATTGCGACCGCCGTGGGTGAAGACCTCCCAGCGTCCGGGTGCGACTTGCTTGGCGTCGATGGCCACGACGATGCATTGGTTGCCGAATCGCCGGGAGGCCTCGCGCACCAGCGCGGGGTCCTTAACCGCCGACGTGTTGAGCGAGACCTTGTCGGCGCCGGCATGGAGCATCGCGCGGATATCCTCGACCGATCGCAGCCCACCCCCGACGGTCAGCGGCATGAAGACCTGGTCCGCGGTGCGCTCAACGACATCAATCATCGTCGCCCGCCCATCGCTCGAGGCGGTGATATCGAGGAAGACGAGCTCGTCGGCACCCTGCGCCTCGTAGGCAGCAGCGACAGCCACAGGGTCGCCCGCGTCGCGCAACTCCTCGAAGCGCACGCCTTTGACCACGCGTCCGCCGTGGACATCGAGGCAGGGAATGATGCGGACGGACAAAGGCATAGGATGCGCAGGATGCGGCTAAAGTCTTCCGCCTAAAGCCTAAAGAGGGCCTCAGGCCTTTCGCGACACGATGAGTTTGTCGACCCGATGACCGTCCATGTCGACCACCTCGAAACTGAGGCCGGCCACATCGACACGGTCTCCCTCCGCGGGCAGCCGACCGAGGGAGCGCTGGAGGAAACCCGAGAGCGTCGTGAAGCGACCCGTACCCTCACCCGGAAGGGGCGCGACGAGACCGAGTGCCTTGCGGAACTGCTCGATGGGCAGGAGCGCGTCGACCAGCCAGGACCCGTCATCGCGGCGGCGGACACGCAGGTCTCGCGCGGAGGCGAGTTCGCCCGGCAGCTCGCCGACGATGCGCTCGAGCACATCGTTGAGCGAGACCACGCCGCGCACCCGGCCGAACTCATCGACGACGAGGGCGAGGTGAATCTTCTCCTTGCGAAAGCGTTCAAGCAGTTGGGTTGCGGTGGTTGCGGGCGTGACGCTCGGCGCATCGGTCACTAGGTCGCGCACGACGGCGGTACCCGTCAGAGAAAGATTGGACCAGAGTCGCTTGACCGAGACGACGCCGAGAGCCTTGTCCGGCGTGCCACGGAAAACGGGGAACCAACTGTGTCCCGAGGCGACGACCTTGCGCCAGTTGACCTCGTCGGGATCGGCGAGGTTGAGCCAAATGACCCGATTCGAGGGCGTCATCAGCTCCTCGGCCGTGGTCGTATCCAGCGCGAGGGCACCGGCAACCATCCGGCGCTCACCCTCATGGAAGACACCGCTGGCGATACCCTGGTCAATGAGCAGCCGCACCTCATCCTCGGTCACGACGTTGGCGGAGGTCCGGGACTGGCCGAACAAACGCAGAATGAAGTCCGCCAGCCAACTCATGCCACGGACGAGCGGCGAGGCTGCGGTAGCCGCCGCCTGCATCACCCAAGCCAGGTGCAAGGCGAACGACTCGGGATGGGCGAGGGCCAGACGCTTCGGAACCAGCTCGCCGAAGAGCACCGTGGCCGAGCCGACCAAGAAGGAGACAACCGCCTCGGCCGCCACCCCGGAGTGGGAGCGCACCCATTCGACAGGAAAGGTCTCCATCCATGGCCTGACTTTGGCCGCCAGGGGCGCGCCGGCGTAGATCGAGCCGATGACCGCGGCGAAGGTGATGCCTGTCTGCACCGTTGAGAGAAAACGACTGGGTTGACCAATCAGGTCCAGAGCGATGCGTGCCCGGCGACTACCCTGATTCGCCAGTTGGGCGAGGCGGTTGCGGTTGGCCGAGACCAACGCCATCTCGGCCATCGCGAAGAGCGCGGTGGCGAGAATCGAGAGGGTGATCAGGAGGATTTCCATGGAGGGTTGACGGTGAAGCCTGCGGGCTGGCTCGTCAAGGTACACACCGAACCCTCTTGCCATGAGTCACTTGCGACACGTAATCACCACATGGTCATCGTCGTGCAGCGCGTACTCAAGGCCTCGGTCACGGTCGACGGCCAGGTCGTGGGGGCGATTGGCAAGGGACTCCTCTTGCTCGTGGGTGTGGCCGAGGGCGACACCGCTGCGCAAGCAGAGTCGCTCGCACGCCAAGTGACCAAGCTGAGGGTCTTCGAGGATGCCGAGGGGAAGATGGGCCTGTGCCTCGCGGAGGCCGGGGGCTGCCTGCTCGCCGTTAGCCAGTTCACCCTGCTTGGCGATTTTGCAAAGGGGAACCGCCCGTCCTTCCACCGTGCGGCAAGGCCTGAGGCCGCCCGTCCCGTCTTCGATGCACATGTCGCCGCACTCGCCGCAGCCAGCGGCCAGCCGGTTGCGACGGGGATCTTTGGGGCGGAGATGGAGGTCTCGCTGGTCAATGACGGACCGGTGACCTTTGTGCTCAACGGCTGACGGCACGCGCCCGAGGAAACGCCTTCCCCTTTCCCACCCACCCTCCTTAATCGGCGTTCCATGGAAGGTTCCTTCGACGCAGTCGTGGTGGGGAGCGGCATCGGTGGCCTGAGTTTCGCGCTCAAGCTTTCCGAGGCCGGACTGTCCGTGGCGGTGGTCACGAAGAAGACCAAATCGGACTCGAACACCAACTGGGCCCAAGGTGGCATCGCCTGCGTCACTGACCCCGGCGACAGCTTCGCCAGCCATGTCGATGACACCCTCGCCGCCGGTGACGGCCTCTGCGATCGGTCCGTGGTCGAGTCGGTGGTGGCTGCGGGCCCGGCGCGCGTAAGCGAGCTCATCGCCTGGGGGGTCCAGTTCGAGCACGCCGCATCGGGCGCCCCGGATTTGGGGCGCGAAGGCGGACACACCCAAAGGCGTATCCTCCATGCCCGTGATATGACGGGTCGGGCCATCGAGTCGGCACTGCTCCGCGCGGTCGCAGCGCAGCCGAGGGTGAAGGTGCTCGAGCACCATCTCGCGGTTGATCTCATCACCGACGGGAAACTCGGGCGTGCCGATCCTGGACGCAGTGCCGACCGTGTGCGCGGACTCTACGTGCTCGACACGCGTAATGGCCAGGTGTCGACGTTCGCCGCGCCCGTCGTGGTCCTGGCCACCGGTGGCATCGGGCAAGTCTATCTCTACACCACCAATCCCGACATCGCGACGGGCGACGGCATCGCCATGGCCTACCGCGCCGGCGCGGAGGTGCGTGACATGGAGTT
This sequence comes from Opitutales bacterium, assembly GCA_049419705.1. GTDB lineage: Bacteria > Verrucomicrobiota > Verrucomicrobiia > Opitutales > UBA953 > UBA8828. The sequence continues at coordinate 98,357 of JBMSKH010000002.1, forward strand.
CGTGCAGTTCCACCCGACGGCACTCTTCACGCCTGATGGCGGTCGCGCCCTCATCTCCGAGGCCGTGCGCGGAGAAGGCGCCATCCTGCGCGACGCAACGGGTCGCGCCTTCATGGGAGACTTCCATGCACAGGCCGACCTTGCACCACGCGACGTGGTGGCGCGAGCCATCGACACCGTGATGAAGCGAGCCGGCACAACACATGTCCTGCTCGATGCCACGCATGTCGCCGCCGGCCGCTTCGCCGAACGCTTCCCGCACATCCACGCAACCTGTCTGCGGGCCGGTATCAACCCGGAGCGACAATCGATTCCGGTGGTACCGGCCGCGCACTATCTCTGCGGCGGGGTCTCGACGGACCTCGCCGGGCGCACCGGCATCCGCGGACTCTTCGCCGTGGGTGAGGCCGCCTGCACCGGCCTGCACGGAGCCAACCGTCTCGCCTCGAACTCACTCCTCGAGGCCGTGGTCGTGGCGCACGACGGCGCGGCGGCCGCCGCCGAGGTCGCGCGCTCGTCCGAGCGCGAGACTGGCCGACTGCCCGCTTGGGTCGACGGGAAGGCGGGCGACGCCGATGAGCGCGTCGTGCTCTCGCACAACTGGGATGAGCTCCGGCGCGCGATGTGGGATTATGTCGGGATTGTCCGCACCGACAAGCGTCTCGGACGAGCCGCCTCGCGCATCCGCACCCTCGCCGAGGAGGTCCGTGAGCATTACTGGAATTTCCGGGTCGAACCGCGCCTACTCGAGCTGCGCAATCTCGTGCTCATCGCCGAGCTTATCGTCACCTGCGCACAACAGCGCCGCGAGAGCCGCGGCCTGCACCACACCCTCGACTACCCCCGAAAGCTGGCTGAGGTGCGACACTCTTCGGCTCGCCGGGCATGAGACGAAGAATCGCCATCGTCGGCACAGGGGCCGTCGGCGGATGGTACGCCGCGCTGCTCGCAGCGGCGGGCCACGACGTACGCTGCCTCGCGCGACGCGATGCCGCGGTCATCGAGCAGAGTGGACTGCGCATCCGAACCGCGACGGGCGTGCGAACCCAACGCGTCACCCTCGCGACCGATGACCCGCGTCTCATCGGCGAGGTCGACCTGGTCGTCGTGGCCGCAAAGGCCACGGCGAACTCCGGATTGCCCGATACGATCCGGTCGATGTGCGGACCCGACACGACCCTGCTCACACTGCAGAACGGCATGGGCAACGCGGAAGTACTCAGACAGGTAGCCGAGGCCGACCGCGTCGTCGCAGGATTGTGTTTCGTGTGCATCAACCGGACGGCACCTGGCGAGATTGAGACGACGTTGCCGGGTTATGTGCGCATGGCCGCCGCCTTGGGTCCGATCAACGCGCGCGTGGACGAATGCGTGCGGCTCTTCGCAGATGCTGGCGTCGATTGCAGGGCGGAATCCTCACTCGAGGGCGTTCTCTGGAAAAAACTCTGCTGGAACATACCGTTCAACGGTCTGTCGATTGCGGCAGGAGGACTGACGACCGATCAGATTCTCGCGAACCCCGCACTGCGTACCCGTGCGAGGCACCTGATGGACGAGGTGCGTGCCGCATCCGAGGCCCGGGGCACGCCTTTCGGCATAGACCACATTGAGCGGCAATTCGCGGTGACCGAGGGCATGGGCCCCTACCGGACATCGAGCCTGATTGACTATCAGGAGGGTCGCGAGGTGGAGATTGAGTCCATCTGGGGTATCCCGCTCGAGCGAGGCACCTCGGTGGGCGTGGCCATGCCAGAACTCGCGCGCCTCTTGGAGGAGATACGGGAGAGAGTGCGCTCGCGCTGAGTCCGCTTACCTCAACCGAATTGGTGCCAGCTTGGGCTTCGTCTCGGCGGGCGCAGAGGTGGTGGTCTTCTCAGCCGGCGGGAGATCGCGAATCATACGGGCGATCTCCGACGAGACACGATCCTCGGACCACATGCGCTCCGGCCAGGTCTGCAACGAGCGGGCGGAATAAAGTCGGTCACCGGAACGGGAGAAGATCGAGAGGGACAGGGAGAGGGTGCGCTCATCCTGGCCGTTGGGCGCGATGTCGCGACCGAGCACCCAGGCAACACGCACGAGACCCTCAGCATCCGCTTCGGGACCAACGGAGAAGCCGCGGGCGATGAGCGAGCGGGTCACGGCATCCTGTAGCGCAGGCTCCAGCCGGAAGGAGGCATCGGAAAGGCTGCCCGAAATCGAGGGCGTGACGTGAAGTGAACGAACCCGAGAAAGCTCACCGGACCGGTCTGGGCGGGAGCCGCAACCGGGAATCAGGAATAACCCGAGGGTCACTAGGATAATGGCTGCCGGCCAGCGCATAGACATGGGATTATATTCGTGACCCCGCCGTCACAAGCAAAGTTTGCGCAAGACCGAGGGTTGACCCCGGGCGACCCCGCTTGTGTCCTCGAATCATGTCGGTGTCCTTACCCCCAGCGGCGGTCTCCCTCGATCTCGTTGGCACCCTGCTCTTCCCCCACCCCTCCGTGGGAAAGGTCTATGCGCGCGTCGCCCGACAGGCTGGACACCAAGTCGATGCCGAAGCGCTGGACCAACGCTTTGCATCCGCACTCCGGGCGGCCCGAGCCAAGGACGACGCCCGGGCACGGTGGGATGAAATTGTCGAGCGCACCTTTTCCGGGACCTTGCCTGCCAAGGCCATCCCCGTGGTGCAGGCCGGCTGCTGGGAAGCCTTCGGTCGCGGCGACGCTTGGCGGATGACCCGGGGTGCCGCCATCATCCTCGCGCAGCTCAGGTTCCTCGGGGTGAAGGTCGGCGTGCTCTCCGACGGCGACGCCCGGCTCACGCAAGTGCTCGCGGAGAAGGGCCTGCTGCCATCACTGGATGCGGTCGTGCTGACGGACGGAACCGGCGTGGCTAAGCCCGACCCGGCCGCCTTCGGCAAGATTGCGCGCGCGCTCGGCTGTGAGCCCAGCCGGCTCGTGCACATCGGAGACGACCTTGACCGAGATGCGCGAGGAGCGAACGCCTCGGGCGCACTCGGCATCTGGCTGACGGACGGACCAGCGCCGCCAGGCATCGAGCGCCTCGGACGCCTGACGGGGTTGCCGGAGCGCGTGCGTGACCTACTTCTGGGCAAGCCGCGTCGCACCCGCCTCACGCGCGCCCAGCGGAATCTTGTCGCCAACTTGCGCGGCCAACCCGAGGAACGCGGACGATCGTCCGAGCGCGCGGTGCGCACCATCGACCAAGCGGTTGAGGAGGCTGTGCGCCGCATGGGTATCGACAGGCCTGTGCCCGAGCACGCAATCAGCGCTGCCTGGTCCAGACTCCTGCCCCCGGCGCTCGCCCGTCGGACCGCACCGCTGCGCATCCTGCCGGACGGCAAGCTGATGATCCAGTGCGACGGCGCGACCGTGCGATCGGAGGCGACCTTCCTCGCCCGAGGCCTCCTCGCCAAGATTCGCGAGTTGCCTGGCTGCGGCCACGTCAAGGCGGTCGGCTTCACGGTGGGGTGACGTCTGGCTGGTTTGGGCCCGCGACCGGCCCACCGCCTCAGAATTGGCTGGGAATAACATGGGAATAACCTTGCCACCTCCTTGTCGCCCAAGTTGATACATCTGAACCACCTACGGACATGCTCAAGCGCCTTCCCGGCCTCTTCACCCACGCGATTGGCATCGACCTTGGCACTGCCAACACGCTGGTCTTCCTCAAGGACCGCGGCGTCGTCCTCCGCGAGCCCAGCGTGGTCGCGATTCGCACCTCCACGCGCAAGCCCATCGCCGTCGGCAACGACGCCAAGATGATGCTTGGGCGCACACCGGGCGACATCCTGGCCCTGCGTCCGATGAAGGACGGCGTCATCGCCGACTTCGAGATCAGCGAGCACATGCTCCGCTACTTCATCGGCAAGGTCGCGAAGAAGTCGCTCTTCACCAATTTGGTCGTGGTCATCGCCGTGCCCTTCGGCATCACCGCAGTCGAGAAACGCGCCGTGATGGACTCAGCCTACCGCGCGGGCGCCGACGATGTCATCACCATCCCCGAGCCCGTCGCCTCCGCCATCGGCGTCGGCTTACCTGTCGAGGAGCCCGCCGGCTCGATGATTGTCGACATCGGGGGCGGCACCACCGAGGTGGCCATCCTGTCGCTCGGCGGCATCGTCTACGCCAGGTCCGTCAAGGTCGGCGGCGACGAGTTCGACATGGCGATCACCAATTACGTCAAGCGCTCCTACAACCTGATCATCGGCGAGCGCACTGCCGAGGAGATCAAGATCAAGATCGGCTCGGCCTACCCGCTTGAGCAGGAGATGACCATGGAAGTGAAGGGTCGCGACTCCGTCACAGGCCTACCCCGACAGCTGCACCTCACCTCGCAGGAGGTCCGTGAGTCCATGATGGACAATCTCAATGCCATCATCGACGCCGTGAAGGCCTCGCTCGAGCGCTGTCCTCCCCAGCTGGCTGCCGACCTGGTCGACCGCGGCATCGCCCTGGCGGGCGGCGGCGCGCTCATCCGTGGCATCGACCGCCTGATTTCCGAGGCCACTGGTCTCCCTGTCTTTGTCGCCGAGGATCCCCTCTGCGCGGTGGTCAACGGCACGGGCAAGATCCTCGCGAACTCCTCGCGCTGGGGCGGCGAGTAATCGCAGCCGGTCCGGAACGTGACCCAGACACCTGTCCAGCGGTTGCGAGGCTCCCTCGCCGTGCTTGGGCTGATTTTTGTCGCTTGGCTGCTCCTGCCATCGGCCGCTCGACTGTTCACCCGCGAGGCCTTCACGGAATTCCAGGCACCGGCACTAGGCCTAACATCACGCTCGCGAGAACTCGTACGTTACTGGGAACTGACCAGCCAGGGATCCGAAGACCTTGCCGCCGCCGGGCGTGACCTTGCGCGCGCCCAGGCGGGTATGGAGCTCCGCCTCCGACAACTCGAATCGACCGTGGACGAGAATCGTCGGTTGCGCGCCATGCTCGCCACACCCGCGTCAACTGAGTTCCGCACGGTGGTCGCCCGAGTGGCCGTACGCGAGTCCTCCGCTTGGTGGAGCCGACTCACCATTCGACGCGGGCGCACTGACGGCATCCGCCCAGGATGTCCGGTGGTCTTCGGCGACTGCGTCGTCGGCCGAATCGCCGCGGTGCACGTCGACACCAGCGAGGTCGAGCTCGTGACCAGCCCCGGATTCCGCTGCACGGCGTTCCTTGGCAATGGCGAGGATCAGCGCCCCGTTCTCATCAGCGGAGAGCCCGACCTGCCCTTTACCGCGCCCTCGGCCCGGGTGACATATATTCCGACCGACTTCACCCCGGCAGCCGGCCAGCCCACCAAGGTCATCACCACCGGACTCGGTGGACTTTACCCGAAGGGCCTGCGACTGGGCACGCTCGCACCCGAGCTGGAAGAGACTCCGGCCGGCGCCTACCGCATCGGCACCCTTCGACCAAGCCGTGAGCTGCTCAGCCTGCGCGAGGTCTCGGTGCTGGTGCCGACAGAACCGCAGCCCTACGAGGAACTACGATGAACCCCGCGCTAGGCTGGCTCGTCGCTCTGGCCACCTGCTACCCCTGGCTGCTGGCCGCCGACCTGATGGGCGACCTGACCGCGGGCTGGCACCTCGTCGTCTTCCTGTCCGGCGCGGTGCTCGTGACCCCGTTCCTGCGCCTTCGCACTTGGCAAGCTGTGCTGCTGGCCGGGTGTGTCGGCCTCGCCTATGAGGCACGACGACCGATACCTCCCGGGGCATTCTCGCTTGGACTGATGGTTCTGTGCGTCGTGGCCATCTCGTGGCGGGACCGACTCAGGTCCAAGCCAACCTGGCTGGCGCCAGCGACGCTCAACATGCTGGCTTGCGCGATGGCCCTGCCGGCATCCCTTCCCGTGACCGGGACCTGGGAGTGGTCGCAGTGGACCTGGGCCCTTCCTGTCCAAGTCCTGATGGCTGGTTTGACGGCGGCAATCCTGCACCGCCCGATTGCCGCCTTCCAGTCCCGCCTGCTCGAGCGCTCGGGCCTGGCGGAGATCCGTGAGTCATGATCGCGGCCAAGCCCGAGCCTGATGACAGCGCCGCGACGCATGTGCCCTCGGCGAGGAGCCACCGCGGGCGCATCCTGAAGCTCGCCGCGATAGCCGCGGTAGGCTGCGTCTACCTCGCACTCGGCCTGGTCTACCGGCAAGCCATTCAGGGGGACTTTTTTCTCAACCAACACGAGAGGCAGATTCGCCATGCGACCATCCTTCCGGGCGCGCGCGGTCGCATCTACGACCGCAATGGCTTCATCCTCGCCGACAACCAGGTGCGATGGAGCGTGAACGTGGACCTAGGACGGCTCCGCGGCCCGATTCTGCGCGAGCAGCGTCGGCTGGTCGCGCTGGCGCGGGCGACGCGCCCGGCGGAGAAGCCCGACCTCGAGTCCCTGCTCAACCAGGCACGCCTCAACGTCGTGCAGGGCTTGCTCGACAAGGTCAACCGGGCGCTCTCGACCCGGCAGAAGCCCGTGAACCTCCGGGTGGACGCACGCGCGCTCGCCTTGCACGTGCGCGACCGGCGCGGCTTCCCCTTCCCCGTCATCCCCGACCTCGGCACCGTCGTGGGCGATGCGCACGGCAAATTCGCGAGGTTTGTCGAGCAGATGCCCTCGGACGACATCCTGAGCCTGCGGCACGAGATCGTGCGGGTCTATCCCTACGGCGAGGTCGGAGCCCATGTCATCGGCTATGTGCGCGAGCGAAGGTCGGCTGACGAGGCGACATCCGACATCCTCACCGACTCGCAGGCGCGCAGGGAGGCCGACCTGCGCCAGACGCTGGCCAACAACTACAACATCGGTGCGAACAGCTTCACCAACGACCGGGTGCTCACCGGCGAGGTCGGCATCGAACTCTCCTTCGAGGGCGTGCTCGCCGGGGTGAGCGGCTACCAAATCTGGGAGCGGAATATCCTCGGTTACTCGCGGAAGCTCCTGGGGAGCAGGGAGCCCAAACAGGGGACGCACCTGAGCCTGTCGATTGACATCGAGATCCAGCAGACAGCCGAGCGATTGCTCGCCGCGGCGAGCAAAGGCGGACCGCCACTAGCCGGAGCAGCGGCGCTGGTCGATGTGCAGACCGGTGAGGTACTCGCCCTCGCGACGGCACCGAGCTTTGACCCGAACCGGATGGTTGGCCGGGTCAGCTCCGAATATTACGACAGCATCACCGACAAGGGGGGCTGGCTCAATCGCGCGACCCAAGGCCTGTACCCGCCTGGCTCAACCTTCAAGCTGATCACGGCAATCGCCGGCCTTCGCTCCGGGGCGGTCAGACACGACACGGTCTACGACTGCGGACCGACCCTGATGATTGGCAATCGCGCCTTCCCCGAGCACACGCCCGAGGGCTTTGGACCGACCGACTTGGAGAAGATGCTCATCATCTCCTGCAATGTCTGGAACTACCAGGTGGGCCTCAACACCGGCATCGACCGTTTGGCCGCGGAGGCGCGTCGCTTCGGCCTGGATACCCCCTTGCTCGTGAGCCAGGTCGATGGTCGTCCTGAATTCCGGGAGGTTGCCCGCAACATGATCATACCGACCCCGGCGATCAAGCTGCATCGAGAGCGGGCCAGCTGGGGCCTGGGCGACACCGCGAACACCTCGATCGGGCAGGGCCTCATGCGGACCACGCCGCTGCACATGGCGGCATTCGCGGCCTCGCTGGCGCGCAACGAGACGCGCACCAACCTGACGCTACTCTTGGATCCCGGAGCCGAGGCCCACCACAAGGGGTCGGAGCCCATCGGCCTGAGCGCAGCGCAACGCCAGGCCCTCATCGAGGGGATGACGCGCTGCGTCGAGGAGGGAACGGCTGCTCCGATACGCATCCCCGGGTTCCGCATCGCCGCCAAGACCGGCACCGCCGAATACCAGAAGGAGGGACAGAAAGCGCACCTCGCGTGGACGCTCGGCTTCGCTCCCGCCGACAACCCACGTGTGGCCTTCGTGGTCTGCGTCGAGGGCGAGGACATGACCAGCTGGGGCGGGGCGACGGCGGGCCCGATTGCCAAGGGGATGCTTGAGGCCTGGCTCAGGAAGGGGATGCCCGAGGTGCTCGCCGGTGAGACAGCGGAGGAGCCGGCTGAGCGTTGAGTTGGCTCAGGCGATATAGACCCAGGCGCCACTGGGGACCGCCTCGAAGAGCTCGGTGACATCCTCGTCGGAAAGCAGCACGCAGCCGTGGCTGTTGGGCTGTCCGATCCGCGCGCGCTGGTTTGTCCCGTGGATGTAGACATAGCGCGCATGTGTGTCGACTAGGCGCCCCTCGGCGTCCTGACCGCGGTTATGTCCGGGCTCGGCCCCGTCGAGCCACAGGATGCGTGTGGTGATGAGGTTGTCCTCGGGCGTCGGCCAGTCAGCGGAGAGCGTGCCCGTCGCGATGCGGGCCTTGAAGACCATCCCCGCCGGCGCGTTCTCTCCAATCCTCTCGGCGATACGGTGCAGGCCGGTCGGCGTGCGGAACGAGTCGGCAACACAGCCTGTGCCGGCACGTGCGGTGCTCACACGATAGGTGCGCCGGTGACGCCCGGCCCGGTAGTGGTCCAATGTTTGCTGGACAACGGATACCACTAGGCAATCGTCCGCGGAACCGAGACCCAGCGCCTTCCGGCGCTGCTCGGCCAAACCCAACAACCTCTCTGCTTCCTCGGATGGCATATCGCATCGGTATCGTGGGCGTGACCGGCGCCGTCGGTCAAGAGCTCCTCGCTCTCCTCGCCAAGCGCAAGTTCCCCGTGGCGGAACTCCGCCCCCTCGCCTCCGCCCGCTCGGCCGGCAGCAAGGTCACCTTCGATGGCAGGGAATGGACCGTGCAGGAGGCCAAGCCTGAGGCCTTCGCTGGGCTGGATTTCGCCATCTTCAGCGCCGGCGGCTCCGTCTCGCTCGCCCTCGCCGAGGAGGCGGTCAAGCGCGGCTGCGTGGTCATCGACAACTCCTCGGCCTTCCGCATGCGGGACGACGTGCCCCTGGTCGTCCCCGAGATCAACGCCGCGGCGCTCGACGCGCACCGCGGCATCGTCGCCAATCCGAACTGCTCCACCGCCATCGCCCTGATGGGGCTCACCCCCTTGCACCGCGCTTTCGGCCTGCGACGCTTCGTCGCCGCCACCTACCAGGCGGTCTCGGGTACCGGCGCGGAGGCCATGCGCGAGCTCGACACCCAGGTGCGCGCCTGGGCGGCTGGGCAGACCTCGGCCCCCAAGGTCTACCCTCACACCATCGCCTTCAACCTGATCCCGCACGTCGACAGCTTCCTCGAGGACGGCTACACCAAGGAGGAGATGAAGATGCTCAACGAGGGTCGCAAGATCCTCGGACACCCCACCCTGCGCGTCAGCACCACCTGCGTGCGCGTACCCGTCTTCCGGGCCCACTCCATCGCCATCAGCGCTGAGTTCGACCGTCCCATCGACCTCGCGGTTGCGCGCCGGGTCATCGCCGAGTTCGAGGGCACGGAACTGCGTGACGACCCCGCGACCAAGACCTACCCGATGCCCCTCGACTACGCCGGACGCGAGAAGTGCGGCGTCGGGCGCCTCCGCCGCGATACGCTCTTCGACAACGGCCTCTCGCTCTGGGTCTGCGGCGACCAGCTCTGGAAGGGCGCAGCCCTCAACGCCGTGCAGATCGCCGAGGCGCTCGTCGCCCGCGGCAAACTCCGCATCGCGTAAACCCACCCGCCCGCGTTTCGCTTGCCTGCCGGACGCGGGCAGGCTGAAATGCCTTTAGCCGGGCCCGATAGCTCAATGGTTAGAGCAGTTGCCTTTTAAGCAATTGGTTCGGGGTTCGAGTCCCCGTCGGGCCACCCGGCAGCATCTCCGAGAGAACCGAGACACCGAAGACAGGTGCTCGGCCTTTCTTTTCGCTTGAACCATCCGCGCGGCTTTGCACTCATTCAACTTCCCGCTGTCCTGGCCGGATAGCTCAATGGTAGAGCAGTTGACTCTTAATCAATTGGTTCGGGGTTCAAGTCCCCGTCCGGCCACCAGCGGGTTTTTCGCGTCCGTTCAGCGCTTGCCGCGCTGGCGCACCACCTCGAAGAGGCAGACTCCCGCCGCCACCGAGACGTTGAGGCAAGGCACGGTGCCCAGCATCGGGATGCGCACGAGCAAGTCGCACGTCTCGGCGGTGAGGTGACGGATGCCGTCGCCCTCCGCGCCCAGCACCACCGCAAGCGGACCGGTCAACTTGGCGTTGTAGAGCGACTGGCTGGTCTTGTGGTCGCTCGTGCCTGCGACCCAGACGCCACTCGCCTTCAGCTTGTCGAGCGCGTTGCGCAGGTTGTTGGCGAGGACGATGGGCAGCTTCTCGGCGGCGCCCACTGCGACGCGACGCACTGTGTCGGTGATCGGCGCGGAATTACGACGGGTGACCACGACCAGGTTGCAACCGGCGCAATCCGCCGTCCGAAGCAGGGCCCCAAGATTGTGCGGGTCCTGGATGCCATCGAGCACGAGGACAAGCGGGTCTTTGATGCCTTCGAGCAAGCCGGGGATCTCCGCCTCCTCATGGAGCTTGAGCGGCTCGAGAGACTTGACGTGGCGGTTGGCACGGGCGATGGGCTGGCGGGACATGGCGGTGTGCGTCCAGCATGGGGCAGGAACGGTCGGTCAGACAAGGGGTGATGCCACCTCGGTTTCGGCATTGACATGAACGCCGTTTCACCTGACCATCCGTTCATGGAAGCCCTCACCGACCGCCAGAAAGCCATCCTCGCCTTCATGCAGAAGCACGTGGCCCGGAACTCCTATTGGCCCTCCATCCGTGACATCCAGGCCCACTTCAAGTTCGCCAGCACCAATGCCGTCTACGGCCATCTGCAGGCCCTTGAGCGCAAGGGCGTCCTCGAACGCGTGCCCGGCGCCGCCCGCGCCTACCGCATTCCCACCGCCCACACCAACCCCGACTCGGTCGTGATCAACTTCGAGGGTCCCGGAGACGACGCGGTCGATGTCGACCAGCTTCCCGTGATGGGCGCCATCGCCGCGGGTTTCCCCGACCACACCGAGTCCTCGGGCGTGCTCGACCAACTGCAGGTTCCCATCCGCGAGGGATCGCGCCGCCGCCCTCCCCAGTCCTTCGCCCTGCGTGTCCGCGGAGACAGCATGGTTGATGCCCAGATTTTCGACGGCGACATGGTCGTGATCGAACCTGGACAACCCAAGCCCGGCGATATCGTCGCCGCGCTGATCGACGGCGAAACCACCCTCAAGCGTCTCGTGCGCCAAGGAGGCAAGACCTACCTCAAGGCCGAGAACCCCGACTACCCCGAGCTCTACCCTATCACCGAGCTTGTCGTGCAGGGGATTGCGCGCTCCGTGGTCAGGAAGATTTGACCGTCGGTCTCGGCGGACGAGGCTCTGCGCATGCGCCTAGTACTCGCCCTCTTTCTCGCCGTGTGCCACTGCCACGCCAAGGGTGAGCTGCGCCTAGTCCTCGACGAGGCATTCGATGGCACGACCCTCAACGCCAAGGTCTGGAACATCGAGACGGGCAAGCGACGCGATGCATTGAACTCCACTGAGGCTGTCGACCTCCGCGAGGGTCGATTGGTGATCACAACTTGGACAGACACCGATGCCGTGACGCGCTGCGGCTTCGTCACCACCCGAAACAAGGTGCTCATCAGAATGGGCAAGGCCGTCGCCCGCTGCCGCTTTCAGGTCGACCTGGGCACCCAGGTGGCCTTCTGGGCGCAGTCGCCGACCTACGCCCGCTCAGGCAAGGCGGCGGGCGCGGCCGAGGATGGTGTCGAGATCGACATCATGGAAACCACCGGGCAGATGGGTGGCGAATACCAGTACGCCCTGCACTGGGGGCCCTATCGCGTGCCCGCCGAGAAGCGTATCTCCAGCCGACACTTCAAGACCAAGGTCGGCGGCGAGTGGCACGAATACGGTGTCGAGTGGGACGAGAGCGGCTACCGCTTCCTCCGCGACGGTGCTGTCGTCGCCTCGGACACCACCAGCCCCGTGACACAGGCGCCGCAGTACCTGCTCCTGACGAGCGAGAGCAACATCAAGGGTTGGAGCGGGACGCGGCCGGACGCCGGCTACGGATCCAAGGCAGATTCGCGCAACACCTTCGAGGTCGACTGGGTAAAGGCATGGACCCGCAGCGACGCCGGCGCAAAATGAGCCTGCCTCTTACTTCGCGGGCTTGATTTCCCGCAGCTCGATTGCGCGGAAGGCCACTGGGTCGCCGTGGCCAAGGAAACCAAAGAGTCCGGTCAGCCGGTCCTTTCCGGGATGGGGTGAGTTGGCCATGACCTTGGACATGTCGACCTTGGAGAGGTCGGCGTTGAGAATGACGGTGCCGTTGAGCTCCACCTTGAGCACGTGGCCGACCACGGTGACCTCCTGGAAATTCCACTCACCGATCGGGCGCTGGTAGCCGCGCTGGGCCGCGACCATGCCGTAGGCGGAACCATGGACCTGCCGCGGGTCAATCTTCTGCCCCGTGCTCAGCTCATAGTTGTCGTCGAGCACCTGACACTCGCACATGCCCTCATAGGCCGAGTTGCCCTTGCCAGGAGACCGAATGGCCAGACCATTGTTGCCTCCCTTGGGTAGGCGGAACTCCAGCCGGATTGCGAAATCGGCAAGCTCGCGGTCGAGGAAGAGATTGCCGCCCTTGTTGCAGACGATGGCGCCATCCTGGATCACATAGCCGCGGGTGTCGCCCTTCCAGCCTACGAGGTCCTTGCCGGTGAAGACGGATCCATACCCCTCGCGACCCTGTGAACGAAGGATACGGTTGGCCTCCTCGGAAGGGATCTCGCGGACGCGCAGGTTGCGCCAGCGGGTCGGATTCCCGTGTGACTGGAGCAAGAGAGGACCGGCAGCGGGAATCGACACGGACCGGTCGTAATAATTCTCAAGAATGGCGTGATCAACGACCCGTTGGTCATTGAGCCAGACACTGACCCGTGCGCCGACCTGGACGATACGTAGCGCATTCCACTGACCAGCTGGCTTGTCGGCCTTGACGAGCGGATCCTTGCCGGGAGCACCGGGGCTGTTGTTCCAGAGTCCGCCGCTGCCCTTGTTCGCGCCATGCTTCCACTCCGCCTTGTTCTCCGGGTCCCAAATCTGGACCTGGGGCACGTTGCGCAGGTAGACACCTGAGTCGCCATTCGGAGAGATCATGTACTCGAGTCGAAACTCGACGTCCGCATAATCCTTGAGGGTGGCGATGCAGGGACCGTGGCCTGTGGTCAGGAGCTCCGCTCCCTCCACGCGCCAGTGAGCCCGCGCCGCCTTGTTCCAGGCGTCAATCTTGGCCGTGCGCTCCGGCGCCGGCATCGCCATCAAGCGGCGATGGTCAAAGGTATCGGCACCACGCCAACCCGCAAGGTCGGCTCCAGGGAGAATGTCGGTAAAGCCCGGCTCAGCGGCCAGCAGGCTCGAGCAAATCAGCAAGGCAGGGACAAGGGGGTAACGCATGATGGAGTGACAACCTTGGGCACACTACGTTCCTTGGCAGGCATAAAAAAGCCCCGCCGCAGCGGGGCTTTGGGCCGTGTCGGCGCTATCAGAGGCCGACCGGGGCGGGTGCCGCCGCTCCGTTGACGGGGCGGGCGGTGGCGGTCGACGCCGAGGGAGCAGCCCCCTTGTAGTTGGCATCGACCACGACGACCTTGCGGTCCTTGGCGGCGGTGGCACCAGCGGCGCCTTGGGCGGCCTGCGACTCGCCAAGGGCGAGCACCTCCATCTGCGACTTGGTTTCGCCGAGACGGACGAGATAGGCGGAGACCGACTGGGCGCGACGGTCGGAGAGTCCGAGATTGTATTCCTCGGTGCCGACATGGTCGGTGTAGCCGGCGAGAATCAGTGTCTTGCCCTTCGCGGAGGCGGCAAGCGCGTCCAACTTGGCGCGCTCACCCGACTCGACGGCGTACTTGTCGAAACCGAAGTAAACGGTGGCAAGAATGGCCTCGGGAGGGATGTCGCCGTTCTGGATGCGACGCGCCATGTCCTCGACACCGTACGGCCGGCCATTGGTCGTGCCAAAGCCGCCGTTGGAGGCGTCGTAGTCGGAAGGATTGCTGGCGGGACCGCAAGCAGTGAGGGACAGTGCGGCGAGGAAGGCGAGGGTCAGGCGGTTCATGCTGAGAAGGATACAAGCGGGTGGCGGACGGGGTGGGCAAGCGATAATGGTGGGCTCGATGCTCAGTAGCGAGGAACCGAGGGGTCGATCAGTCGGGACCACGCGTCGATACCCCCCTTGACGTTGCTGACTGCCGGGCGCCCTTGGGCCCTGAGGAACTGGGTGGCGCGGAGGCTGCGACCTCCGTGGTGGCAATGGATCAGCACGGGGCGGTCCGAGGGAATCTCGCCGAGGCGCGCTGGCAACTCGCCCAGCGGGATATGCACAGCGCCGTGGATTCGGCAGATCGCCAGCTCGTCCGCCTCGCGGACATCGACCAGCACTGGCGGGGATGGCTGGTCCAGGAGCTGCTTGGCCTCCGTGACCGTGACTTCGAGGGGGTGATTGGACATGACAGTCTGGGGATTGCAGGCCACAGCATAACGTGCCGGGTCGATTGCGAGGAAGCTCGGCTGGTTGCCGCAGGATGGGCAGTCTCCGTCGCGGGTCACGGCGACGGCCCGCGCGGTGCCGCCATCGACGTCGACCAATAGCAGGCGCGAGTGTTGACGTCGACCGAGCAGCACAGCCATCGTCTCGGAAGCCATCCAGGAGCCGATCACACCACAGGTGGCTCCGAGCACACCGACCTCACCGCAGGTTGGCACACTCGCCGGGTCAGGCATCACGGGGTAAAGGCATCGGTAACAACCGGTCGCAGGCAAAAAGGCACCGACCTGCCCTGCCCCGCGCAGCACACTGCCATGGATGAGCGGCTTGCGGGCAAGCACACAGGCATCCGAGACGAGGAATCGTGTTCCGAAGTTATCGGCACCATCCACCACGACATCGTAGCGACGGACGAGGTCCAAGGCGTTGTCGGCCTGAAGACCTTCCGGATGCAGAACGAGCCGGATCGAGGGGTTGATGGCGGTCAGGGTCTCGGCGGCGGACACCGTCTTGGGCAGGCCGATTGAGTCCGCAGCGTGCAGGATTTGCCGATGGAGATTGGAAAGCTCGACCTTGTCGGGATCGGCGATACCGAGGGTGCCGACACCCGCCGCGGCCAGGTAAAGCGCCGTGGGCGAACCGAGTCCGCCCGCACCGATGAGCAAGACCTTGGCCTCGCGCAGGCGGAGTTGTCCGGACTCGCCATGACCCGGCAGCCGCATCTGGCGTCCGTAGAGGTCCTGGAGGGACGGCGACATGGACATTGGGTTAAGCGGGTCGGGCGAGGGAGGAAAGGCGAATGCGCCCGATACCACGGAACGGTCTTCCCCCCTCCCCCTTCTTCCCTTAACCCTGCTGGCACGGACATGCCCTCCTTCCTTGGCATCGACTACGGCGAGAAGCGCATCGGCCTGAGCCACGGCGACGAGCTGGGATTCGCCTTCGCGCTGGAGGCGGCGACCGAGGCCGACGCCGAGGCACGCTTCGCCCACATCGGCGAGGAGATCCGACGTCGTCGCGTCACCGAGCTCGTGGTCGGCTATCCGCTGCGACTTGATGGCAGCCGCAGCCGCACCACCGACGCGGCCGATGCCTTCATCGCCGAGCTCGAACATCGCTTCGGCCTGCCCGTGCACCGGGTCGACGAGGGCCTGAGCAGCGCGGCGGCATCCGAGATGCTCGGTGGTCGCAAACCCCGAAGCCCCCAGGAGCGACGCGCTCAGACGCGAAGCGGCCAGCTGGACTCGCGCGCCGCCCAGGTCATCCTGCAGGACTTTCTCAACAGCCGTGGCTACGGCATGACACCCGGTGACACCGATGGCCCGGAAGCGTAAGACCGTGTTGAAGCCCGAGCGCTTCCTCGCCGTGGTCGCCTACGACGGCACGGATTACGTCGGGTGGCAGGTCCAGCCCAACGGCATCACCGTCCAGGCCTTCCTCGAGGCGCGTCTCTCGCGTATCTTTAAGCAGCCTGTCACGATTGTCGGGAGCGGGCGCACGGACAGCGGCGTACACAGCGAGGGACAATGCTTCCACTTCGATGTCTTCTGGCCCCATCCCACCTCCGCGCTCCTACGGGCGTTGCGCGCCGGTGAGCCCGGTGGGGTGCTCGTGCGAAGCGTTCGTCGCGTGCCGGCCGACTTCCACGCGCGCTTCTCGGCCACCGGCAAACGCTACCGCTACGAGATGTGTCGCGGTCATCCCCTGCCATGGGATGCCCGCTACTGCCTCTCCCTGGGCGACCGAAAGCTGAATCTACCCGCCATGCGACGCGCCGCCAAGCTGCTGCTCGGTCGCCACGACTTCACGGCCTTCGGCGCGAACCACGGGCAAGGCATGGAGAACGAGAACCCCGTGAAGCACCTCCGCCGTCTCGATATCCGCACCAGCGGCGCGCGCATCACGGTGACCACGGAGGCGAGCGGCTACCTCTACAAGATGGTGCGACGTCTGGTTGGCGGCCTTCTGCGCGTCGGCAAGGGCGAGATGACGCCGGAACAGCTGCTGGCCTACCGCAAGGCGCGGGAGATCACCGCCGAGGTGCCGACGGCACCTGCCCGCGGGCTATTCATGGAGAAGGTCTTCTACGGCAAGGCCGCGCGCTGAGATGCGGCCATTTCTCGCCCTGCTCGCGCTCGTCTGCACACTTGAAGCGCACCCCAACTGGAAGCCGACCACCGCCGAGGCCGCGGTCGCGGATGGACAACTCCGCATCACCCTGCGCATCGACGTGCCTCCTTACCTCCTGGGCCTCACCCCGCAGGCGGCGGAGGTCAGCGCACTCGACGACTTCATGTTCAACGACAAGTCGGCGCTCGGACGGAAACTCGCCGAGGCCCCGCAACGCCTCCGCGGCGAGATTGGCGTCGAGGTCTCAGGCCTCGCACTGGCGCCTGGCACGCCGACTTTCCCCACCGCCGAGCAGGTGCGCGCGCAGATGCGCAGCCAACCCGAGGAGGACCGCTACCCCATCATGCTGCCTGTCACTGTGCAGTGCCCGATGCCCGGCGGTGAGGGACAACTGCGCCTGCGTTTTCCGGCGATACTCGGCAATGTCCTCATCACCTTCCGGACTTCCCCGGACAGAATCGACATGGTGACCGTCCCGCCGGGCGAGTGGTCGGACCCGGTCCCGATCAGCGGCCCCACCCGCGGATTCGTGACCACGCTCACCGGCTTCCTCCGAGCTGGGTTCGGCCATGTCCTTCCCGACGGCTGGGACCACGCTCTGTTCATGCTGGCGATGTTCCTCAGTGCGCCGACCTTGCGCCTGGCCTTCCTGCGCTCGTTGAGCTTCACCCTAGGCCACAGCCTGACCCTCGGACTCGTCTGGTACGGCTGCCTAACCTCACCCGGGGAGTGGATCGAGCCGATGATTGCCCTATCGATTGTGGTGGCCGGCGTGCTCGCAGCGCTCGGTCGCAGTTCGTCGCGCTGGGCGCTGGCAGGTTCCTGCGGCTTCGGCCTGCTGCACGGGCTTGGCTTCGCCGCCGCCGCCGACTTCACGCAGAGCGGTTCCAGCGAGGTGCTCGGCGCGCTGGCCGGGTTCAACATCGGCATCGAGCTCGCGCAACTGCTCGTGATTGCAACGGCGTGCCTGGTGGTCCTGCCTTTTGTCAACCAGCCATGGTTCGAGACTCGCCTGCGCCGCCCGCTAGCCTGGCTGACGGCCCTCGGCGGCCTATGGCTGCTCTGGGTATGCCTCTGAAGGAAACCGGGCACCTTTGACCCGGACGACTGTCAAAGCTTCATGCCCATGCGCCTCGCGTCCCTCCTGGTCCTGATTGCCGCCCTGGCGATGTCAAAGACCACTGAGCTTTCCAACCTTAGCCTCGCCGAAATCAAGCAAGGGTATGGTGAACCCCAACGTGACACCTCGATTATCGGGCAACCCATCGCCATCGCCGGGAAGTCTTTCGATCGCGGCGTCGGTACCCACGCGCCATCGACCTGGACGCTCCCCCTGAAGCAACAGGGGCGAAGGCTGGTCGGTCACGTTGGCCTCACGGATTCACCCGGCAATGAGACTGGCACCTGCGAGTTCATCGTCCGCGAAGGCAGTCGGATTCTCTGGCGAAGCGGCGTGATGCGCGAGGGCGATGCGGCCAAACCCGTCGACGTCAATCTGTCAGGTCTGGCGGAGGTCACCCTCGAGGTCACCATCGGCGGCGACCAAAACTGGAGCGACCATGCCGCTTGGTGCTGCCGCATCGAGCACGACGGCTCGCCCCTAACGATGGCCCCGCAGCCGATCGGCACCCTGACTTTCAAGGACAACGGGACTGTCGACCATGGCTCGACCATTGATGCGGCTGAATGGGGTATCGTGCCGGACAGCAAGCTCGATGCTGGCCCGGCCTTACGCGAACTGCTGACAAAGTTGCGCGGAACGAAGGACGTCACCGTGAAGCTTCGACCGGGGACCTACACGCTCACGCAGAGTCACACCATCCGCCGTGACTGGCCGCAGTCGAACACGGACGTCCACCCCTTCCGCAACTACAGCGTCGTCCTGGAGGGACTCGAGGGTTTGACCCTGCGCTCGGAAGGGGCCGACTTCCTCTGCACGGGAACCTTCACGCCGCTCGCCATCGCCGACTGCCGCCGTGTCACCATCGTCGGGATCCGCATCGACTGGCCGCGCCCGACGACCTCACAGGCGACGGTGGTGTCGTCCGATGGTAAGACGGTGGTCCTCCGTCCGCATCCGGAGACACCGCTGGCCGTGCGCGACGGAAGGCTGCATGTTGTCGGCGGCAACACCGACGCCGCATCCGGCGACCGCTGGGGCGGACATGGCATCTGGTCCATGATGGAGTGGGATCCGGCGACCGGATGCCCCGCCTACCAACGCGGCGACATCAGCGGAACGCCAACCAACGCCGTCGACCTGGGAGACGGCACCATCCGTGCCACCGCAAGCGGCTTCAGGACCGGAAACGTCATGATTCTTCGCCATGAACCTCGCTCACACGCCGGTGTGCTCGTGCATCGCTCCAAGGACATCACCTTCCGGCACTCGCGTCTCTATGCCTGCTGCGGACTCGGCTATCTCTTCCAACACAGCACGAACCTAACGCTCATCGACACCCACGCCATTCCCCGTCCCGGCTCGGGCCGGCTCTTCAGCGGACACGACGATGGGTTTCAGATATCGGGCTGCGGCGGCAAGGTCGACATCCGTGGGTGTGAGTTCGCCGGCCTGCTCGACGATCCCATCAACGTCCACGGCACCTACCTTGACGTGACACGCCGCGTGGACAGTCGCACGCTCGAGGTGCGATTCGCGCAGCCGCAGAGCCAGAACCAGCCATGGTCTGACGCTGGCGACGAGGTCAGCTTCTCCAACCGCGCGAACCTCCTGCGCACTGGCTCGGCCAAGGTGACGGCCTGGCAACTCACCTCGACTGGCACCGGCCGGTTGACCTTCGACCGGGACCTGCCCGCGGCGGTCGACAAGGGGTGGGTCACGGAGAACATGACGATGTCACCGTCGGTCGAGATCCGCGACTGCAAGTTCCTGGGGAACCGCGCCCGCGGCCTCCTCGTGACGACACCCAAGCCAGTCGTCATCGAGAACAACCTCTTTCGCTCGAGCGGCTCCGCCATCCTCATCAACGGTGACTGCAATGGGTGGTTCGAGTCGGGCACCGTCACCGACGTCGTCATCCGCGGCAACCGCTTCGAGGACTGCCTGCTGGCCAACTACCAGTTCTGCGACGGCGTCATCAGCATCATTCCGACCAACGCAAGGGTCGAGGGACCCGTGCACCGCAACATTCGCATCGAGCGCAACACCTTCGTCATGTTTGACGCGCCCCTGCTCTACGCCCGCGCCACCGAGGGCCTGCGCTTCGCGGACAACCAGATCATCAGGGACAACGCACGCCAGCCATGGCACTACCGGAAGGCAGCTGTGACCCTCGAGCACTGCGCCGGGGTGGTCATCGAGGGCAACACGTCCGAGGGTGAGCTGGTCAGCCACGACGTCCGCAAGATCGACTCACCTGACACACGCATTGCGCCGACGGACGCCCTGCGCTAAACCAACATGCGACTTCTCCCCGCGCTTCTCTTCCTCTCCGCCGGCCTCTCCGCGGCCGGAAGCCCACCCAACGTGGTGCTCATCATGACGGATGACCAGGGCTGGGCCGACATCTCCGCCCAGGGCAAGGGCGTGCGGACACCGAATCTGGACCGACTGGGAGCCGAGGGCATCCGCATGACGTCGTTCTACGCGACCCAGGCAGTCTGCACCTCGTCGCGCGCCGCGCTGCTCACCGGCTGCTATCCGAATCGCATCGGTCTCGGCGGCAACGCCCTCGGCCCCAACTCGCCCATCGGCATCAACCCGCAGGAGCAGACCCTCGCCGAGCTGCTCAAGGCACGGGGCTACCGGACAGGCATCTCCGGCAAATGGCACCTCGGCGACAAGCCGGCTTTCCTGCCTCCCCGGCACGGCTTCGATGAGTCACTCATTCTGCCTTACTCGAATGACATGTGGCCGCTCGGGCATGATCCGCGACACCCCCGACCCAGCTACCCTTTACTGCGCTGGATCGAGGCGGGCGTCACCGGCGAAGTTGTCGGAACTTGGGACGACATGGATAAGGTCACCGCACGACAGTTCGACTGGGCCGAGGCCTTCGTGCGCCGCCATGCTGGAAAAGACCAGCCGTTCTTTCTCTACATCGCCCCTTCCATGCCGCACACCCCTCTGGGGCGCTCAGCGGCACACAAGGGCAAGGGTCCCACGCCCTACGCGGAGGTGATCAGCGAGATCGACGAGCGGGTCGGTCGCCTCCTCGAATTGCTCCGACAAACCGGCGCCGACAACAACACGCTCGTCATCTACACCTCCGACAACGGCCCTTGGCTGAATTTCGGGGACCACGCGGGTTCGGCCGGACCTTTCCGCGAGGGCAAGGGCACAACCTGGGAGGGCGGCGTGCGCGTCCCGTTCCTCGCTCGCTGGCCTGCCGTGATCAAGCCCGGCCGCGTTTCGCCCGCCCTCGCGGCCAACCTGGATATACTACCGACGGTCGTCGCCGCCACGGGCGCCAAGTCTCCGGAGTTGCCCATCGACGGGCTGTCCTTCCTCCCCCTGCTGCGCGGCGAGAGCGAGACCGCTCGCGATGCCTTCACCTACTACTACGCCGGCGACAACCCGCAGGCCATTCGCAAGGGAAGGTGGAAGCTACACCTTCCACACACCTCGCGCAGCTACGAGGGTATCAAGCCCGGCGTGGACGGCGAAGGTGGTCCGACCAGGCAGAAGAAAATCGAGCTCTCGCTCTACGACCTCGAGAAAGATCCTGGTGAGCGTACGGATGTGTCAGCTCAGCACCCCGAAGTCGTCGAGGAACTCAAGACACTCGCCGCCAAGTCCAAGCAGGAACTGCTAGCCGGCAAACGCGCCCCTGGACGCGTCAAGTAAGCGCCTTCGTCAGGCGACACGAAAAAGGGGCGGCCAGGCCGCCCCTTCATGCTTCCTCCGGTGATCGCTCAGGACGCGGTCAGGGCCGTGACCTCGGCCCGGACTTTCTCCGCCAGTGCGGTCGAGAGATAGCGCTCGGAGGGACTGCAGGCGATGGTGACGATGCGCTTACCCGCGTACTCGGGCTTGCGAGCCAGCTGCAAGGCAGCCCAGATGTTCGCACCCGAGGAGATGCCCACCGCAAGACCCTCCTTGACGGAGACTTCCTGGGCGACGGCGAAGGCATCCTCGTTGGTGACCTGGATGATCTCGTCAATCAGCGAGGTGTCGCAGTTCTTCGGAATGAAACCCGCGCCGATACCCTGAATCTTGTGAGGCCCAGGCGCGCCGCCGGAAATGACGGGGCTGGCAGAGGGCTCAACCGCAACCGTACGGAGCTTGCGCCGGCCCTTGATGACCGAGCTCACACCAGTGAGCGTGCCACCGGTGCCCACGCCGGAGACGAAGACGTCGACCTTGCCCTCGGTGTCGGTCCAGATCTCCTCGGCAGTCGTGCGACGATGCACCTCGGGGTTGGCGGGATTCTCAAACTGCATCGGCATGAAGGCGCGATCGCCAAGCTCCTCGCGAAGCTGCGTGGCGCGCTCGATTGCTCCGCGCATGCCCTTGGCGCCGGGCGTGAGCACAATCTCGGCGCCGAGGAGGCGAAGGAGGACGCGTCGCTCGATCGACATCGTCTCGGGCATGGTGAGCACGCAACGGTATCCGCGAGCGGCGGCGATGAAGGCCAGGGCGATGCCGGTGTTGCCCGATGTCGGCTCAACGATGGTGCCGCCGGGCTTCAGGCGACCGTCAATCTCGGCGGCCTGGACCATGGCCCAGCCGATGCGGTCCTTGACGCTCGAGAGCGGGTTGAAGAACTCGAGCTTCACCAGGACCTCGGCGTGAAGACCCTCGGTCAGTTTGTTCAGGCGAACCAAGGGGGTGCGTCCGATGGTATCGATGACAGAGTTGTAGATAGGCATGTTGAATCCTTGTTAGTTGACTTATGATTAAATGTTAAGGGCAGACCTCTGCAATAAAAAACCCGCTTTCGCGGGTTCTTTGGAGTCTCAACGCCGGCGAGGGGGCGGCGGCATCGAGGGGCGGTTTGTCTCGCGAAGCCGATAGGTGATCATGGCCGTGGTGAGGTCAGCGGTGTTCATCTCCACCTTCACGCGGTCGCCCGGGTTGATTCGGATGTAGTTCTTGCGGAGCTTGCCGGAGATGCGCCCGAGCACCACGTGCTTGTTGGGGAGCTCGATGCGGAACATCGTCCCTGGGAGGACTTGGAGGATTTTACCTTCGAGTTCTAGGATTTCGCCTTCGGCCATGTATGCGACACAGGACGGTCAGATGGGGCATGGAGTCAAGGTTTCGTTGGTGACGGGGCCGCTTCCGTTTGACTCCCCCGCCCTGCCTGGGAGTACCCTAGGACGATGTCCTGGGCACCCTGTCCCTTCGAGAAGATCCGACCGTCGCAGCTCAACCGCGACGATGCCTTCTACATGTCGCTCGCCTTCAACCTGGCGATCGACGCGTGGAACGCCAACGAGGTTCCGATTGGCGCAGTGATTGTGGCCGGTGGCGAGGTCATCGGCGCCGCGCACAACGAAATCAAACGCACGGGTGACCCGACGGCCCATGCCGAGGTGCTCGCCATCACGCAAGCCGCCACCAAGATCGGTGACTGGCGCCTGAACGCCTGCACGCTTTACGTCACCAAGGAGCCTTGTCCGATGTGCGCAGGCGCGAGCATCATGAGTCGCATCGGGCGTGCGGTGTGGGGATGCAACGACCCGAAGATGGGCTGCATGGGTGGTGCCTACCCTCTCCAGGATCTCAAGGGGCTCGTCCACCGGGTGGCGGTCCAGGGCGGCGTACTCGAACCCCCGTGTCGCGAGATTCTCCAAGCCTACTTCAGCCTGAAGCGAGTCGAGAACGCCGCGGGCGGCTTGACTCCTCTGGACGACCCCCTGACCTAACCTCCATGCGCCGCCGGGACTTCATCCGCAACGCCACCATCGGCCTCGCCGCTGTTTCCTCGCCCCGCCTTGCCGCCCAGCTTTCACCCAACCCAACCATGACCTACACCCTCGCCCCCCTGCCCTACGCTCCCAACGCGCTCGAGCCTCACATCGATGCGCAGACCATGGAGATTCACCACGGTAAGCACCACAACGCCTACGTGACCAACCTCAACGCTGCGTTGGCCAAGGAGACCGGCTTCGCCGCCCCGGCCGACGTCAACGCGCTCATCGCCGACCTTTCCAAGGTCCCCGAGTCGATTCGCACCGCCGTCCGCAACAATGCCGGCGGCCATGCCAACCACACCTTCTTCTGGAATCTGCTGTCGCCGAACGGCGGCGGTGCGCCTGTCGGCGCGCTCGGCGAAGCCATCCAAAAGACCTTCGGCGGTCTTGACGGTGACAAAGGCCTCAAGGCCCAGTTCAAGGCAGCCGCTACCGGGCGCTTCGGCTCCGGCTGGGCCTGGCTGATCGTTAAGGCCGACAAGACCCTCGCCGTGACCTCGACGCCCAACCAGGACAGTCCGCTGATGAAGGGTGTCGCCGACACCAACGGCACCCCGGTGCTCGCCCTGGACGTCTGGGAGCACGCCTACTACCTTAAGTACCAGAACCGCCGTCCCGACTACATCGACGCCTTCTGGAACCTCGTCGACTGGAAGAAGGCGGACGCCCTCTACACCGCGGCCAGCCGCTGAGTCCCCCGCAGGCCGCCAGGGGTGTCGCGTG
>JBMSKH010000003.1:0-87271 GCA_049419705.1 Opitutales bacterium
GAGCGTGGCGATGATGGCCTCGTTGTGCGGCCACCAGAACTTCATGAAGTGCCAGTATTCCTGGATGGGCTTACCCATCAGGTCGGTGAAGTAGAGGATGCCGCCGTGCTCCTTGTCCCAGCCACGGGTCCACATCCAATCGAGCATCTGGAGTCCGAGCTGGGCCAAGGCGGCGTCGCCGCGGTGCCGGGCCTCCCGGAGGATGAACCAGGCGGCCTCGATGGCGTGGCCGGGGTTGAGCAGGCGCCCGTCGAAGTGGTCGTAGATCTCCCCCTGCGGGCCGACCATCTCCATGACCGCCTTGAGGTCAGGCTTCACGAAGAAGCGCCGGATCTCATCGATGGCCACCGTGGCCCACTCGGTGAGCGTCTTGCCGCGCACCACGGGGTCTCCGAGGCAGTCGCGCATGTCCTGGGCGGTCACCAAGGTCATCATGAGGGGCGAGAGGCCGCGGGCAGGACGCTCGCTCTTGGGCGCGATGTGGCCGGGCTCGCGGTTGTACTTAAGGAAGGTATCGTAGGCCGCGAGCGAGCGGTCGCGCCACTC
Source organism: Opitutales bacterium (assembly GCA_049419705.1). Lineage (GTDB taxonomy): Bacteria > Verrucomicrobiota > Verrucomicrobiia > Opitutales > UBA953 > UBA8828. Next base: position 547 of record JBMSKH010000003.1, read on the forward strand.
GGCCTCACCGGTCGCACGGAAGGCCTCGGCGTAGCCGATGGCGGCGAAGCATTCGGAGAAGACATAGCGGCGCATCCGCAGCGGCTTGCCCTCGCGGGTAACGGTGAAGTGGAGCTTGCCCGTACGGTCCGGACACTTGTCGCGCAGGAACCGGACGCAGGAGAGATGGGCCTCGAGCCATTCGGGCTTCCGCTCGACCGTGTTGTGCAGGTTGCCGAAGGTCCAGGCGGCGCGCCCCTGGAACCAGACAGACTTGTCGGAGTCGAGCAACTCACCGCGCCGGCCAAGGGCGGTGAGCATACCGCCGTGCTCGCGGTCGAGCCCATGGCGGAGCCAGAAGGGCATAACGTCGTCGAGCAGGCCGTCGCGGTATTCCTTAAGCAGCTCCTCGCGGCGTTCCTTGAGATAAGGCGTGGTCACGCCGTCAAGTTGGCGCCCAGCCGCGGCGGGTCAACGGGCAAGCAAAAGGGCCGCCCCGGAGGGCGGCCCTGAAGACATCCTGCTGCTTGGATTAGAAGCGGAAGGAGACGTCGGCCTTGATGTGCTGACCGGAACTGATACCGCTGCCGAGCAGGGCGTCGTAACCGAGGCCGAAGGAGGCCTTGGCGCCGAGCTTCTGGCGGATGCCGATACCGAGGCGGAAGATGCTGGTGCCGTAGCCATCGGTGCGGATTGCGAAGTCAGTGTCGTCGACACCGAGGTCGGCGAACTCGGCGCGCATGTCGGTGTGGCCGCCGTCATGGAACTCATGCTCGTAGGCGAAGATTCCGGTGAGGGTCGTGCTCTCGCCAATCTCGTACTCGGCGTTGAGTCCGAGTTCCCCGACCAGGGAGCGGCGCTTGAAGGCGTCGACATTGAGCTGGGCGCTGCCCACCACATCGGCCTCGCTGAACGCGTCGACATCCGTGCTGGCGTAGGAGACGCCGACATAGGGGATGAGGCTGAGCTTCGAGGGGGCGGGCTGGTTGGCCTTGGTGACGGCGTTGAACGAGGGCTCCTTCGGCAGGAAGGTCACCCGGGCAGCGACGGCGTAGGCGTCCTGGTTGTCCTGGCTCATGTAGGAGCCCTGACGGACGGCGTCGAAGTTCGTGCTACTGACGGAGGCTCCGATGTCGAAGCGGGCGAACTTGGACTCAGGCGTGAGGCTCAGTCCGAGGCCGAAGACGGCGGTGTTGGTGTCGCCGCTGAAGTCGCGGGCCATCACTCGTCCGTCGTCGAGACCAGCGCTGATGTTCAGGTGCGCCTTGCTGCTGAGGGCGAGGTCGGCGGTGAGGTAGACCGTGTCGCTGCTCGACTTGTGGCTGGTGTAGTCCGAGGTCGAGTCGGAGGTCACCTGCTCGCCGCTGTAGCCGAGGTTGAAGCCCCACTTGTTCTCGTCGCCGGAGCGACGTCCGGTGGTGCCGAGCTGGGCGAAGTTGCGGTTGAGGCGGACGGCGATCTCACCGAAGCCGGAGTAGGCCTCGGGCGAGAGCGAGTCCAGGCCCTCGGCGCCGGAAGCGGCGGTGAGCATCTGGATGACGGCGGCGCCGAGGTCGGTGGGATTCTCACCCACCCAGAGGTCGCGGGGGTCGAGGGGGTCGATGACATCGACGTGGCGAGTCAGGATCCAAGCCTTGAGACCGGACTTGGCCGCGGCGGCGACGGGGTCGTAGGCGCTCGCGATGAACTCCAGGCTCAGCTCGCCGGCGGTTCCGGACTTGTCATAGTCGACCGCCTCCATCCAGAGGGCGCGGCCGATCTGGGACTGGTTTCTGTTGCGCGCGTAGTGGGAGAAGTTCTGGGTGGTCAGCAGACCGGTGCCGTAGGCCCTGCCGGTCGAGTGGTCGAAGAGCACGCGGTCCCCGGCGGCCGTGACCGTCTGGGACAGGTCGAACTTGTCAAACGTGTGGCGTGCGTTGCCCGACCCGTCGGCGATGACCTGGAAGACGTCGCCGTGGCCGGCCTCGAAGCCGCCGAAGTCGGTGAAGCGGATCACCGAGTAGTCACCGGGGAGCGCGTTCGAGACGGTGATCGTGCCGGTGACGCGGAGCTGGTCGTAGTCGGTGCCGGCGACGTCCGTGCCGGCGAGCTCGAGGTCGAGCACGCCGCCGACGTTTCTGCGTGGCCCTCGGATAGCCTTGAAAGGGGGCGATTTAACCGTGGAATCCCTGTAAACTATGAAAAACCCCCTAATTCTCCTCTTGGCAGGCTTTACGGCCCTGTTTGCCGATACATCTAGGACCAATGGGCGATTCCTGCTGATCGGCGATTGGGGGCGGGGGCCAGACAACCCCAAGGGCCAGGCTGCCCAGCTGAAAGTCGCCGAAGCCATGGGGCGGGTGACCTCCGGGAACCCCCCAGCTGCGGTCATCTGCCTAGGTGACAATTTCTACCCAAGCGGCGCCGCGACGGCCGACAGCCCGCTCTTTGATCAAGCCTTCGAGAAGGTCTACACCGCCCCTTCCCTCCAGGTGCCGTTCTGGGTGATCCTAGGCAACCACGACTACTACCAATCCGTGCAGGGCGAGCTGGATTACGCCGCACAGCGCAGGGGCACTGGGCGCTGGACCCTGCCCGCGCGCTACTGGTCGCGCACCGTCGAGGTCGCACCCGGCACCAAAGCCAAGTTCATCCTACTCGATACCTCTCCGTTCGTGCGGAAGTATGCTACGGGCAAGGAGTCCAAGGGGCTCATCGAGGCGACCAAACAGGACACTGGAGCGCAGCTGGCATGGCTGGAGAAGGAGCTGGCCGAGCCTGGCATCGCCTGGCGTATCGTCTGCGGACACCACCCGATCTGGTCCGGCGGCAACCACGGCGACACGCCCGAACTGAAGGAACGGCTCTTGCCCATCCTGCAGCGGCACAAGGTGCACCTCTACGCATGCGGCCATGACCATCATCCACAGGTCTACGTGCGCGAGGGTCTGATTGAGGTCATCTCCGGCAACGCCTCGGAACTGCGCTCCGTCAAGCCGACCGAGGGCTCGGTGTTCGAGGACAAATACCTTGGCTTCGCCGAGCTCGTGCTCGGCGTGGACAAGGGCGAGGTGCGCATGCACGACGACGCCGGCCAGGTGCGCTTCACCCAGCCGCTCGCGCGCTGAGCGGAAGGCGCATCGACAAAAAAGGCCGCCCCTCACGAGGCGGCCTTTGTCTTTGAATAGGGCTGTTCAGGCCTTCCAACCGCCGACGGCACCGGCGTAGAGCGCCTGCGAACCGAGTTCCTCCTCGATGCGGAGGAGTTGGTTGTACTTGGCGACGCGATCGGAGCGGCAAAGCGAGCCCGTCTTGATCTGGCCGGCGTTGAGGCCGACGGCGATGTCGGCGATGGTGGCGTCCTCGGTCTCGCCCGAGCGGTGCGAGATGATGGCGGAGTAGCCGGCGCGCTGGGCCATGGCCACGGCGTCGAAGGTCTCGGTGAGGGAACCGATCTGGTTCACCTTCACGAGGATCGAGTTGGCGGTCTTGGTCTTGATGCCGCGGGAGAGGAACTCGGTGTTGGTGACGAAGAGGTCGTCGCCGACGAGCTGGGTGTTGGCGCCGAGGGCGTCGGTGGCCTTCTTCCAGCCCTTCCAGTCGGCCTCGGAGAAGCCATCCTCGATCGAGACGATCGGGTAGCGCTTCTGCAGGTCCTTGTAGAAGGCGATCATCTGCTCGGAGTTGCGCTGCGACTTGTCCGACTTGTGGAAGGTGTACTTGCCGGTCTTCTCGTCGTAGAACTCGGAGGCGGCGACATCGAGCGCGAGGAAGATCTCCTCGCCGAGCTTGAAGCCAGCGTCCTTGACCGCCTTGGCGATGGCCTCGAGCGCGGCCTCATTGGACGCGACCTTGGGGGCGAAGCCGCCCTCGTCACCGACGGAAGTGGAGAGGCCCTGGGCCTTGAGCACCTTCTTCAGCGAGTGGAAGACCTCAGTTCCCATGCGCAGCGCCTCGCGGAAGGTGGGCGCGCCGCGGGGGACGATCATGAATTCCTGAATGTCGACGGGAGCGTCGGAGTGCGCGCCGCCGTTCATGATGTTCATCAGCGGGATGGGCAGGATCTTGGCATTCGGCCCGCCGATGTAGCGGTAAAGGGGCATGTGGCGCGCCTTGGCAGCGGCGTGCGCGGCAGCCATGGAGACGCCGAGGATGGCGTTGGCGCCGAGCTTCGACTTGGTCTTGGTGCCGTCGATCTCGAGCATCGCACGGTCGATGCCCAGCTGGTCGCAGGCATCAAAGCCGAGGAGCTCGGGGGCGATCGTGTCATTGACGTTCGCGACGGCCTTGAGCACGCCCTTGCCGCCGTAGCGCTTCTTGGGGTCGACACCCTTGGCAAACTCCTTGGCCGGCACGGTGCCGTCGCGGAGCTCATGGGCCTCGTGGGTTCCGGTGGAGGCGCCGGACGGAACGGCGGCGCGACCGAGGGCGCCGCCCTCGAGGACGACGTCGACCTCGAGGGTCGGGTTGCCGCGGGAGTCGAGGATTTCGCGGGCCTTGATGTCAACGATGGTGGTGGTCATTGGATGGAATAGGACCCAAGGGGTAGCGGGGGCGGCGGGGGGAGGTCAAGAGCAGGGGGAGCGAACCCGCTTTGCCCTTGCCATGGGATGCGGGCTTCCTTTCTTGAACCTCCACGACTTTCGGGGGTGTAGCTCAGTTGGTTAGAGCGCCTGCATGACATGCAGGATGTCGCAGGTTCAAGTCCTGCCACTCCCACCACTTTAACAAGAGACCCCTTCCAGGCTCGTCCCGGAAGGGGTCTCCGCTTTGCGCGGCGGGCCGACCTCAGCCGAGCAGCTTGGGGTCGATGTCGTGGTTGCCGTGGACGGCCTTGACGTCGTCGAGCGCCTCGAGGGCATCGATCAGCTCGAGGACCTGCTTGGCGATGGCCGGGTCGGTCACAGGCACCTGCAGGTTGGGTACGTAGGCGAGCTCGCTCGACTCAGGCTTGAGACCCTTGTCCTGGAGCGCCTTGGCGAGCGCGTAGTATTCGGAGACGGGACAAAGGACCTCGAAATGGTCGCCGTGGTTGATCACGTCGTCGGCGCCCGCGGCGAGGGCGAGCTCCATCAGAGCGTCCTCGCCGATGGCGCCGGCACCGAGGAGAATCTGTCCCTTGCGCTGGAAGCCGTGCGAGACGGCGCCAGCCTGGGCCATGTTGCCGCCGTTCTCGTTGAAGGCCTGACGCACCTCGGCGGCGATGCGGTTCTTGTTGTCGGTGGTGACCTCGATGATGAGACCGACGCCGCCCGGGGCATAACCCTCGTAGGCGAACTCGTCGTAGACCACGCCGGGGATCTCGCCCGTGCCCTTCTGGATGGCGCGCTTGACGTTGTCGGTCGGCATGTTGGCCGCGCGCGCCTTGTCGAGCACGGTGCGCAGGCGCGCGTTGCTGTCGGGATTACCGCCGCCGGCCTTGGCCGCGAGGGTGAGCTCCTTGGAGAGCACGGAGAAGATCTTGCCGCGCTTGGCGTCGATGACCGCCTTGTGCCGCTTGGTCGTATGCCACTTGCTATGGCCGCTCATGGTGGGTGGGGTTTGTCAGGCCTTGGCCGCCGGGGCCGCCCCGGCGTCACGGCGTTGAATCAACCAGGTCTGGCCGATTTGCAACACGTTCTGGAAGGTCCAGTAAAGGGTCAGCGCGGCGGGCATGGTGTAGCAGATGAGCGGGAACATCAGGAGCATGATGTTCATGATGGTCTTCTGGGTCTCGTCGGCGTTGGTCGTCGGCGTCATGCGCATCGAGATCCACATCGTGATGCCCATGAGGAGCGGCATGGGATTCACCGGGATGGACCCGAGGCTGGCGATGGTGTCCGGTTGGGCGAGATCCGCGATCCAGAGGAAGGACTGGAGTCGCATCTCCGGCGCGGTCTGGAAGGCGGAATAGAGGCCGAAGAAGATCGGCATCTGCACGAGGATGGGGAAGCAGCCCGCGAGCGGGTTGATGCCGTGCTCCCGATAGAGCTTGAGCATCTCCTTCTGGAGACGCTCCGGATCCTTCTTGTACTTCTCCTGCAGCGCCTTCATCGGCCCGGAGAACTTGGCCATGTTCTTGGCGGCGCGCATCTGCGCGGCGGTGAGCGGCCAGGTCAGCAGCTTGATGAGGAGGGTGAGGAGCAAGATGGCGAAGCCCCAGGACCAGGCGCCGAGGCCATCGACCACCCAGTGCACGCCGCCGAGCACGGCGAGCAGGAGCTTGGCCATCCAGCCGATACCGATGAAGCCGAGAAGCTTGACGAACTGCAGCGTGTCGACCTGACCATCGGACAGGGCCGAGAGCGGCCCATACTCCTTGGGTCCGACATAAAGCACACCGTCAAGCGCGCGCGAGCCGTCGGCCGCGAGTGGCGTTTCCCAAGAGGCGAGCGCTCGCACGGTGCGCGAGCCATCGGAGAGATCCACCGGGAGAGCCAGCACCTCGGAGCGTCCACCCCGGTGGGCGGGATCGGGACAGAGGCTGGCGACGAAGTACTGGTTCGCGGCGGCGACCCAGGCGTGCGAACGGCCGGCCGCGGGCACAAAGGGATGCTCCGCGACGGCCTTGTGCGCGCCGATGCCGAGGAAACCACTGCTGTCGGTGAATTCGGACAGGCCGACATGGTCGGTGTCGACGCCATCGGAAACCAGCACGCTCTGGAAGGCGTGGGCGACGTCGACCGCCTCGGGTTGCCAAGTGCCGGTTGAGATCCAGAACTTCGGCGCGGGCTTGCCGGGGGCGGGGAGGATGCGGACCGTGAACTCGATGCCATGCGGGTCGGCGGCACCGCGGGCGCTCTCACCCGGACGCAGACGGTAGCCGCGCTCGATGCGCGTGCCATCGGGCAAAGTCGCCTCGAAACGAGTCCAACCTGCCGCGGCCGGCAGGGGACGGAAGGCGGCGCGCACCGGCGTGGGCTTGGCGGTCGCGGGATCTGGCAGGTAGAGCTCGAGCGCGGCCTCGGGCGCGAGTCGGTTGAAGACGACGAGTTCCTTGGAGCCGACCGCGGCGCGGTGCTGGACGAGCGCCGCACTCGCCACGGAGCCGCCGCGCGTGGTCAGCCGGAGATTGAGGACAGCGTTGGCCATCTCGACGACGGCAGCTTGGTCCGGGGGCTGCTCGGCGACAGGCGTCGCAACCGGAGCGGGCGCGGGCGCGGTGACGGTCGAAGGGGCGACGGGAGCGACTTGCTGGGACGGGGGCTGGACCTTCGCCTGCTCGGCGACATTCCGGGCGTTCCAGAAGAGCAATCCAAAGGCGGCGGCCAGGGAGGCGACGCCAAGGGTAAGGTGTTTGCGGTCCATGAAGCGTCAGACCTAAGCCTGCGCCCCGCCGATGGTCAAGGGCGGGAGCGGACCCTCCTTAGCTGCCGGGCTTGGTCGCGGGCAAGGCGGCCAGCTCCGGCGGCAGCTTGTCGGCCGGATAGGTCGGGAAACTGAGGGAAAGCAGGGAGACGAAGGGCACGCTGAAGGTGGTCTGGCCGCTCGAGCGGTCGACCAGGGCGGCGACAGCCACCGGGGTGGCTCCGGCGGCGGCGAGCAGGTCGAGGCACTCCTGGGCCCGGCCGCCGCGGGTGACGACGTCCTCGGCGACGATCACGCGCTCGCCGGGGGCGAAGGTGAAGTTGCGGCGCAGCACCAGACGGTCGTTCTCCTTCTCGGCGAAGACGAAGCGGGCGCCGATCTGCCGGGCGAGCTCCTGACCGACGACCAGACCGCCCATCGCGGGAGCGAGCACGGTGCGGCAGGCATGGGCAGCAAGCTTCGGACGGAGCAGCTCGATCAGGCGCGTGACCTTGTCCATGTGCTGGCAGACCTGCGCGCACTGGAAGAAGTGCCCGCTGTGCAATCCCGACCGAAGCACGAAGTGGCCGGTGAGCAGCGCGCGGGAGTCGCGAAAAATCTGGAGAACTTCTTCGTCGGAGGAGGACATGGCTTGAGGCAAAGGGAACTCAGCCCGACTTGTCCACCACATGCAGCTTGTGCAGGAGACGGTGAACCACGGGAGCAAGGAGCAAGGAGGCGGTGGTGAGGAAGGCCACTCCGCTAAAGATCGCGTAGACAGAGGCGAAGAGTTTGGCCCCATCGGTCGTCATCGGTGCAACAGGACCCATGCCGGTGAGAATCATGCTGGCCTCGAGCAAGGCGTCCATCCAAGGCAGGCCCGCGATGGAATGGTAGCCGAGCACGCCAAGCAGCAGGGAAAGGGCCAGGAAGCCCAAGGCGACCAAGGTGTAGAGGGCGACGCGACGGAGGAACCGCGGGCGGCTGGCGATGGGTTGGTGCCGGGACTCGAGCTTCACCAGCCCACCCTGCCCCACCCCGACGCGCTCGGCAAGCGTTTCAGGGAACTTGCCACCGCCGACAGGGTACTCTAGGGACACGCATGCGCATCGTCCTCCTCCTGCTCGCGCTCGCCGCCTCAGCCCCCGCGGCCAGCCAGCCCAACATCGTCATCCTGCTCGCGGACGACCTAGGGCCGGGCGAGATCGGCGCCTTCGGCCAGCAGAAGCTTCCCACTCCCAACCTCGACCAGATGGCAAAGGAAGGGCTCTGCTTCGACCGCGCCTACGCTGGCTCGGCGGTCTGCGCCCCCTCGCGCGGCGCGCTCATGACCGGCCTGCACACGGGACGCGCCCCCATTCGCGCGAACAAGGAACGCCCGACTGGACAGCAGCCGATGCCGCGCGGGATTCCGACGCTGGCGAAGTCCCTCAAGGCCGCCGGCTACGCCACGGGCTGCTTCGGCAAATGGGGCCTCGGCTACCCAGGGTCGGGCTCCGAGCCCCTTGACCAAGGCTTCGATCGCTTCTTCGGCTATAACCACCAGGTGCACGCCCACGAGTACTTCCCGAAGGCGCTCGATAGCGACCGCGGCGTGCAGACGGTTCCGCTCAAGCCGGGTGAGTACGCCGCGACTCGCATCACGGAGGAGGGACTCGCCTGGACGCGCACCCAGGCGAAAGCCGGCAAACCCTTCCTGCTCTTCCTCCCCACCACCCTGCCCCACGGCAAGCTACAGGCCACTCCCGAGATGCTCGCGCCCTTCGCCGGCAAGTTCGCCGACAACCCAAACCCTGAGAAGGCGCGGCTCTACGCGGCCATGGTCGCCCGACTCGACGCCGACGTCGGTCAAGTCATGGGGCTGCTCCGCGAGCTGGGCATCGAGAAGAACACGCTCTTCATCTTCTGCTCCGACAACGGCGCGTCACCCGCCTACAAGTACGGCATCGATTACTTCAAGGGGCGCGGCGGCCTGCGCGGCGACAAGCGAACGCCGTTCGAAGGCGGCTTCCGCACCGCCCAGATCGCCTGGTGGCCCGGCACGGTCGCCGCCGGCACGCGCACTGATGTGCTCACAGCCTCATGGGATTTCTTCCCGACCGCCTGCGAGATCGCGGGCGTCCGACCACCGGCAGGCCTCTCCGGAGTGAGCCTTGCCCCCACCCTTACTGGCAAGGGCAAGCAGACCGCGCACGACTTCCTCTTCTTTGAGTTTCACGAGGGACAGACGTGGCAGGCCATCGTCTGGGCTGACCGTACCAAGGCCATCCGACGAAAGATCACCTCCACCAGCCCCACCCCGATCGAGATCTATGACTTGGCGAAGGATCCAACCGAATCGCGCGATATCGCCGCTGAACGACCGGATCTGGTGAGAAAGGCCGAGCGACTGTTCCAGGAGGAGCACACGCCGAATAAGGACTTCCCCTTGCCAGGCGAACCAGGCTACGTGGACAAGGTCGAGGCCGCGCGAAAGAAAGGCAAGTGACCATGGATGCGGTGACCGCGCGCCGTTGGATTCTCTCGCTCACTACGACGGGAATCATCGCGCCGTTCGTCGTGCTGCTCTGGGTAGGCGAGGACGCGCCCGCGCCGACCGAAGGCATGGTCTGGATTCCTGGCGGAACCTTCGCGATGGGCGACACGCGACACCATCCCGAGGAGACACCCGTGCACCAAGTGACCCTGCGGGGCTTCTGGATTGACCGGAGCGAGGTCACCAACCGGCAGTTCGCCCGCTTCGTTGCGGCCACGGGCTATCGCACCGAGGCCGAGCGCCCCGTCGACCCACGCGCCTTCCCTAACGCGCGCCCCGAGGACCTCCTACCCGGCGGCATGGTCTTCCGTGAGATCGAGGGTGTGGACGCGCGAATGTGCGGACTGGGAAACCTGCCTTGGTGGACCTTCACGCCGGGCGCCAACTGGCGAAACCCCAATGGGCCAGGGTCCTCCATCGAGGATCGCATGGACCATCCCGTGGTTCAAATCAGCTACCGCGACGCGCTCGCCTATTGCGCCTGGGCGGGTCGGCGACTGCCAACCGAGGCCGAGTGGGAGTTCGCGGCGCGAGGTGGTCTCGAAGGCAAACCTTACATCTGGGGCGACGTCGAGCAGCCGAAGGGTAAGCCGATGTGCAATCACTGGCAGGGCGCATTCCCTGCGAAAGACACGGTGGAGGATGGCTTCCACGGCACCGCTCCCGCGGGAACATTCCCACCCAACGGCTACGGACTCGTCGACATGGCAGGCAACGTCTGGGAACTCACGGCCGACTGGTATGATCCGGGTTACTACGCCGACGCGCCCGCGGAGTCGCCACACGGACCGGCCCGCGGCGATGACCCACAGGGCACCGGCTTCGGACAGCGCGCGATGCGCGGAGGATCCTGGCTCTGCGACCACGCCTACTGCTTCCGCTACCGTCCAGGTGCCCGCCATGGCGTCGATGAGCTGACCGCCACGAACCACATCGGATTCCGCTGCGCCAGCGACGCGCCGCCCCCTGCGGCAGCTCAATCGCGCTCGAGGTAGTCGAGGTCCGTGCCGAATGTCTCTCGCAGTCCGAGGAGCGAGAGCCCGGCCAAGGCGAAGCAGACAAGCCCAAGCACGGCCGCAGCAGCGGGCGCGGACAAATGCGCGCCGAGCCAGGTGAAGGCGGCGGTCAAGGGAACCAATGAGCCGCGCGCGAAGTTGGGCACGCTGGTCGCAGCGGTGGCTCGGAGATTGGTGCCAAACTGTTCGGCGGCGATAGTCACGAAGAGCGCCCAGTACCCCATACCCAGCCCCATCACAAAGATGAGCGCGTAGAAGCTGGCACTGGTCCAGCCCGCCGTGCCAAAGAGGTAGAGCGCCGCGCCGACAAGACTCGCGGCAAGAAAACTGGCGACGGCGCGGCGGCGCGACCGCAGCCACTGGCTGACCACACCGCTGCCAAGATCGCCAAAGGTCAGGCCGAGATAGAAGATAGCCACCGCCCGGCTGGTCAGAATCGCGCCATCGATGCGGAAGGCCGGCGCGAAGTGGGTCTCCGCACGCTGCACGAGAATGCCGATGGTGTACCAGGTCGGCAGCCCGATGCCGACGCAGCAGAGATAACGTAGCACGCGGTCACGCTGGGTGAAGAGCGCAAGGAAGTTGCCGCGGGCAACCGTCCCGGCGGGTCCGTCTGCGCGACCCTTCTCGAAGAGCACCGACTCACGCACACCCACCCGCAGGGCGAGCAAGGAGAGCCCGAGCACGCCGCCGATGATGTAGTTGGTGCGCCAATGCACGACCTCAGCCATGAGACCGGCGGCCACCGCGCCGAGCACACCGACGGCGGCGACGAGTGCCGTGCCGTATCCGCGCCGCTCGCGCGAGAGGGTCTCGGAGACGAGTGCGATGCAGCCGCCGAGCTCGCCCGCCAATCCGATGCCCGAGATGAGACGGAGCGCCGCGTAGGACTCGAAGCTATTAACGTAGGCGTTCGCGAGGTTGGCCAGCGAGTAGAGCAGGATGGATCCGAAGAGCGTGGCAAGTCGACCCAGACGGTCGCCGAGCACGCCGAAGAGGATGCCGCCGATGAGCATGCCGGCCATCTGCCAGGAGAGCAGATCCTGGTACCACGCGCCCCCCTTGATGAGATGCTCCAGGCCGAGATCGCGCAGGCTCTGAACCCGCACGGTCATGAAGAGCGTGAGGTCATAGATGTCGACGAAGTAGCCGAGCGCGCCGACGATGACGACGGGCTGCAGGAGCTCGCGGGCGAGGGAGCGCTGTTCGGGGGCTGCGGTGGTCATGGGTCAGGAAAGTTCTCCGCTCAGCACGTGGAGGTTGGCCATCGAGATTCCCGAGAGCACCGCGCCGGTGATGCCGAGGAAACCCTGGTCGGTGCCGATGAGGAAGAGATTGTCGAGGTGGGTGCGGCCGTCGCGGCGTTTGCGCGTCGCACCGTAGATCGCGCCATTGAGGTGTCCCGTGTACTTCCGTACGGTGCGCGGCGTGAACATGTCGGTTGCGAGCAAGGCCCCGTCGTGGTCGGCATCCGCGACCGAGGGCAGGTGCGCCCGGGCAACCCGATTGAGACGGGCGAGCCAATCGCGCTTCGCGGCGGTATAGTCGGCTTCGGGCAGCGCACACCAGGCATCGTGGTTTGCCAGCGCGGTCACACGCAGCCAACCCTCATCGAGCTTCTGGTCCGCGGCATAGGCGTAGTTATTGGGGATGCAGATGACACCCGAACGCGGGTCGACCAGCTCGCGGGCGGCGCGGTAGTCGAACCGCTCGCTGTCACAGAAGAAGACGATGGTGTCGTGCCAACCGAAGCGGTCGAAGTCCGGTTGCCGGTAGGTCGCAATGGTCTCGGCATAGGCAAGTCGTCCGACCAGGTCGGCGGCGGCATCAGCGGGCTGGTCGGAACAGAGCCGCAACGTCTCGGGAAGTCCGGCGGAGGACAACACTTTGGTAGCGCTGAGCGTGCTGCCATCGTCCAACTCGAGCTCGGCGGCGCGGCCGCCCTGGACGACGATGCGACGGACACCGCAACGCATGCGGCGTTCGACGCCGAGATCCCGGCAGCGCTCGGTCAGCACGCGGGTGATCTGCCTGACTCCGGCGAACGGACGCGCGAAGCCCTCGCGGAAGAGCGCGCGCCACATGATGGCGAACTGGGGCAAGTCGATATCGCCCTCGATCGCGCTGCCGTAATAGCAGGTGGGAAGCAGGAGCATGTCGACGAGCAGCGGATCCGTGATTCGCTCGGCAAGGAACGCGCGGGCTGAGCCACCCGCGACATCGAGGGCGTTTTCATCGATGGCCCGGAGGTCGGCGTCGACGCGCCGGAATCCGTCGGCCTGCGCGGGGAACTCGCGGGCGACATCCGCCTCGAGCAAGGCAAGGTCATTGGCCATGCGCAGGCAACGGCCACCCATGACGATGCGGGAGCCGATCTGCGGCGAGAGGTCGAGTTCCTCGCGGCGGATGCGCAGCTGGCGGAGCAGCTTGGTCAGCGGCGCACCCTTGGTGCCCTCAGGCACCCAATTGGTCATGGCATGGAGGCCGACATCGTAGCGACGACCGGCCTTGGCGTAGAACGAATTCAATCCGCCCACAGCGTTATGACGCTCGAGCACGACGACGCGCTGACCGAACATGGCGAGGCGCACCGCGGCGGCGAGGCCGGACATGCCGGCGCCGATGATGGCGCAGTCGTAGGTCGGTTTCGGCCCGGACATGATTTCAGGCGAGGCGCAGGACCTCCTCGGCCGCGCGCGTGATCTGGTCGGCCCGGACACGGCCGTAGGCACGGCCGATGCGCTCGCGCCACTCGGCCGCCGGCTCACCCTCGTAGGGCGTGGTGTCGACCCGCACCGAGCGGCTGACCGAACCCCAGGGTCGCGCGCGGGCGTAGTCCGAGGGACCATAGACGCCGACGACGGGACAACGCACGGCGGCAGCGAGCTGGAGCACCGGGGTGTCGACGCCAAGGAAGATGCGCGCATCGGCGAGCAGTCGGGCGAGCTGCGGCAGGCGGAGCCGTCCGGCAGTCGAGCTCGCGGCCGCGCCGACTGCGCCGCAGACCGCCTCGGCGTACACCCGCTCGGTGGCATCGGAACCGCAGGAGACAACGATGCGGTCGACCGCGCCGGAATCGAGCAAGGAGCGGGCGACAACTGACCAAAGGTGAGCACCCAGCATGCGCGCGGGATCCGCGGAGACCGGATGGATGACGGCGAACCGTCCTGGCTCGAGCAACAGTCCGTGTTCTTGCATACGCGAGCTCGCGAACCAGCAGTCGCCGGGCACGGGGGTGAGCCCAAGGGCCTGCGAGATGATCGCATGATCGCGCGCGGCCTCGTGCGGGTCCGGACCTGCCGGCTCGCCCCAGCCGTGGAAGAAAGGTTGGTAAAGTCCGGGTCGTCCGAGCGTCCAACGACGCCGCGCCGCCGAGAAGGCCGCGAGACGACGGACCTGTCCATGCGGCGTGAGGGCGAACGCATGGTCGAAGGCTTGGCGCCGAAGGTGCGCGAGCAGGGAGAGCGAGGATCCAGGCCCCGGAGAGAGGGCGAGTGGGAAGACGACGTCGACACCGGGGCAACCCTCGAGCATCGGCAGGGCGGCGGCGGGCGCCACCACGGTGACGCGGGCGCCGGGGTGCTTCTCGCGGATGGCGCGCAGGGCCGGCGTCAACGCCAGCGCGCCGCGCAACCCGCAGTGCTTGGCGATCAGGATACGCACGTTCAGGCTGAGCCCGCCGACTGCTGGTCCCAGAGTCGGCGGAAGAGCGCGTTCTCCGCGTAGACCTTCTCACGAGGGCCGTCCGCGACGATTCGCCCCTGATCGAAGACGAGGACGCGGTCCACGTCGCGGATGGTGCTGAAGCGGTGGGCGACGATGAGCGTGGTGCGCCCGCGCATCAGCGCGGCGAGCGATGACTGAACCGCACGCTCGGTGTCAGTGTCGAGAGCGGACGTCGCCTCGTCGAGCAGCAGCACGGGCGCGTCCTTGAGGAAGGCGCGGGCGATAGCGATGCGCTGGCGCTGCCCACCCGAGAGCGCCGAGCCGCGCTCGCCGACCCGGGTGGCGAAGCCCGCAGGCAGCGACTGGATAAACTCGAGGGCCCCAGCCTGAGCGGCAGCGCGCTCGACGGCGGCGTCGTCGGCCCCAGGACGACCGAGCCGGATGTTCTCGCGCACGGTGCCGTCAAAGAGCACCGGCTCCTGCGAGACCAAGGCGATGGCTCCACGCAACTCGGCAAGGCGCACGCCACGGAGATCACGTCCGTCGATTCGCACCGTCCCCGAGGCAGGGTCGAAGAAACGCGGGATGAGGTTGATAAGGGTGCTCTTGCCGGCTCCGCTTGGGCCGACCAGAGCGACCGACTGTCCGGCGGGGATGGCGACCGAGACCGCATGAAGCACCGTCTCCCGGCCGTAACTGAAGTGAACGCCCTCCAATCGCAGGTCGCCACGCACACGACCGAGGGTGGGCGCATCCGGCACATCCGGGACCTCGTCGGGAGCGTCGAGCACCTCAGCGAGACGTGCCAGGCCGACGGAAGCGATGCGCATCAGGTTGCTGACGCGGCCGAGTTTTTTGATCGGCTCATAGGCGATATAGAGCGCCGTGATGATGCCCATCAGCTGCTTGAGATCGAGGCCGACATCGGCGCCGACCCAGATGGCGAAGGCAATTCCGCTGGCAGCCACGAACTCCAACAGCGGCGAGAGCGCCTTGTCGTAGCGGGCGATGCGACCCTGGATGCGCAGGCCATTGACACTCGCCACGGCAAAACGGTCGATCTCGCGCTGCTCGAGGCTGTAGGCACGAATCTCGCGAGGTGACTGCAAGTTCTCGATGGCGATGGCGTTGAGGTCTGCAGCGGCCGTAGCGGCGCTCCGCGCGCGTAGACGCAACGCCCGACCAATGGTGCGCACAAGCAGAACTGAGACGGGCACAACCGCCAGGCAGAGCAGGAACTTCCAGCCAGACGGCAGGCTGAGACAGGTATAGACGACGACGCCGAGCGAGAGGACGAGCGTGCAGGGCTGGATGAGGATGTCGTTGGTGACATCAACGAGCACGACGCGCACCGACTGCACGTCGCCAGTGAGGCGTTGCATCAGGTCACCTGTGGGCATGCGGCCGAAGAAGCCGAGCGGCAGGCGCTGGATGCGGGCGAAGACCTCGGAGCGCACCGACTCGATGACTCGGAGCCCGGCGATGTTCACACAAGTGTTCGCCAACCACTGGGAGATACCCCGGAAGAGGAAGACCGTGGGCAGGAAGGCCACGGCGAAGGCAAGCTCGTGCCCGCGTGGCAGCATCCAAGGCTCCCAGCCGATCCAATCAGGGAAGGTCACCACGGGCGCATTGATGACGGACTGGTCGCCGAAGGCGGCGGGCAGGACCTTGGACAGTAGGAACGGAAGTCCTAAGGCACTAGAGAGCGCATAGATGAGACCAAAGAAGGCAGCCGCGGCCAGCAGGTGCCACTTCCCCCGGAGGTGGCGCTTGTAGGTGCGGTGGAAGGATCTCAGCACGCCGCCGAGCGTGGCGTGACCGACCCCGGAAGGGAACGGTAAAAAGGAGGTGGCGCCTTACTTGCGGCGATCGGGGAAGGCGACCGAGAAGGCGATGGCTAGCCCAAGGATACCGCCCACGATCGAGAGTGAGATGTCGGTCGGCAGATGGACACGGCCGTCGCTGACGAGGAAGGCGGGCACCCAGGCGGCGATTTGGCCGGGCTCCTGCCCGAGCCCGGCGGACCAGGGCAGCAGCATCTTGAGACCGATGAAGCACAGGATGAAGGACAGCGCGGGCTTGAGGAAGCGGAAGTAGCCCATGAAGCCCGACAATGCGAAGTACATCGAGCGCAGACCGAGGATGGCGAAGATGTTGGAGGTAAAGGCGACGAAGCGCTTCTCCTCGATGTGCATGTCCGGCGGCAGGATCCCGAGCACCGCGGGGATTGAGTCGATGGCGAAGATGAGGTCGGTGCCCTCCACGACCAGGAGCACGACGAAGAGCGGCGTGAAGACACGGCGTCCATTCTCAATCGCGGTGAAGGCATTGCCATGCAGCCGGGGAGTGAGCGGGAAGACTTTGCGCGCGAGGCGCACAAAGAGGTTTTCCGCCATGTCCTTGCCCTCGTCCTGGCCATGGGCGAGGGCGAGCTTGATTCCGGTGAAGACGAGGAAGGCGCCAAAGATCGGCATCAGGATGGCGAACCGCTCCACCGCCGCGACGCCGAGCAGGATGAAGACCGCGCGCATGACGACGGCCCCGATGATGCCCCAGAAGAGGACGCGGTGCTGATACTCCTCAGGAATCCGGAAGTGCGCGAAGACGAGGATAAAGATGAAGAGGTTGTCGACCGAGAGGGCGAGTTCCAGAAGGTAGCCGGCAGCGAAGAGCTGCGCGTCCTGCGGACCCCTCCAGGCACTGAGAAGGAAGGCGAAGCCAACCGCCAGCGAGACCCAGACAACGCACCAAGCCACCGCCTCCCGGAAGGAGGGCTTGTGGTCGCGGCGATTGAAGACCCCGAGGTCGAGCGCCAGCATGAAGGCGACGAAACCGAGGAAGGCGGCCCAGGCCCACCCAGGGAGCACGGCGGGGGGCGTCGCGGCGAGAAGCAGGCTCATGCGAGGGACAGTTGCGAGCAGGTCGCCGGGGTCAAGGTCGCGCGATTACAATACATGGGCGTTGCTTGGAGTCCCGCTTGGGGCTTGCCCGTGCCCCGTCGCCAACCCACGCTCCAGCCTGCTCGTGTCCCCGTAGTTCAACGGATAGAACATTGGTTTCCTAAACCGGGGATGATGGTTCGATTCCATCCGGGGACGCCAGCGACCTCCCCCTTTCCCTCACCGTGCCTCCCAAGAAAAAGCCCTCCTCCAAGCCCCGCGCCAGTCGCGGCGGTCGCCGTCCATCCCGCAGCTCGGCATCCCGCGCCCACGCACCCTCCACCTCGACCCCCGAGGCCGCGCGCGGATCGAAATCCGAGCGCATCGCGCTGCTCATCGATGCGGACAATGTCTCCCACGGATTCCTCCCCACCCTGCGCGACTTCGTGGGCGAGACTCCGGTCGCGTCGGCCCGAGCCTACGGCGACTTCCAGAACCACCTGCACAGCTGGCGCAAGGCCGCCGAGGAGTGGCCAGCGCTCGAGCTCGTCGAGCAGCGCAACTACACTGCGGGCAAGAATGCGACCGACATGCGACTGACCATCGACGCCGTGAAGCTGCTCGCGGGCAAGGAGCCCCCGACCACCCTTGTCTTCGTCACCAACGACAGCGACTTCACCCCGGTGGTCGAGGACGCGAAGAAGGACGGCGTGCGCATCGTGGTGATGGGTGAGCGTCCGCACCGCGCCCTGCGCAGCGCCGCGCACCATTACGTCAATCTCACCGAGCTGCGCGACCGGCTCGAGCACAAGGCCGCGGCCGAGTCCGACCCGCGCGAGGTGCTGCGACTGCTGCTCGTGGCCCTCCGCAGCGTGCCCAAGCTGGGCGCCGAGGCGGAGCAAGCCCTTGCGGAGGCCGAGCGCCGCCTACCTCTCCTCCGCTTCGCGACAGGCAAGGCGCCGGCGGCGAGCCGCAACGCGGCCGGTCCGTCGAACAGTCCCGCCCGCGGACGGCGCGGACGACGCGGCGGTCGGGCTGACGCCACCGCCGAGACCACCCCGGCCCAGGGAACTCGCGGCGGTGCAACCGGGGGCATCGACCCCAACGCTCTCCGACGCAAGGAGGAGCTGCTCGCCCGGGCCGATCTCATCCAGTCGCTGGTTGACGCGGCCCGCTCGCTCCCGAGCCAGGACGGCTGGGTGAAGGGCGAGTTCATCCTCCGTCGCGTGCGCGAGCTGGTGCCGGATTTCGACCGGATGGCACCGCGCTACGCCAAGTTCTACCGCATGCTCGAGGACACCGGGCGTTTCGACGTGGAACTGCGCGCGAGCACAGTCTTCGCGCGCCCCCACGAGGCCTGAGCCGTCACTCGCGGTTGTTGCCGTGACCGGCGAAGTTGAAGTGACCCCGAGTCCAATAGAACCACATCGCGGCCACCGCGATGGCGGCGATGACCAAAAGGACGGTGATAAGCTCGAGGCGCCGCGAGAGGGCGCGCTCGTCCACCGTCAGACCGGGCTCGACACCCTTTTGAGCGATGACGGTGATCCGCTCGGCTGGGGCGACTGTCGCGGAAATGGAGTCCCCGCCGAGGCGGGTGCCAAGGGGGTCTCCTGGCATGAAGTCCTGCCGACTATCCCTCACAGGCTGGCTCGGCGGTGGTGTGCTGTCAGCCTGGGCGACGACGGGCATGGGTCAGCGGGAGAGTGCGTGGGCGTACCCATCGCAGAGCGCGCTGAGCGTTGCGTCCACGAGGTTGGCACTCACGCCGACGGTGCCCCAGGACGCGGGTCCGTCGCTTGAGCGGACGACCACGCGGGTCTTGGCGGAGGTCCCGTCATGCCCGCTGAGCACACGCACCTTGTAATCTGAGAGGTGCACCTTGCGCAGACGCGGGAAGGCGCGGACCAAGGCGCCACGCAACGCCTGGTCAAGGGCGTGCACGGGACCCTCACCCTCGGCGACGGTCAGGGTCTCGGCAGTGCCGATGCGCACGCGCACCGTGGCCTCGCAAGCCGCGTGCCCGGGACCGCCGCGGACAGAAACATGGTAGGTGACGACGGTGAACGGCACGGGCTCGGCGTTGCCGAGATGGCGGCGGAGAAGCAAGCCGAGCGAGGCTTCGGCATCCTCGAAACTCCAGCCCTCGTGCTCGAGACGCTTGAGCTCCTCGAGGGCGGCGCGGGTCGAGGGCGCGTCCTTGTCGAGGGCGATGCCGAGCTCGGCCGCCTTGATCACGAGGTTGCTGCGGCCGGACTGGTCGCTCACCAGCACGTCGCGGCTGTTGCCGACGGCGGCGGGATCAACGTGCTCGTAGGCGGCAGCGAACTTGCGCACGGCATCGACGTGTGTCCCGCCCTTGTGCGCGAAGGCCGCGGCGCCGACCCAGGGGCGGCGCGCCTCCGGGGCCTGGTTGGTCACGCCATCGAGGAAGCGGGAGAGGGCGGTCAGCCGGCGGAGCGAGGCGGCGGGAACGCAGCGCCAACCGCGCTTGAGCTGGCAGACCGGGATGGTCGCGGTCAGGTCGCAGTTGCCGGTGCGCTCGCCGATGCCATTGATCGTGCCCTGCACATGGGAGGCACCGGCGTCGAGCGACGCGAGTGCGTTGGCCAGGGCCAGACCGGAGTCGTCGTGGGTGTGGATGCCAATGGGCACCTTCACCGCGGCGAGCGCGGCGCGGGTGGCGGCGGCGACCTCGTCGGGCAGCGAGCCGCCATTGGTGTCACAAAGCACGATACGGCTCGCGCCGGCCTCGGCGGCGGCACGGTAGCAAGCGATGGCGTAATCGGCGTCCTCTTTCCACCCGTCGATGGCGTGCTCGCAATCATAGACGACCTCGCGACCCTGCTTGCGCAGGTGAGCGACGGTGTCGGCGATCATTGCGAGGTTCTCCTCCGGCGTGCAGCGCAGGACCTCGCGCACATGGGTACGCGAGGTCTTACCGAAGATGGTCACGACAGGCGTGCCGACCGCGAGCAGACCCTTGACCTGCTCGTCGTCGGCCGCGCGGACACCCTTGCGCCGCGTGGAACCGAAGGCGGCGAGCTTGGCATGGCGGAACTTGAGCTTCTTAGCTTGGGCGAAGAACTCGATGTCGCGGGGGTTGGACCCGGGCCAGCCGCCCTCGATGTAGGCCACGCCAAACCGGTCGAGCTCCTGGGCCACGCGGAGCTTGTCCTCGACCGAGAAATGTATGCCCAGACCCTGGGCGCCGTCGCGCAGGGTGGTGTCGTAAACCTCGATGGACCGGGCCATGGGAGGCAGACGGTAGGGCGAAGCCCGGGCTGAGGGCAAGCGGGATGCTGGCTTGCGACCCCCGGTCGGGCCGATGCAATCGGGACTATGCGATTCCTTTTGCTGCTCACCGCCCTCTCGCTGGGCGCGCCGATGGCATGGGCACAGTGGGAGATTTTTGCGGAACGCATACCGGCCGACGGCAGCTGGGCAACCTACCGGGTGACCAACGTGGGCAAGGACGGCACCGGGCCGTCGTCGGAACTCCGCGTGAGCACGCGCGACGGCACTGTGGTCGAGGGGATTCCGATGGTCTGGCTAGAGGTTCAGCCAGTGAAATGGCTCGGGTCCAAGCACAAGGGACGGCTAAGCTTCCTCATTCCACGGGCGATGGATCGCGAGAAGGCGGCGCGACTCGTTCACGTCGCCCGCGAGATTCTCTTCACCGATCCGGCGCGTGGTCCATGGTACATGTTCCCCGAGGACGTGCGTGACGTGGTCGAACTCGTCGAGATGAAGGACAAGTGGACCTACACGCCGCAGGGGCAGGAGATGGCCAAGGATGGCAAGGGGCGCGACCGAAGCTGCGAGAAGGAGACGATGCGGGGTGACTTGTCCATCGACCCTCCCCTGCTCCGCGCCTTGACGACGACTATCGACGGCGTGATCTGGCGCGATCGCTCCACACCCTTCGGCGTGGTGAGGGCCGAGTGGACCACCGTCCAGCGCAAAGGCGACGAGACCGACACGGAGCAGAAGCGCATCGAGCTGCTCGACTGGGGGATTGACGCCACCAAACCCCCTCCCATCGAGCACGGGGAGCGCTTCTCCTACTGGAAGCTCATTCGCCGCTGAAAGTCCGGCGAGGCTCGGAACCTCGCCCACCCTGCTACTGTCCGAAATTCATGCGCCTAAAGGCTGGTATCTTTCTTGTGGCTGCCGCTGTCCTCGCGACGGCAATCACGGGTGCGCTGAGCGCCGCCCAGGGGTCCCAACCTAAGGGGCCGCCCAGCTACAATTTCGATGTTCGCCCCATCCTGGCCGAGAACTGCTTCGGTTGCCACGGACCTGACCTGAAGGCCAACAAGGCGGACCTACGCCTCGACACCTACGAGGGCGCCACCGCCAAGCTCAAGGAATCCGAGGGACATGCCATCGTGCCCGGGAAACCCGACGAGTCGGAACTCATCCGGCGCGTGCACTCCACGGATCCGTCCGAGGTCATGCCCGAGGCTGAGTCTGGCAAGAAACTGACGGACGCGCAGAAGGATGTGCTACGGCGATGGATCGCGGCGGGCGCACTTTACGAGAAGCACTGGTCCTTCATTCCCCCGCGCAAGGTTGAGACCAAGGATACCTCCGGATGGTCGCGCAACGGCATCGATCCGTTCGTCCTCAAGGGGCTGGCGGATGCAGGCCTCAAGCCCGCTCCGGAAGCCGACAAAGCCACCCTGCTCCGCCGAGCCACGCTCGCCCTCACCGGTCTGCCGCCGACCATCGAGGAGCTGGACGCGTTCCTGGCCGACCGCGATCCCAAGGCCTACGAGAAGGCTGTCGACCGGCTGCTCGCCTCGGACGCCAGCGCCGAGCACTTCACGCGCCTGTGGCTCGATGCCGCGCGCTACGCCGACTCGCACGGTATCCATATCGACAACTACCGCGCAATCTGGCCCTACCGCGACTGGGTCCTCGCCGCCTTCAAGGCGAACCTGCGCTGGGACACCTTCACCCTCGAGCAGATTGCCGGCGACCTCCTCCCCGACGCGACCGTCGACCAGCGGGTCGCCACCGGCTTCAACCGCTGCCTGGCCACCACCGGCGAGGGCGGCGCCATTCCCGAGGAGTACCTCGCCATCTACGCCAAGGACCGCGTCGACACCACGGCAACCGTCTGGCTCGGCCTGACACTCGGCTGCGCCGCCTGCCACGACCATAAGTTCGATCCCGTCTCGACCAAGGAGTTCTACCAGTTCACCGCGTTCTTCCGAAACACCTCGATGTCCGGACTCGACGGTAACAACGCCGAGCACGCTCCGGTCGTCCGTATCGTGACACCCGAGAACAAGGCGCGACTGGCCGCCGTCGAGCCGGAGATCGCCGCCGTGCAGAAAAGTCTGGCGGAGGCCACGCTCCAGGCGGGAAGCAAGGTGAAGGCTTGGGTTCACCAGAGGGACAAGCAGGCCGTGCCCCCGTTGCTCACGGTCAGTGCGGCCAACAACGACTCGCTGATTTCAACCATGGCAGGGAAAGTGAACCTTGAGGGCAAAAGCCTCCCTCTCGTTGCCAACGGCATCGCGGGCGCAGGGGCACCTGTCGCCGACAAGCGCATCCACGCGGTCGCCATCAACCAACTGCCCCCGTTTGATGGCAAAGCCTACAGCTGGGGCGCGTGGATTCACTGCACCGGAAAAGGCCGTGGTGCTGTCTTCTCACGCATGGACGCCAGCAAAGGCTATCGCGGTTTCGACTTGTGGCTCGAACAAGGCAAGGTGGGCGCGCATGCCATCGAAAACTGGCCCAACAAGGCCACGCGCAGGCTGACCAAGACGGCCTTGGCGCCTGGCTGGCACCACGTGATGGCCGTCTGGGACGCAAAGTTACCCGTCAACCAGCGCCTCAAGGTGTATGTGGATGGATTGCTGGCCGAGACGGATAGCCACGAGACGGGCGGTGACACCATCTCCGTCGAGGCGCCTGTGCACATCGGAACGCGCATAAACGGTCCCAAGGGACTCGATGCCACCGTCAGCGATGCGGAGGGTGTCCTGCTCCAAGATGCACGAATTTACAATCAGGCGCTCACGCCCGATCAGGTGCTGACTGCAACGGTCTCCGCCCTGACCACCACGCCGAAGACCCCTGCGAACACCAAGGAAAGGGAGATGGTCCTCACCCGGATCTACGCCGAAGCCGCCGACGGAAACACCAGGGCGGCGACAAGAAAGCTGGAGGAGCTCACGCGGGAGAAGGCCACCCTGAGCATGGGCACGGCAGTCTCGCTTGTGATGGATGACGTCAAGGGTCAGCAGCCGACCGCACACGTGCTCATCCGCGGACAGTACACCGACAAGGGTGAGAAGGTCGGACCGGGCACACCCGCCGCGCTTCACCCGTTCCCCAAGGACGCGCCCAATAACCGACTCGGCCTAGCCCGCTGGCTGACGTCCAAGGACAACCCCCTCGTCGGACGCGTCACCATGAACCGCCTTTGGTACCAACTGATGGGGACCGGCATCGTCGAGACGACCGAGGACCTTGGCATCACCGGCGCGCGCCCCAGCCACCCCGAGCTTCTCGATTGGCTCGCAGTGGAATTCGCCGAATCGGGCTGGGACCATCGCGCGATGGCCCGCCTGATCGTCACCAGTGCGACCTTCCGCCAGGCCGCCACGGTCACGACGGAGAAGCGCGAGCGCGACCCGCAGAACCGCCTGCTCTCGCGCGGGCCGCGTCCGCGACTTGATGCCGAGGTCCTGCGCGACCAGGCGCTCGCCGCCTCCGGGTTGCTCGTCCGCAAGGTCGGAGGGCCCTCGGTCAAACCCTACCAGCCCGAGGGCATCTGGGAGGCGGTCGCGATGAAGGAGTCCAACACGCGCTTCTACAAGCAGGACAAGGGCGAGGGAGCCTGGCGCCGCTCGCTCTACACCTTCTGGAAACGCACCGCGACACTGCCGACCCTCGAGATCCTGAACGCGCCGAGCCGTGAGGTCTGCGTGGTCCGCCGCGACCGCACGAACACCCCGCTGCAGGCCCTGGTCCTCCTAAACGACCCGACCTACGTCGAGGCATCGCGCGCGCTCGCCGATGTCGCCCTGGCCGGAAGCACCTCGACGGACGGGCGTCTCAATATCCTGAGCCGCCGCCTGATGGCGCGTGAATTGACCGGAGCGGAGCGCGCCATCGCGAAGCGCACGCTCGACGCAGCCCTCGCCCGGTTCCGTGCCGACCCGAAGGCGGCCGAGGCCCTGGTGACCGTGGGTGACAGCGCACCGAGAGCCACCAACCGCGCCGAACTCGCGGCCTGGACCGTCGTGGCAAGCAAGCTCCTCAACCTCGACGAGACCCTGACCTTATGATGCAGAGCACCTACGATCTGAACGCCGCCATCACACGCCGGCACTTCTTCCGACGCGCTGGTATCGGGCTCGGCGTCGCCGCGCTCGGCACCCTGCTCGGAGAGAACGCGCTCGCCGGCGAGCGGGCCGCCCACGCCGCGGAGCAGGCCGCCAAGGCGCTCGCGCCCCGCGCGAAGCGGGTGATCTACCTCTCGATGATCGGGGCGCCCTCGCAACTCGATCTCTTCGACTACAAGCCGGCCCTGGCCAGCCGCTTCCAGCAGGACCTCGGCGATTTTCTGCGCAAATCGGGCCAACGCCTGACTGGCATGACCTCTGGCCAGGCCAAGTTCCCCGCGGCGCCGAGCATCTTCAAGTTCGCCCAGCACGGGAAGTCGGGACTCTGGGTGAGCGAGCTGCTCCCTTGGACCGCGAAGATGGCCGACGACCTCTGTGTGATCAAATCGATGCACACCGAGGCGATCAACCACGAGCCGGCGAACCAGTTGATTTACACCGGCAACATGCAGTCTGGAAAAGCCTCGATTGGCTCATGGATGTCCTACGGCCTCGGCTCGCTCAACAAGGACCTGCCGACCTTCGTGGTCCTCCACGCGCAACATTCCTCCCCGCATTCGAACGTCCAAGCAATCTCCTCACGTCTTTGGAGCTCCGGCTTCCTTCCTGGACAGCATGCTGGTGTCACCCTCCGCACCAAGGGCGACCCCGTGCTCTACCTCCGGGACGCCCCGGGCATCGACCGCGACCTGCGGCGCAAGATGCTCGACGGCCTGAACGACATGAACCGCCTTTCCTACGAGGCGGTGGGCGACCCCGAGACCCAGGTGCGCATCCAGCAGTACGAGATGGCCTTCCGCATGCAGGCGTCGGTGCCCGAGCTCGCCGAGCTCGCGAACGAACCGAAGTCCGTGACCGACCTCTATGGACCCGATGCGCTCAAGGGCGGCAGCTTCGCGAACTGCGCGCTGCTCGCGCGCCGGCTGGCGGAACGCGGCGTGCGCTTCGTGCAGATCTTCCACCGCGGCTGGGACCAGCACGGCGATCTCCCGCGCGACCTCGCCGCGCAGTGCAAGGATGTCGACCAGGCGTGCTGGGGTCTGATCCAGGACCTCAAGCAGCGCGGCATGCTCGAGGACACCCTCGTGGTCTGGGGCGGCGAGTTCGGTCGCACCGTCTACTGCCAGGGCGGCCTGACGCAGACCAACTACGGTCGCGACCACCACCCCCGCTGCTTCACCCTCTGGATGGCGGGAGGCGGCGTGAAGCCGGGATACGTCCACGGCGAGACCGATGACCTCTCCTACGACATCGTGAAGGACCCCGTCTCGATCAACGACCTCCACGCCACCATCCTGCACCAGGTCGGACTCAGCCACGAGCGGCTTCACTTCCGCTACCAAGGACTCGACCAGAAGCTCACCGGCGTCCTGCCCTCGAAGGTCGTCGGCGAGCTGCTCGCCTGAGAAACCGTCGTGCATTCAAACTGTCCATGAAACATGGACAGGCTTGGTCCTTTGACTCGGACAGTCCCTAGGATGAGACATACGACATGCCCCTGAATCGAAAGAGCCTTGTCGACCAGGTCGAGGAGGTCCTGCTCGCGGACATCGACCGGGGGCGATGGGTCGGCCTGCTCCCCGGCCTGCGCGAACTGTCAAACACGCTCGAAGTCAGTGTCCCGACACTTTCCGCCGCCATCGAGCGGCTGGTCACCAACGGGGTGATCGTCGCCCGAGGCGGACGCCGCAGATTCGAGGTAGCTGAGCGTCGCCAATCACGTGGCAGCAACGCGGCGAAATCCCGACAACGTCTGCTGGTCATCACCAGCAAGGGCGGCCTGAGCGTGCAAAGCAAGGCGGCGACTGATATCATCCATGCCTTTGGCAGCGCCCTGGTAAGGCGCGGATGGGATATGCGTTTCGCCGAGTTGGACTTCTATGACGCGCTCAAGCCGCATCGCAGCTGGGACGACCTGCTGAAGGGCGAGCAGGTTGACCGCATACTCGTGCTCTTCGGCAGGGAGGCCATCGGACGCTGGGCGCTCGGGACGGGCCTCCCCACCTGTTTTCTGGGAGGAAACGCCGGCGCGTTACCCATCCCCGTCATCGCGGTGCGCATGCACCAACTGGTCGAGCACGCACTCGGCGAGCTCCTGAAGGCGGGCCACCGTCGCTTTCTTGTCCCACTCTGCCGCCGCGAAGCCATCTTCGTCACTCGGATTCGCCAAAGCTACGCCCAGGCGCTTGCAGCCCAACAACTCCCAGCCCGGCCCGAGATTGAGGTGCCTGCCGCCGACACCCATAGCCCAGAGACACTCCTCCGATTGATGGAGCGAGCATGGTCCCAGACCAAGCCGCCGACAGCACTCATCTTCTCGGACTGGCGAGACGCCGTGACGGGTATAGGCTTCCTACTCGCAAGGGGACTACGTGTGCCAGAGGACGTCTCGGTGGTCATCCTTTCCATGGATCACCAGGCAACATGGTTCAGGCCCCAGCTCGCCCATTACGCATTCCCAGAGGAGGGCTTCACCAAGGCACTGCTGAGGTGGATCGACGGCAAGCCCCATAACTCCGACACACTGCTCCGAAAGATGCTCGCGAGCTTCGAGCCGGGAAAGACCATCGCTGCGCCGAGGAGCTGAGCCGCCGGAGAGCGCTCAGAGGTCGGCGTTGTCGATCACGCGGGTGTCGCCGAGAAAGGCAGCCAACGCAACAACGCTACGTCCCGGAACGATTACGCTGATTGAGCGAAGCGTGTCGGCATCGACAACCTCGAGATACTGCAGGCGTAGGGCAGGCTCGGTGGCAAGGTGACCGCGGATGGCGCTAAGCAGCACAGGGGCGGAACGTTCGCCGGCCACAACCAGCGCCTGGGCGCGGCGCAGCGATTCGGGGATGACGCGGGCGCGCGCGCGGTTCTCGGGTGACAGGTAACGGTTGCGCGAGCTCATCGCCAGGCCGTCAGCCTCGCGCTCGGTCGGTGCGGCGACAACGCGGACAGGCACATCGAGGTCGCGCACCATCCGGCGGATGACCGCGAGTTGCTGGAGATCCTTGCGACCGAAGACCGCGGTGTCACAGCCGCAGGCGAGGAGCAACTTGAGCACCACCGTGGCGACGCCGCGGAAATGCCCTGGGCGATGCTCGCCGCACAGCCCCTGTGAGACCGATTCTTCCGTCACCCAAGTCGAACTGTCCGCGGCGTAAAAATCCGCGCCGGGCGCGAAGACCACATCCACCCCCCTGCCCTCACACAGGCGGCAATCGTCGTCAAAGGGACGGGGATACTTGGCAAAGTCCTCCTTCGGACCGAACTGCATGGGATTGACGAAGATCGAGACGACGCAGGCCGTGGCCTCGCGCCGCGCGAGATCGACCAACGCCAGATGACCCGCGTGCAGACATCCCATGGTCGGGACAAGGCCGATGGTCTTACCCGACCGCCTCAGGGCGGCGACCGCGGAGCGAAGCTCGGCGACGGTGCGGGCGATAACCATACAGGGAGAAAAGAGCCTAAGGACGAGGGACTAAAGACTAAAGGGGGCGCTGATCGCAGGCTCGCCACCAAAGGAGACGCCCGACTCGGAAAACCGAGGCGGGCGTCGAAAAGGTGGCCGGAGTCGGAATCGAACCAACGACACGGGGATTTTCAATCCCCTGCTCTACCAACTGAGCTATCCGGCCGATAGGGGGTTGAGCAGACCGCCTTTCCCCCGCGGTGTCAAGGTTGGGCGCAGGCCCCCGCTCAGAACTCGAATTTCCAGCTGGAGAGCCTGCGTTCCACCTCGGCCACGATCTCGGCCTCTCCCGCCTCGCCCTTGGGGGAGACGAAGGTCACGGAGAAGCGGACGAAGGCGCCACAGTCATCCCAGGGCACCGTCGAGATGAGGTGCTCGGTGATCATCCACTGCGAGAAGGCCTCGCCCGAGTCGAAGGCGACGCGACCCGAGGGACCTGTCGCGGCCTTGGGGGCGGGCATGTAGAGGAAAAAGCCGGCACCGGGCTTGCGCGCGCGGAAGCCCAGCCGCTGCAGGGCCTGAGTCAGCAAGTCCATGCGACGGGAGTACTTGGCGGCGATGGCGCGCGGGATGCCAGTGTCATCGAGGCCCGCGGAGCCCGCCTTCTGGATGCCAAGGAACTGACCGGAGTCGGTGTTGTCCTTGACGTCGCCGTAGGCGCGGACGAGCAGCGCGTTGCCGGCGACAAATCCGATGCGCCAGCCGGTCATGTTGTGGCTCTTGGAGAGCGAGTGCAGCTCGAGGGCGACGTCCTTGGCCCCGGGCACCTGGAGAATCGACACCTGCTCCCCGGCGAAGTGCAGCGAGCCGTAGGCGGCATCCTGGATGACGACCAGCTTGTGCTGCTTGGCGAAGGCGACGACCTCCTCGTAGAACTTGCGCGTGGCGACGGCACCCGTCGGGTTGTTCGGGTAGTTGATGACGAGCACCTTGGCCTTGGCGAGGATGTCAGCGGGAATCGCCTTGAGGTCAGGCAGGAAGTTGTTCTCGGCGGTCAGCTTGAGATTGTGAACGACGCCGCCGTAATACTTGGCGTGCGTGCCGAAGACAGGGTAGCCGGGCACGGTCATCAGGACCACGTCGCCGGGATTGATCAGGCACGCCGGCAAGATGGAAAGCGCCGCCTTCGAGCCGATGGAGTGGAGGACTTCGGTCTCGGGGTCGACGTCGACACCGAAGAGGTTTTTCATGTAACGCGCCGCCGCCTGCTTGAAGTCGCCGCCGCCATTGTCGGCGTAGCCGCGGTTCTCAGGCCTGGCCGCCTCGCCCTGCAGTGCCTTGACCACCTGGGGGAACGCCATCTCGTCGGGCTCGCCCACACCGAGGTCGATCAGGGCGACATCGGGCTTGGCCTTCTTGGCCGCTGCCTTCGCACGCTTGATCTTCTCAAACTTGTAGATGGCGGTCGACTTGCCGTAGTTCGCGCCGCCGATGCGTTCGGCGAAGAGCTGCTGGATGTAGGGGTCGGACATGGCTTTAGAGAGAAGAGGAAAGCGAAGGGAGGAAAGATGAAAGAGCAGGAGGTTGCACCCCGAGGGAGCGGATGACAGGATCTTCGCATGGAAAAACCCACCCGCGGCAACCTCCCCACCCTCGCGGGACTCGTCGCCCTACCCTTCCTGGCCGGAGCCCTCGGTTCGTGGGCCACGATGAACGAGGTCCGCGGTTGGTACACCACGTTGGCCAAGCCGGCGTTCAATCCGCCAAGCTGGGTCTTCGGGCCGGTCTGGACCGTGCTCTACATCCTGATGGGTGTCTCGCTCTGGCTGGTCTGGCGCTCGCCCTCACCTGAGTCGCGCACCACAAAGGTCACATGGTTCGCGATGCTTACCCTCAACGCCGCGTGGTCACCGCTGTTCTTCGGAATGCACCGCCCGGACCTCGCGCTCATCGATATCGCCTTCTATCTCGTCACGCTGTCCGCGCTGACACGGCTTCTCTGGGCGCAAAGCCATCTGGCGGGCTGGCTGCAGTTGCCACACCTCGCCTGGGTGACCTTCGCCGCCGTGCTCAACGCGTCGATCTGGTGGCTCAACCGCTGAGCGTCAGCGCACCGGCGACCGGGCGACTCTCAGCAAGTGGACGGAAGTGTGAGGGCGGCCGTCCAAGGCGCACCCGGAGGTGGCGAAAAGGAACTCCGGCTCACCCTGGGCGTCGAGCAGCAGCTTGGGTCTCTCAAGTTTGCGCTGACTGCCATAGACCATCCTGCTTGGCATGCTGGCTAGCTGCGGAAGGTAGGTCGGCAGCGTATGGAAACCGAGTTCAGCGCGCTCCCGCGGAAAGGTGAGTCCACCGTC
Source organism: Opitutales bacterium (assembly GCA_049419705.1). Taxonomy (GTDB): domain Bacteria; phylum Verrucomicrobiota; class Verrucomicrobiia; order Opitutales; family UBA953; genus UBA8828. Next base: position 30,998 of record JBMSKH010000003.1, read on the forward strand.
TTCGGAGGTCCAGAGCACGCCAGCCCCGCTGACACCGGTGATGGACCCATGATTGTCCGTGGTCAGTAAACGGATCTTGCCGTGCCAGAGAAAGGCGCAGGCATCCTCGACGGTGACGCTGGCAGGAGAGATCGGATCGGGCGACATGACATAGGGTCCCTCCAGACGATCCGCGGTCGCCAATCCGAATCGCGCCTCCCCTGCCTTCGGCGAACCCGCTTTAAAATACAGATGGAAGCGCTTGCCAACGGCGAGCAATGAGGGGTTCACAACCTGGAAGCCGTGGCTGAAGTGCGCTGGGTCAGCCGAGCTAGCCAGCGCCTGACCGTTGCCGGAGGCAGGCTTCCAAGGACCTTCTAGACGATCGGCAATCAGGAGACCCACCGACTGGTTGCGAGGCCAACCTTGCTTGGGATTTGCGTTGGCGATGTAGGCCAGGGCGTATCGAGCGCCGAAGCGCCTAACCTCCGGGTTGTGCGGGGCGAAGGCATTCCAATCACCAGTCCTCCCCGTGCCCCTCACGACGGTCTCCGCAAAGCTATAGGGACCCTCCGGACGGTCGGCCACGTAGCGGGCAATCTCGCCGTGGGTGTGCCACCCAGGCTGGACACCCTTGGAGGGCCAACGCGAGACAAAGAGATGGATGCGTCCAGTGTCGTCGCGAATGGGCGAGGCACACCAGACCGACCAGCCAGGCTCGCTGACGACGGTGCCAACCCACTCCAGCCGGCGCGCGAGATCGGAAACCGGAACCTCGGAGGCCGCGGCGTGCGGGCCAGCGAGGAACGAGGCAACCACGAGCAGCAGGACGCGATGGGGGCTCAAGGACTGAGCTTGGTCCAGGCGGCGTTGGCCGCGGAGGACTTGACCACCGCTTCGATGAAGGCCATGCCGCGCACGGCATCCTCGATGCCAGGGTAGTCCAGCGCGAGCGGGTCGGGCTGGCGCTTCTCGGCGACGGCGAGCACGTGCTCGGCAAAGTTGCGGTAGATGTTGGCGAAAGCCTCGAGATAACCCTCGGGGTGCGCGGGTGGAGTGCGTGTGCCGCGCTTGGCGGCGGCGCCGAGGTAACCCTGACCGGCGCGGTAAAGCTCGGTCGGGCGGTCGAGGTGCTTCACGAGGAGCGTGTTCGGTTCGCGCTGGTGCCATTCGAGCCCACCCTTCTCGCCGTAGACGCGGATGTTGAGGTTGTTCTCCTCGCCGACGGAGATCTGGGAGGCATGGAGCACTCCCTTAGCGCCGCCCTCGAGACGGACGAGGACATTGATATCGTCGTCGAGCGCGCGTCCCTCGACGAAGCGGGTGGCATCCGCGGCAAGCTCGGCGATGCGCAACCCTGTGATGTACTCGAGGAGATTCTCGGCGTGGGTGCCGACGTCGCCGACGCAGCCTCCAGCGCCAGACTTGGCGGGGTCGGAGCGCCAAGCCGCCTGCTTCTGCCCGGTCGCCTCCAGCCGCGTGGCGAGCCAACCCTGGGGGTATTCGACAACCACCTTGCGAATCTTACCCAACGCACCACCGCGGATCATCTCGCGCGCCTGCTTGACCAAGGGGTAACCCGTGTAGTTGTGGGTCAGGCCGTAAAGACGACCGGTCTTACGCACGATTTCTCGGAGCGCCTTAGCCTCGGCCAGGTCGAGCGTGGCGGGCTTGTCGCTCAGGACATGAAAGCCCGCCTCGAGCGCGGCCTTGGCCGCGGGGAAATGGACGTGGTTGGGCGTGGCGATGGCGACGAAGTCCATCCGGCGGTCGGCGGGCAACGCGCGCTCGCGCTCCATCATCTCGGCGAATGAGCCGTAGGCGCGATCGGCGGGAAGCAGGATGTCGGCGGCGGAGGCCCGGGAGACCTCGGGGTCGGAGCTGAGCGCGGCGCAGGCCAGTTCGATCCGGCCGTCCATCGCGGCGGCGATGCGGTGCACGGCACCGATGAAGGCACCGCGGCCACCACCGATGAGACCAAAGCGAATCTTGCGAGACATAAGGGACGTTCAGCGCTTGGTTTGACGCTTGCGATCAAAGGCGGCGTCGAACGCCACCGCGTTGCTAGGGAACTGCAGCTTGCGAACGAAGGCACAACTCTCGGTCGCGCCATGGAAGCGATCCATGCGAATGTCCTCCCACTCGACCGAGAGCGGTCCGGTGTAGCCGACGTCGTTGAGCGCGACGATGACGGACTCGAAGTCGACGCCACCGCGACCGACGGAGCGGAACTCCCAGTTGCGGCGGGGGTCGCCAAAGGCAGTGTGGCCCCCGAAGACGCCGACCGTGCCGTCGCCCTTGCCCCACCAGACATCCTTCATGTGGGCATGATTGATGCGGTCGCCGAACTCGCGGATGAAGCGCACATAGTCGACGCCCTGGTAGGCGAAGTGACTCGGGTCGTAGTTGAACCCGAAGCGCTTGTGGTTGCCGACGGCCTTGAGCAAGCGCTGGGCCGAGGCGATGTCACAGGCGATCTCTCCCGGGTGCACCTCGAAGGCGAAGTGGACGTCGTGTGTATCGAAAGACTTGAGGATCTTCTTCCAGCGTTTGCCCACCAGATCGAAGCCCGCCTGAATATACTCCTGGCTGGTGGGTGGGAAGGGATAGATGGCGTGCCAGACCGGCGAGCCGGTGAAACCATTGACCACGGCCTTGCCGCTGCCGGATGGACGACCCTTCATGATGGACTTGCCCGCAGTGAAGAAATTGCGCGCCGCCTTCGCGGTCAGTTCCATCTCGGCGCAGGCACGCAGGTTCACTCCCTCAGGATCACCGTCACCCCAGACGTGCGGAGGGAGGATGGGGCGGTGCCGCTCATCGATGCGGTCGCAGGTGGCCTGGCCGACAAGGTGCGTCGAGACGGCCCAGCAACCGAGATCATGCTCGGCAAGGAGCTTCCAGAGCGACTGCACGTAGCCCTTCTCGTTGGCGGCGCGAGTGACATCGAAGTGGTCGCCCCAGCAGGCGAGCTCGACTCCATCGTAACCCATCGCCTTGACCTTGGGCAGAAGCTTGACGAGGGGGAGGTCGGCCCACTGGCCGGTAAAGAGGGTGACGGGGCGCATCGGTTGATCGGGGTTCAAGCCATTCAATGGGCAGATTCCGTGGGTGGAAAGCAGGAAGAGCCGCCGCCGACTCGCTCAGGCAAACGCCGCGGATAACTGCGCCTCGAGTGCGGCATAGGCAGGGGCCAAGCTTAATCTAGGCGAGATAACCCCGGGGTCCGGGGCGCAGAGCGAAGCCTCGAGCCTGGCCAAGGGGAGATTGAATCCGGCAACGGCGGCGCGCATCGCGGCTCCCAGCGCGGCTGAGTCCGAGACCACCAGCCGGCTCACGGGGGCCTGAAAGACGTCGGCAAAGACCTGGGCGATGGCGTCGTTCTCGGAGGCACCACCTGTCAGGAGCAGGCTTTCGGCGCGGGTCGAGATCCAGCGACTATGCAGTCGGAGGTTGAGGGCCTGGCCCTCGACCGCGGCGAGCGCAAGGGCTGCGCCGACGACGGGAGCGCCGACCGCTACCCTGCCGGCAGCGCGACGTGGGGTGATCTCGTCCTGCTCCAGCGGGAGCACGGCCGAGCGCGCGGGCGCGGCGGACCGCATCGCGTGCGCGAATGCGTCCCAATCCGACAAGCCGAGCTCGCGGCGCACCGCCTCGCGGGCGAGCGATCCGTTGCGCACGCAGACCAGGCTCATCGCGCCACCCATCGGGTTGCCAAAGGCGTGCCCGAGCCCGGCAGGGTCGGTGCGCACGCCGGCGATCGCGGCGAAGAGCGTGTCGCTCGTGCCGAGGCTGACCACGACGCGGCCGGGACGGGACGCGCCCATGCCAACGAGTGACGAGGGGTTGTCGCCGGAACCTACGACCACCTGGCAGCCCGGCGAGAAACCGTGGCGCATCACCAGCCAGCGCGCGGCGGGGCCGACAATCTCGTTGGCGCGGGCGAGGCGGGGCAGCTTTCGGGCGAGGTCGGGCGCGGTCGCGGCGAGCGACTCGGGCGACCACACACCGCGATCAAGGTCCATTAGGTTCATCCCAGCTCCGTCCCCCGTGTCAATGGGTGCGTCAGTTCCGGCGAGGAGCGAGGTGATGAAGGATGAGACAAGGTGGATGCGACCGGTGCGCGCCCAGGCATCGGGCTGCAGGCGCGCGAAGCGCGAGATCTGCGGCCCCGTGAAGCGAGGAGTGGGTACCGATCCCGTGAGGCTCGCCACCGCCAAGTCACCGCCAAGCGCAGGGGAAATGCGGGTACAGTCCTCGGCGGTGGACCCGTCCATCCAGATTGGCGAAGTCGGACGCGTGAGATGCGGACGCACTGCATCGGACCAAGACCTGCGGGACGGGTCCGCACGAAGCCCCGCCTGCCAAGTAGCGTCGAGGTAGACACTACCATGCTGCTGCCCCGAAACGGCGACCGCCGCGATGGAGGCCGGATTGACGCTCTCGGCCAGGCGGTCGAGTGCCAACTGGAGCGCATCGACCCACAGCAGGGGATCGGCATGCACCTCACCGCCGACCCCGCCGGGGATGAACCCGTTGGGATGTCCGCGATCAGGAAAATCCGTCCCGAAGCCGACGCGTGTCCGGCAGACGACAGACGCCGTCTCGGTGTCGACCACCAGTAGAGTGATGCCCTGGGTAGAGAGGTCTAGGCCCAGAACCCGTGCCATCGCTCAGCGGATGTACTCGTTGATGAGGTTCTCGAGCAGCTCCTGCCGCCCCGACTCAAGCAGCGGCGGACGGATGCGGCGCGCATAGGCGTCGAGCTCCGCGAGCGTCACCTTGCCCTTCTCGATCCGCCGGCCGACACCGGAGTCCCACGAACGGTAACGCCGGGCGACGTGTCGCTCGAGACGTCCGTCGCGCAGGATGGCGTCGGCGATGCGCAACCCGCGCGCGAAGGCGTCCATGCCGCCGATATGGGCGTGGAAGAGGTCGACCGGCTCGTGGGACTCGCGGCGGCGCTTGGCGTCGAAGTTGAGCCCGCCGGTCGTGAAACCGCCCATGCGCAGGATGCGCAGCATGATGCCGGTGGTCAGGTAGAGGTCAGTTGGGAACTGGTCGGTGTCCCAGCCGAGCAGGGTGTCGCCGCGGTTGGCGTCGACCGACCCGAGGGCGCCGGCGGCGATGGCTACCTCCATTTCATGCTCCATGGTATGCCCCGCGAGCGTCGCGTGGTTGGTCTCAAGGTTCAGCTTGAAGTGGCGCAGCAGGCCATGCTCGCGCAGGAAGTTGAGGCAAGCCGCCGCGTCGGAATCGTACTGGTGCGTCGACGGCTCGCGCGGCTTCGGCTCGATGTAGAGTTGCCCCTTGAACCCGATGCGACGGGCGTGATCGACCGCCAGGTGCAGGAGCTTGGCAAGATGGGCCTGCTCGCGGCCCAGGTCGGTGTTGAGCAGGGTGGCGTAGCCCTCGCGACCGCCCCAGAAGACATAGCCCTTGCCGCCAAGCGCATGGGTCGCCTCCAGCGCGTGGCGGACTTGGCTGGCGGCGTAGGCGAAGACGTCGGCCGAGGGTGAGGTCGCGGCACCCTGGGCATAGCGCGGGTGGGCGAAGAGACAGGCGGTGCCCCAGAGCAACCGCTTGCCAGTGGCGCGCTGGTGTGCGCGCAACTCGCGGGTGACGCGGGCGAGATTGGCGTGCGTCTCATCGAGCGTGCGACCCTCAGGGGCGACGTCACGGTCATGGAAGCAATAGAAGTCGATCTGGCACTTCTGGAGGAACTCGAAGAAGACGGTCACGCGACGCAGGGCATTGTCGAGCGAGTCGGTGCCATCATCCCAGGGCATGAGGGCGGTCGGTGCGCCGAAGGGATCGGCCAGCCCATTGCGCATCACATGCCAGTAAGCGGCGGCAAAGCGGAGATGGTCGCGCATCGCCTTGCCGCCGACCTTGGCGGCGGGATTGTAATGCTTGAACGCGAGGGGATTGCGTGAGCGGGGACCCTCGTAGGCGATGACCGGGATATCCGGGAAGTGCTCGGCGCGCGAGCGGCGGTGAGGACGCTTGGTTTTCGCCATGGCGAGATTCAGCGCGCCGTCTTGGCGCGGTCGATGGCACCAAGCAGGTGCTGCAGCAGCTCATCGGTGAGCGAGAGCGCCTCCGCGTTGAGCCGATCCTTGCGGGCGAGGCGCATCGCGTCGGCCTGCCAGATGTCATGGGGAATCATCCGCACGACCCCGTCGACCTCGACCGCATGCGCGGCCACGACATGTAGCTCACTGCCGGCGCCGTATTCCTCGAAAGCGGAGAAATGGAATCCCTCGATGCGGACCTGGATGACCGCATCGGGATCCTCGGCCTCGGTGACGACCTGGAAGCCCGAGGCGGCGAGCCGATTGCGGAGGGCGGCCTCGACATCAGCCCGGGCACCACTGACGACATCATCCGAGTTCACGCGCACCGACAGGCGCTTCAGGCGCGCAAGCTCCAGGCCGCGGCCGCCAGGAGGCTTCGGATCCGCAATGGCAGGGCTGGCGTCATCGATCCGCACCGGGCTCGGGGCGGTGATGCGACCGAGCGCAAATCCCCCAAGCGCCGACAGGCAGGCCAAGAGAACGATGGCTCCGCGTTGCATGGGAAGAGTCAGACCAAGGTGTGCCGTCTGACTGAGGGGTCAACCCCTCAGCGGGCGAGTTGGGTGACACGGCGCCGGGGATAACTGGCCCCCTGGCTCCGCACGTACTCGTGCACCCAATCAAGCCGAACCGTATCGCCCGCCTTGAGGGCCCTGGCGAACGCGAGAATGTCGGCCGAGACCTCCTCGCCCTCCTTCAGCGGCAGCAGAAACTCGACTGCCTTGGGATCGCCGTGGTGAGGATTGTCCTTCACGTACTCACGGTACGCGGTGATACGAAAGACCGCGACGTCCCGGGCATGGCCGCACTTGTCAGGGCAGAGCGCGGTACGATGGCGGCACGGCAGATGGCGCACACCCTCAAAGACTGCATCCGTGCGATGTACCGAAAGAGAGTCGACCTGGGTAGGCGGCGGGTCGACGGCCTGGCCAGTAACGACGGCGAGCAGCACGAGGAACAGGGGGAATCGCATAATCGCACTCTAGCACATCTGCGAAGCGCACCAACACTTTCCTAGCGCCCGAAATCGAGGGAATAGCTGCCGGCCTCGGATGAAATCCGGTAGGCGATTCTCAGGCGCCCGTCGGGCAACCAGCCGAAGTCCGTGAGCACCCCATGGAAACATCCTGATTCACGCGAGAGACGGAAGACCCACTGTGGTGAGCCAATCCGCCCCGGACCAGGCAGGTCACCCGACAACGGACCGCGCGAGCAGCGGTAAGCGAGCAGTGGCGTATACCCGCTCTCCGGTGCGCGACGCGGGGCGACTAGGTCGGGAAGAAGCATCTCGGTGCAAGCAGGCGAGACGGATGCGGCAAAGCCCGCCTGTCCAGGCCGCGGCACGGCGACAATCCCGTCACCTGGGACCGTGAAGCGCATGACGACCTCATCGGTGTAGGGCGCGGTCGACGCGCGAGGCAGACTGGCGGAGGGACAACGTCCGCGCAGTAAGACATCGGCATGCCTTCCGACGCCCAGCGGCGGCAGGAAGGCGCCGAGAAGCAGATCGAATCCGTGCTCGGCGCCATCGTCGGGCAACGCGCGCGTGAGCAACTCGAGGCGGACCGACTCAGCCGCGCCGAGGCGAGCGGGCAGCACCACGCGCGCGACAGGCACGCCGATGGGTGTGCGGCGGGCAGCGACGTGAAAGCCCGGCGCCACCGCGGACACGATGAGTTCCGGGAGGGCGTGGTCACCAGCGAGATGCGCACGGCCCCGGCTATCCGCGGTCGCGCGGCTCACCACCCTGCGCGCTGGCGCGTTCCAAGGGTCCAAGGCGAGCCGCGGCACGGTCTCGCAACTGACCGCCGCGCCGACCACGGGAGCGCCGGACTCATCCAGCACCTCAACCTCAATCACGAAGGGAGCGGCGGCGCAACGCACCCCCAGGCAAAGGGCGATGACTTGACGGAAAGTACGGCTCATGGGTTTGTCCGGGAGAGCCCGGCCGAGAGGCAGATGTGCGCGAAGACGGGATAAACATAAGGGTAGGCCACGTTCTTCCAGTCACTGTGTCGCCAGACGTAGGCAGATGCGGTTAAGTGTGGCGCAAGCTCCACCCCGCGCGGCCAGCCCAGAGGGAAGGGTCTGAGCTCGCCACACGGCGGATCGATGGCCTCCGCTCCGTCCATCCGGAAATTCTCGGCACCGGCGACCGGGACCGAACCAGCTGGATTGCTCAGAGCCGGTATAGCATGCGCCAGCAACTCATCCCGCACCGTCCACGTCAACGACCGTGGCACCGTCGACTTGGCGCCCCAGCCAGCGGTGGCGGAGAGTCGACGCGCCACGGCGCAGGAACCAGGCGACCTAGGCCCCACGGCCGCGGAGGTGAGCACCGCATCCAACCGGAAGCTGGAAAAAAGCGGATCCGTCCTCAGCAGCGTGATGCGCCTGGGGCCAGTGCCTGCGAGCAACAGTCGCTGCGCGCGGAGCCGAGAGGCGGAGGCGAGAGCCCATCCGCCCTGGGCATGCGCGGGATTGACGGCCTCGAGCATCCAGCGCCCCTTGTGCGTCTCCTGATAAATCCAGGCACCATGGTCGGCGGCGGCGATGAGCCCGGGCCAACGTGCCGCATCGGCAGGCGCGGGCATCAGCACGTCCTCGGTGCGTGAGTAGAGATTGAGCACGGGCGCATCGCCGACAAGCCGACCACGCCAGGTGCAGCCGGCCCGAAGGTCGGAATCCGGGTAAAGGCCGGCCCACGCCGACGCCCTCGACTCGGGCCAACTCCAGGGCGCTGTCGCACGCCAAGGACCGGAGTGCGGCAACATCAGGGCTGCCGCGGTCGCAGCTTCGCCGCCGGCGTAGTCGACACATCGATCCTGCGCGCGGGCATCGAGCGCCTCGGCTGGTAGGGCGGCGTTGAGAAGGACAAGCTGCCGTATATCCGCCGAACCAACCAAGCGTTCCCGTCCAGCCAAGACGGTCACATAGGTGCCGAGAGAGTGCCCAACCAGCACCCATGGTTGACCGGGCTGCATTCGCTCGAGCGAGCGCACCTGCTCGGCAAGGCGATCCGCAGCGGCCGGTGCACACTCCACCGCCATGCCGTAATTGGCCGAACCTTGGTCACCAAACCACCGAAAGGCGACGAAACGTCCACGCGAACCGGCTTGGTGGAGTCGCTTGAAAATCTCCGCACCCCAGGCGCGACCAGCACGGGCGTCGACATTGAAGCCGTGGGTGAAGACAACCCACGGTCCGGGAGAGAGGCTGTCAGGGAACGCGGGTGGCTCGATGGAAGAGGAGAGCCCGGGATGGCGCGCGTCCCACTGACGGTAGAAGCTCTCGACTGGGGCGACCATGATTCGGAGAGGAGCCCGCAGGAGAATATCGTCATCCCCCGGCATCCGGTCGGCAGGCACACCCTCGCGCACCAGACAAACCCAGAGCGTCGCAGCGCCTGCTGTGCGTCCCTCGAGCAGGAGGGTCGCCTCACCCTCGCCGAGGAGGCGCGGACCGACGAGCGAGTGGGAGAAAGCCGCTGATAACACAATGCCGCCCGAACCCGCTGGTGACTTAACCGCAGAACCGATATCCTGGTTAAGTCCATGACCATGGACTGCACCAAAGTCCCGCTGCAGGTACTGCGCTGCGCGGGCCACGGGTAGACTGGTCTCAAGGGCGCTCACAAGCGATGGGCCGCTAATCAGTCGGATCTGGAACGGTGGAAGATCCGATGCGGCCGCACCCAGGCGCAGGCAGACAGGAAACCAATCGATGAGGTCGCAGCGCCCACCAAGCGCAAGGCGCTGGAAGTTGGGCGGCGATGCAAGAATGGCACCTGGCAAGTCGGAGTCGGGGTCGTCGGTCAACTCACCGTCGTCATGGTCATCGTTGAGCCAAAGCCGAAGCGGACGCGCCGCGGGCGTCCCGCCCGTGTCGTCCATCGGGAAACGCCCGCGCAGGCCGGAGTTGTCGACAGCGCGGTCATGGTCGCAACGCACGCGCAAGGGCACGAGGAGCACGATGCGTGATTCGCAGTCGGACGGAGCCATCCCCTCCTTGAGGGGTATGCCATTGGCATCCCGACGAAGTCGGTCGGCACGGATACGGGAGCCGACCGCGAGGATGGCGCCGTGGTCATCGGTCGCGACCGCGGCGAAATCGAGCCACGGCTCCTCGTTGTCGACGAGATCGGCGAGCCGGTCGCAGGGGCCAGGTGCACCGAGCGACCAAAGGCGGCTCGAGTGGCCGAGCTCTACCGCGACCGGCTCGCCAGCGTCGTTGCAGGTCAGCGCAAGGCGCACGGCGTCGCCATCGAGCGGAGTGGGCTCAGCCTGAAGCGATGCATGCCAATGGAGCCGGGTGCGGAAGCGACTGAGTAACGCTCCGTCGTCCGAGAAGGCGAGCGGCTCGAGGTCGGGTCCGAGTTCGGCGACGCGCCCTGCGCCCTCGAGTCGCCAAATGGGCACGGCGCTATCCGGCACCACCGGCCGCACCCAACGTCCACCGGACCCATCCGCCACGACCTCTCCGTTGGCGAGCCGTCGAGAGGGGCGCGGGGCTCCGCCAAGCGACACCACCAACACGTCGCACGGGATCGGAGCTGGCTCCAACGTGATGGGCACGGCGCGTACCAGGAAGTCGTCGCCGCGGAGCCAGCGCAGGGGCTGGAACTCCCAAGGGCAGTCGGCGGGGTCGCTCGGCACAAGGTAACTGTAGCGCGTGCCTTCGACTGGGCCGCCCTGCCCCGCGGCATCCCACGACCAGACCTCGCCGACCGGCATGCCATCGACAACCTGCTCGACGCGGCCGAGCACGGCACCGTCGGCGCGAATGAGATCAAAGCGAGCCGCGGAGTCAGGCGGAGGGACCAGCGCCTCCCACCCATCGGACCATGACCAGCGACGCCCCTTGTCCGTCAGCACGCGATGTCGGGTGGCGGAGATGGCAACAGGCATACCATGCGCCGACACGGGGCCGAGATCCACCGGCGCGTAACGCGGCGCGGGCGGATGCGAGGCGGCGGACTTTATGTCAAAACCCTTGGCACGTTCCTCGGCCTCGGGCCAACCGTCTCCATCCGTGTCGAGCGGGGCGGCATGGATCATCAACGGCAGGAAGAAGCAGAGCGGGCGCATGCGGGCACGATGCGCCATCCACCAGACTGGCGAAGCGCAGGGATGCCTTAGGGAGAGAGACCCTGGCGAGAGGCAGGGACTAACGACTAAGGACTAAAGCCGCTGCAGAACAGGCCTCGGCCAGCAAAAAGCCCCGCTGTCGCGGGGCCTTGTGACGGACTTAAATCCTTAGCCTTTAGGCCTTAGTCTTGTTGCGGCGCCGTAGGGCGACCGCAACCAGCGCCAGCCCGCCGAGAGCGAGGCCGTAGGTGGAGGGTTCGGGGACGGCGGGGGCGGAGCCGATGGTAAGAATCGAGGTGAAGTTGCCGGCCGTGGCCGACCACTCGCCTTGGTTGAAGGTGCTGAAAGCCTGGGAGATGGTGAACGAGCCGGTGGTCACGCCGCTCAACGAGATGAGATTACCGACGGAGGCAGGCAGGTAGTTGGCCTGGTCGTTGCCGTTGGCCACACGCATAAAAAACTGGGTCTGCATAATATTGGAACCCAAGTTCACACTCATGATGCCGAAATCAACGAGGTTGACCGACCCAGAGTTGCTCAGGTTGTTGAACACAAGCCCCCGAGATGGCGCCGGTGAATAGAGCCTCAAAATGCGTGGAAGACCCACCGGGGTTCGAGCCATTCGCAGGCATGGGCGCATACAACGTGCCGAATCCAGGATTGGAGGTCACCGACTCATAGACTCCGCTCAAGGCCGAGAGATTCGCAGGGTCCTGAACCACCACTCCGGTCAGCCAGCTGCCCGTGAAGCTATAGTTAACGAGCGTGCTCGCACCGCCGTTGGCGGAGGTGAGGGTGAAGTGGGTGACGGCGTTCTGCGAAGCCGAGGCCTGGGCGGCGATCAGCGCGGTCGCGGCAAGGAGAAGGGAGCGGTTCATGATGACTGGGGTTAAGGACAGTCAGAAGCAACCGGCAGGGGGACTGCAACGGTTCATTGGACAGCCAGACGATATCTGTGACGAAACCGCACAAAACTGTGGCGAAACGAAGCGGCCGGGCTCAACCAGCCTGTGGGTCGCGCAGGTAGGTGTCGGCCTTGGCCGAGACAATCACGCCGTAGTTGATGGTGCCAAGCCATCCCGACATGATGATGCCGACCGAGCCGGCATGGTAGAGCCCGCCGACCTGCGTCGGGAGATCCATCGAGACCTTGAGACCCTCGAACTTCGTGCCGAAGGAGGTGCCACCGGTGTGACGCACGTAGCGATTGACGGTTCGGGGCGTGGCGACCTCGACGTGGTCGACCTTGGCGCGGATGTCGGGGATGTACTTCTCGAGGCCAGCAATCGACTCCTCGGCCACGCGCGCCTTGTGCGTCGCGTAGTCGGCGTCGGAGAGCCCGACCCAGGGCTCCCAGAGCTGGTTGATGGAGGTGACGACCGCGTAGTGCGGCACCTTGGTCTGCGGTCGGGTGTCGGCGTAGTAGACCGAGTAGGTGCGCGAGGAGGTGTGGAAGTCGGTCAGCTCGGTCGAGCTGAACGGCTTGGCCTCGGAGGTGAAGACGAGGTCGCCGATGTGCGGGATGCTCTCGCCCTCGCGGACGCCCATGTAGACCTGGCAGGAGGAGCTGTTGACGCGCACCGCCTTGGCGTCGGCGATGAACTTGGGGTCGAAGGCCTCCTCGCCGACGATACGCAGGGCGGTGTCCTTGACGTTGGCGTTGGAGATGACGGTCGCGCAGGCGACCTCAGCCTCGGCGCCGAAGCGTGTGTCCCGCAGCTTGACGCCGACGACGCGACGACGACCGCCTGCGTCTCGCTCAGTGACAATCTTCTCGACGAGCACATTACGGCGAATCTCGACACCGTTCTTCTTCAGCTCCGCCGTCATCAACTGGATGAGCAGGTCGGTGCCGCCTTGGAAGATGAAGACGCCCTTCGACATGAAATTGGAGAAGACGATGCCGAAGGTGATCGCGGGGTCGTCGAGCGTGGAGCCGTTGGCGTAGGCGATGGGCTCGAGGAGCAGGCGCTGGATGTCGGGCCGGCCGGGGAAGAACTGGTCGAAGAGCTGGCGCGTGGTGCGCGGGTCGTTGTCGTAGTAGTTCATCGCCCGGAGATGGGCGAAGAAGTCCTCGACCGTGGCGGCGGGCACCTTGAACTGCTCGATGAGGATGCGGGTGAAGTCGGCGCGGTCGAAGGTGGTGCGGACGTCGAAGTCGGGGTTGATGAAGCGAACGTCCTTGAGCTGGTGGATGCGGTCGGAGATCTCCGGGGTCCAGTAGCGGCGTGTCGACTTGATCATGCCATGCGGGAAACCATGCAGGGAGATGTCGAAGGTGTGCCCGCCCTTCCGCTTGAAGAAGGTGGCCAGGCCGCCGAGCTGGTAGTGGTGCTCGCAGAGCAGGACCTTCCAGCCGAACTTCGCCAGATTGTTGGCCGCAGTCATGCCGCCGAGTCCGGAGCCGATGACCACGGCGTCGTAGCGGGGCTTGAGGTCGTCGAACGGTGACATGGGAGAGGGCGCAACTAAGGCGACCCGCACGCAGGGTGCGAGAAAATCAATCGCGGAACCCGCCGGGGCCGAGGGCTGTCAGCCCGACATGCCACGCACCCTGCTCGCCTGCGCCCTGTCCGTGCTCGCCAGTGTCACTCTGGCGGCCGAACCCAGGACCGAGCGCTGGCAGGTGGATGGACGACCCGCCCTGCTGCGCGTGCCGGCGCAACCCGCACCCGGCAACCCCTGGCTTTGGGTCGGGGAGTTTCAGGGACATCTGGGCAGCTTCGAGAACGCACTCATCGCGCGCGGCTGGCACATCGCGTACGTGAATTGCCCCAACCAATTCGGCTCAGCCAAGGCCATGCGCACTTGGGAGACGTTTTACGCCGAACTCATCAAGCGCGGCCTCGCGCGCAAACCGGCGCTGTGCGGTATCTCGCGCGGCGGACTCTACGCGCTGGCCTGGGCACGCCTGCATCCTGACCGACTCTCGGCGCTTTACCTCGACAACGGTGTCTGCGATGGACGTTCCTGGCCGGGAGGCAAGCTGTTGGGCCTGGGACAGGGCAAGGGATCGGCTGGCGACTGGAAACTACAGCGCGCAGAGTTTGGCTTCGCCGACGACGACGCGGCCATTGCGGGCCTGCCCAAGCCGACCGATGGACTCGAGCGGGCGCGCGACGCGGGCGTCACGCTGATCTCGGTGCACGGCACCGCCGACACCGTCGTGCCTTATGCCGAGAACGCCGCCAAGGTCGCCGCCTACTGGCAGGCCGGCGGCAAGCAGCCCGTCCTCTTTTCGAAGGAAGGCGGAGACCATCATCCGCACGGCCTCAAGGACATGACGCCGGTGATCGAGGCGCTCGAGAAGGCGGCGCGCTGAGACAACCCCGCCAAACAAAAGACCCCGCCGATGGCGGGGTCTTTGTCTCAAGCGGAAAACGCTCAGGCCTTGGCGGTGGCGGCCTTCTCGGCGGCGGCCTCGGCGTCGTAGCGCTTCTCCTTCACCTTGGTGGCGGACTTGCCCTCGCGATCGCGGAGGTAGTAGAGGCGGGCGCGCATCACTTCGGAGACGCGGACAACCTCGATCTTCTCGATGTTGGGGGAGTGGATGGGGAAGATGCGCTCGACACCCTCGCCGAAGGAGATGCGGCGGACAGTGAAGGTCTCGTGCAGGCCGCCGTGCTTGCGGGCGAGGACGATGCCGCTGAAGACCTGGATGCGCTCCTTGTCGCCTTCCTTGACCTTGGTGTGGACGCGGACCTCGTCGCCGACCTTGAAGGCGTCGCGGCCACGGCCGGGCTTCAGCTGGGACTGGGTGGCGAACTGGATGAGGGGATGGTTGCTCATGGCTGCTTGGGATCGTTGGGCTTCAGCAGGTCGGGCCGGCGTTGCTTGGTGCGTTCGAGTTGCTGCTCCCTTCGCCACTTCTCGATTGCGGCATGGTTGCCACTGAGGAGGACCGGGGGCACCTCGAGACCGTCATAAACAGCGGGTCGGGTGAACTGCGGAAAGGAAAGGAGGCAACCGTTGAAGGAGTCCCCCGTCAAGGAGTTTCCATCCCCGAGGACGCCCGGGACGTGTCGGGCTACGCAATCGACCAAAACACAGGCCGGAAGGGTGCCGTTGGTCAGCACATAGTCGCCGATTGAGACCTCCCGCGTGACCTTGCGCTGCCGGAAACGCTCATCCACCCCCTCGTAATGCCCGGAAACGAGAACCAAGTGGGGCTTGGCGGCCAGTTCCTGGGCCAGCTTCTGATCGAGGACTTCTCCGTCAGGGCAGAGATAAATGACCTCACACCCCGGGGTGGCTACGGCGTCGACCGCGTCAAAGAGGGGTTGGCAGGACATCAACATGCCCGGGCCGCCCCCAAAGGGGGTGTCGTCGACCCTCTGGTGCTTATCCTTGGTCCACTTGCGGATATCGTGGGCGGCGAACTGGAGGACCCCCCTCTCAATGGCCTTGCCGACCACGGATTCCCGCAGGAAGCCGTCGGCCATGGCCGGAAAGAGGGTGAGAAGGTCGATGCGCATGGGCGCGGACAAGGGTTTGAGCGTGGGAGGGGGCGGGACGATGCCAACCGTTTTCCTTACTTGACTACCCCACCCCTCCCCTGCCTTTCTCAACCCTCCAACCGTATCCAGGCCCCCGCAACATGCTCCGCATCCGTCTCCAGCGCTTCGGCACCAAGAATGAGCCGACCTTCCGCCTCGTCGTCGCCGAACAGCACATTCGCCGCGACGGTCGCTTCGTCGAGCTCCTCGGCAACTATAACCCCCGCCCCCGCGGCAAGGCCACCGAGCTGAACATCGACGTCGCCCTCGCTGACGCCTGGATCAAGAAGGGCGCCCAGCCCTCCGACACCGCCAAGGCGCTCCTCAAGCGCGCCCGCGCTGCCGCCAAGGTCACGGCCTGAGCAAAAACTCGCTCCCGACAAAAGCCCCGCCACAAGCGGGGCTTTTTGTTGGAGCAGACTATGGCCGAGGTCAGTCCATAGTCGTTCGTCGCCTTCCTTTTCCCTTGCCCCCTCCCCCGCCCTTTTCCAAAACCCACCTTCCGTTCGTTCGGAGGGATATCCAAGTGGCTAAAGGGCGCGGACTGTAAATCCGTTCAGCTATGCTGTTCGTGGGTTCAAATCCCACTCCCTCCACCACGAAACGGGACCGTCGTCCCCTGGCGCTTGCGCCGGGGGCGGCTTCGTCCATCCTACCCCTCATGGCCGTCCGCCGCTACAGCGTCATCCGACCCGATGGATCCGAGGGCGAGCTGCTCGAGGTCGACCAACCGCTCTCCGCGCCGGATCTCACGACACATCCGCTGACCGGCGAGCCCCTGCGGCGCATGATCGAGAACCCGACGCTCTCCGGCCGCTGGACCGACCGGGCAATGGGCGCCGCCGCCAAGGACTCCACCAAACTCAAGGCCGGAGGCTTCCGGAAGCTCGAGCGCGACGGGGATAGCTGGCGCGACGTCACCTGACCCGATGTCCGACGCGCCGCTCATCGTGCTTTTCGACGCCCGCTGCGGCCTCTGCGAGCGGAGCATCACCTGGCTGAGGAGTCGCGACCGGAAAGGCATACTGCTTTTCGCGCCCAATGACGGCGTCACCGCGCGCCTCGCCGGCGAACCCGCCGGTGGTGAGGACGCCGGCCTCGTCGTGCTCGAGGGCTCGCGCCGTCGAGTCGGCGCCGCCGGACTCGCCCGCGCACTGCGCGCCCTCGGCGGAGCCTGGGCCTTGGCCGGGCGTGCGCTCGACGCCCTGCCGCGCCCGGTCGCGGACGCGGTCTACAGTTGGATAGCCGGGAACCGACAAAGCGTCAGCAACCTCTGCGACCTGCGGCCAAAGGGTCGGCTGGAGATTCTGGATTAAGTCATGGACGGCGCATCCGGTGACCGGTCACCGGTGACCGCTGCGAGAACTCGCTGAAGCTCGTTGCCAACGACACGGCAGGCCAACGCTGTCAGGGCTCGTGCTTCGCACGGGCCAAGGCAGCCGCAGGCTTGTGCGACCGGTCACCCGTCACCGGTCACCAGAGCATTTCACCTCCGCGTGTCGCGCGGGTCGAAGGCGTCACGCAGGCCGTCGCCGACGAAGTTCAGCGCCAGCAGCGTCGTGGCGAAGATCACCGCGGGTGAGAGCAGCACCCACGGGCACTCCTCCATCACGTCGGCACCATCCTTGATGAGCATGCCCCACGAGGTCATGGGCACCTGCACGCCGAGCCCGAGGAAGGAGACGAAGGCCTCGAGCAACATCACGCCCGGCACGGTCAGCGTCGCATAGATGGCGAGCGTGCCCGCGAGATTCGGCAGGTAGTGCTTCCAGATGATGCGACCCGTGGTGGCGCCCATGACCTCGGCCGCCTGGACGAACTGCGTCGAGCGCAGCGTGATGACCTCGTTGCGGACGACGCGCGCCATGGTCAGCCAGGAGATGCCGCCGACCACGAGGTAGAGCAGCCAGAGGTCCTGGCCGAAGACCACGGTGCAGAGGATGATGATGAGGGTGAGGGGCAGCGTGCCGATCACGTCGACCGCG
The DNA here is from genome assembly GCA_049419705.1 of Opitutales bacterium. Lineage (GTDB taxonomy): Bacteria > Verrucomicrobiota > Verrucomicrobiia > Opitutales > UBA953 > UBA8828. Next base: position 48,622 of record JBMSKH010000003.1, read on the forward strand.
CGCATCATGGCGTCGCCGATGCGCCCGCCGAGCTGGGCCGCGGTCACGCCGTAGGCTGTGCCGAAGACAAGCGCGATGACCGTGGCGATGAGTCCGACCAGGATCGAGACGCGGCCGCCGAGCAACACGCGCGAGAGCAGATCCCGGCCGAGAACGTCGGTGCCCAGCCAGTGGGCGGACGAGGGCCCGGTGGGGCCGAGCGCCAGGTCCTGCGCCCGGTAGTCATACGGCGCGAGCTGGTCGGCGAACAGGCAGGCCAGACCGACCACGATGAGGAACGCGCCGGCGATGACCGCGGCGCGGTTGCGCGAGAAGCGCTCCCAGCCGCGCGAGAGCGCCCAGCCGACCACGGCGGCAAGGAGGAGCAGGAGCACTCCGACCAGAACGCCGGCTGCGATGCGCAGGCCGGATGAGGCGGTCCATCCCGAGAAACCGTGCTCCGCGCACCAGCCCTGCAGGGCGACGCCGCCGAGGTAAAGTCCGAGCAGGGCGAGCGGCGCGAGCGCGAGCGCGAGGAGGTAACCGATGCCGAGCCCACCCTCCGCGCCGTGCGCAAGCTTGCGGCGCGGGTTGAGCCAGGCGAGCAGCAGGTCGGCGCCGAGGTTCAGGATGAGCAGGGAGGCGGCGTAAAGCACCGTCATGCCCACAATCATCGTGGCATCGCGATTGGTGACCGAGGCGACGAAGAACCGGCCGAGACCGGGGACGTCGAACATCGACTCGACCACGAAGGACCCTGAGACGAGACCGGCGGCGGCTGGCGCGAGGTAGGTCACCACCGGTAGCAGCGCGTTGCGCAGCGTGTGCACAAACCAGACGCGGAAGGGGCCGAGGCCCTTGGCGCGGGCGGTGCGCACGAAGTCGAGCCCGCGCACCTCCATCATGGCGCCGCGCGTCAGGCGGGCAATCGGCGCCGCGACCACGATGCCGAGCGTCAGCGCCGGCAACACCAAGTGCTCAGGTCGACCCCAGCCGCAGGGCGGGACCCAACCGAGCCAGCGCGAGAGCACGAGCGAGAGCAACGGTCCGATGACGAACGATGGGAGGCAGATACCGACCAGCGACAACCCCATCGGGATACGGTCGAGCCAGGAATTGGGACGGGAGGAGGCGAGGACGCCGACCGGTATGCCGACCGCGATGGCGAGCGCGAGCGCGGCGAGTCCGAGCTGGGCCGAGACCGGGATGCGCGGTCCGACGAGCTCGTTGACCGTCCAGCCTTGGTACTTGGTCGAGAGACCGAGGTCGCCCTGGGCTAGATTGGAGAGATAGCGGCCGTACTGAACGTACACCGGCTGGTCGAGACCGTAGAACTTCTCATAGCGCGCCTTGACCGCGGCGGGCATGGCGCGGTCGGAATCGAAAGGACTGCCCGGGACGACCTTCACGAGCAGGAAGGCGGCGGTCACCACCACCAGCAGCACGGGGATAATCTCGGCCAGCCGGCGAAGCAGGTAGGCGCCCATGGTCAGCGCGCGCCTTCCTTGGCACGCTCCTCCATCTCCGCGGTCGTCGGCGGCGGCGGGAGCTTGCCGGAGACCGCGGATGTGCCGGTCTTGCGTCCGATCACGTCGTACTCGCTCTCACGCACCGCGCCGGTGGACAACATGTGCTGTCGGCGCATCGCGCGATCCTGCTCGGCCTTGCGCTCAAGCTCAGCCTGGCGCTGCTCGTCGGAGAGCACATTGCACCCGACCTGGAGGAGGCAGAGTGTGAGCAGGGCGAAGCGCATGCCTCACTTAAGGAAAAACCAGCCCCGCAGGGCAACGCAGGACTCAGGTCAGGGGTTTTTGCTCCCCCCGGGAGCCGAAGCACGATAGGGCTTGGTCAACGATGTCCACCCTGCCCTCCGCCATCGGCTTCCCCGCCGGCCTGCTCGGCAAGGAAACCCTGCGCGTCGACGTGCTCGGCGGCGGCCCCGGTTGGGTCGCATTGGACAAGCCCGCCGAGGTCGCGCTCGAGGATCATCCCTGGCAGGACGGCGCACCCACCCTGCTCGCGGGAATCCGCTCGCAGCTCGCCAACGCCAAACCGGAGATGGTCCGTCTGGGTCTCACCGAGCCCGCCGTGGTGCTCGGACCCGAGCCCGAGCTCGCCGGCATCGCCATCCTCGCCGACCGCGCGAGCACGCTCGCCAACTGGCGCGAGGCCCTCGGCTCCGGCGCGATCACCTCGACCTATGAGATGCTCGCGCGCACCGAGGACGCGCCCGAGGAAGGCGGGCTCTGCGACCTGCCGCTGCACATGGACGAGACCCGCCGCCGCGCCGGCGTCTCGCACAAGCGCGGCAAGCAGTCCGAGACCCGCTTCGCCCCGGGGGCCATCATGGGACGCTGGCGGCTCTGGACGGCGACCTGCACGCTCGCGCGTCGCGACCAGATTCAGGTGCACGCCAACGAATGCGGCATCCGCATCGCTGGCGAGCTTCGCTACGGCCGCACAGGTCGCGTCACCCTCGCCGAGACCGTGCCCAACGGCCGCCTCAACAAGGGCGGCGACAAGCCCCTGCACCGCGGCGTGCTGCTCCGCCTAGCCGTGGTCGAGGGCAACGTGGGCGGCACCGCCTTCCGCATCGAGGCGCCGCGGCCCGATGACTTCGCCGCGGCGGTGCGGCGGCTGGAAAAGCAGTGAGCGCAAAAAGGCCGGGCATCTGCCCGGCCCGTCGGAGGCTATCGCCCCGCTTACTTCTTCGCGGCGGCGAGCTTCCTGGCGATCGCAGCCTTGAGGCGGTTCGCCTTGTTGCGGTGGATCACGCCCTTCTTCACGGCCTTGTCGAGGGACGAGGCGCTGAGGGAGCCCTTGGCAACCGAGGGGGCTGCGCCGAAGTCCTTGAGCACGCTCTTGAGGCGGGTGCGCACGATGCGGTTGCTGGCGGCGCGCTTGGCGGTCTGCCGGATGCTCTTCTTGTTCGCTTTGATGTTGGCCATTGGAAGGGACAGGGAAGCCGCCGGAGGGGGGCTGAGTCAATGCCGATTTGGACTTAACCCAGGAAGGGTATCCGGAATCGGTCGCGGGTGCGGACATAGCCGTCGGGGCTCTCCATGCGCCCGATGGGCGCGTGGTCGGCCACGCGCACGCGCCAGGTGGCGGGATCGGCGAGACCCGCGCGCACATGCGCGAGCAGGGCCTCGAGGACCACGAGGCGGTTGTCGCCATAGCGGCGGATGTCGAGCACACGGCACTCCAGGGCGACGGGGCACTCGGCGATGCGGGGAGGACGCACGCGCTCCGAGGGAAGCGTGCCGAGACCGGTCGCGCCGAGCTCGGAGACGCCGGGCGGGAGCGGCGCGGCGCAGGCGACCATGCGCGCGGCCATCGGCTCGTCGACGATGTGGACCACGGCCTCGCCGTTGGCGATGAGGTTGGCCGCGGTGTCCTTGGGGGTGCCGTCATCGCGATCAGCCGGGGCGAGCACGACCATCGGCGGCTCCGCACCCATCAGGTTGAAGAAGGAGAACGGCGCGGCGTTGGCACGGCCGGCGGCGTCGACGGTGGTGACGAGCGCAATGGGGCGCGGCACGACAAGCGCGGCAAGCAGCTTGTAGGCCATACCGCCGTGGTGGGCGGCAAGGTCGAAGCGGTCGAAGGCCGGCGCGCTCACGGCAACGGGTTGCCGCCGGACTGCGCCTCGATGCGCTCGCGCAGGCGGCGGTCCTGGCGCCAGAGCAGCACGAAATAGAGCGCGACACCAACGCAGATGCAGGCGTCGGCGACGTTGAACGCGGGCCAATGGTAGCTGCCGAAGAGGCGGAAAGGCAGGCGGATGTCGACGAAGTCAACCACGTGCGAGCGCGCCACGCGGTCGCAGACGTTGCCGACGGCACCGCCGATAAAGAGTCCAAAGGCGAACTGCCCGCCCTCGAGCTCGTGGAGGAACTCGCGGCGCTTGAACCAGACGAAGGCGAGCACGGCGAGCGCAAGCCCGACGAGGAAGAAGGGGGTCGCGCCATGGCCGGCACCCGCACCCCAGGCGGCACCCTTGTTGCCGACGTGCACGAGGTGCAAGGTTTCGCCCAACACGGAGATGGTCTGCCCGCTGCCCGGGATGTCGGGATCGGCGAACTCGATGTGCCGCACCACGAGGAACTTCGTCAGCTGGTCCGCCGCCAGCACAAGCAGCGAGACCAGCCAGAAATTCGCGTAAGGGCGGAGGCGGTCGATCACGGAGCTCAGGTCTCCTCGGGATCACCCTCGCCACCACCGCCACCGGTGCCGAAGCCGACCTCGTCGCCATCGGCGCCGAGCGGGTTGCCGCCGCGGCGGCGCATCGCGCGACGCTGACGCTCGAGCTCGCGCTGGCCCTCGACCGTGTAGCGCGTGAACGGCACCGAGACCAGGCGGGCGGGAGGAATCGGGCGACCGGTGACCTCGCAGACGCCGTAGGTGCCCTGCTTGATGCGCTCGATGGCATCATCGATCTCCTTGATGGTCTGCTGCTCGCTGGAGATGAGCGAGAGGGCGAAGTCGCGGTCGGCGGTGTCGGTGCCAGCGTCGGCCATGTGCTGCGAGTAACCGGAGAGGTCACCGGCATCGTCCTTGCCGGACTTCTTCAGAGCCTCCTCGGTGTGGAGGGCTAGGCCGCGCTCGAGCTTGGCACGCATCTCGGTGAGCAGCTTGTGGTAACGGCGGAACTTCTCGGGGATCTTGCGGGCGTCCTGCGCGGGGTCGGCCTTCTTGAAGGGGTTGAAACCGAAGAGGCTGGCCAGGGAGGCGGCGCCGACCGCGTTGGGCTTGCCGGCGTTCGACTTGCTCTCGCCCTTGGCACCGCGCTCCTTCGACTTGCGCTCCTCGTCGGGGATCCAAAGGTTCAGGCGGACGTTACGGCGACCCTTCAGGTACTCGCGCACGTCATCGACCGTGAAGACCAACAGCTTGGGCCGGGCGACGGGCGCCTCGATCGGCGAGGCCTGATGATGCCCCTGGCGATGGGACTCGAGGAGCTTGCGCTGGGCTTCATGCGAGAGCGCAGGGTCGGCCTTGGTCGCGGCCTTGCCGGACTTGCCCTTGGCAGCGGGGGCGACGGGTGCGGCAGCCTTGCCCTTCGCGGCACCCTTGGCGGGAGCGATGGGCGCCTTGCCCTTCGCGGCCGGGGCGACCTTGCCCTTGGCGGCGACCTTGGCGGGAGCCTTGGCCTTCGCGACGGGCTTCGTCTTGGGGACAACCTTCTTCGCGGGCTTGGGTGCGGGCTTCTTGGCCGGCTTGGCCTTGGCGGCGGGCTTCTTCTTCGCGACGGGTTTCTTCTTGGATGCCATGAGGATGATTGAGGTTAAGGGGATGTCGGCTCAGAGCGAGCCGTACTTGGCGACGAGGGCGGCGTGGCAACGGGGCGAGACCTGGCCGAACTTGCCCGCCTCGACCAAGGCGGGGACCCAGCGCCAGGAACGCGGGCAGCGCACCCCGGGGGCCTTGGCCACCGAGACGGCGAGGGCCACGCCGGAGCGAGGCTCAAGGGTGACGGCGGAGACAATCCAAAGCTCGGGTAGGAGCGCGGCGTGGCGTTGCAGCACGGCGAAGTCAGGGTCCGACGGGTCGCCGATGATGGTCACGGCTGCGTCGAGATTCTGTCCGATGGTCTTCGCCTGGCGGAGCTGCTCGAGTGGGCCGTTGACGTGGGTGGCGCCGACGCGGAGCACCGTGGCGACGTCGCCATGCGCGGCCGCGTCATCCCAACCAGCGGGAATCTCGGGCCAGGGCTGGACATGCACCGAGTCGGCGTCGGTGTACTCGCCCTTGGCGACAGCGTGCGACCAGGCCTCGTCCGCGGTGAACGGCAGGAAGGGCGCGAGCAACCGGATGTAGGCGCGGAAGGCGTGATGGAGTGCGGTCTGCGTCGAGCGACGGAGCGGGTCGTTCGGCGCGAGGGTGTAGAGGCGATCCTTGACGATACTCGTGTAGGTCGCGGAGAGCGTGACCGTGGTGAAGGCGGCGAGCGCGGCGGCGGCGCGATGGAACTCGTAGGCCTCGCAAGCATCGGTCACCTCGCGCACGAGCCGGGCGACCTCGGCGAGCAGCCAACGGTCGAGCGCGGAGAGCTTGTCCAGTGGGAGCGCGTCTTTGGTAGCGTCAAAGTCAGCGAGCGACCCAAGCTGCCAGCGCAGCGTGTTGCGGACCGCGCGGTACTGGTTCGAGACGGTCTCGAAGATGGCGTCGGAGAGCGGGATGTCGTTCTGGTAGTTCTCGGAGGCGACCCAGAGGCGGACGATGTCGGCACCGTAGCGCTTGATGTAGTCGTCGGCGGTCGAGGGCTTGCCGTCCGACTTCGAGATCTTCTGTCGCTTCTCATTCACCACGAATCCATGGGTGAGCACCGCGCGGTAGGGCGCGGCACCTCGGGCGATGACGCTGGTCCAGAGCGAGGACTGGAACCAACCGCGGTGCTGGTCGGATCCCTCGAGATAGAGGTCGGCGGGCCAATGGAGGTCGGGGTGCTTCGTGCAGACCGCCAGATGACTCGTGCCCGAGTCGATCCAGACATCGAGCGTGTCGGATCCCTTGCGCAGATCCTTCGGCCAGGCGGCGGGCACGGGCGCGGCGGCGAGGATCTCGGCGACCGGTGTCGACCACCACCAGTCGGTGCCGTGCTTGGCGACCTGGTCGGCGACATGGCGGGCCACGCCGGCGTCGAGCAGAGCCTCGCCGGTCGACACCGAGACGAAGGCGGGGATGGGCACGCCCCAGGCGCGCTGGCGGGAGACGCACCAGTCAGGGCGGCTGGTCAGCGCGCCGCGAATGCGGTTCTCGCCCCAACCGGGAATCCAACGCACGTCGCCGACCGACTTCAGGGCACGGGCGCGCAGGTCGCCGCGATCAAGGCCGATGAACCATTGGTCGAGAGCGCGGAAGATCACCGGGGCCTTGGAGCGCCAGCAGTGCGGGTACGAGTGGGTGAGTGACTCGCGATGCACGAGTCGTCCGCGGGCCTCGAGGAGCGCGAGCACCGCGCCGTTGGCGGGACACTTGCCGTCGGTCTCGAGAACGGAGACGCCGGCGAGCTCGACGGGCACGCGACCATCGGCCGCATAGGTGCCATCGTCCTGCACGGGACAGTAGGCCTCGAGACCGTAGCGCTGGCCGGTCTGATGGTCCTCGACGCCGTGGCCAGGAGCGGTGTGGACGCAACCGGTGCCGGCGTCGGTGGTGACATACTCGGCCAGGACGACCGGGGAGGCGCGGTCGATGAACGGGTGGCGCGTCTCGAGACCCTCGAGCGCGCGCCCCTTGACGCTGAAACCGTTGGTTGCGCCCTCGAGCTTACAGGCGGCGACGAAGGCGTCGCGCAGCGCGGTGGCAACGAGGAAGGATCGACCGGCATGGCGCACCTCGGTATAGTCGAGGTCGGGATGGACAGCGATGGCGAGGTTGGCGGGCAGCGTCCAGGGCGTGGTCGTCCAGATGACGACCGAGAGCGAGTGCGCGGGGGCGAGGCCCTTGGCGGCGGGATTGGGCGCGTCGAAGGCGACCCAGATCGAGTGTGAACGCTTGTCCTTGTACTCGATCTCGGCCTCGGCGAGCGCGGTCTGGCACGGAATCGACCAGTAGACGGGCTTCTTCGATCGGTAGACCAAGCCTTGCTCGACGGCGTGGGCGAAGGTGCGGAGGATCTCGGCCTCGTAGGCCGGATCCATCGTGCGGTACTCGGACTTCCAGTCGGCAAGGACGCCGAGCCGGCGGAACTGGCCGCGCTGCTTCTCGATGTAGGCGGCGGAGAACTCGGCGCAGGCCTTGCGCACGCCGAGCGCATCGAGCGACTTCTTGGCGGCCTGGAGCTCCTTCATCACCTTGTGCTCGATGGGCAGGCCATGGCAGTCCCAGCCAGGAACATACGGCGTGCGGAATCCGCGCATGGACTTGTAACGCAGGATGGCGTCCTTGAGCAGCTTGTTCAGCGCGGTGCCGATATGGACGTCTCCATTGGTGAAGGGCGGACCATCATGGAGCACGAAGGCAGGGCGGCCGGCATTCCTCGCCTGGATTTTGCCGTAAAGTCCAATCTTCTCCCAATGCGCGATGCGACCGGGCTCGCGCTCGGCCAGACCGGCTTTCATCGGAAAGTCGGTGGCGGGCAGGTTGAGGGTGTCTTTGAGCTCCACGGGAAAGGATGGGGGCGGCCGGGGGCGGCAGCGGGAGTGGTATGGGGTGGAGGGTCCACCCCGACCCGCTGGCAGGCGGGGCGGCGAGGTTGGAGAGGGGGGCGAGGGTGTCAACCCCCGGGGAGCCAAGCGGGTTGACATACGGGCACGGGGCTCCATCAGATGGGGTCATGGACAACCTCCGTCCCAAGCTGGTCAGCAAGTCGGGCGCCGTCATCGACGTGCTCGTCTCCGCGGTGTTCTTCGTCTGGATGACCGGCGTGCTCAAGAAGCACGTGCCCTGGGTGGAGGAAGGCGAGACCGCCGTGCTGCTCGGCGCAGCCTACTGCTCGCTCTGCCTGTCCGGGGTTCTCTGGATGGCCCTCTCGCTCTTCCGCGTCACGCTGACCGACCAGATCATCCAGCGCAACGCGGCCAAGCCGACTCCGGGTCGCTGAGTCAGCGCGGCGGCGCAAGCGCCCGCTCCACCTCGTCGGCCAACCGCGCCGCGGAAGCGCGTTCATCCAGGTAAACCTGCCAAAGACGGTCGAGGTCCGCCTCGGACGACTCAGGATACGCCTCGAGCCAGGCACCGAGGGAACGCCACGCGTTGTGCGCGACGGGATTCTGGCGAAGGATGCCGCGCCGCAGGCGCAGCAGGCGCTCGGCCATGGCGTCTCGCACCGCGGGTAACTTGCGCATGCGCGCGGCCTGGGGACCCGTCAACACGACATCGCCGAGCCCGACCGGGTCGTGGACGAAGCGCGCAAGCGCGTCGAGCTCGGCCAGCGACTCACGCATGCCCAATGCGAGCGACGGACGGGCATCGAGCAGGGCCTGGCGTGAGGCGACCCACCAAGTCTCGGGAGACTTGGCGAAGCCAGCGATGACGACATCCGGCGACTCGCCACGGCCAGCCGACGCGAGAAAAGATGCGAGGGCTTGCGCACCGAGCTGCCGGCGAAGCGCGCGAAAAAGCAAAAGGGCCTCGCGCGGGGCGGCACGTCCAGCCAAGACCTCGGCGAGCGGGGCTGGCGGCTGCGTCGCGGCTTCGCGGTACCAAAGGTCGACCATCGCCGGCCGGAGCTGACCGACGGTCTCAGCCGCGAGCGCCGGCGGAGCCCAGGCCGCAGGCGCGGCGGTCGGCCGCTCACCGGCGAGCGAGGCGGCGGCGAGCCAAGCGCGGGCGGTGGCCTCGCCCGCGCGGAGTGGCGCCGACGAGGCGTCGCCGAGCCGCACGGTCACGAGCACATGCCCGCCCTGCACCACGCAGGCGACATCAGGCAATCCGGCGACATCCGCCGCCTCGATGCGCGGCTTGCGTCCGGGCGGCAGGCCGAGACCGGCGGAGCTGCGCAGGACCACCTCGAGGGCGTCGGCGTGCGCACCGACGAAATGCATCTGGGCGCGCGACTCGCTCGCCACGATGGCGAGTTCGGACTCGCGCTCGGCGACGCGCGAGGGCGGCGGAAGCTCGTCCGCGGGCGCCGCCGCGAGCGACGCGCAGGCAAGCGCGAGCCACAGCCTCATGCTCAGCCCTGGAAGTGATCCTCGTCCAACTCGCGGGACTCACCCGCGGGGATGTGGACGGGCTCGCCCACCGGAGCCTTGTCGTTCTTCCAGACCTGCACGGTGACCGGCGCATGACCCTCGGGGCAGGTCCAGAGCCAACGGCCGATGGCGACAAACTGCATCGGCACGCCGACATCCTCGGAGAGCCCGGGACCGGTGCCGCGGACGAAAGGCTTGTTGCCGATGCCAATCATCAGATTGACAAGCAAGCGCGTGCCCTGCGCCGCGGACTCGTCGGCGATGACTGTCTTCACCACCGGAATCTCCGGCTCAGGCTCCGGTTCGGGCTCCGGTTCAGGCTCAGCTTCAGGCGACGAGGGGGCGGGCGGCACCTCCGTGGGCAGCGCATCCTCGGCCTCGCTCGAATCATCCGCGCGGGTTTCGGCCTCCGGCTCCGCATCGCGCTGGGCGATGCTGGCGGCAGGAGCGGAGGCCTCAGAGGGGTTTTGGCTATCCCGCAGGCGGGCAATCTCCTCGCGCAGTGTCTCGACCTGCTCGACGGCCTTGGCGGCATCGGCCTGGGCCTGGGCGAGGGCGGAGCGCAGCGCGGCGAACTCCTTGGCGAGGCGCGCCGACTCCTCGGCGGCCTTGGCGGCGTCGGCGGCCTTCTCGAGCGCCTCCTCGGCGTCGGCGGCGGCGGCACGCGCGGTGTCGGCGATGGACTGGAGCTGACCGGCGAGTTCCTCGTCGGGCTCGGCGGCCTTGGCGAGGGCGGCAAGTTCGCCGCGAAGAGCCGCAAGCTCGGTCGAGGCCTTGCGAGCGACCGCCTCGGAGGCGGCCTCGCCGGCCTTCTTTGCGCCGAGCTCAGCGTCGGCGAGGCGGCGGGCGGCGAGCTCGCCGGCGGTGCGCACCTCATCGCGCACGCGGTCGATCTCCTCAGCGAGCGCGGCGCGGAGGCGGGCCTGCTCGGCAAGGCGCTGCTTGCGACCGGCGTCCTCACGGAGCACGGGCACGAGCACGATACCGGCGGCGGCGAGGATGGCGGCGACAGCGAGGAATGCGCTGAAGCCGTCGTTGGGGTCGAGGCCGAGGCTGAGGACGCCAATCACGACGATGGCGTCCGCCGCGACCAGGAACCACTTCTCCTTGAGGAGTTGCTGGAGTTGATGCATGGGTCGTTTGGGGGTGAGCGCGGGCTCAGCCGCAGGATGCCAGCCAGTGGCCCGGGGACAAGGCGGAACCGAGGCCTGGGTGGACCTCAACGGGGACGCTCGACGAAGCCGACCTTGCGATGGACCTTGGCCAATGTCCGGTAGGCGGTGCGCTGGGCCCCTTCGGCACCAGCCTTGAGCACGCGGTCGAGCTCGGCCCGATCCTCGGAGTAGACCCCGAAGCGCTCCCGGACGGGCGAGAGGGTCGCGACCACCGCGTCGGTCACGGCACGCTTGAAATCCCCGTAGCCCTTGCCGCGAAACTCGTCCTCGAGCGCAGGGATGGGCCGACCGGAGCAAGCGGAGAGAATCTGGAGGAGGTTGGCGACGCCGGGTTTGTCCTCGGCGGCGCGCACCTCGCTGCCGGAGTCGGTCACGGCCGAGCCGACCTTGCGGCGGATCTCGTCAGGCGTGTCAGTGATGAAGACAGTCGCAGCGTGGTTGGGGTCGGACTTCGACATCTTGGCGGTCGGGTCCTGCAGCGACATGATGCGCGCGCCGGTCTTCGCGATGTAGGGCTCGGGGATGACGAAGGTGTCGGAGTACGTGCGGTTGAACTTCTGGGCGAGGTCGCGGGTCAGCTCGAGGTGCTGCTTCTGGTCCTCGCCCACCGGCACCTTGGCCGCGTTGTAGAGAAGGATGTCGGCCGCCATCAGCACTGGATAGGTGAGCAATCCGGCGCCGACGGACTCGTGACGGCGGGACTTGTCCTTGAACTGCGTCATGCGCTCGAGCTGGCCGAGCGGGCAGAGGCAGCCGAGAACCCAGGCGAGCTCCGTGTGTCCGATCACATGCGATTGCACGAAGAGGTGGCTCCGGGCCGGGTCGAGACCGCAGGCCATGTACTGGGCGAGGCACGAGTAGGTGTTCGCGCGCAGCTCGGCCGGCACGGTGGGCACGGTGATGGCGTGCTGGTCAACGATGCCGAAGTAACAGGCATGGTCATCCTGCATCGCGCCCCAGTTGAGGACCGCGCCGAGGTAATTCCCGAGGTGCAGCCGGCCGGTGGGCTGGGCGCAGGTCAGGACGACGGGTTTGCTGGCGGCAGGTTCGCTCACGGAACGGAGCGTGGGTGGACGGGGCAGGTTGGACAAGCGGATTGGACCGACGGCGGCGCTTGAAAAGCGTCCCCCACCTGTTATCCCCTTCCCTCCCCTTCCTCCGCCATGCCCGTCGCCGTCATCGACCTCTCCCTCCTCCCCGATTGGACCCACGCGCCCTTCTGGATCGCGCTCGCCGCCACGCTCGGCTGGATCCTGCGCAAGATTCTCGGCGTGGTCTCCCGGCGCATGCCCAATCACCCCGTGGGCGGGGCGCTGGTCGCCGCCGTTGGCGCAACCCTCCCTGTCGCCCTCGCCGCCGCGGCGTTCTGGTTCGTGATCGGGGATGCCCGCGAGGCGCTCACCAAGGCCGACTGGTTCGGCCCGCTGGACACGGCACGACGCATCTTCCGCGTCTACGCCGTCTTCCACTTCGCCTTCCACCTGACGCAGGTCGCGCAGGCCTACTTCCAGGTGCTCGCCGACCGGTCGGTGAACAAGCTCGACGACGTGCTCGTGCCCATCGGCGGCACGCTGCTACGCGTCGTCGTCGTGACCTACGGCTTCATCCAGTGCGTCACGGTGCTGAACGCCGATGCGGGCACCAACATCCTCGCCGGCGTCGGGGTGGGCGGACTCGCCTTCGGCTTCGCCGCGCAGGACACGATCAAGAATTTCTTCGGCTTCGTCATGCTCATGATCGACAAGCCCTTCGAGCTCGGCGACACCATCGACACCCCGGGCCTGACGGGTGTCGTGGAGGCCATCGGCCTGCGATCGACGCGTGTGCGCACGCCCGACGGCCAGCTGGTCACCATTCCCAACGGCGAGTTGGCGAACCGCGCGCTGACCAACGTCACCGAGCGCCCCTACATCCGCACCCAGCACATTCTCGAGCTCGCCGCGACTACCGACGCCAAGTGTACCGAGGAGGCCGTCGCCATCGTTCGGCAGGTCCTCGCCACGCACCGGGGAGCCCAGCCCGCGCACCCGCCGCGCGTGCACCTCGAGAAACTCTCCTCCGCCGGACCCGTCATCCGCATCTTCTGGTGGCACTACCCGGCCTCGGCCTGGGACTGCGCCGCGGAGAACGAGCGGTTGCTCACCGAGATCCGCCGGCGCTTCGAGTCCGGCAAGATCGAGCTCGCCGCCCTGCCCCCGGTGCGCTGAACCCGAATCACCATGGCCCTGATCGAAGCGCGCAACCTGTCCAAGTCCTTCGGCGCGATTCGCGCCGTGGCCGACGTCTCCCTCTCCGTCGACCGCGGCGAGGTGGTCGGCTTCCTCGGGCCCAACGGCGCCGGGAAGTCCACCACGATGAAGCTGCTCGCCGGCCACCTCCGGCCCGACGCCGGCTCCGCCCGCATCGCCGGGCATGACGTCTCGTCCGAACCGGTCGAGGCCAAGCGCCAGCTGGGCTACTCGCCCGAGGGCGCGCCCGCCTACGGCGAGATGACCGTGCGCGAGTTCCTCCGCTTCGCCGCCGATCTCCGCGGTCTCGATGCACCCGCCGAGCGTGTGCGCGAGACGCTGGCCACCTGCCACCTCACCGATGTCGCCGGCCAGGCGGTCGACACGCTCTCCAAGGGCTACCGGATGCGCGTCGGGTTCGCCCAGGCCACGCTGCACGACCCCGCGGCGCTCATCCTCGACGAGCCGACCGACGGCCTGGACCCCAACCAGAAGCACGAGGTGCGCCGCATCCTCGCCGGCATGGCCGAGCGCAAGGCCGTCATCGTCTCGACGCACCTGCTCGAGGAGGTCGAGGCGCTCTGCACCCGAGTCATCCTCATCGCCCGCGGCGAGATTCGCTGCGACGAGACACCGAAGTCCCTCCTCGCCCGCTTCCCGGGCAAGCGGATGGACGAGATCTTCCGCCACCTCACCGCCTAAACCCATGCGTGCCTTCCGTGCCATCCTCGCCCGTGAGTTCCTCGGGTACTTCCGGACACCGCTCGCGTATGTCTTCCTCGCGGTCTTCAACGCCTTCGCGGTCTCCCTCGCGTTCTTCGTCGGCTCGTTCTACGAGTCGGGCGTCGCCAACCTCGACCGGTTCTTCCTCTACCATCCCTGGCTCTGGGCCTTCCTCGCTCCCGCAGCTGGCGCGCGCCTTTGGGCTGAGGAGCGCCGACAAGGCACCCTTGAGCTGCTCCTGACCTGGCCGGTGACGGTCTGGCAGGCGGCGCTCGGCAAATTCCTCGCCGCCTGGCTCTTCCTCGCCGCCGCGCTCGCGATGACACTCCCCATGGTCGCAACCGTGGCATGGCTCGGCGACCCCGACCTCGGCACGATTGCCTGCGGCTACCTCGGCTCGCTGCTCTGCGGCGGGGCCTGCCTTGGCGTCGCCGCCGTGTGCTCGGCGCTGACGCGCAGCCAGGTCATCGCCTTCGTCACAGGCTTTCTCGCCTGCTTCATCCTCGTCATCGTCGGCTACGGCGTCCTCGACAGCCTGCTCGCCGGCGCGGTGCCGCCCGAGCGGCTCGGTGACGTGGCGCGGCTGGGTCTCTGGCGCAACCTCGAGCCCTTCACGCTCGGCCTGCTCGACCTGAGGCCGCTGACGTACTTCCTCTCCGTCGCCCTGGCCGGTCTCGGCCTGAGCACCCTTCTCATCGAGCGCCGCTGAGCCCACGACCATGACCCGCGCCCAGACCCTGCTCGCCGCCGTCGCCGTCCTCGCGGCCGCCTTCTTCGCCAACATCATCGCGGCGCGGATCGCCGGCCGCGCCGACCTGACCGAGGACGGCACCTTCTCGCTCACCGCCGGCTCGCGCCGCATCGCCGCGTCGGTCGGCGAACCCGTCACACTCGAGCTCTACGCGAGCCGCGGCGACACCCGTCTCTCGCCCTACCTCGAGGCCTATGCCCGACGCGCCGAGGGACTGCTCCAGGCCTTCGCCGACGCCTCGGGTGGCGCCATCCGCCTCAAGGTCACCGATCCGCAGCCCGACACCGAGGATGAGTCACGCGCGCAGCGCGCCGGTCTCGGCGGCACACGCGCCGCCAATGGCACCGCCTACCTCGGGGTCAGCGCACAGCAGGCCGACTCGCTCCGCGCGATCGCCTTCCTCGATCCCCGGCGCGAACGCTTCCTCGAGTACGACCTCGCCCAGCTCATCGCCTCCGTCACCCGCTTGTCCAAGCCGCGGCTGGCCTTCGTCTCGACGCTCCCGCTCTCGACTGACATCCCGCAGGGACAGGAGCCGGGACCTGGCGACATCCTCCTCTCCGAGCTCTCGCGCAGCTTCGAGGTGATCACGGTGAGCAACACCGCGACCGAGTTGCCCAAGGACATCGCTGTCGTCGCCCTCATCCACCCGCACCACCTCAACCCCCGGCTCGCCTTCGCCGTCGACCAGTTCCTTCTCGGCGGCGGGCCCGTGCTCGCGGCCATCGACCCGCTCTCGCGCTACCAGAAATTCCAGCAAGGCAACATGCCGCTGATGATGGTGCCGGCCGCCGCGATGGGCGCGGCGAGCGACCCGGCCCTGCTGCGCGGCTGGGGCGTCGAATCACCGGTCGACGTCGTGGTCGGCGACGCCGCCCACTCGCTGCAGATGCCCTCCTCGCGAGGCGAGCCCGTGTCCTACCCGCTCGCCGTCGTCCTCGAGGGCGACGGCCTGGCCGGCGACCATCCCGCGACGAGCAACCTGCGGGCGCTCAACGTCCTCGAGCCCGGCAGCGTCCGTCTCGCCGCCGACGCACAACCCGGGCTCAGTTTCCGCTCGCTCGCGACCTTCCGCGGACCCGGCGTCGGCAGCGTGCCCGTCGCCGCGGCCAACGCGGGTCCATTCGAGAAGACCACCCTGCAGTTCAGGGCTGACGGCCAGGAGCGTGTGTTCGCCGCGCTTGTCAGCGGCAATTTCCGCAGCGCCTTCCCCGAGGGCGCGCCCAAGGACGCCGACGGCAAGCCCGTTGCTAGCCCGGCGCTCAAGGTCTCGGCCAAGCCCAGCCGGCTCCTTGTCATCGCCGACTCCGACTTCATGCTCGACTACTACTCGCTGCGCCGCGGCACCGCCTACGGCCAGCAGGTTTACGAGCCGATCAACGACAACCAGGCCTTCCTCATCGGCGCACTCGAGACGCTCGCCGGCAGCGACGACTTGGTGGCGATCCGCGCGAAGGGCGCGGCACTGCGACCCTTCGACCGCGTCAATGACCTCCAGCGGCGGGCGCAGGCGCGCTACCAAGCCGAGATTGACCGTCAGGAACAGCGTCTCTCCGAGCTCGCCGAGAAAATCGCCGAGCTGACCCGCACCTCGGGCGGCGATCTCTCGAAGGGCATCGTCCTGACACCCGAGCTTGAGCGCGAGGTCCAGAAGTTCACCGAGGAGCAGGCGACAGTGCGTCGCGCCCTGCGTGATATCCGCCGCGCCGCCCGCGAGGAAGTCGACTCGCTCGGCCGTGGTCTCGCCTGGGTCAACCTGCTCGCCGCGCCTGCGCTGCTGGGCATCGCAGGCCTGCTCTACGCCGTGCTTCGCCGCCGCCGCGCCGCCTGAAAACGCCATGCGCAACCGCACCCTGCTTCTGTCCACCCTGGTCCTCGGTCTGATTGCTCTCGGCCTGGCTTTTACTGGCCGAGAGGAGACGCGCGCACCCGAGCCCTCTCGCCCGCTGGTCCCCGCCGAGCTGCTCGCCGACCTGCGCGCCATCGAGGTCACGACGGGCGGGAAGACCGCCCGCATCGAGCGCACCGAGGGCGGTTGGGTCGTGCCGTCGCGCTTCGGCCTGCCCGTCGATGCCGACAACCGCCTCCGCCCGCTCCTGCAGTCGCTGCGCAACGCCAAGTCCCTCGGTGCGCTGACCGCAGATCCCCGGCGTATCGCGCGCCTCGGGTTCGACGGCAATAGCGTCCGACTCGAGGGCGCCGAGGGCAAGGTGTGGTCGGCGGAATTCGGTCGCACCACCGACAACGGTGTCGGCTCCGCCGTGCGGCTGACCGGCGCCAAGGAGGCGATGGCCACCAACTTCCTCGGCTACCTCGAGGGCGACCCCGCCAACTGGATCAATCCTGTGCTCTTTGCCGCGAAGCCCGAGGAGGTGCGCGCGCTGGCCCTCACCTTCCCCGACGGCTCCAAGCTCCGCGTCGAGCGAGCCAAGGTCGGCGAGCCCCTCGGTGGCGTCGAACCCAGGCTGCTCGCGGCCGCGGAGGACCTGCTCAACTACATCGTCACCGTTCGTGCGACCGACGCCATCGCGCGGGGCGACGCCGCGGCCAACGCCGCGCTCGCCAAACCGCTCGTCGCCGAGATGACCCTGTGGAGCGGACCGACCGTCACCCTTCGCCTGGCACGCGACCCCGCGGCCAAACCCGGCGAGCCGCCCCGCGGCTGGCTGACCGTCTCGCACTCCGACCCAAAGCACCCCCTGAACCGCCAGGCCGAAACCGCGCTCTTCACCTCTCCGCCCTGGCTGGCCGAACAAGTGCCCGCCTCCGCCACTGAATTCGCCAAGCGACTCGACCCGCCGCCCGCCGACGCCACACCCCCGGGTCAGGCCGAGCCGGCGATTCAGCTCATCCCCGCGGGACGCTGAGCGCTTGCCAAGGCCGCCAGTGGCGGCTTGATGAAAGACCATGGCCGCCGCCGAACAGTCCCTCGCCACCTACCTGCCCGTGCTCGTGCAGGCCGTGCTCGGCCTCTCCATCCCCGTCGCGATCATCGCGGTGAGCCACCTCTTCGGCCAGCGCGCCAAGGGCAACTACATCAAGGACAAGGCCTATGAGTGCGGGCTGCCGTCCGAGGGCAAGGTGCACCCCCGCTTCGCCGTGAAGTTCTACGTCACCGCGATGCTCTTCATCCTCTTCGACATCGAGGTGGTCTTCCTCGTGCCCTGGGCGCTCGTCTACCGCGAGTTCCTCGCCGCCGGCATCGCCATCACCGGCGCAACCGCGGTCTTCCTCGGCGTGCTCGTCTTCGGACTCGTCTACGAGGTCCGCCGCGGCGCCCTCGAGTGGGAGAAGTGAGCGGCGCTCGCCAGTCTCCGTAAGAAGGGCGACCTCGCGGTCGCCCTTCTCACGCCAGGTCCTGGCCATCCGGCGACTAGACCGCGCAGACGCCGCAACCCGAGCCGGGAATCTGGCAGAAGAAGTCGTTGCCCTTGTCATCGACGAGGATGAACGCGGGGAAGTCGACGACCTCGATCTTCCAGACCGCCTCCATGCCGAGCTCGGCGTAGTCGACCACCTCGACCTTGCGGATGTTCTCCTGGGCGAGGATGGCGGCGGGTCCGCCGATGGACCCGAGGTAAAATCCACCGTTGGCCTTGCAGGCGTCGGTCACCGCCTGGCCGCGGTTGCCCTTGGCGATCATGATGTGCGAGCCACCCGCCTTCTGGAAGAGGTCGACATAGCTGTCCATGCGGCCCGCCGTGGTCGGGCCAAAGGAACCCGAGGCCATGCCGACGGGCGTCTTGGCCGGACCTGCGTAGTAGACCGGATGGTCCTTCATGTAGGCGGGCAGACCCTCGCCGCGATCGAGACGTTCCTTGAGTTTCGCATGGGCGAGGTCGCGCGCGACGATGAGGGTTCCGGTCAGGGCCAGCCGCGTGGTGACGGGATACTTCGAGAGCTCGGCACGGATCTCCGGCATAGGTCGGTTCAGGTCAACCTTCACGACTCGCATGGCATCGGCATGCTTGCGCGCCTCGGCGGGGATGAATCGACCGGGGTTGGTCTCAAGCTGCTCGATCCAGACACCATCCTTGTCGATCCGGGCCTTGGCGTTGCGGTCGGCGGAACAGGAGACGGCTAGGCCAATCGGGCAGGAGGCGCCGTGGCGCGGCAGACGAATCACGCGCACATCGAGCGCGAACCACTTGCCGCCGAACTGCGCACCAATGCCAAGCTGATGGGCAACCTTGAGTAACTCGGCCTCGAGCGCGAGGTCGCGGAAGGCGCGGCCGTGCTCATTGCCCGAGGTGGGCAGCGCGTCGTAGTAGTGGGTCGAGGCGAGCTTGACCGCCTTCATGGTGGCCTCGGCGGAGGTGCCACCGATGACGAACGCAAGGTGATAGGGCGGGCACGCGGCGGTGCCGAGCGACTGCATCTTCTCGGTCAGGAACTTGACGAGCGACTTCGGGTTCAGGACAGCCTTGGTCTCCTGGTAAAGGTAGCACTTGTTGGCCGAGCCGCCGCCCTTGGCCACGAAGAGGAATTCGAATTTCGCGCCACTGGTGGCGCTGATGTCGATCTGCGCGGGCAGGTTGGTCCCCGTGTTTTTCTCCGTGTAGAGATCGACCGGTGCCAGCTGCGAGTAACGCAGGCTATTTTGCGCATAGGCCTGGTAGACGCCGAACGAGAGCGCCTCGGCGTCGTCACCGCCGGTCCAGACCTGCTGACCCTTCTTGGCCGTGATCTGGGCCGTGCCCGTGTCCTGGCAGAACGGCAGCACACCCTTCGCCGCCACCTCGGCGTTGCGGAGCATCGCGAGCGCGACCGCCCGGTCGTTGTCACTGGCTTCCTTGTCCACGAGAATCGCCGCCACCTGCTCGAGGTGCTCGGTGCGGAGATAGAAGTTGATGTCGTGGAAGGCCTGGTTGGCGAGGAGCGTGAGCGCAGCGGGGTCGACCTTGAGCACGTGCTTGCCGTCGAATTCCGCGACGGAAACGTACTCGCTTGTGAGCAAGCGGTACTTCGTCGTGTCAGCGCCGAGGGGGAAAGGTTCTTGGTAATGGAAGGGCTGAGCCACGATGGGTTGAATCTAGTACAGGGAGGCGCGGTGGGCAAGGCGGAGCGGCGGAAACCATGCGGGCACAAAAAAACCCCGCGTTGCCGCGGGGTTCGTTCTGCAACAGGTAATCCGAGGATTACTTGTTGACGGACTTCTTCAGAGCGGCGCCGGCCTTGAACTTCACGCCCTTCGAAGCCTTGATTTTGATCTTGGCGCCGGTGGCGGGGTTGATGCCGTCGCGGGCAGCGCGCTTGGAGACGGAGAAGTTACCGAAACCGATGATCTGGACTCCGCCCTGCTTGATGATGCCCTTTTCGATGGCACCGATTACGGCGTCGACGGCGCGCTCGGCACCGGCCTTGGTGGTTTCTTCGCCGAGGGTCTTCTGGACTTCGGCAATCAGGTCAGCTTTGTTCATGTGTGTTGTGTGGGTTGGGGATGGTTGTTTGGGATGCCAGCGTTGGCCGGCGAACATGGATAAACCGCCGCCAAACCCGCTGGTCAACAGGGAAAGCGGCCGACGGCAGAAAAAAGATTTTTGATTCTCTCCGCTGGCCGCGGGTCGTTCGGCGACCGCGACGGGTCAACCGAGGAGCGTCGGGAGGAAGACCTGGGCGACATGGAGGACACCATTGGCGAGCAACGCGGCGACCAGGTCGTCGGCGACGATGCCGATGCCCCAGGGTAGCGACTCGAGCCGGCGGATGCCGAAGGGCTTGGTGATGTCCAGCAGGCGGAAGAGCAGGAATCCAGCCACCAGCCAGCCGGGGTCGAACGAGCGTAAACCCACGAATACCAGTGGCATGCACGCGAACTCGTCGAGGATGACCTCGGGTGGATCCTTGCGCCCGATCAGGGCGGCGGCGGCGCCGCAAAAGCAGACGGCGGCCAGCAGAACCAGCAGGTCAAAGGCAACCTCATGCCCGAGGGCCTTGCCCTGGGTCAGCGGGCGCACGACGAACAGCCACCAGACCAGCCCGGCGGCGGAACCCCAGGTACCGGGAGCCTTCAGGCGGCCAAGCGGGCCTAGGGTGGCGACGCCGACAATCACGAGAGCCCGGGGAGGTGGCGGCGGTGGCGGAAGATGTAGACGGTGCCGGACCAGACCGTGAGGCCGACCGACGACCAGAACAGCGAGGTGATGATCAGTTCCCAGTGGCGATGCCACTCCGCGGAGAGATTCCAGTGCGTCTCATAGGCGCGCAGGCCGATGAGATGACCGATGGCGAGGATCTGCAGGAAGGTCTTCAGCTTGCCCCACCCCTCGGCCTCGAGCACCTGGCCTTTCGCCGCGGCGACGAGGCGCAGGCCGGTGATGAGGAACTCGCGGGTGAGAATGAGGAAGACGCCGAGCGCCGCGAGCAGCCGGGCCTCCTGCGAGCCGGTGGTGTGGACTTGGGCGATGCCCGCGCCGATCACGCCGCGCACCGGGAGACAATCAATGGCCAACAGGCCGACGAGCAGGCCGAGGATGAAGATCTTGTCGACCAGCGCGTCCATCAGCCGGCCGAAGTCGGAGACGGCGCCGACCTTGCGCGCGACCCAGCCATCGAGCAGATCGGTGATGGCGGCGACGATGAAGAGGGCGAGCGCGGCGGAGGCCCAGGGTCCGGCCAGATAGGTCCACCAAGCGATGAGCGCCACGGCGGGGATGCGCGCGAAGGTCAGGATATTGGGCAGGTGACGCAGGGCGCTCATGCGGGCTTGCGGCGAGGATGTCTCGAGGCGAGGATACCGAGCAACGCAAAACGATGCCCGTCTCCCGCCGCACCGCCGTCTACCCCGGCACCTTCGACCCGATCACCCTCGGGCACATCGATGTGCTGCGCCGCGCGGGACATATCTTCGACCATGTGCTCGTCGCAGTCGCGCCGAGCGACGCCAAGTCGCCCTGGTTTAGCCTCGAGGAGCGCCTGGCGATGGCGCGCGAGGCGTGCCTCGAACTGCCGAATGTCTCGGTCGAGACACTGGTCGGCCTGACCGCGGAGTTCGCGCGCCAGCGCGGCGCCGCGGCCATTATCCGCGGGCTGCGTAAGTTCAGCGACTTCGAATTCGAGTTCGACCTGGCCCACGCCAACCGGCTGCTCGCGCCGGAGATCGAGACTGTCGTGCTGATGCCGAGCAAGGAGCAGTTCGTGACCTCGTCGTCCTTCGTGAAGGATATCGCCCGCCACCGCGTGGCGGCGGCGGCCGACTTCGTCCCTCCCTGCGTCATGCCCCTGCTGAGGGCCAAGGTCGGCCAGAAGGGCTGAGGCGCCCTCGCCGCCCCACCCTCTCTTTAGGGGTTTGACCCGCCCCCCGGGGTCGCTTTCTTCCGACCTTCCCCCGAGCCTTCCCGGCCCGGAACCCACTCCCACAAAGCCGTGAACATCCAGATTCAAGAAACCAGCCCCACCCGTCGCACCATCACTGTCACGGTGCCCGCCGCCGACGTCGCGAAGAGCGAGCAGGACGTGGCCAAGGAGTTCGCCCGCGAGGCGAAGCTCCCCGGCTTCCGCCCCGGCAAGGCCCCCGAGGCCATGGTGCGCGCCCGCTACGGCGCGAACATCGCCGCCGAGAGCCGCCAGCGCGTGCTCAGCGAGGGCTATGAGAAGGTGCGTGCCGACGACCGCCTGAAGATCTTCTCCCTCGTCTCCGCCAACCGCGACGAGACCGCCGCGGGCAAGGACGCCATCCTGCGCTTCGAGGTCGATGTGCTCCCCGACTTCAAGACCCCGGACTGGAAGTCGATCAAGGTCGAGGCCAAGGTCGAGGCCGTGACCGACGCCGACGTCACCACCCAGCTCGATCAGATTCGCGCGCAGCGCGCCACCTTCGACAAGACCGAGGCCCCCGCGGGCAAGTCCGACTACGTCCGCTTGAGTTACACCGCCACCATCGGCGGCAAGCCGCTCGCCGAGGTCGCCCCTGAGGCGGGCCTGCTCGCCCAGGCCGATGCCACTTGGGAAGAGGCCGGTGCCGAGGGTGACCTCGCGCTCGTGCCCGCCATCGCCAAGGCCCTCGTCGGACTGAAGGCCGGCGACACCGCCAAGGTCGACCAAGTCTTCGCCGCCGACCACGCCCAGGAAGCCCTGCGCGGCAAGACCGCCCAGTACGCCGTGTCCGTCCTCGAGGTCCGCAGCCGCAAGCTGCCCGAGCTCGACGACGCCTTCATCCAGTCCGTCGCCGCCAAGGACAAGGCCGACCTGCTCGACCAGGTGCGCAAGGGTCTCGAGGGACAGCGCCGCTCGCAGGCCGAGGCCAAGCGCCGCGAGGAAGCGATCGAGCGCCTGCTCAAGGGCGTCGACTTCCCCTTGCCCGAGTCGGCCATCGACCGCGAGGCCTACGACCTCTTCATGGAGTACGCCAACCTCCGTGTCCGCGGCGGCGCCACCCCCGAGTCCCTCGAGAAGGACCGCGACACCATCATGGCCGACGCCCGCAAGGCGGCCTCGACCCGCGTCCGCACCCAGGTCGTCCTCGCCCGCATCGCCAGCGAGGAGAAGCTCACCCTCTCCCAGCAGGAACTCGGCCAGGCCGTCGTCCGCGCCGCCTACGCCACCCGCACCGCCCCGGAGAAGATCGCCAAGGACCGCGAGCAGCTGATGCTCATCCAGCGCGACGCCCTGCTCAACAAGGCCCTCGACCACATCCTCGCCGGCGGCGCCCCCGCCGCGGAGACCGAGAAGCAGGGCTGACAGCCCGACCCCGCTCCCCCAACCTCCTCCCATGAGCTACATCATCCCGAACGTTGTCGAGCGAGACGCCCGCGGGGAGCGCGCCTGGGACATCTACAGCCGCCTCCTTAAGGACCGCATCATCTTCCTCGGCGCGCCGATCTACGACGAGGTCGCCAACGCCGTCATCGCGCAGATGCTCTTCCTGCAGATGGAGGACCCCAAGAAGCCCATCTCGCTCTACATCAACTCGCCGGGCGGCTCCGTCACCGCGGGCATGGCAATCTACGACACGATGAACTTCATCCCCTGCGAGGTGCACACCTACTGCCTCGGCAGCGCCGCGAGCATGGCGACCGTGCTGCTCGCCGCCGGTGCCAAGGGCAAGCGCTTCGCCCTGCCCAACTCCCGCGTGATGATCCACCAGCCCTCGGGCGGCGCAGGCGGGCAGACCTCCGACATCTCCATCGCCGCAAAGGAGATCCTCCGCTGGCGTGACATCCTGAACCACACGCTCGCCAAGCACAGCGGCAAGACCGCCGAGCAGGTGCAGAGGGATTCGGACCGCGACTACTACCTGACCGCCGACGAGGCCAAGGCCTACGGCCTGGTCGACGTCGTCGTGCCGCCGCGCCCCGAGAAGGCCTGAGCCGATGGCCGACCGCGCCGAGGCATGCTCCTTCTGCGGCAAGCCCGCGGCGACGGTGGGTAAGCTCATCGCCGGACCCGGCGGCGTCGGCATCTGCGACGCCTGCGTGACCACCTGCGGCAAGCTCCTCGACCGCGAGCGCGCCAAGTCAGGCGAGTCGACACCCGCTTCCACGACAGCCGGCACCGGGCCGTCGCTGCAAAGCGCGCCGACCGCCGCACCGCTCCCGCCCGTCAAGTTGGTTCCGCCCGAGACCCTGCGCGCCGAGCTCGACTTGCACGTCATCGGGCAGGCGCACGCCAAGAAGGTCCTCTCCGTCGCCGTTCACAACCATTACAAGCGCCTCAACGACCGCCTCGGCGCAGGGGAGCGGCTCAAGGGCGAGCTCGCCGACGTCGAGCTCGACAAGAGCAACGTGCTGCTCATCGGGCCGACCGGCTCGGGCAAGACACTCCTCGCGCGCACGCTCGCGCGCAGCCTCGACGTGCCCTTCGCCATCGCCGACGCCACCACCCTGACCGAGGCCGGCTACGTCGGCGAGGACGTCGAGAACATCATCCTCCGCCTGCTCCAGGCCGCCGACATGGATGTCGCGCGCGCGCAGCGCGGCATCGTCTTCATCGACGAGATCGACAAGATCGGGCGCAAGTCCGACTCACCCTCGCTCACCCGCGACGTCTCCGGCGAGGGCGTGCAGCAGGCCCTGCTCAAGATCCTCGAGGGCACCGTCTGCAACGTGCCGCCCGCGGGCGGTCGCAAGCACCCCGACCAAGCCTGTATCCGCGTCGACACCTCCGACATCCTCTTCATCTGCGGCGGCGCCTTCGTCGGACTCGACAAGCTCGTCGCCCGACGCGCCCGTCACAAGTCGGTCGGCTTCGACAACACCACCGACACCGCGCCGTTGACCGCCGACGCCGTCATGGCCGAGCTCCAGCCCGAGGACCTCTTTTCCTTCGGGATGATTCCCGAGTTCATCGGACGCCTGCCTGTCATCTCGGTGCTCTCGCCGCTGACCGAGTCCGACCTTGTCCGCATCCTCACCGAGCCGAAGCACGCCGCCGTGCGCCAGTACCGCAAGCTCCTCGCCCTCTCCGGCGTCGAGCTCCTGCTCGCGCCCGGCACGCTCGAAGCCGTCGCCCAGCGCGCCATCACGCTCGGCACCGGCGCCCGCGGCCTCCGCTCCATCCTCGAGGGCGCGCTGCTCGAGACCATGTACGCGCCGCCCGCCGCCGGCTCCACCGTCACGCTCACCCCCGCGAGCATCCGCGGCGAGGCGAAGCCGGAGGTGCGACCGCCCAACGCCGCCCGGCGCGCCTGAGCATGCTCATCTACCCCGCCATCGACATCCGCGGCGGACGCTGCGTGCGACTCTCGCAGGGCCGCGACGATGCGCGCACGGATTACTTCGACGACCCGGTCGAACCCGCGCGTCGCTTCGCGGCGGCCGGCGCTGAGTGGATCCACGTGGTCGACCTCGACGGCGCCTTCGACGGCGCACCGCGCAACCTCGGCATCCTGACCCGCATCGCCGCGCTCGGTCCCAAGGTCCAGTTCGGCGGCGGTCTGCGCGACCGCGCCTCGGCCGAGGCCGCCCTCGCGGCCGGCGCCAGCCGCATCATCCTCGGCACGCGGGCCGCGAACGACCCGGCCTTCCTCGCCGAGATGGCCGCGGCGCACGGGCCGCGTCTCGCGCTCGGGATTGACGCCAAGGACGGCTTGGTCGCCGTCCGCGGGTGGAAGGACGTCACCGCAGTCCGCGCCACCGACCTCGCGCGCACGGCGGCCGACCTCGGCGTGGGCACCGTCATCTTCACCGACATCGCGACCGATGGCATGCTCAAGGGCCCCAATTGGGAGTCGCTGACGGGGATGCTCAAGGCCTGCCCCGCCGGGGTCATCGCCTCGGGCGGCGTCTCGGGACGCGCCGACATCGTCCGGCTCGCCCAGCTTGCGCGCACCCACCCCAACCTGGTCGGGACCATCGTCGGGAAGGCACTTTACGAGGGAAAAGCCGAGGCGGCCGACCTCATCCGAGCCGCCCGCGAGGCCGCCTGAACGCGCCGAGGCTTGCGTCCCGCGACCCGGCGGCAAGGATGGGCGGACTATGGCACTCCCCGCCCGCCTGCTCGCCCTGGCCACCCTGACCCTCGCCACCGTCGCCTCCGCCGCGCCCTCGGCCGAGGAAATCGTCAAGAAGGCTCGCGCCGCCCTCGCCAAGGACACCAGCTTCCTGGACCGCGTCACCACCGTCCACTACGAGGGCAAGGTGCTCGAGACCGACGGCAAGACGTCGCAGGGCTTCATCCTCGAGACCGCCACCGGCGGCAAGCGCCGCGAACTCCGCTACGATGGCGAGTTCACCACCGAGGTCTCCATCGTGACGAATGGCATGGAAGCCTGGGCTCGCCGCGCCGACCTGACCAGCGGTCGCTCCGAGGCGGCCCGCGTGCTCCCGCACGAGGTGGCCCAGCGACTCGGCGACATGGCGCGGTCCGACCTCAGCTTCTACGCCGCGCCCGCGCCTGACCGCGGCTCCATCAAGCTCAAGGCCACCGAGGCGGTCGAGGGTCGCCGCGCCTACTCGATCGAGTACACCTACCGGAGCGGGTACACCTGCGTCCGGCACTTCGACGCCGAGACCTACGCCCTCATCGCGACCGACTACCCGCAGGCCGAGGGCAAGGTGGAGCGCCAGGTCGAGGAGGAGACCCAGCTCGCCGAGGGCATCCGCGTGCCGAAGAAGGTCCGCATCCTGCAGGACGGGAAGGCCCGCGGCACGCTCGTCTTCGAGAAGGTCATCGTGAACGGCGAGATCTCGGAGAGCGCGTTCACCTTCCCTGTCCGCTGAGTCGATGCCCGTCCTGCGCAGCACGGACCGCGAGTTCGAGGCCCGCCTGACCGCCTTCGTCGGCACTGGCGAGGCCGAGGCCCCGGTCCGGCAGACCGTCTCCGAGATCATCGCCGACGTCCGGACGCGCGGCGATGTCGCGGTGCTCTACCACACCGCGCGCTTCGACCACGCGAAGATGAACGTGCGACAGCTCCGCATCCCCGCGGAGCACCTCGAGCGCGCCGCCAAGGCGCTCGACCCCGCCAAGCGCAAGGCGATCGACGAGGCCGCGCGCTGCGTGCGCGACTTCCACAAGCGCACCCTGCCGAAGTCCTGGCTCGCCCGCAACCCGCACGGCGCTCAGGTCGGCGAACGTCACCTGCCCATCCGGCGCTGCGGCCTCTACATCCCCGGCGGCCAGGTGCCGCTGGTGTCGACCGTGCTCATGACCGCCATCCCGGCCCAGGTCGCCGGCGTGCCCGAGCTCGTCGCCTGCACGCCGCCCAACGCCGAGGGCAAGGTCAACCCCGAGCTGCTCGCCGCCCTCCACCTCTGCGGCGTGCGCGAGGTCTACGCCGTCGGCGGGGTCCAGGCCATCGCCGCGCTCGCGGTCGGCACCGCCAGCATCCCCGCGGTGGACAAGGTCTTCGGGCCGGGCAACGCCTACGTCACCGAGGCCAAGCGCCAGCTCTTCGGGCGCGTCGGCGTCGACCTGCTGCCCGGACCGAGCGAGGTCATGATCATCGCGGACCGCACCGCCAACCCGGAGTGGGTCGGCGCCGACCTCTGCGCTCAGGCCGAGCACGGCAGCGGCAAGGAGAAGCTCTACCTGGTGACGGATGACGAGGGTGTCGCCCTCGCCTGCGAGCGCGCCGCCCTCGGGCAGTGCTCCGGCCTGTCGCACGGCGAGAAGATTCGCCGCATCCTCACCGAGCGCCTGCTCGTCATCGTCGTGCCGAGGCTCGAGGATGCCGCCGTGGTCGCGAACCGCGTCGCCCCGGAGCACCTTGAGCTGCTCGTCGCCGACCGCAAGCTCGCCGCGCTGTCCAAGGCGATCACCACCGCGGGCGCCCAGCTCCTCGGACACCACACACCGACCGTGCTCGGCGACTTCACCGCCGGACCGAGCCACACCCTCCCGACCGGCGGCACGGGCCGCTTCTTCAGCGGCCTGCGCGTGACCGACTTCCTCCGCCGCACCAGCCTCGTGCGCTATGACAAGGCCTCCGCCAAGCGCGCCTCGGCGGTGGTCGAGGCCTTCGCCCGGATGGAGCGCCTCGATGCGCACGGACGATCGCTCAGCCTGCGCCTCGCCAAGCGCTGAGCGGAACCTCCGGAGGGCCAGCGGTGTCCATGGTGTCGAACCCATGAAGCGCGCCCTGCTGCTTGCCGCTTGCTGCCTCGCCGGACTCCTCCGCGCCGCCGAGAGCACGCCGCCGCCTTGGCTGGCCAAGCCTGGCGAGACGGCAGCCTTCGCCATCGGCGAAAAGGACTTCCTCCTCAAGGGCCAGCCGTTTGTCGTCCGTTGCGCGGAGGTACACATGGCACGCATCCCCCGCGCCTACTGGCCACACCGCCTCGCGATGATCCGCGCCGCCGGCTTCAACACCGTCTGCGCCTACCTCTTCTGGAACTTCCATGAGCCGCAGCCGGGCGCCTTCAACTGGACCGATGACCGCGATGCGGCCGAGTTCTGCCGCGAGGCCCAGCGCCAGGGACTGCATGTCATCCTTCGTCCCGGACCCTACGTCTGCGCCGAGTGGGAATTCGGCGGCTTCCCCTGGTGGCTCCTGCGCGATGGGCCGTCCGACCGCAAGTTCCTGCGCACACCGGACCCCGCTTACCAAGTCCCCGCCGGCCGGTGGCTGAAGGAGGTCGGTCGGGTGCTCGCACCGCTGCAAGTCACGCGCGGAGGTCCGATCCTCATGGTGCAGGTCGAGAACGAGTATGGGAGCTATGGCAACGACAAGGCGTACCTCGGCCAGGTGCGCGACCAGCTGCTCGCGGCCGGATTCGAGGTGCCGCTCTTCCACTGCGACGGGCCGAGCCAGATGCGCAACGACGCGCGTCCCGACATCTTCAGCGTGGTCAACTTCGGCAACAACCCGCAGGGCGCCTTCGATGCGCTCCGCAAGCACCGCGCGACCGGGCCGCTGATGTGCGGCGAGTTCTACCCCGGGTGGTTCGACAGCTGGGGCCGGCCCCACCACCGCGGCCCGACCGACCGCATCGTGGCGGATCTCGCCTGGATGCTCGAGCGTCGCGCCTCCTTCAGCATGTACATGGCGCACGGAGGCACGACCTTCGGCCTGTGGTCCGGCGCGAACTGCCCGCCCTTCTCGCCGCAGACGAGCAGCTACGACTACGACGCGCCCATCGGCGAGCAGGGCAACCGCACCGAGAAGTTCGATCGCGTCCGCGCGCTCTTCGCGCGCCACCTCAATCCTGGCGAGACCATCCCTGAGCCGCCCGCGCCCATCCCGATTCAGGCGACCGCGCGCGTGCGCCTAGCCGAGACCGCGCCGATCTTCGCCAATCTTCCCCGCGCCACGAAGCTGGCGCCGCGCGCGCCACTTAACTTCGAGGCGAACGGCCTCGGCCTCGGCTGCGCGGTCTACTCCGCAACACTGCCAGCCGGCGCCAACCAGGCGCTCGTGCTGACCGACGTGCACGACTTCGCCTGGGTGTACGTCGACGGAGCGCCCGTGGGCAAGGTTGACCGACGCGAGGGCGACAGGCCCGTCAAGTTGCCCGATCGTGTCCGACCTGCGCGACTCGATGTGCTCGTCGAGGCGATGGGACGGGTCAACTACGGCGGATTCCTCCATGACCGCAAGGGTCTCGCCCGCGGCGCCGTCCTCGGTGCCGACGGCAAGTCCACCGCGCTCACCGAGTGGTCCTTCACCCCGCTGCCGCTCGACGGCGCCGCACCAGCCAACCTACGCTGGAAATCCGGCGAGACGAAAGGTCCCGCCTTCTGGCGCGGGACACTCAAGGCCGAGGCTGGCAAGGATACCTGGCTCGACCTGCGCGGCTGGGGAAAGGGCATGGCCTGGGTCAACGGCAGGCACCTCGGGCGATTCTGGAAGATTGGCCCGACGCAGACCATGTTCCTCCCGGGCTGCTGGCTGCGCGAGGGGGACAACGAGGTCGTCATCCTTGATCTGGAGGGTCCATCCGACCCGACAGTCGCAGGGCTTGACGCACCCATCCTCGACGAGGTGCGGAGCAGCGCGACCGAGCGCGCCCACTCGCGACCCGGCCAGAAGGTCACCCTCCCCGAGGCGCGGCGCGTCGCCGATACCCAACTCAGCGATGGCACGGACTGGCAGGTCATCCGGCTCGCAAGCGGTCCGCGGTCTGGTCGCTACCTCGCAATCGAGACGCTGTCCGCGCAGGATGGGCAATCCTACGCCTCGCTCGCCGAGCTCGAGCTCGCCGGGCCCGACGGCAAGCTGCTGCCTCGAACGGCTTGGAAGACCGCCTACGCGGACAGCGAGGAGCTCGTGTCCGAGAACGGATCCGCCGACAACATCTTCGACCTCCAGCCCACGACCTACTGGCACACCCGCTGGCAAGGGGCGGCGCCGGCGCACCCCCACATCGTCGTGCTCGACCTCGGGTCCAAACAAGCCTTCTCCGAGCTGCGGCTCCTACCCCGCCAAGACATGATCAACGGCCGCATCAAGGCCTGCCGCGTCTACCTCTCGGACGAGCCTTTCCCGGGGCAGTGAACTGGGAGTGACCGCGGCTTGCCATGCTCCGGCGACGGGGCAGGTTCGGAGCCATGTCCCTGCACCGTCTCACCGTCCTCACCGGCGCGTTGCTCGCCGCCTGCCTCGTCACCGCCGAACCCACCGGCAAAGAATGGGAACAGGAGCAGAACCTTTCCCTGAACAAGGAGCGACCGACCTCCATCCTCGGCGCCTTCCCTGACGTCCGCACCTCGCTCGGCATCCTCGCGGACAGCTCGCCTTGGCACCGCTCGCTCGACGGCGCCTGGAAATTCCACTGGGTCAAGGAGCCCGCGGAGCGCCCCGTCGGGTTCGCCCAGCCCTCGTTTGATGTCAGCGGCTGGAAGGAGATCGCCGTCCCGTCCTGCTGGCAGGTCCAAGGCTACGACACGCCCGTCTACGTCAACCAGGCTTACATCTTCAAGCGCGACTGGCCGCGCGTGATGGGCGAGCCACCCAAGCACTTCACCACCTTCGCCGCCCGCAATCCCGTCGGCTCATACCGACGCGACTTTGAGGTGCCCGCCGACTGGAAGGGGCAGCGCGTCTTCATCCACTTCGACGGCGTCGATTCCTTCTTCTACCTCTGGATCAACGGCAAGTACGTGGGCTTCTCCAAGGATAGCCGCACCCCGGCGGTCTTCGACATCACCCATCTCGTGCGCGCCGGCGCCAACACCGTCGCAGTCGAAGTTTATCGCTTGAGCGATGGCAGTTATCTCGAGTGCCAGGATATGTGGCGCCTGAGCGGCATCTTTCGCTCGGTCTCGCTCCGCGCGCGGCCCGCGGTCGCCTTCCGCGACCTCGAGGCCACGCCCGACCTCGACGCCGCCTACAAAGACGGCTCCGTCAAGGTGAAGGCCTGGGTGCGCAACCTGACCGACAAGCCCGCGACCCGCACGGTCACCGCGACCGTGCTCGAGCGCGATGGCACACCCTTCGCCGGCGGGCAGCCCGCCTCCGCGGAGGTGACGGTGGCGCCCGGGACGCAGGCCACCGTGGAGCTCACCCTTTCCGCGAAGGCCCCGCGCCTCTGGTCAGCCGAGGTGCCCAACCTCTACACGCTCTCCGTGACGCAGTCCGAGGGCGGCGTGGTGCGCGAGGCCGTGAGCAGCAACCTCGGCTTCCGCAAGGTCGAGGTCATCGGCCCCCGCTTCCTCGTCAACGGACAGCCGGTGAAGCTCAACGGCACGAACCGCCATGAGCACATGCCCGAGTCGGGACACACCGTGAGCCGCGAGAGCATGTTCCTCGACATCGTGCGCCTGAAGACCGCGAACATGAACCACGTGCGCACGTCGCACTACCCGACCGACCCCTACTGGATGCACCTCTGCGACGTGCATGGCATCTACCTGGTCGACGAGGCCAACATCGAGTCGCACGGCTACTACTACGGCGAGCAGTCGCTCTCCCACCCCAAGGAATGGGAGGCCGCCCACGTCGAGCGCGTCGTCGCCATGGTGCACCGCGACAAGAACCACCCCTCGGTGGTGATCTGGTCGCTCGGCAACGAGGCCGGGCCCGGCAAGAACTTCGAGGCGGCCCACGCCGCGCTCAAGGCCATCGACACCTCGCGCCCCACGCACTACGAGCGCAACAGCGCGTTCTGCGACCTCGACAGCACGATGTATCCCGGCGTCGGCTGGGTGCGGGATCTCGCGGCCAACAAGAACCGCAAGAAGCCCTTCTACATCTGCGAGTACGCGCACATGATGAACAACGGCAACGGCAACCTCGCCGACTACCAGGCGGCGATTGAGTCCTCCGACAACATCATCGGCGGTGGCATCTGGGAGTGGCAGGACCAGACCCTCTACGCCACCCGCGGCGGCGTCCGCCGCGAGAACTACGGCGGCGAGTTCGGCGACCAACCCAACGACGGCCTCTTCATCGTCAAGGGCGTGGTCTTCGCCGACCGCACACCCAAGCCCGCCTGGTTCGAGGCGCGCCAGGTCTTCGCCAACGCGGTGGTCGACCGGCTCGACGCCGACGGCAAGGTCGTCATCCGCAACAAGTACTTCTTCAAGGACCTCTCCGACTACACCCTGACCTGGAACCTGCGCGAGGACGGCAAGGTCGTGCGCACCGCCAAGACACCCGCACCCGACTGCGGCCCGCGCTCGAGCGTGGCCGTTGCGCTGCCCGCCGAGCTGTCAGGCTTCCAGGGCAAGCCCGGCGCCGAGGTGCACGTCGAGGTCGAGTTCCGCCTCGCCCGCGACTACGCCTGGGCCAAGGCCGGCGTCCTCATGAGCCGGGGCACCGTCGCCCTGCCCACCGCCGGCGAGAAGCCCGGCCTCGTCACCACGCAGCAGGTGCCCGACACGCAGGTGACACCCGCCCGCATCACCGTCTCGCTCCCCGGTTGGTCCGCGAGCTTCGACCGCGCGAGCGGCGCGCTCATCAGCTACAAACGCGGTGACCGCGAGCTGCTCGCCGCGCCCGTCGCCCTTGATGCCTTCCGCTCGCCCGTGAACAACGACCAGTGGGCCAGCGGCGGTTGGTATGAGCGCGGCCTGCACGACCTGCGCCACGTCGCCTCGACCTGCGAGACCGATGGCACGGGCCGCGTCATCACCCGCGTGACCTCGCAGGGCACGCGCAGCGCCAAGCTCACGCCCGGTCTGGCCTCCGGACACCGCAAGGTCGCCGACGGACGCGTGCTTGGTCCGAACGACTTCCACTTCGTGACCGACACCGAGTGGCGCCTCTTGTCCGACGGCACCCTGCGCGTCCGCTCCGTGATCTCCGCCAGCCAGCGAAACGTCCCCCTGCCCGCCCTCGGCTATCGCCTCCAGCTCACACCGGGCCTCGACCGCGCGACCTGGTTCGGCGCCGGCCCCTGGGAGAACTATCCCGACCGCAAGGCATCCGCGCAGCTCGGACGCTACGAGGCAACCGTCGACCAGATTGCCGTCCCGTACATCAAGCCGCAGGATCACGGCAACCATG
Source organism: Opitutales bacterium (assembly GCA_049419705.1). Classification (GTDB taxonomy): domain Bacteria; phylum Verrucomicrobiota; class Verrucomicrobiia; order Opitutales; family UBA953; genus UBA8828. Next base: position 81,945 of record JBMSKH010000003.1, read on the forward strand.
AGGACGTGCGCTGGGTGGCGATGCGCGACGCCACCGGCAACGGCCTGCTCGTCGCCACCGCCGGCAAGCCCGTCAGCTTCTCCGCGACGCGCTGGGCCGACAGCGAGCTGACTCTCACCTCCAACGTGGTCGAGCTGCCGAAGTCCGACCGCGTTTACCTGAACATTGACGCCCGCACCCTCGGCCTCGGCGGTGCGAGCTGCGGTCCCATCCCGATGGAGCGCGACATCCCCCGCTCGGGCACGACCCAGCTTGATCTCCTGATCCGTCCGCTCGCGCCCGGCCAGGACGCCGGCGAGACCGCCCGCGTCACCGTCGACCTGCCCACGGGCACGCCGACCAACGCCCCCGAACGCTGGATGCAGGGTGCCATCGCCAAGAGCGGACCCACGCTGGCCGCCGCCGCGAGCAGCGAGCAGCTTGACGAGGGCGAGGCGAGCAAGGCGGTCGACAGCGATGACACCACCTTCTGGCACACCGCCTACGGTAGCTTCGTCGCGAAGTACCCGCACACGCTCACCATCGACCTCGGCGCCGCCAAAAAAGGCGTCCGCGGCCTGACCTACCTACCTCGCCAGGACGGCAACACCAACGGCCAGGTCGCCCGCTACTCGGTCGAGACCAGCACCGACGGTAAGACCTGGACCAAGGCGACCGAAGGCACCTTTGGACAGGGCAGCTCCGTCAAGTCCGCGGGCTTCGCGCCGGTGACCTGCCGCTACGTGCGCCTGACCTGCCTGAGCGAGCAACGCGGACAGGACTTCGCCTCGGCCGCCGAGGTCGGCGTGGTCATCGCCGAGTAAGCCGGCTCAGCCCCGCAGGGCGCGGAGCACCTCGGCATGAAGCCGGGGTGCGGCCGCGACCACGTTGCCCGCCGCGACGGGATCGCCGCCATCCCAGGCGGTGACGGTCGCACCGGCGCCCCGCAGCACGGGGAGCACGGGAACGAGGTCCCACGGATTCATGATTGGGTCGGCCATGATGTGGGCGCGGCCGGCTGCGACCATCATGTGCCCGTAGCCATCGCCCCAGGTGCGGCAGAAGTTGGCCGACTGCGCGAGCGCCGACCAACGCGCCGAGGGATGGGCACGCGCGACGTTCTCGACGTCGGTCGTGAGCAGGACGGCGGAACCGAGCGGCGCGTCGATCACGCGGGTGGGCTTGCCATTGAAGGTGGCGGTGACGCCGTCGCCGACCGCGCGCTCGCGCAGGACCGGCTGGTCGATGACGCCGAGCAGGGGCTGCCCTTGGAAACGCAGGCCGACGAGGATGGTGAAGAGCGGGACGCGCGCGACGAACGACTTGGTGCCGTCGACCGGGTCAAGCACCCAGCAGAACTCCGCATCGGGACGATCGGCGCCAAACTCCTCGCCGACGATGCCGTGCGTGGGATAGGCGGCGCGGATGGCCTCGCGCATCACGCGCTCCGACTCCTTGTCCGCGACCGTGACCGGGGAGCCGTCGGCCTTGGTCTCGACCTCGACCGTCGGCTTGGCATGGTGCGCACGCACAACCTCGCCCGCCAGGTCGGCCAGGCGCTCGGCGAATCGCCGGAGCTCGTCTTTGCGCGCGTCGGTCAGCACGGGGGCACGGTGCCCAAGCCACCGCCGCGGGGCAATGACGAACCGCGTTTGCCCCGGTACGTTTCCGCATTAAGTGGGAGGCATGGCGGATGACTTCACCCAGCGCACCGAGGCCCTTCGCGGCAGCCTGCCGCGCGGCCTGCCCGCGATGTCGCAGCGTTGGGACAACCTCCTCTTCCTGCACTGGCAAGCGGATCCGGAGGAACTGCGTCGGCGCCTGCCCGCGGGCCTGACTCTCGACACCTTCGGCGGCGCCGCGCACGTCGGCCTTGTCGCCTTCCGCATGCGCAACGTGCGCCCCTGGCTCCTGCCGCCGCTCCCCTGGCTCTCCAATTTCCTGGAGCTCAACGTGCGGCTCTATGTGCGCGGACCTGATGGCACACCGGGCGTCTTCTTCCTCTCGCTCGACTGCGAGCGGGACCTCGCGGTGCGCATCGCCCGCGCCGGATTCCACCTGCCCTACGAGCACGCGACGATGCGCTGCCGAGCGGCCGGCGGCGCCTTCCGCTACACCTGCCGGCGCGGCGGCCAGCCCGGGATCACCGAGCTGACCTGGAAGCCGCACGGCGAAATCCGACCGGCAGCCGATGGCTCGCTCGAGCACTTCCTCGCCGAGCGCTATGCCTTCTTCACCGCGCACAGCCAGACTGGTCGCATCCTGCGCGGCGATGTGCGCCACGCGCCCTACCCGCTCCAAGCCGCCAGTCTCGGGGCCTGGGACAGCCTGCCACTCGCCTGGGATGGCATCAAGGTCGCGGGGGCACCGGTCCATGCCATGGCCTCGCCGGGCGTGCCGGTGCGGTGCTGGTCCGTGCGCGAGGCCTGAGACGCTTGCGCCGCCGAGGGAACCCCGTCACATACCCGCCATGCGCCGACCGCTCGCCAATTACCGCCACATCGTGTGGGATTGGAACGGCACGCTGCTCGACGACACCTGGCTCTGCTGCGAGTCGCTCAACCGCCTCCTGGCCGAGGACGGACGCGAGCGCGTCGACCCCGAGCACTACCGCCGCATCTTCGAGTTTCCCGTCATCAAGGTCTACCAAGCCATCGGCTTCGCCCCCGACGAGGCCGCGTTCCGGGCGCTCTCCGTGCGCTTCATGGCCGCGTATGAGGCCCGGAAGGAGGAGTGCGACCTTCACCCGGGTGCCATCGAGCTGATCGACGCCCTGCGCGCCGCCGGCAAGACGCACTCCATCCTCTCCGCCTACGAGCGCGTGCTGCTGAACAGCACGCTCTCCGGACTCGGCCTGAGCGGGCGCTTTCAGAAACTCTGCGGGGGTGACGACATCCACGCGGGGAGCAAAGAGGACCGGGCTCGCGTCCATCTCCATGACCTCGGCGTCGACACGCAGGACACCCTTTACGTCGGAGACACCACCCACGACCTCGAGGCCGCGCGCGCGATGGGCGTCGACTGCCTCCTGGTCGCGCACGGCCACCAGCACCGCAGCAAGCTCGAGGGGCACGGCGCACGCGTGGTCGACGGGTTCGCCGAGCTCAGGGCGGAGCTGCCTTAACCGGGAAAAGCCCCCGCGCGTAGGACGGTGTCGGCATGCAGACGCGCGGTCTTGATCCGGTCGCGGTTGTACCCGCCGCCGTAGAGCACGACGAGGGGCAGGCCGGCTCCGCGGGTCGTGCGGAGCACGAGCATGTCGCGCGCGGCGATGTCGTCATCGGTGAGCCGCATCTGGCCGAAGCGGTCGTCGACGTGCACATCGGCGCCGCTGTTCCAGAAGACGAGGTCAGGCCGGGCGCGGTCGAAGGCCTCGTCCAACGAGGCGGCGAGGGCGGCGAGATACTCGGCGCCACCGACGTCGCGGGGCAGGCCGACGTCGAGGTCGCCGACTTCCTTCTCGGCGGGGTAGTTGCGACCGACATGGATCGAGTGCGAGAAGCGACCGGGCCGCCCCCGCAGCAGCGCGTGCGTGCCATTGCCCTGGTGGGCGTCGGTGTCGACCACGAGCACGCGCAGCCCAGGCACCTCCTCGGCGAGCACGGCGCAGGCCACGGCGACATCGTTGAGGACGCAGAAGCCGAGGCCGCGGTCGGCGAAGGCGTGGTGCGTGCCACCGCCAAGGTTGACGGCAAACCCGTCCTCGAGCGCGGCGCGGGCGGCGAGGACCGTGCCATGCGTCTCGCGCCGGCACCGATCGAGCAGGCCGGCATTGTCGGGCAGACCCAGCCGGTTGCGGTCGAACTCCGTCAGGCGACCATCGCGGACAGACTCGAGATAGGATGCGCTGTGGACTTTCAGCAGCATCTGCCAGGGAGCGGGTTCGGGACCGACGAACTGCGCCCCCGGAAGCTCGGCCTCCAGCATCGCCCTTGACCGGGTGAACTTATCCATCGGGAAGGGATGCTCCTCCGGCAAGGGGTAATGGTAGTCCGGGTGATGGAAGCAGCGCAGGGTCACGAGAAGAGGATAGAGGAAAGATGATGGAGGAAAGGGGACGGCCCGGCTGAGGCAAACAAGGCCCGCTTCTTCAAATGGCCAAACGGCGTATCCCGGAAGATCGGCGTTCATCCGCCGCCTTCGGCTCCCCCTCCAACCTCCATCCTTCGCCCTCCAGCCCTGCCCCCTTGTCGGTTTATGTTGCCCGCCCCGGGGCCGGATGTTCAGTTTTCTCCACCCCATTCCCATGCAGACCCTCGTCGAAAGCCCTTGGTTGATTCTAAGTTTGGCCGTGCTGGCGCTCTTCTCGGTCTACCTGATTCTCAACAAGCGCCGCGGCGCGAGCGAGGATGCCGAGGCCATCGCCGACGTCATCAAGGCCGGTGCCGAGACCCTCGGCGGATCGGACCAGACCTTCGCCCCTTCGGCGGCCTTCGTGGCTAAGGCCCGGGTCAAGGGGATGGACGGCTACAAGGCCCTCTATCGCCGGTCGATTGACGACATGGAGAATTTCTGGGCCGACGAGGCCCGCAACCTCCACTGGTTCAAGCCCTGGAGCAAGGTCCTCGACGAATCCAAGAAGCCGTTCTTCCAGTGGTTCGTGGGCGGCAAGACGAACCTCGCCTACAACTGCCTCGACGCGCAGATCGCCAAGGGTCTCGGTGACAAGGTCGCCATCGTCTTCGAGGGCGAGCCGACCAAGGACGGAAGTGCCGCCGAGGTCCGTCGCCTCACCTACCGCGAACTGCACCGCGGTGTCTGCCGCTTCGCCAACGTCCTGAAATCCCTCGAGTTGCGGAAGGGCGACACCGTCGCCATCTACATGCCGATGGTGCCCGAGCTCGCAATGGCCGTGCTCGCCTGCGCGCGCCTGGGCGTCGTGCACTCCGTGGTCTTCGGCGGCTTCTCCGCCGAGTCGATCCGTGACCGCGTCAACGACGCCTCCTCCAAGGCCGTCATCACCATGGATGGTGGCTGGCGCCGCGGGAAGTTCCTGCCGCTCAAGGCGACCGTCGACGAGGCGGTCAAGGATTGCCCGACCTGCCGCCACGTGCTCGTGCTACAGCGCAACCCCGGCCAGCCCGACGCCGCCTGCACGATGCAGCCCGGCCGCGATGTCTGGTACCACGAGGCCGAGGCCAAGGTCTCCGACGACTGCCCCGCCTCCGAGCAGGATGCGGAGGACATGCTCTTCCTGCTCTACACCTCCGGCTCGACCGGCAAGCCCAAGGGCATCATCCACACCACGGGTGGCTACATGGTGCACGCCTACGCGACCAATAAGTACACCTTTGACCTCCGCGGCGACGACCTCTTCTGGTGCACGGCCGACGTGGGCTGGGTCACCG
>JBMSKH010000004.1:0-76745 GCA_049419705.1 Opitutales bacterium
CCGCGGACGCCGCGGAGCGACGTCCGTACTTAAGACAGATTTACCGCAAGGTTCTCAAATCGGGCCGGCCTCGAGCGCGACGGCGCCCCAGGACAGGCCGACGCCGAAGCCGCAGAGCACCAGCTTGCGTCGTCCGGAGGCCAGCATCGGCGCCATCTCCGTGGCGAGCGCGCCCGGGATCGAAGCCGAGCTCAGGTTGCCATGGGCCGCGAGGCTCGCAATCGGCACCTTGCTGTCCGGGAAGCCGAGGCGCTTGCCGATGGTCTGCACGATGAAGCGATTGGCCTGGTGGAGAACGAGCGCATCGCAGGCGTCGATGTCCCAGCCCGCCGCCGATATCACCTGCTGGACGGCGCCCGCGGGCTCGCGCAGCGAGAAGTTGAAGACCTCCGGTCCGTTCATCACCAAGTTGGACGCGTTGCGCGCGTTCCCCTCGTCATCGATGACATCCTTGAGCGCCTCGCCGGCGGTCAAGGGATGGCGCGACCCGCCAGCCGGCACGCAGATGGCGTTGGCGCCGGAGCCGTCGGAACCCAGCGAGAAGTGCCAGGTCGTGGCCTCGCCCGTGCGCTCGACGAGCACTGCGGATCCCGCGTCGCCGAAAAGCGGGGCGACCGAGCGGTCGCGTGGATTGACGAGGCGGCTGAGTGTGTCGCCGCAGCAGAGCAGCACGCGGGCGGCGCCACCGTGCGCGCAGAGCACGCCGGCGTAATGCAGCCCGTAGATGAATCCCGAGCAGCCCTGCGAGAGGTCGAAGGCGATGGCTGACTTCGACATGCCGAGGCGGCCATGCAGCAGGTTCGCGTTGGCCGGCTGTGAGTGATCCGGTGTCTGGGTGACGAACACCACCGCGTCGATCGAGGTCGGGTCGACCGCCAGTTTGTCGAGCAGCCGGCGGGCCGCCGTCTCGCAGAGATCGAGGGCGGTGACGCCCGGGGCCGCGACCGAGCGCGACTCCAGCCCGACGGTGCGGGCGATGCGCTCGATCTGCGCGGCATCGCCGCCGTAAAGCGCCACCTCGTCCCGCAGGCGCTTGGTGACCGAGCCGAACTCCACCTCGAGGCCGGCAAGGCGCAGATGCGGGAGCGAGGAGAGCATGGATGAAGGGTGAAGACTAAGGACTAAGGACTAAAGTCTAAAGGCGGGGAGGAGCCTAAAGCCTAAAGGCATAACGGGGCCCAAGGCTCGGCGAGGATCGCAGGGCCACCCCGGTTGGGCGTTGCCCGGCTGTTGCTCAGCGGAGTTTTGTCGCGGGGTTGCCGACCACGGTGATGCCGGGTGCGACCTCGGTCACGACGCAAGCGCCCGCGCCGATGGTCGCGCCATCGCCGACCTTGCTGTGCGGAATGAGGTGCGCGTGACTGCCCAGGAAGACATTCTCGCCGATGGTGCAGAAACCGGTGATGTCGACGTGCGCGCTCGCAGTGGTGTGCGCGCCGACCTTCGCATCGTGCCCAACGGTGGCGTTGACGTTGAGCATCACAAAGTCGCCCAGCGAGACGTCGCAGGTGACAATCACGCCCGGGCAAAGGATGGTTCCGCGACCGAGGCGCACGTTGCCGCCGATGGTCGCACGCGGATGCACGAAGGCCAGAAACTCCGCGCCACGCGCGAGCAGGCTCTCGACCACCGGTCGGCGCACCCTGGGCTGTGTGACCGCGCAGGCAATCAGTTCGCCGGGCTTGGGTTTGTGCGCTATGACTGAGCCGACGACACCCGGGCTATAGTCGAAGCCCTTCAGCGCATCCGCATTGTCGTCGAGGAAGCCAGCGATCTGCCAAGCCTTGCCGCAATCCGGGTGCTGCTTCAGCCAATGGAAGAGCTCGCGCCCGAAACCGCCGGCACCGAGAATGTAAAGGGGAGAGGGCATGCGGGGATGCTGAGCCTAAAGCCCAAAGCCTAAAGCCTAAAGGCGGGTGGTGAACGTCGTCGGGGCTTAGGAGAGGGTGACACCGCCATCGACGACTAGGTCCTGGCCGGTGATCTGGAGTGCGTCTGGAGAAAGTAGGAAGGTCACCGCGCCCGCGATGCTCGCGGGCACGACGATGCCAAGGGGGTAGGAGGCCTCGTAGGCGGCGAGCTCCGCCGGAGACATCGTCGACTTCACCTGCTCGTACATGCCGGCGCTGACCAGCCCGGGTGACACGCAGTTGACCCGGATTTTCCGCGGGGCGAGCTCGGCCGCGAGCGTGCGCATCAGGCCGTTGAGTCCCGCCTTGCTCGCGCCGTAGGCCGCGTGCCCGGCGGAGCCTTGGCTGGCGATCGAGCTGATGAGCACGATGGATGCGCCATCGCGGATCTTGCGCGCGCGCAGGAGGTGGCGGATGAGCAGGGCCGGGGCGACGAGGTTGATGTCGATGACCTCCGCGAAGGCCGCTGGTGAGCTCGCCTGGAGCGGAAGCACATCAAGCTTGCCGCTGCAGATCACCAGGCCGTCGAGTTCGGGCAGGCCGTTGATGACGGCGTCCCAGGTGGGCTGTGCGGCAAGGTCGAGCAGGACGCGTCGGTCCGCGGAGGGCTCGAGCGCGGCGAGCTTGGCAGTGTTGCGCCCGACGGCGAGCGCGCGGGCGGAGTCTGCGCGCAGCCGGGAGTGGATGGCGCTCCCAATGCCTCCGGTGGCTCCGAGGGTGGCGACGACTTTGTCTTTGAGCATGTCGAGATGCTTGAGCCTAAAGTCCAAGGCCTAAAGCCTAAAGGGGATGGATAGCTGGTCAGCGGTGTTAGCGGTGATGAACTCGCTACGCTCGTTGCCGCTATAACCCCGTAGGGGCTCATAGAGGCGGGTCGAAGACCCACTGCCACCGGTCACCCGTCACCGGTCACCGGAGCATCTTCCCCTATTCAGCCTTGTAGCATCTCCCTCCCGCTTGCTCCTTCCCGCTTCCCGCTGTGCGACCATCGGTCGCCCGTTCCTTTAGGCTTTAGGCTTTAGCGCTTTAGGTTTCAGTAAGCCCATGCGCCTTTACCTGTCTCCTCCCGACATTGGCCAAGCCGAGCGCGCGTATGTGCAGGAGGCCTTCGACACCAATTGGATCGCGCCAATCGGGCCGAACATCGACGCCTTCGAGCGCGAGTTCGCGGCCAAGGTCGGCTCGCGCCACGCCGTGGCGGTCTCGTCGGGCACCGCCGCGCTCCACCTCGCGCTGCGCGGCGTCGGGGTCGGTCCGGGCGACGAGGTCCTGTGCGCCTCGATGACATTCGTCGCCTCGGCGACGCCCATCACCTTCCTCGGCGCCAAGCCGGTCTTCATCGATTCTGAGACCGCGAGCTGGAACATGGACCCCGCGCTCGTCGCCGAGACCATCGAGCGCAAGGCCAAGGCCGGTCGCGCCCCGCGCGCCGTCGTGCTCGTGCACCTCTACGGACAATCCGCCGACATCGATCCCGTGGTCGCCGCCTGCGAGCGGCACGGCGTGGCGCTGGTCGAGGACGCGGCGGAGGCTCTGGGAGCCACCTACAAGGGCAGGGCGCCGGGCGGCTTCGGGCGCGCCGGCATCCATTCGTTCAACGGCAACAAGATCATCACCACCTCGGGAGGTGGGATGCTGGTGACGGATGACGAGGCCCTCGCCCGCGCCTCGCGTCACCTCGCGACGCAGGCGCGCGACGCCGCGCCGCACTACGAGCACACCACGCTCGGCTACAACTATCGCCTGAGCAACGTCTGCGCCGGCATCGGCCGCGGACAGCTCCAGGGTCTCGACGCGAAGGTCGCGCGACGCCGCGCGCACTTCGCCGCCTACGCCAGCGCCTTCCGCGACCTGCCCGGCGTCACGATGCAGCCCGAGGCTGCCTGGGGCTCGAGCACGCACTGGCTGACCTGCCTGACCATCGATCCGCAACTGGCGGGCACGGATCGCGAGCGCGTGCGTCTCGCGCTTGAGGCGGCCGACATCGAGAGCCGCCCGCTTTGGAAGCCGATGCACCTCCAGCCCGTCTTCCGCCAGGCCGAGAAGGTCGGCGGCGCGGTCTGCGAGGACCTCTTCGCCAAGGGACTTTGCCTGCCGTCTGGGTCAGGGATGTCCGATGCCGACCGGTCAAGGGTCATCGATTGCGTCAGGCGTTCATTCTTAAGTCGCTGATAGAGAAAGAAATGTGTCTAGATATCACTTCAAACAAGTATCATTTTCAAATTTAAATGAATCTCTATCTGTTAAGGATTTCTCTCTTCGCCGGAATTGAACTCTAAGGCTTGCACACTCCGGAAAAACACCTAGTTTAATCATAGGAAATTACCCCACCTAAGCTCACCAGCTCAGGCCTAAATTCCTTTAATTACTTTCTTTTCTCGTGGCCACCCCGTCCCGAACTCTCCGCAACGCCTTCCTCGTTGCCGCCGCCGCCCTTCTCGGGGCGTCGAAGGGATCGGCTGAGGACATCCAGAAGGACAACGACCTCGACGCGCTCAATCTCGGCACGTCCTGGGTCGGCGGCACGGTCCCCTCTGGGACGGACATGGTCATCTTCGACTCGCTGTACGACAACGGAGCGACGGGCACATCGATCAATTACGGCGCGGCGCTGTCGGTCTCGGGCATGACCTTCGGCGCGATGTCCGGTACCGCCGGCCAGACGCTCACGCTCGGCGCCGATGCCACGCAGTATCAGCTCACGCTTGGCTCGGGCGGTATCAATGCGGCCAACTCGACGATGAACATCGTCCTCGGCTCTAAGGTCAATGTCGCGGCCAATCAGATTTGGACGGTCATGGGAGGCAACTTCATCCGCATTGGATCTGCAGCAGGCACGGGTGTTCTCACTGGGTCGTCCGATATCACGCTCGCCCAGTCGGGGGCGGGCACAGCCACAGTCGACTTCAATGTCAGTGCCACTGGCCTGACTGGTTACAGCGGAAGCATCTATGTGGGGGCCAATGTGCTCGCCCGCACATCACAGTCGACCTCCAGCAACTATGCCTCATGGGGCACTGGTCGCGTTTATCTCGATGGGGGTACCGTTGGTACCGGTGGCATGCTTGATGCCACGAAGGGCAATTGGACTTGGAATACCGACATGGTGCTTCTGTCCACCGGGGGCACCATTGACAACACCAACATGTCGGGCTCTGGGCGCACCCTGACGCTCAATTCCGGTATCACAGGTTCGGGTGGCCTGACTTTCAAGAATTCCGGCGGCGCCTCGCTTAGCCTCGTCAATGTGGTCGCGGCCGGCAATAGCTACACGGGCGGTACGACCATCAATGCCGATGCCCAGGTCCGTCTCGGCAATGGTGGCGTGCTCGGCTCGCTTGGCAGCGGGACAATCACGATCAACAGCACGACCAACCCGGCCTTGAGTCTGGCGCGCACGGGTGTCTTCTACCTAGGTAACACAATTACTGGTTCGGGCCGTCTCGACATCAGTAATTCCAGCGGCACCGGGTCTGGTTTAAACTTTATCACCGGCTCCAACACCTACAGCGGGATCACTGCTATCTATGGTAACGCGGGCACCTATGCCAGTGTCGGCAGTCTCAGCACCACGTCCGGCAATCTTGGTTCGGGCGCAATTTACTTTGTCGGCGGCAGCCTGATTTACACCGGCGCAACGGATACCATCACACGTGGCATCACCTGGGGGGCGGTCAACGGCTCGGCGCTCTATGCGAACGGCACGGGGGCCCTTATTTGGAACCCCGGCTCCGCTATCGGTTCCAACAGCTCTACCTCGGCGCGTACCTTCATCTTCGGCGGCACTAACACGGGTCTCAACACCTTCGGCGGCTCCAACGCGGTCATCCCGAATTTCACCGGAACCACGTCGTTCACCAAGACCAATGTCGGCACTTGGGTGCTGAACCAGCTCCAGACCTACACGGGTACCACGACCATCGCGGGTGGCACACTGAGGCTTGATTTCGTCAACGCCACCGCTGGCATCATCAAGTCTGGCAATGGGCTGACCTTCTCCGGCACCGGCACACTCGAGCTCTTCGGCAAGTCGGCAACCACCAGCGCCCAGACGCTCGGCACAATCACGCTCACCGCCGGTAATGCGACCCTTCTCAATAGCCTCAACGACGCCAGCGGACTGACCCTTACCGCCGGCACCCTGAGCCGCAGCGCGGGTGCCACTTTGGTCTTCGACAGCACAAGCGGGGGTAGCATCGGCGTCACCAACACCGCAAGCAATGGCATCGTCGGTCCCTGGGCGTTCATCAAGACCGCCGCCAACACCTTTGACTACGCCGTGCCGGGCGCTTCCAACGCCGCCGCGGTGACCGCACTCGCGAGCAGCACCGCCCTGCCCACTTCGGGCGGCGGGTCCTCCGCCGCGAACTATGCATCCGCGCTCTCGGGCACGGCCATCACGCTCGGCGCCAACACCGCCGCCAACACGATTCGGCTCACCTCGCACACCGCTGGTGCCTCGCTCGCGCTTAGTACTTTTAACCTCACAACTGCCGGCCTGCTGCTGACCGGCGCGAACACTGGCGCGACTACCATCTCTGGTACCGGCGTGCTTGGTAACACCACCGGCGAGTTCGTGCTGAATAATTCGAGCGGGTCGACGCTCACCGTCACCTCCCGACTCATCAATGCCTCGGCGACCAGCATCGCGGGTTCCCTCACCAAGACTGGGGCCGGCACGGTCATCATCAACTCCGTCTCCGGCGCCTCCGGAACCGCCAATAGCAACGCTTTCAGCGGCGCAGTCAGCGTCAACCAGGGCGAGCTGCAGTCCCTCGCAACCACGCCTGGCACCACCACCGCCCTGGCCGCTGGAACTTACTCCCCGTTCGGCACTGGAACCATCACCGTCAATCCGGGCGCCACGCTCCGATTCAAGACGGGCTCGACCTCGAATGCCTACACTTACGCCAATACAATCAACCTCCGCGATGCGACCCTGATCTCGGATGACGGCGTCAACACCTTCTCGGGCAACATCAACTCGACTGGCTGGAGCGAAATCAGGACGGTCTGGTCGAGCAAGACGGCGACCTTCAGCGGCATCATCAGCGGCTCGGGCTTCATCGACCTGACGGCTCCGGGCAACATCTCGTTCACGAACGCAGCCAACACCTTTACCGGGTTCTACACCCTCAAGAGCGGGACGTTGGTCCTCGGCGGCGCGAACACGTCGCTCGGCGCAGCAGCCGGGCTGATTGTCAATGCGGGCGCAACGGCGTCGTGGGACCGCGGGACAAACGGGAGTTCCAACCTGTTCACCAACACAACGACATCCGTCGTCAGCTTGGCGGGCTCAAGCGTGTCCACGGCCACGTTGAACATCACGCAGACCGTCGGTGGCGCCGGCACGTTCACGCGCAACATCCCCAAGCTGGTCCTCAACTACGGAACCGTCACCGGCACCTCCACGCTGGGCAACTCGACGATCAAGCTGAACGGGGCCGTCGAGGTCATCGCTGGCACGACCAACACCATCCGGGCAACCAACGGCACTTACCATCGCACCATCCTGCTTGATGGCGAGGTTTCCGGCTCCGGTTCACTGACGCTCAACCGCGGCAACCTGCCCCGCGCGGGCTTCTCAAGCTGGATTGGCTTCCGCAACAATGCCGTCGGCTACAGCGGCAATATCAGCCTGAGCACGTCGACTGCGACCAACGGCTACTACTTCTTCGGCGGCGCCGGGGGTTGGGGGTCGGGAACCCTCACGCTACTTGGTTCGGGATCAGACACTGTTTTGGGTGACGCCACGGGCGGTGTTGGGCAGGCCCCTGGTGCAATCACCTCGGGTATCGGTACACAAGCTTCTGGTGCTGGTGCCTACGGAAGCATCATGAACATTCAGGGCAGTGCGACGCTGAACTCGGGCAGCGTCATGCAGCTCCTCAACAGCAGCTCGACTGCCTACATCGGCGGCGCCGAGATCGCCGGCACCGTCACCCTGCAGAATGCCACGCTCGGGCTGTACGGAACATACCTCAGCGGAGCCTCCGCGCCTGCATATATTCCCTACACGAACGCGACCTGGGTGGTTTCGGGCACCGGCCTTTCGACGGTTTCCGCCGCTCTCGCCATCAACTACGCCGGCACCGGATTCGACGTTGGCGATGCCGTCGCGGGTGCGGGCACCGACCTCCTCGTCTCCGGGGTGATTCGCGGCAGCCAGCAGCTTGGCAAGTCGGGTGACGGCACGATGGCGCTCACCGCCGCCAACACGACGACCGGTGGATTCAATGTCACCGCGGGCACGCTCAACGTCGGCAATGGCGGGGCCACCGGCGACCTCGGCACCGGCACCACCGCTATCGGCGCCTCGGGCACGGTTGCGCTGAATCACAGCACCAATTTCTCCCTCTCCAATGCCTTCACGGGTGCAGGCACCATCTCCAAGGTCAATGGCACCGCAGTCGAGACCCTCACGGGTAGCCTGAGTGGCTTCACCGGCACGATCGCCGTGGCCGCGGGATCCTCCGCCGGCGCCCCGAACGTGCTCGCCCTGGGTAGCAGCACCAACACGGACGCGAGCTCCACCATCACCGTCGCCCAGTACGCGGCGTTGCGCTCCACCGGGACATCCACCGTCGGCAACGTCACCCTTGCCTCCGGCGGTAACCTGCAGGTGCTCGTCGACCTCCCCGACCAGCCCTCGTTCTTCTTCACCGCTGGTGGCACGGTCGCCTTCGCCGCGGGCTCGGGCATCGTGGTCGCGAACACCGCGGCGATCGATCCCGGCACCTATCGGCTCATCAGTTACGGGTCCGGAGCCATCACCTACAACGGCTCGGCGCTGGCCGACGGTATCCTCGCTTCGGGCGGGCTCGCCGTGACCGGCCTGGCGCCCTCGCGCAACGTCTTCACCCTGACCAACGACGCCACCAACAAGACCCTCGACATGACTGTCACGGGCGTGGCGGCCAACTTGGTCTGGAACGGAACCTTCTCGACCTGGGACGCGACGCAAGGCGGCGGCGTCGGCACCGCTTGGAACAACTCGGACAACGCCGGTGCGGCGGATTGGTTCTACAACTTCGACCACGTCACGCTCGACGACTCCGTTGGCGCCACTCCCCAGACCATCACGCTTGCCGGAACGCTCACGCCCGGGTCCCTGACGGTTTCCGGCTCGACCGATTACACCCTCGACGGCACCGGCTCCCTCAGCGGTACGGCCAACATCGTCAAGGGCGGCTCGGGCACCCTGACGCTCTCCAACACCGCCGCCAACGCCCTTTCCGGCACCATCACGGTCAATGGCGGCAAGCTCGCGGTCACCTCCGCCTACACCATGAGCACGGGCGGGCTCATCCTGAACGATGGTGCGACCTTCGCCGCCACCGATGCCGCCAAGACCGTCGGACGTAACCTCACCATCAATGGCTCGGTTGGGCTCGGTGATGCCGCGGCCTCGGCCAACGCGCTGACCTTCAGCGCCACAAACTCAATCGCCGAGTCCGCCAGCGTCACTGGCGCCGTTGCGCTCTCCTTCACTGGCACCAACACGTTTGGCGCTGGCTCCAGCGTGAGTTCGTCGGGCGCAATCACCCTTTCTGGCACCAATGTCATTGGCAACGGTGTCTCGTTCACCGCTGGCTCTGCCTCGACCATCAGCAGCCTTGGCACCACGACCCCGACCTCGCTCACCCTGGCGGGTGACGGAGCCTGGACGGTCAGCGGGGGTGTCGCTCTCGCCGGCAATACGACGCTCACGGTCAACGGGGGCGGCACCACGCTCAGCGGCATCGTCAGCGGAGCTAGCCGCGCGCTGATTAAGGAAGGCACCGGCAAGCTGACCTTGAACGGGGTCAACACGAACTCCGGGGGCGTCACCGTCAACGCTGGCACCGTGCAGCTCGGCACCAACAACGCCAACACGACTGCGGTCGTCGCGGGCGCCATCAACATCGCCTCGGGAGCCACCTTCATTTGGGCCCGTCAAAATGCCAACCTGACAAACACCCTGACTGGCTCCGGCACCTATCAGTACCAGGGAGGTGGCGTCCCGGCAAATAACAATCAGGTGATCAGCGGCGCCACGGGGTTCGGGGGAACCTGGTTGATCAAGGGTTCCGATAGCGCCGGCGCCGGTTACCTCGGCTTCGCCAGCGACGCCGCCATGGGCAGCGGCTCCAACTTCACGCTCGACGGTGGCGGCTTCTACTTCACCGGCGGCGGCAACACGATGGCGTCGACCCGCACCATCACCCTCCTCTCGGGAGGTGGTTTCTTCAACGGGTCGACCAGCAACAGCAACACCATCGCCTCCACAATCACCGGTTCTGGACTCCTGACCAAGGTCAGCGGCGAGACCCAGACCTTCACCGGTAACAACGACTATAGCGGCGGCACGCTTCTCAAGACCGGCACGATTATCGCAGGAAGCAACACGGCCCTTGGCGTCGGCACTGTCACGGTCAGCGACGGCACTTCCAACCCTTTCCTGCAGTTCGCCGACGGCGTGACCGTTGCCAACGCCTTCAGCCTCGGGGCCTCCGCCGGTACGGCTTCGCGAGGTATGGTCGAGGTCAAGGGAACCGCTACGGGCGGCACCTCTGGCCTTGTCACCATCACCGCCACGCCCACGGCAGGCACCCATTTCGATACCGACAGCGGCTCAACTCTGCGCCTCCTCGGCGGCATCAGCTCGGCCTCCGTCCCGGTCACCCTCGGTGATGGCAACTTCGTGCTCGGCGGCGGCGGAAGCTACTCGGCGCTCTCGATGGTCTCGGGCTCGCTGAAGCTCGGCTCGGCCAACGGACTGGCCTCCGGCGCCACGCTCACTCTCGGAAGTGGCGCAGCCGCGACCCTCGACCTCAACGGCTACAGCCAGTCCAATGCCGTCACGCTCACCGCAGGAGCCTCGGGCCTCACGCTGACCAACACTGGCGATGTCGCTTCCATCAACCTCGCGAACACCGGCACCATCGACTACAACATCGCTGGTACCACGGCCATCGCGCTCTCGGGCGCGGGTGCCAAGGTGCTGACTGGTGCCAACACGCACTCCGGCGGAACCACCGTCACGGCTGGCTCGCTTGATATCACGGCCGCGTCCGTCCTCGGATCCGGCGGCCTCACCCTCAACGGCGGTAGCTTCTCCCTCACCCAGGCAACGGCGGCCACGCTAACCGGCGCACTCGCCGGCAGCAGCACGTTCACCAAGGCGGGCGACGGCTCGCTCGCCCTCGCGGGCGGAGCTGCCTCCTTCACTGGCTTGCTCAATGTCAATGCGGGCAGCGTAGCCATCAGTGGGACGACCCTCGGCGGATCCGGTTCCGGCTCCCTCCTCACTATCGCTGACGGTGCCACGGCCTCGGGCTCCTTCTCGACCGCGCGCGACATCCGCGTCATGGGCAGCGCCGACGGCGTCAGCAGCGGCGCCGTAATCCGCGCCAGCAACACGCTGACGCCTGGCACCATGACGGTGACCGGGGTCCTTGAGTTCGGTTATGCCGACGAGCTCGGTGGCGCGGGTGTCAGCCGCCTCAACACCGTCATCGGCGACTCCACTGCCGACCTCATCGATGTCACCGGTGGCACGCTGAAGCTGCTCGGCGACGTGAACGTCGCCTTCCTCAACGGCGGTTTCGGCTCGGGTACCTACGACATCCTGACCTTCGACCTGGCCAGCCTAGACAACAACCTGACGGGCAACTTCTTCGTGGCCGGCACCTACGGCCACACCGAGATTACGCTCAACACCGACGCCTTGAGCGCCGATTACTGGCAGACCACGGGCGCGCTGACCGCCACCGTCACCAAGGCCAACCTGATCTGGGTCGGCGACGGCGTCGGCAACGATGTCGACGGCACCAACACCAATTTCAAGCTGAGCACCGATGACTCCGCCAGCGCCCTCCTCGCGGGAGACGAGCTCCTCTTCAACGACACCTCCTCCAACCGCACAGTCAATCTGGCTTCTGGCGTCCCCGCCCTCGGCAAAATCACGGTCAACACCGACCTTGGATACACCATTTCCGGCTCCGGGGCCCTCACCGGAGACACAGCTCAGCTCGTCAAGGAAGGCACCGGCACACTGACGCTCGGCGGCGCCAACACCTTCGGCGGCGGCGTCCATCTCGACGGCGGCACGCTCGCCGTGGCCTCCGACGGGGCCCTCGGTGCCTCCAACGGCGTGGTCAGCCTGGGTGCTGGTACGACTCTGCGTGCCACCGGCAGCTTCACGCTCGCTGCGACCCGCGCTGTTACGCTCGAGGGCAATGCGACTATTTCGGCGGACAGTGCCGCCACTTTGACCTACGACGGATCCATCGGTGGCGCCTATGGCCTGACCAAGGCCGGCAACGGCACACTCTCCCTCGGCGGCGTCAATACCTACACTGGCGGCACGACAGTCTCGGCCGGCACGCTGCAGCTGACCGCCAGCAACGCCCTCGCCGCCAGCGGCGCCCTCACGGTCAGCAATGGCACGCTCGAC
Source organism: Opitutales bacterium (assembly GCA_049419705.1). GTDB lineage: Bacteria > Verrucomicrobiota > Verrucomicrobiia > Opitutales > UBA953 > UBA8828. The sequence goes on from JBMSKH010000004.1 coordinate 12,349, forward strand.
ATCGGCTCGACCACCCAGACGGTCGGCGCTCTGACCCTCTCGGGTGGCAGCGTGACCAGCACGGGCACGATTAACGCGAGCTCGGTCAATGTCTCCGGAGGCACCCTTGCCGGCACGGTCACCACGCTTGCCACCGCCTCGCTCAGCGGCGGCACGGTCAATGGCACGCTGACAGCGGGCACGCTCAGTGTCGCCAGCGGCACGCTCGACGGCACTGGCACAATCAACGCCTCGAACTACAGCCTCTCCGCGGGCACGCTCGGCTCCGGCTTGACGCTCGGCGGCGCCGCCGCCCTCACAAAGTCTGCCGACGGTGTCCTGACTCTCAACGCCAGGCTCACCAACACCGGCGGTGTGGCTGTCTCGGGTGGCACGCTCGCCCTCACCAACGCCAACACGTACACGGGAGGCACGACTCTCTCCGGCAACGGTATCCTCCAGGTCGGTAACGCCGGAGCCCTCGGCGCGGCCTCCGCGACGCTCACGCTGAACGGCGGCACGATCTCGAGCAACTCGACGACCGGTTACACCGTGACCGCGGCTGGTGCCTCGACCATCGGCGGCGACGTCACCTTCGGCGACGCGACCAACACCGGCGCCCTGACCCTCACCAATGCCTTCGGCCTCGGTGGTGCGACCCGCACGCTGACCGTCGCCACTGGCTCCACCGCCACCCTCTCCGGCATCATCAGCAACGGAGCCCTCGTCAAGTCGGGCACGGGTACTCTTAATCTCAACGCAGCCAATACCTACAATGGCGGGCTGACTGTCTCGGCGGGCACCGTTGCCACAACCAACGCCCAGGGCCTTGGGGCGACCACCAACGCGGTGACGCTCTCCCCGGACAGCGACGATGCAAGCATCCTGATCAACTACTTCACAACGACCGTCCACAATATCACGGTCAGTGGCACCGGTGCCGGCACCGCCACACTCGGTTCACTTTACAGCGCAAGTTCCGGTCAAAACACCCAGTACAGCGGCACCATCACGCTCGGGCGCGACGTGACGCTGATGAACAACACCTCTGACCGTACCACCTTCGCGGGTAAGATCAGTGGTACCGGTAACATCACCATCTCATCAATCAACACCGCGGGACGCGTCACCTTCACCCAGTCGACGATTGGGGCCGCCAACGACTTCGTCGGCGACATCATCCTCGGCGCCAGCAGCCAGCTCCAGCTCGGTACCGGTACCAACACCAACAACTTCGCGATCCCGGATGCCTCCAGCATCTACTTCACCAATGCTGGCAGCTACCTCCGGCTCTCCGGTGGCAATGCGAGCGCCGAAACGGTCAATGCGCTGATTTCGAACTCAGCCGGAGCAGGCCTCATCCAGGCTACGGAGAACGCCGGCACGCTCACCATCGGTGCGGGCAACGGCAGCGGCACCTTCAGCGGCGTCATCGGGCACAACGGCACGCACACCCTGAACATCGTCAAGGCCGGCTCGGGCAACCAGACTCTCTCCGGCACCAACACTTTCATCGGCACGACCACCCTCACCGGCGGCACCCTGACGCTCGCCAGCACGGGCGCGCTCTCGATGTCGACCCTGACCCTGAACGGCGGCGCCGGCTCGCTCGTCTTCGACTCCTCGGTCTCCACCTTCAACGTGGGCGGCCTCTCGGGCACCTCGTCGGGCTCAGGTTACGACCTGGCACTCGAGGACAACGCCGTGACGCCCGCCGGCATCACGCTTTCGGTCGGCGGCAACAATAGCAACACGACCTACGCCGGCGTCCTCTCCGGAGCGGGCAGCCTCATCAAGACCGGCACCGGCACGCTCATCTTGACCGGCACGAACCTCCATACCGGAGGCACGACCTTGGACAAGGGCGGCCTGACCATCACCACCACCGACCAGCTCGGCAGCGGTGCCTTCGCCGCCACCTATGGAGGCACCTCAACGCTCACCATCGCCAACAACGACCAGGTGACGTTCGGCAAGGACATCAGCCTCGGCGCCGCCGCCTCGGCCACGACCTTCAACATCGTCAAGAACTCGGCCTCGGCTAGCACTGGCACCATCCTCGACTTCACCGGAACCATCACCGGCGGTGGTGCCAATAACACCCTCCTCCTCAACGCCAGCACCACCAGCGACACTTCGACGGTCTTCCGTTTCGCCGGCGACAACTCGTTCGTGTCCGCCATTACCCTGAACCGAGGTGCCATCTCCCTGGCAAGCGCCACGGGTCTTGGTGCGGCCACCAACGCGGTGAAGCTCGACCCCAGCTCCAACACCGTCGATGGCTCCCTCCGCTTCGAGTCATCGATGACGGTCGCGAATCCGTTTGCGCTCACCTTCGCCACGACCGGCATCAATACCTACGCCTACGATGTCACCCTCACCGGCGCCATCTCGGGCAACCAGACTCTCCACAAGCTCGGCTCCGGCTCACTGACCCTCACTGGAGCAGGTTCCAGCACCGGCGGACTCACCGTCGCCAACGGCACCGTGATTCTCGGCGGAGGTAACAACCGCCTTGGTGCGTCCGCCGCCACGCTGACCATCGGTGCTGCCTCCACCTCGGGCAAGCTTGTGCTCGGCAATGACACCAGTGCAGCCAACCAAGCCTTCACGGGCCTCACCTCCACCGGTCTTGCCGGCTCCATCGTCGGCGGCAATGCGTCCGTCTCCACGCTGAGCATCACCACCACCGCGACCCAGACCTACGCCGGTATCCTCGGCGGATCGGGAACCAACGAGGACAAGCTGGCCTTCAGCAAGGCTGGTTCCGGTGACCTCACGCTCTCCGGAAACAACAACTACACCGGAGGGACCACGCTTGCCGCGGGGACCCTGCGCGTTGCCGGCTACGACAATGTGCTGGGCGGCGGCGACCTTGCCGTGACGGGTAGCTCGACGCTCGCGACCGCCTCCGGTGGCGGCGCCCGCACCCTGGCCAACAACATCAACGCTAATACTGGCCTCACCCTCACTCTCGACGCCAGCGCCGCGAACCTCCGCTTGAACGGCGCGATCAGCGCCTCGGGCTCCTCGCTCACCTCGGGTGCCGCCTCGGGAACCGTTACCCTCGGCGGCACGGTCACCGCGACCAATCTCAACGTCAACGGCTCCGCCACGGTCGAGGTCGTCGACGGCGCGGACGTCACTGTCAGCACCGTCGCTGGCACGGCCACCACCGGACTTAACACACTCTCGGTCACCGGCGGCCAGCTCAAGACCTCCTATTTCAATCTCGGGAATTCCACCAACAACCGCGCCTATGTCAGCCAGACCGGCGGCACGGTGACGGTCCTCTCGGGTGGCGCCGGATTCCGCATCGGTCACTGGAACAACAACAGCACAACCCTCGCCTCGACTTACACGATTTCCGGCGGAACCTTGGACGCCACTGCGCTCTCGGCCAACGTTGATGCCGCGCAGAAGGTTATCAACATCGGCTGGGACGGACTCGGCGCGATGGTCGTCGGCGGCGGCGGCTCAGCACTCGTCAAGGCCTATGGTATCCAGCTCGACGCCAATGGCGACAGCGGGACCTACAACAACAAGCTGACGGTCTCGACCAACGGCACTGTGGAGGTCGGCGCGGGCGGCATCGGGGCGGCCTCCACCAACGACAGCCTCATTCTTTCCGGCGGTACCCTACGCGGCACCGCCACTGGCACCTGGGCCGCCACCGGAGCGCTCTCGTCCGCCACCACAAACACATTCGAGGCCAACACCGGCGTGACCGTCACCCAGAGCGGCGCGCTTAGCGGCGCGGGCAACCTCAGCAAGTCCGGAGACGGCACGGTCATCCTCTCCGCCAACAACTCCTACTCCGGAACCACCGCGGTCACCGCGGGCACCCTGCAGATCGGCAGTGGCTCGACCACCGGCTCCATCGGCGACGGCAATATCAGCATCGATTCCGGTGCCACTCTCGCGGTCAACCGTAGTAGCTCGCTGACCATGGCGAACAATTTCTCGGGGTCTGGCACGCTGAGTTATATTGGCTCCAGCGAGGTTCTCCTCACGGGTAGCAACAGTTTCTCCGGCGCGCTGAACATCCAGTCTGGCAAAATCGGCCTTAATTCCGCCAACGCCAATGGAGGCCTTGCCTCGGTCACCATCGCGTCCACCGGCACGCTCTCCATCGGCGATGCCTACAATGGCTCGACCGCCACGATTCGCAACCTGTCCGGCTCCGGCAAGGTCGACCCGCAGATCGGCCTGGCCGGAACCCGCACGCTAGCGGTCGAGCAGACCCAGGACACCACCTTCTCTGGCCTCATCACCGATGCCACCTCCGGAGCCGTCCGCACCCTCGCGCTCAACAAGACCGGCAACAGCACACTGACCCTTTCCGGTGCGAGCAACGCTTACACCGGTGGCACAACCGTCTCCGCGGGCACGCTCGCCTTTGCCAGCGGCTCGCTCGGATCCGCCGGAGCTGTCTCCGTCAACGGCGGCACACTGCGCTGGTCCTCGGGCAACACCCAGGACCTCTCCGCGCGCCTTTCGGGCGGCGCCTCCGGCGCCACCCTTGACACAGGAGCCAACGATGTCTCGTTCGCCTCGGGTGTCTCCTTCGCCGGCGCCCTGACCAAGGCTGGCTCAGGCGATCTCACCCTGACCTCCGCGGGCTCGGTCTCCGGCCTCACCACCGTTTCCAACGGACGGCTCATCCTAGGCTCAGCCTCGGCTATCGGATCCAACGGAGTCTTCGTCGACGCCTCGGGCAGCTTGCGCATCAACTGGGGTCTCTCCGGCGACAGCACCTTCGCGAACACGATCACGGGCACCGGAATCGTGGACGTGGCCACGACCGGCACCGGAACCTTCACGCTCTCGGGCCTCTCCGGATTCTCCGGCGGCACGCTCAAGCTCTCCAGCGGCGTCTTCGATGCCGCCAGCTCGGCCTGGACCGGCGACATCATCTTCGCCGGCGGCACGCTCCTCGGCGGGCTTTCCGGTTATACGGGTGAAGTCACCGTCTCCAACGGCTCCACCCTGAGCGTCGCCGACGGCCTGCCCTCCAACCTGGTCCTCTCGACTGGCGGCACCCTCGACTTCACCGGCGTCACCGACAGCAACATCACCATCCAGTTCGCGGGTGGCTCGCTCAGCAACGCCTCGGGCTTCACCGGTAATGTCAATGTCGTCGGCACTGGCGTGAATGTCGGCTCCGGATCCATCGGCGGCGGCACACTCGTCCTCGGTGCCGGCAGCTCGGTCAACATCACCGGCACGCTCAGCAACGCCGTGACCGTGTCCGGCGGCTCGATCCAGGGCGGCACCAACCTAATCGGCAACATCACCGTCAGCTCGGGCAGCTTCATGATCGGGGCCCCCTCCGGCACCGTGGGTATCGACGCGCTCAGCTCAACTGCCACCGTCTCCGTTGCAGGCGGCGCGCTCAACCTCAACGGCGGCGCGGCCACGAACGAGATCAACTTCAGCTCGGGCTCGATCACCAACGGGTCGAGCTTCGCCGGCACCCTCTACATCCAGGCCGCCACCAATGGCTCGGGTGTCGTGGCGGGCACGGGCACCCTCACCAATGCCGGCGGCTCGACCCTCGGCGGCACCATCGTGGTCAAAGACACCGGCGTCCTGCGCAACAACGGTACCGTCACCGGCGAGGTGACGGTCGAGAGTGGCGGCACGCTCTCGGGTTCCGGCGCCTTCACGGCCGTCACGGTGCAGCAGGGTGGTATCCTCAGCCCTGGCAACTCCCCGGGCGTCCAGACCTACACCGGCAACCTTGTCCTCTCCGGCGGCTCCATCTGGGTCCAGCAAATCTACAGCGAGCAAGCCGTGCTCACCGCCGGTGACCACAACGGTCAGAACATCAATGCGCGCGGTTACGACACGATTGCCCTTACCGACGACGGAATTGGTTTCGCCACCCTCGACCTGAGCGCAGCGGAGTTTAATCCGATCACCCTCCGTTTGATGACGCTGACCAACTGGTCCGACTCCTCAGGCGGCGTGCCCACGGGCGGCAACCTCACCTTCACGCGCGACGGCCTAGGCGAGTGGATTCCCAAGGACTTCATCATCGCGACCTACACGGGCGGTGCGATTCTCGGTGGCGACTTGAACATCTCGAGCTACTTCGCCTTCGACACCTCGGACTTCTACTTCGCCACTGGACCACGCGCCAGTGCCGGCGACTTCGCCATTTTTGAGCATCTTAATACCGAGTCTGGCCTGACCGAGCTCACACTGCGCGTCGTGCCCGAGCCCTCGACCTACGGCCTAATCCTTGGTGGCTTGGCCCTCGCTGGCGCCGCCATCCGTCGCCGTCGCCGTCAGGCGAAGTGACCGCCGACTGAGGCTTTCCAGTTCGACTCAGGCGCGCCCTGCCAGGTGCCGCCTCCGGATCCACGCTGAGATGACTGCCATCACCCCAGCCAGAGACACCGTGCTCGCCTCCGGCACCGGCGCGGGAGTGGCGGCTGTCATCCCAGCCCAATGCAGGTAGATGCCATCGGACTCATTGGTGCTGCTCCAGCCTGCCGCCTCGGAGCCATCGGGAGCACTGAGTAGGAATGCTCCGGTGATGGAGGCACCCTCCATTAATGAGGCCAAACGGAAGGTCCTTGGGTTGAGCCAAAAGTCATCGGAAAGGGGATTCGGGGCGAGGACGTGAAGCCGCGCCCCGGGCGTGATGACCAGGCCGGCGCCGCCGACCTCGATGGCGCCGAAGTGCCGCCCGCGCTCCTCGGCAGTGGTGCCATCGACATAGCCCAAGGCAATCTCGTCGCCCACCCACCACTCGAGCACCGAGCCTGCGCCGTAGGTCAGGCCCGATTCGAAGGCATTGACACCGAACCAGCTGACCAGCTGGTGCGTACCTTCGATAGTGACCGAGCCTCCGACGAACCGTGTGTCCAGGGCCAGGAGGGAGCCCGCGACGGCCAGCCCCGTCGTTAGCACATCTGCCCCGTAGGCGCTCAACCCAGCCCCGATTCCGACCCGTCCAGTAAGCGTCGTGACTCCCGTGCAATGAATGGAGCCGATGTGGTCGCCCACCCTGAGCTCGGCGCCTTGAAGGACGATATCGCCAGTCAGGGTTCGTCCGCCAGCGAGCACCACGCCGCCCTCGATGGCGAGTCCTTGTTCGAATGTCGCATCGGCCTGCAGCGTGAGCGTGCCGGAGCCGCGTTTCGTCGCCGGACCGTCGACGAGGAGCTGAGGTCCGATGCTGGTCGCAGCGGCGTTGTCGACGGTCAGGGCGGAGACCCGCAAGGTGCCGCCCGCGCCGAGGATGTCACCCGCCCGCAGGGTGAGCGCCCCGACACTCTCCGAGTTGCCCCCGAGATCGACCGTGCCGCCATCGACCTCCAGAGATCCGACGTCCGACAAGGTGTCTGTGGCATGCGCGAGGTGCAATCTACCGCCGCGCACCACGGTGCCCCCCGTAAACGTGTTTTGTCCCGAGAGAATCTGGGTATAGCCGGCGCGCCCCCCGTGGACAACCAGCCGCAGGCGTCCCGTGCCGCCGTCCTCGAGTGTGCCCGCGAAGTCGCCATCGGCCTCGCGGGCGATCGAGGGCGAGAGGTCGCCGACCCCCAGGGTCAGGGTCGCCGGGTCGAGACCGCTGTTTCCGAGCACACGGCCTGTTGCCGTGCCGCTGAGGGCCCGCCAGCGCTGGTCGAAGCCATTGAGATCGAAGGTGCCCGCGACGCCGGTCACTCCGGCGGCATAGACCGCCTTGCCCGAGAGCAGCAGGGTGGTGTCTGGATTGTAGCACAACGTCCGCACGGTTGCGCCCTCGGCGATGCCGACGATGCCATTGGTGGACGGCGCGAGGATGTAGTTGAGCTCGACCAGGCCAGCGTCGACGCGCAGTTGGGTGAGAGGCTGGGCCAGGGTGCCGAGCACGCCGTCTCCGAGGCGCAGGGTGCCGCCGCCGGTCTTTGTCCAGACACCGCTGGCGAGCGCCTTTGAACCGAGATCATCGAGAACCACGAGGGTGCCGCCCGCGACGATGTCCCAGGTCGCGCCAGCCGCAGGCATCGTGCCCGAGGCCAGTTGTGTCAGATTGCGCGGTACGCGCAGGGTGTAGGTCTGCGCATCGAGCACGGTGACGTCCCCTAGGTAGAGTTCGCAGCCTGGAGCAGCGTTGATCCGCAGATCATGACCGAGGGCAAAGACAAGGTCCAGCGGCGCGCCCCCATCGGGGTAGCTTCGGTTGAGCGTAAGCGTTGTCGGCGTGGTCGTGCCGTCAGTGAACCAAATGGTGTCACCTCCGACCGGAAGCAGGTCGCCGGACCAGTTTGCCGCATCGCCCCAGAGGGCGGAGCTGGCGCCGCCATCCCATTGCAAGTCGGCGGCGGCGAGGTGGATGTGGGCGGCGACCAGCAGGTGGGCGAGGGTAGGGCGCATGGCGCGTCGGACGCTGCGTGCCGGGTCGCGCGCGACCAGCGCCGCTGTCCCTCAGGAGCGACGACCCCAATCAGGTCTGGGGTGAGCCCCATCGGTCCCTCGCTTTCTCCTTCTTAAGGATGAGTTTCCGCCACAGAATGCTGCATGCGCCTCCTGCTGCTCACCCTCTGCCTTTCGATGGCTGGGTGCGCCGTGCCCGAGTCGGCTCCCGAGACGCCGCTCTTTGCGGATAAGAAATGGGCCGGACCTATTTGGATTCCTGCCTCCGCTGACTTCGAGGAGTTCGCCGCCGCCCAATCGCTTGCCACGGCCTGCGAGCAAGTGACTGGCGTGAGGCCTGAGGTCAAGGAGGAGTCGGCCGATGGCGAATCCGCCGGCCCGGGTATCTTTCTGGGACGAACGCGGGCGGCGCGGGAGGCAGGCGTCGTCGCGCCCCAGGGCGATGGCGACACCGCCGTGCGCCGTCGCTCCGGCGACAAGCTTTACCTGATTGGCAACACGCCGGTGGCGACTGCCATCGTGTCGGGGAGGTTCTGTGAGCAAGCCCTAGGCGTTGTCTTTGTCATGCCCGGGGTGGATGGAGTCGACTTCGAGCCCAAGCAGCGAATCGACTGGCCGCAGTCGGAGACATGGCGACCGCATTTCGCCTGGCGGGCGGTCAGTGGGTTGGATGACGCCGAGTCCATCGAGTGGGGACGTCGCGTCGGCTTCGGCGAGCGCCCGGCTTGCACGCATGGACTCTACTCGGCCTTCGACCAGAAGCTCCACAAGGAGAGGCCCGAGCTCTTTCCCCTGGTTGGCGGGGAGAGGCAAGCGCCGCTGCTCGGAGGACGTTCCGCCCAGCCAAACCTCGCCCACGCCGATGCCCCCGCGGTCGCCGCCGCCCATGCCAAGCGTTGGTTGGTCCGCAATCCTCGGTCAGTCGCGGTGCCCATGGGCATCAATGACTCCCTGGTTTATGACGAGGGTCCCGAGGCGCAGGCCAAGGGCCTGTTCGAAGGCCGCCCCAACCGCTCCGATTACGTCTTCGGATTCCTGAACCGTGTCGCGGCGCTGGACTGGAGCCCAGGTGCGGATCGCGCCCTGGGTTGCCTGGCGTATCTTGACACGCTGGCCGCACCGAGTTTCCCGGTCGCACCCGAGGTCTTCCCCGCGATCTGCGCCGATCGCATCCAGTATGCTGATCCGCGCTTCGCCGCCCTTGAGTCAGCCAATCTCGCCGCATGGGGACGATCGGGTGCCCGCCGCCTTGGCACATGGGATTATTTCTTCGGACGGGATGTTGTCATCCCTCGCTTCCATCTCGGCGCCTTGGGCGCCGCCGTGCGGGCCCAGCATGCGGCGAAGATCACCTCCTGGTATGCGGAGCTCGACCCGCTCTGGGCCTACGACGCACCCAAGGCCTGGGTCGCTGCCAAGCTTCTGGATAATCCCTCCGCCAATCCCACCGCGCTCGCGGATCAATGGGCCAAGGCAGCCTATGGTCCGGCCGCCCCTGCGATGCGCGACCTGCAGCGGGACATCGAGAGGGTCTGGGCCGATGTTGCCAGCCGTCGTCGACCTGGACAATGGCTCATCGGCTGGCGGGACGGTTGCTCCGCCGCCGAGTTGCTCTCACCGGCGCTCGAGCAGGACGCCGCTGCCAAGCTGCGTGCGGCTCAGGCCGCGCTCGCGGCCGCACCGCGCGATGCCCGCCACAACCGCATGCGCGGGCGCCTCGAACAGTTTATCGTCGTCTGGTCAGCCAGCGTGGCCGAGGCCCGCCGCTGCCGACTCGCCAATGCCATCGGCGCGGAAAGTTCCGACCAGACCAAGTCCGCAATCGGGCTCTGGCAGGAGATGCTCGCGGTCGAGGTGGCCCGCGACCAAGCCCAGGCCAAGCTCAATCGAAATCTAGGCTCAGGCAGCCAGCCCGTGAAGTGGTCGGCGTCCGTGCAGCCCAATCCCTGGCCGCTGTTGGCCGCCAAGCTCTCTCCTGGCGAGCTCGCCGCGCTGAGCTTCACGTCCGAGGTTCCGGCTGCTGCTCGGTTGGCGGTGCAAATCGCGCGGCAGCCGTCGGCCAACCGGGTGATTGCCGCGCGTGGTCTGCCGGGCAAGGAGTGGACGGAGCGGGTCGCCCCGCCGGCCACGCGACAGTCCTCGGCTGGTTATCTCGCGATGACCGCGCCCCAGGGGCGCCTCTTCCGCCGCGTCGAGGTCGCCCCTGGCGAGATCTTGCGCGTGGTCGTCAATGCCGAGGCCCAGCGCAGTTTCGCCGAGGGCATCGCCACCCTCACCGTGCGCTTTCCGGAGACAACAGTCGTCGCGGCGCCGCGCCCCCTGCATGCGCCCGCGCCGCCTCCGGTCTCGCGCACGCTGCCCTACGCCGTGCGCATCTGGGGACGCACCGTGCTCGAGGTCCCGGTCGGCGAGACCGCGGGCAAGGTCGCCGAGGTCGAGATCTTCTTCACCGATGGGTTGCCTCCGGTTCGCGACGTGACCATTGAGCGACTGTCCCTCCGACGCTGACATGGCCAAGCGACTCTTCGACATCCTTTTCTCACTCGGCTGGCTCATCGTCTTCTCGCCGCTGCTCCTCGTCGTCGCGGTGCTCGTGCGGGTCAAGCTCGGCTCCCCCGTGCTCTTCCTTCACGAACGGCCGGGCAAGGACGGGAAGCCCTTCCGCATCGTCAAGTTCCGCACCATGACCGACGCGCGCGATGCCTCGGGCAACCTGCTGCCGGACAAGGACCGCCTCACGCCTTTCGGACGGTTCCTCCGCTCCTCGACGCTCGATGAGTTTCCCGAGATGTGGAATGTCCTCGTCGGCGAGATGAGCGTGGTCGGTCCGCGACCGCTGATGATGAGCTACCTGCCCCGCTACAACGCCGTCCAGCGACGCCGCATGGAGGTCCGACCTGGGGTCACCGGCTGGGCGCAGATCAACGGGCGCAACGCGATCGACTGGGACCAGAAGTTCGCGCTCGATGTCTGGTATGTCGACAACCAATCGATGTGGCTCGACCTGAAGATCATCTACCGGACCTTCTTCAAGGTCTTCGCGCGCTCCGGCATCGACCATTCGAAGGAGCAGCCGATGCCTGAGTTCCTGGGAGATGGTAACCCCAAGGCCTGAGACACGAGCGCCATATGGCCCGGTGACCGGTGACGGGTGACCGCCGGGTGAACTCACGACAGCGCGTTGCCCCAAGCAGCGCAACGCCAACCATCTTTAGTCCTCAGTCTTTAGTCTCCTTCAGTTGGTGCGGGCGGAGGGAGTCGAACCCTCGTCTCAAGCTTGGGAAGCTCACATAATAGCCGTTATACGACGCCCGCGCGACTGGCCTGCATCTTGCCCCGCGGGCCACGCGCAGGGAAGCGCAAAGCGTGCATGGGCCGCCTCCGAGGCGGGTCTGTGCCCGTACCCAGCTCGCCGTGGGCGGCAGACATGGTCCTTGCCAGCTCTTCCTGCTGGCATTTACAAGGTGTCATGCCGGCGGACACCTTGCCCATCAGCGCCTTTTTGATCTGCAAGGATGAGGCAACTGTCATCGAGAACTGCATACGGAGTCTTGGGCGGTGCGCCGAGATTGTCGCGGTTGACTCAGGTTCGACCGATGGCACTCTGGACGTCCTCGAGCGCCTTCGGGCCGAAGGATGGCCCATCCGTATCTTCCGCCGCGATTGGCCGGGCTTCTCCCTGCAGAAGCAATATGCGCTTGAGCAGTGCACCCAGGCCTGGGCACTGAACATCGACGCGGACGAACGCCTTGACCCGGAACTAGCCGACGAGCTGGACAATCTAGTCGCCGCGCCTTCCGAGGTGGCCGCGTGGCGATTCCCGCGCCGTCCCTATCTCCCGGGATATGGGTATGCCCCCCGCCATGCGCATGAGGGCCGCATGGTACGTCTTGTGCGCCGCGAGCGAGCCCGCTACGACACCGCGCTTCTCGTGCACGAAGCCATTCTGGTCGACGGCTTGGTCCGAGTCGCTTCCCGCGGCGCGCTGTTGCATTTTCGCACCTGCATGGCCGACGAGCAGGTCGTCAAGGAGGCGCGCTACGCCGCCCTCAAAGTGCGACAGATGGTCGGCCCAGGTAAGCGGGCCCGCCCCATCCAGCTCCTGCTCAACCCTCTCGTCTACTTCCTCCGCTACTACCTCGCACGACGCATGTTCCTCTGCGGTTTTCCGGGCTTCATCCGTTCCGCCACGGGCGCCGTCTACGCCTTCCTAACAGAGGCGAGGATGTACCAGGTTGATGCCGTCGGTCGCCAGCCGCCTGTCGACGATTGGCGCGGCAAGTGACTCCGATCATGCGCATCTTCCACACCCATTTTGGCCGCGACGGCGGGGCGGAGAAATTCTTCGTCAGCTTGGTACGCTCACTCTCCGAGGCGGGCATCGAGCAGACCGCGTTAATACGCCCGGGACGCGCCTGGCGCAATCAGCTGCCGGCCAATGTGGAGGTCCATGAGGGCCTGCCGCGCCTGCTGACCCCCCTCGCGCTTCCTCCTGCCCTGGAAGTTCCGCCGGCTCGTCGCGGCGCAAAGGCCAGCCGGCGTTCTGGCATGGATGCCGCGTGCCGCAGACTTCATGCCGTCGTCAGGCTGTGGCCTGCGGGTCGCGCGGCTGGGTGATTACCCGACCTCGCTCCGTCACTTCCGCAACATCGACCTGCTGGTCTGCAACACACCTGGCATCGCCGACCACGTCAAGGGCCTCGGCTGGGACCGCCCGGTCAAGGTCATCTCCAACTTCACGCTCGCCCGCCCCGCAACGCCGGTCGCGCGAGAAAGGCTGGGCGCGCCCGCCGGCGCCTTCGTCGTGCTGGGCGCGGGTCGCTTTGTCCGCCGCAAGGGATTCCACACGCTCATCGAGGCCATCGCGGCCTCTCCCGGCGCCCACCTGTGCCTACTGGGCGAAGGCGAGGAGGAGCAGGCCCTGAGGCAACTGGCCCGCACCCTTGGCATCGAGGACCGCGTGTGCTTCGCCGGTTGGCAGCCCGACCTGTCGCCCTGGCTCTCGGCTTGCGACGCGTTCTGCATGCCCTCGCTCCATGAGCCCCTGGGCAATGTGGTTCTGGAGGCCTGGGGTGCGGGTGCGCCCGTCATCGCCTCGCGATCCGAGGGGCCCTCCTGGATGATGAGCGACGGCGAAGACGGCTTGCTCTTCCCCATCGGCGATGCGGCGGCGTTGGCCGACGCCATCGCGCGCGTTCGCAGCCAAGACGGGGTTGCGGCGAAGCTCGTCGCGGGCGGCCATCGTACTCTCGAGGCCTCCTTCTCCCGCCAGGCAGTCACCCGCGCCTACATCCGGCTTTTCGAATCGCCTTCGTGCGCCTGAAAGCGCACCGTCCCTCTGCCATGGCCTCGCCCTTGCGCAATCTCAAGTCAGCCTGGCGCCGCCTGCTGCGGCTGGGCACTTCAACCCTCGACGGAGTCCGGCTCGTCACCGCCGCGGACCGGGTCTCCCGTGATGTCAGGAATGGCATCTTCAAGGAGACCTACGAGGAGCCCGAGAGAATCTTGATTCGCGCTGCCCTGCGGCCCGGGGACCGCGTCCTCGAGGTCGGCGGCGGCGTCGGTTTCATCAGCTTGCTCTGCGCCAAGATTGTCGGCGCGGCGAATGTGCTCACTTATGAGGCCAACCCGGCGATGAGGGAGACCATCCTCGCGAACTACCGGCTGAATGGGCTGACGCCGACGCTCCGGGCACGCGCCGTCACCGCCCGCGGCGGAGACATTACGTTTTTCGTCAGTAAGAACATCATCTCGAGCAGCCTTTACCAACGGGCAGGCGGGGAGGCCGTCACCATTCCGTCGGATGCGATTGACGCCATCCTGGCGGAGTGGCGCCCGACGGTGCTCGTCATGGATGTGGAAGGCGCCGAGGTCGACATCCTGCCCGCCTCGCAGCTCGCTGGCCTCCGGGCCCTAATCCTTGAGCTTCATCCGCATGTCGTCGGAGAGGATGCCCTGGCCCGTATGCGCGCCCATCTCGCTGGCCTCGGCTTCCGCGAGTCCAGCGTCCTGCATAAATCCTCGCTCTTCCTTAGGTCCTGAAGGGGCGGCTTCCCCTTGCCCCCGCGGGTCGCCCCGCCCAACCTTGGGTCCCCCGATGGCGTCCGAGCCCTCCAGCCAAGACTTCGTGCACCTGCATGTCCACACGGACTACAGCATGCTCGACGGCTGCAGCCGCATCGACCGGCTGATGGGAAAGGCCTGCGACATGGGCATGCGCGCCGTCGCCATCACCGACCACGGCAATCTCTTCGGCCTCTTCGACTTCTGGAACGAGGCCAAGACCCTCTCCAAGAAGGCCGGGCGCGACATCAAGCCGCTCCTCGGCTGCGAGCTCTACCTGGTCTGGGACCACCGCAACACCGACAAGCCCGATCGCCGCGAGCACAAGTACTACCACATGGGCGTGCTCGCCCGCAACTTCGAGGGCTACCAGAACCTCACCCGCCTCGTCTCCAACGCCCACACCGTCGGCCTGCATTACAAACCCCGCACCGACCTCGAGCACCTCGCCGCGCACGCCAAGGGCCTGATTGGCTTCAGCGGCTGCCTCCAGGGCGTCATTCCCCAGCATCTGCTACGCGGCGACCTCGACGGCGCCCGCGCCGCCTGCGGCAAGTTCATCGAGATCTTTGGCCGGGAGAACTTCGTCATCGAGTTGATGGACCACGGACTCGAGGAGCAGAAGTCCATCCTCGCGCCCCTTCTCCAACTTGCGAAGGAGTTCAACCTCCGCGCCGTCGCGACCAACGACGTCCACTATGTCGAGTCCGGCCACAGCTCGGCCCACGACGCCATGCTCTGCATCCAGACGGGCGCGCGCCTCGCCGACGAGCGCCGCCTGCGCTACTCCGCGAAGGAATTCTACCTCAAGAGCGAGGCCGAGATGCGCCGCGTCTTCTCCGAGGTGCCCGAGGCCCTGACCAACACGGTGGCCATCGCCGAGATGTGCGATGTCGCCCTGCCCGTGGGCAAGAGCTTCTACCCAGTCTATCCGATCGAGGTCTCGTCCCGACCCAAGCCCGCCCCGCGCATCGAGGGCATCCTCGACGGTTACGAGCACCTCAAGAACCAGCTCAACGCCGCGGCGGGCAAACCAGGCGACTTCGCCATCCCGGAAGCCAAGCGCGCCGAGATGCGCGTGCCGGCCACCGTGCTGCTCGGCCAGGTCAAGAAGGGCCTGCGCGAGCGCTACGGCGTCGACTACGACAGCGCCAAGGCGCAGGCCGACGAGGCTGTGCCCGGTCCTGGTCAAATCAGCCCGGCCGAGCTCATCCGCCGCATCGACTTCGAGCTCGGGGTCATCGCTGGTACCGGCTTCGTCGATTACTTCCTCATTGTCTGGGACTTCATCGACTGGGCCCGTCAGCAGGGTATCCCCGTAGGGCCGGGCCGCGGGTCGGGCGCCGGCTCGCTCGTCGCCTACTGCCTGAAGATCACCGACATCGACCCGATCCGCTTCGGCCTGCTCTTCGAGCGCTTCCTCAACCCCGAGCGTGTCTCCGCACCCGACTTCGACATCGACTTCTGCATGCGCCGCCGCGACGAGGTCGTGAACTACGTGCGCAAGAAGTACGGCGAGGACCGCGTGGCCAACATCATCACCTTCGGCACCTTCGGGGCCAAGATGGTGGTGCGCGACCTCGCCCGCATCCGCGGCCTGGAGTTCAGCGAGACCAACCGCCTCGCCAAGCTCGTCCCCGACGACATCAACATCACCATCGAGGACGCGCTCGAGAAGTCCGCCGAGCTCACGCGCGAGACCGAGCTCAACCCCACGGCGAAGGAGATTGTCGACCAGGGTCTCGTCATCGAGGGCATGGTGCGCAACAGCGGCAAGCACGCCTGCGGCATGATCATCGCCGACCGGCCGCTCACCGAGATCATCCCCGTCACCATCCAGGAAGGCGACCTCACCACCCAGTACGCCAAGGATCCCGTCGAGAAGCTCGGCCTGCTCAAGATGGACTTCCTCGGGCTGAAGACGCTGACCGTCATCGACGACGCCCAGCGCCTCGTGCGCCGCCATCGCAAGCTGCCCGCCTTCGACATCGAGAAGGTGACCTTCGACGACCCCAGGACCTTTGCCCTGCTCAACGAGGCCAAGACGGTCGGCGTCTTCCAGCTTGAATCCGGCGGGATGCAGGCGCTCTGCCGGCAGTTCAGCATCGCCTCAATTGACGAGATCGTGGCCCTCATCGCGCTCTACCGCCCGGGCCCGATGCAGTTCATCCCTGACTACATCCGCGGCAAGAAGGACCCCGCGACCATCCGCTACGCCCACCCGCTGCTCGAGAAGGTGGCCAAGGAGACCTACGGCATCCTCGTCTACCAGGAGCAGGTGATGGAGGCAGCCCGCGTCGTCGCCGGCTACTCCCTCGGCGGCGCCGACATGCTCCGGCGCGCCATGGGCAAGAAGATCAAGGAGGAGATGGACCAGCAGCGCTCCATCTTCGTCGAGGGGGCGGCCAAGACCCACCAGATCGAGCGCAAGAAGGCCGAGGAAATCTTCGCCACCCTGGAGAAGTTTGCCGAGTACGGTTTCAACAAATCCCACTCCGCGGCCTACGCCATCCTGTCCTACCGCACGGCTTACCTTAAGGCGAATTACCCCGTTGAGTTCATGGCCGCGGTGCTGACCTCGGAGCAGGGCAACGCCGACAAGCTCGGCGAGTTCGTCAGCGAGTGCGAGGCGCTCGGCATCAGGATGTCCGGCCCCGACATCAACCAGTCCGACGTCGATTTCACCCCCGCGCATGCCGACAACGCCATCCGCTTTGGCCTGGGCGCCATCAAGGGTGTCGGCGAGCTCGCCGCACGCGCGATTGTGACCGAGCGCGAGAAGGGCGGCCCCTTCAAGGGCCTCGATGACCTCGTCGGCCGCCTCGGCGAGACCGACGTCAACGCCCGCACCCTCGACTGCCTGATCCGCGCGGGCGCGCTCGATTTCACCAAGGAGGACCGCCAGCACCTCGTCGACTCGATCGAGTCCGTGCGTCGTCGCCACGCCACCGAGCGCAAGGAGCGCGCGGCCGGGCAGGGCAGCCTCTTCGACCTCCTCGGGGCCGATGCCGGCACGGCCGCGGGCGGCGACCCCATCCTGCGCAAGTCGCCCCCGATGCCCTCGATGGAGCGCCTGCGCAACGAGAAGGAGCTGCTCGGCCTCTACCTCTCCGGACATCCGCTCGCCGACTTCCACGGGCTCGACGAGGCGGTCGCGACCTTCCATGGCTCGCTCGCCGAGATCGACCTGCCCAAGACCGAGCGACACCTTGTCCGCGTCTGCGGCATCGTCGGCGGTCTCGAGAAGAAACTCTCGAAGAAGGACAACCGGCCCTGGGCGCTCTTCAACCTCGCCGACCGTACCCACACGCTGCCCATCCTGATGTTCACCGAGGCCTATGAGCGCGCCGCCGCGCTCAAGGATGGCGAGGCTCCGCTGCTGATGGACGGCGCCATGCTCGCGGTCGATTGCCGTCTCGTCTACCGCGAGGAGCGCGGGGAGTGGTCGCTCCAGGGCCACGCCATCCACCCCCTGCGCAACTGCCCCGCGCTGGTGAAGCGCATCACCTTCGTCGTGAAGCCCGGTGCGGACGCGGAGGCGTTCCTCGCCGACCTCTCCTCGCACACCCGCCGGGTCGACGGCCCCGTCGCCGTTTCCATCGGCCTGGTGCAACCGGACGGACGCGTGCTCGTCTCCGATGCCGCCCGCGGCATGACGACCCGCTTCGATCCCGCCAGCTACGCCGCCTTCGGCAAGCACCCGGCCTGCGTCGGCGTGCAGGTCGAGCCCGTGCCGCCCTCGCCCCCGCCGCAGCGCAAGTACGGCGGTCGCGACTGAGGCCGGCTCAGAACTGCAGCGGCGTCGGCTTGTCCGGCTCGACTTGGAAGCGGCGGACCTTGTCGCCGACCCGCAGGTCGACGCGGAAGAACTTGGACTTTACGACGAGGTCGCGGATGGCGACGGTGCCGTCGGCCTGGCGCTCCCAGGCGAAGGCCAGCTCGCAGCCGCCGTCGGCCACCAAGCCGCGCACGCGGCCCTTCTTCCACGAGGCGGGCAGGGCGGGGACGAGCTCGATGACCCCGCCGTCGCGCTGCACGAGCAGCTCGCAGATGGCGGCGGTGCCCCCGAAGTTGCCGTCGATCTGGAAGGGCGGGTGCTGGCAGAGCAGGTTGGGGTCGCCGCGGCCGATGAGCAGCCGGAGCAGCTTGGCCGCGCGGTCGCCATCGCGCAGCCGCGCCCAGAAGCAAGCCTTCCAGGCCATCGACCATCCCGTCGACGCGTCGGTGCGTTTCTCGAGTGTCGCCCGCGCGGCCGCGGCGAGCTCGGGCGTCTGGCGCACGCTGATGAGCTTTCCCGGATAAAGTCCCCAAAGGTGCGAGACGTGGCGGTGGTGCGGCTCGGGTTCGTCGTAGGGTTCAAGCCACTCCTGGAGGCGTCCGTCCGGCCCGACCTTCATCTTCGCCAGCCGTTGCTGGGTGGCTTGCCAGCCCTTGCGCTCCTCGGCGTCCACATTGAGCACGGTTGAGAGCCAGCAGGCCGCGTTCAGCGTCTCGTCGACGATCTGCTGATCCATGGTCGCGCCGAGGCACATCTTGTGCACCGCGCCGCTGGGCAGGCGGTAGGCGTTCTCGGGCGAGCTCGAGGGGGATGTCACAAGGCCGCGCCCGGGGAGCTCGACGAGGGTGTCCTGGTAGAAGCGCGCGGCGCCGCGGATGATGGGATAGGCCTTTTTGTAGAAGTCGCTCTCAGCCGTATAGGTGAGATGCCGGACCAGGTCGCAGGCCAGCCAGCCGTTGACCGCTGGGAGCAGCGTCCAGCCCGCGCTACCGGGATCGCCCGGAGCGGCGACCGCCCAGGCGTTGGACGAGATACCGCCCTGCCAGCCGCGCGCGCCGAAGTAGCGCTTGGCGTAGTCCTCGCCGCTCTTGGCGAAGGCCTGGATGTAGCGGTGGTAGGGTGCGGCGTGGTCGGCGAGGTTCGTCGGGTGCGCCGGCCAGTAGTTCATCTGCAGGTTGATGTTGGTGTGGTAATCCGCGTTCCAAGGCGGGGTGTATTCCTCCGCCCAGAGCCCCTGCAGGTTGGCGGGCAGGGGACTGTCCGGTGCGGAGGAGCCGACGAGCAGGTGACGCCCATACTGCGCGTAGGTCGCGATGAGGTCGGGGTCATCCTCGCCCCGCTTCATCCGGGCGACGCGCTCGGGTGTGCTCAGCGCGAGCACCTCGGGTGGCGTGCCCTCGATCTGCAGCGCGAAACGTCCCATCGGCTCACGCGTTTTCCCCTTAAGTATCTCATCGGCGAGCTGACCGGCGGCCTCGTCGGTGGCCGGCAGCGCCCGCTCGATATCGAAAGCTGCCATCTCAGCGGGCGAGTAGGCGCCCGAGTTGTTGCCGAAGTTCGTGCGTGCGGCGAGAACGGCGACCATGCGCCCCTTGACGCCCTTGAGCACGATGCCCTCGGGTGTGACCTGGCGACTGGCGGCCTCCGCGCGTACGCGGAGCCTGGCGTGGTAACGCATACCTTCCTTGGCGGCATCGTTGGAGGGCAGCTGGCCCTCCATGATCAGCTCCATGTCGTCGACGTTCGCGCGGTAGGCGACGTCCTGCTTGCGCGAGAGCCGCAGGGTGAGGTCGTAGGGCTGGTCTGATTCCTCGATCACCACGAGGACGTTGGCTGGCTCGCGTAGGGCCTGCACGATGCGGCGATGTCCGCTGGCGCGCGTGACCGAGGCGCCGCTGGCAAGCTCGAGCCGGCGGTCATAGCCGGTGGGTGCCAGTGTCCGCTCGGGCAGCACGCCAATCTCCGCGAGTTGCAGGTAATCGGCGCTCATCGGCTCCCCGCCGGAGTTGGGCTGCAGCGTGAGCCGCAGGCGCCTTGCCGCGACCGGCTGGGCCAGGGTGAAGGTCTTGCGCTCGCCGCGCCGCGCGAAGGCCGGTTGGTTCTCGCGCCGGTCAACCGTGCGCCAGGTGGCGCCGTCCTCGGTGGCCTCGACGGTCCAGTTCCGCGGATCGCGTCCGGGCATGTCGTTGCCCGAGGTCAGGCTGTACCCCGTCAGCTCGCGTCGTCCGCCGAGATCGAGCTCGAGAACCGGCGCCTTCCCATGGTGCACGGCGCACCACTTGGTCGTCGGGTCCCCGTCGATCAGGTTGCCGGGCCCCTCGTTGGCCTCGCCCTCGTGGCCCGACGGGCTCGTGATCGACGACGTGGTGGCGTCACCCCGGATGATCCACAGGTCGCCGAGGGTCTGGTAGCACCCGAAGGTCATCTTCGGTCCGCGACCGCGCGTCATGCCCCACGGGTTCGCGGTCAGTGTGTTCTCGGCGAGCTTCTCGGCCTCGCCGATCTTGCCGGCGAGGAGGAGCGCGGTGACCTGCTTCCAGTCGGACACGGCGCTCTCGCGGAGCGGGCTGGCGTCCGAACCCGACCACAGCGTCTGCTCGTTCAGCACGATGCGGTTCTTGGCGAGGTCGCCGAAATCCATCGCGCCGAGACGCCCATTGCCGACCAGGCAGGCCTCGTGGAAGGACTTCGCCGGCGCGTTGAAGCGGAGCTCCGGGAGGGGTTCGGCGGCGCCGAGCAGGGCGACGGCGAGGGGCAGGGCGACGAGGGGCAGGCGGCGCATGTCTTAAGGACACCCCGCCGGGGCCGGGGTTCGTCTTTTTTGCCTTTTCCCGCCGCCCTCGAAAGAGGACAGTCCTGCCATGTCGCCTGCCGAGCAGATCGCCCGCATCAAGGCCCGCACCGAGCGGGTCATCGGCGAGGACGCGCTCCTCGAGCGCCTGAAGGCCGGCAAGGCGCTGCGCGTGAAGCTCGGGGTCGATCCCACGCGCCCGGACCTGACCTTCGGCCACATGGTCTGCCTGAACAAGCTGCGCGAGTTCCAGGACCTCGGACACCAGGCCGTGCTCGTCATCGGCGACTTCACCACGCGCGTCGGCGACCCCACCGGTCGCTCCACCGCCCGCCCCTTGCTCACGCCTGAGGAGATCGCCGCCAACGCCGCGACCTACCTCGACCAGGCCTACCGCATCCTCGATCGCGCCAAGACCGAGGTCCGCCCCAATGGCGATTGGTTCGGCAAGATGTCGTTCCTCGACGCCATCCAGCTCTGCCGGCACATGACCGTGCAGCAGATGCTCGCGCGCGACGACTTCTCGAAGCGCCACGCCGCCAACTCGCCCATCTCGCTCGTCGAGTTCCTCTACCCCTTGCTCCAGGGACACGACTCGGTCGAGCTTCGCTCCGACATCGAGATCGGCGGCAGCGACCAGCTCTTCAACATGCTCGTCGGCCGCGACCTGCAGGAAAAGGCCGGACAGCCGCCGCAGGCCGTGCTGACGATGCCGCTGCTCGTCGGGCTCGACGGCGAGAAGAAGATGTCGAAGTCGCTCGGCAATTACATCGCCTTCAACGACACCGCGAAGGACATCTTCGGCAAGGTGATGTCGGTGCCCGACGCCACGATGTGGACGTACTACCGCCTGTTGCTCGGCGCCGACGATGCCGAGGTGACACGCCGGCAGGGCGAGCATCCGATGGAGATGAAGAAGCAGCTTGCCGCCGCCCTCACCGCCAAGTTCCACGGCGCCGAGGCGGGCGCCCACGAGCGCGCGCAGTTCGAGAAGGTCTTCTCCAAGGGCGAGGCCCGCGATGACATGCCGGAGTTCGGCTGGGAGCAGCTTGCCCCGGGCGCGGCCGATGCCGGCATCGTCGACCTGCTCGCCGCCACCAACCTCTTCCCCTCCAAGAAGGAGATCCTCCGCCTGATCGAGGGTGGGGCGGTGAAGGTCGGCGATGCGAAGGTCGGCGACCGCGCCCACCGTGTCGCGCGTCCCTCCGGCGACCTGGTGATCCAGGCCGGCAAACGCACCTTTGTGAAGGTCAGGGCCTGACCGGGGCGCGACCGCGCAGACGTTGCCAGCGGCGGAGTGTGGCGACCTTGGCGCGGCGCCAGAGGCGCAGCCCGCGCGGGTGCCAAGTTAGCGCGAGGCTGAGCCCAATAATTAGGAGGGGAATTCCCGGGATGAGCGGGATGACCAGTCCAGCCAACCCGGCGGTCACAAGCGTGCCACCGGCCACGAGTCTGAACATGATCCAGAGGCTGGACATGGGTTCAGGGTGGGGAAAACGGCCTTTTTCGCAAGCGGACAGGGGGTTCCTGCCCCCCTTTGGCTCGCCCCGGACGGGGTGGGTGCCCTAGGTTGGCTCCCTATGGATTTCGTCAAGGAGCTGCTCGAGTATGTCCGTCATGCCAGCGTCTCGACCGACCCGGCCTTCAATGACGGGATGAAGGGGGCCCGGGAGCACGCCTGCGACTTGCTGCGCCGCGCCGGCCTGGAGGTCGAGGTCGTTCCGACACCCTTGCATCCGATTCTCCTGGGACGTCGCAAGGGTCCCGCCGAGTGGCCCCATGTCGTGCTCTACGGGCATTACGATGTGCAGCCCGCCGAGCCGCTCGATCTCTGGACCACGCCCGCCTTCGAACCCGTCGTCCGTGATGGCCGCATCTGGGGTCGCGGCACCGCCGACAACAAGGGCCCGCACCTCGTCGCCATTGTCGCGCTGGCCCGCCTGCTCGCTCGCCGTCCCGACCTTCCCCTGCGCATCACCTTCCTCATCGAGGGCGAGGAGGAGATCGGCTCGCCGTCGTTCCCTGCCTTTCTCCAGGCGCGCAAGGCCGAGCTCTCCGAGGCGGACTGCGTCATCCTCTCCGACACGGCCAGTCCGTCCTCGGACCAGATTGCCATCACCACCGCGCTGCGCGGCATCGTCGGCCTGGAGGCGCGTCTGACCGGGCCGCAGTTCGACCTGCACTCCGGTCTGCACGGCGGCGCGGTCTACAATCCGATCCAGGCGCTGGTCGAGATTTGCGCCTCGCTGCACCTGCCTGACAACACCGTGGCCATCGAGGGCTTCTATGACGGCGTTCAGCTGCCTGCCGACTGGGAGCGTGCTGAGCTGCGCAAGCTGCCGCTCGACGAGGCACAGTACCGCAAGTTCCTCGGCGTCGAGGCGCTGCACCCCGCCCCTGGTGTCAACGGCATCGAGGCGGTGCGCTTCGCCCCGACACTCGAGTTCAACGGCATCGGCGGGGGTTACCAGGGCAAGGGCTCCAAGACCGTCATCCCGAGCAAGGTCTTCGCCAAGATCACCTGCCGCCTCGTGCCGGGAATGGATCCCGACGATATCCTGCGCAAGGTCTCGGAGGCGATCCGCCGTCGCGCGCCGAAGGGCGTCACGGTCGAGATCGAGATCAAGCAGGGCAACGCCGCCTACTTCGTCTGTCCACCCGGCCGTCCCAACACGCCCAAGAATCAGAACCCCGTGCTTGCCCGCGCCTTCGCCGAGGCGGAGTGCGCCATCGCCGGCGCCTTCGGCAAGCCGCCCATCTTCGTGCGCGAGGGTGGCAGCGTCCCCATCATCGGCGACATCCGACGCGAGACCGGTCTCGACTCAGTCATGATCGGGCTCTTCACGCCCGACTCCAATCTCCACGCGCCGGACGAGAACCTGGAGATCAAGATGGCCGAGCGAGCCATCCAGGCCTACGAAACCCTGCTGGAAAGGGTCGCCGAAGGCGGCCGCCGCTGAGGTCCTTCCGGCTTCCCCTTTCCCCCTTAACCCCCTATACCCAAGCCGATTTCCCATGGCTGTCTTCCGCAAGCGCACCCACACCCCGACCCCCAAGAAGAAGGACATCGCGGCGGGCCTGTGGACGAAGTGCCCGACCACAGGTGAGATGGTCTTCACCAAGGACCTGGAGGCCAACTGGAACGTCTTCCCCAGCGGCTACCATGACCGCCTCACCGCCGACCGCCGCATCGAGCTCCTGATCGACGCCGGCACCTGGCGCGAGACCGATGCCAAGCTGACCTCCAAGGACCCGCTTCGCTTCACCGCCGGTGGTTCCTATCCCGAGCGCGTCTCCCAGCACCAGCGCAAGTCGGGGCTCCGCGACTCCGTCGTCGCCGGCACCGGCCTGCTCGACGGCATCCCTGTTTCGCTGGCGGTCATGGACTTCAGCTTCATGGGCGCCTCGATGGGCTCCGTCGCCGGCGAGAAGGTCACCCGCGCCGTCGAGCGCGCGCTCAAGGACAAGCGCGCCTGCATCGTCGTCTGCGCCTCCGGCGGCGCCCGCATGCAGGAGGGCATCCTCTCCCTGATGCAGATGGCGAAGACCTCTGCCGCGCTCGCGCGCCTGCGCGCGGCCGGCCTGCCCTACATCGCCGTCCTCACCAACCCGACGATGGCCGGCGTCATGGCCAGCTACGCCACCCTCGGCGACGTCATCGTGGCCGAACCCCAGGCCCTCATCGGATTCGCCGGCGCACGCGTCATCAAGGAGACCACCAACCAGGACCTGCCCGAGGGCTTCCAGACCTCCGAGTTCCTCCTCAAGCGCGGCCTGATCGACATGATTGTCCCGCGCAAGGAGATGAAGACCCGCCTGGCCAGCCTGCTGCGCGCCGTCGGTCCCAAGCCCAAGGCCGCCGCCCGTCGCGGTCGCTGACGGACGCGTCGGCGCCGCCGATGGACACGACCGCCGCCACCCTCGCCTGGTTGACCAATCTCCGGGCGGGAGGCTCGCGTCTGGGCATCGACCGGATGCGCGCGCTGGTCGACCGTCTCGGTCTCGGTTCCGTCCTGAGCACCCGTCCCACCTTCCACGTCGCCGGCACCAACGGCAAGGGCTCGACCTGCGCGATGATCGAGGCGATTCAGGCGCGCGCCGGTCGCGTGACCGGGCTTTACACCAGCCCGCATCTCGTGCGCCTCGGCGAGCGTGTGAGGCGAAACGGGGTGGAGATGACGGAGTCGGAACTGGTCGCCGCCGCCGCGGCGATTCGCCCGGTGGCGGAGGCCATCGCCCGCGAGACACCCGAGCTCGCGCCCACTTTCTTCGAGTTGATCACCGCGCTGGCCCTGCGCGAATGCCTCCAGGTCCGCCCGGTTGACGTGCTTATCCTCGAGACGGGTCTCGGTGGCCGGCTCGATGCCACCACCGTCTGCTCGCCCCTCGTCACCGTCATCACCAGCATCGGGCTCGACCACCAGGAATACCTCGGCGACACCCTCGAGGCGATCGCCGCGGAGAAGGCCGGCATCCTCAAGCCCGGCGTGCCGTGCGTCCTTGGCGTCCTGCCCGCCGCGGCCGAGGCGGTGATTCGCGCCCGCGCCAAGGCACTCGGCGTGACCGTCCATGCCGTGCGCGAGCGCTTCGGCGACGACCTGCCGACGACCAACCTCGAGGGCGCCCACCAGCGCATCAATGCCGCCTGCGCGCTGCTCGCCTGCGAGCTCGCCGCACCGCAGCTTCCCTTTGATCCAAGTGCGGCACGCGCCGCCCTGCGCGAGGTGCGCTGGGAGGCTCGTTGGCAACGCATCCCGCTCGCCGATGGACGCACCCTCGTGGTCGATGCCTCGCACAACGAGGAGGGCGCCCGGGCCCTCGAGCCGCTCCTCGCCAAGCTGGTCCGCCCGACGGTCATCGTCGGCGCCACCGGGGCTTCGCGCGCCGGTCCACTCCTTGCGGTCGTCGCCCGCCATGCCGCCGAGATCTATCTCGTCGAGGCGAACAACGAGCGCGCGCTCAAGGCCGATGCGCTTGCCGCGCTCCTGCCGCCGGGTTTTTCCGGTAAGGTGCATCGCTCGTGCGTGGCCGACCTTTTCCCGGGTCGGGATACCTGCGTCGCCGCCGGCGAGTGCGTGGTCGTGGTCGGCTCACTCTACCTCGCCGGCGAGGTACTGGGACGACTCCGCGGTGAGACGCCCTCGGTCAACTGGCAGGATCGCCTGCCGTCCGCCCGATGACCCTGCCCGAGGATAGCTTGCCTGGCGCGAGCGCGCCGCTCATCCAGCCCGATGCGCTTCCCGGATGGTTGCTCGAGGAGGACCTGGATTACCTGGTCTTCGACAAACCCGGCTGGGTCGTTTGCCACCCCTCAAAGAACGGACCGTGGTCCTCGTTGGTCGGCGCCGTGCGCGAGTGGCGCGGCATGGAGACCATGCATCTCGTCAGCCGGCTCGACCGTGAGACCAGCGGGGTCATCCTGCTCGCCAAGCATCCCGGCGCAGCCTCCGTCGCGCAGACCGCGATGGAGCGCCGTTGGGTGCACAAGACCTACCTTGCCCTGCTCGAGGGCGAGCTGGCCGAGCCGACCGTGGTCGACCAGCCGCTCGGACCGGACGAGGCGAGTCCGGCCGCCGTGCGCACGACGGTCCGCGCCGACGGTTCGCCGTCCTCGACCCTGCTCGAGCCGCTCCTGCGCCGCAACGGCTTCACGCTGGCGCGCGTCCAGCCGCACACCGGACGCAAGCACCAGATTCGCGCCCATGCGCTCTGGCTCGGACACCCCGTCGTGGGCGACAAGCTCTACGGGCGCGACGAGTCGCTTTACCTGGAATTCGCCCGCGAGGGATGGACGCCGCGGCTCGCCTCGGCCCTCGCGATGTCACGCCAGGCGCTCCACGCCGCGCGCCTGGAGTTCCGCGCGCCGACCTTGACGCGCGCCTTCGCCGCGCCGCTCGCCGCGGATATGCGTCGTTTCGCGGTCGAGCGCATGGGTTTGTCCGCGGACGAGTTGGACGCCGCGCTGCGCGCCGAGGGGCTCTCCTGAGTCCCTTCAGCCGTGGGCCAAGGCCGCTGCGTCGACGCACCGTGCGCCGCCGACACGCAGCGCCTCGGCGCAGGCGCTGAGGGTCGCGCCCGTGGTCAGGACATCGTCGACCACCACGAGCCTTGCCCGTGGCACGCGCGCACCGGGCCGCACCCGGAAGGCGTCATCCATGTTCTCGACCCGCTCCGTCCGCCCCAGCCGCACCTGCTGTCCCGTGTCACGCCGCCGCACGAGGAGATCCAGCCAAGCGCATCCCGCGACACGTCCGGCCAGCGCCCGGGCGAGCTCCAGGGCTTGGTTGTAGCCGCGCTCCCTCAATCGGTCCGGATGCAAGGGCACGGGCACAAGCACGGATCCCGCGAGGTGTCGTCGGAAGAGTGGATCCCCAAGGGCGGCATCGACGAGGTCCGAGATGAGCCAGGGTTCGCCCCGGTACTTGATGCGGTGCACGAGCTCGCGCATCTCACCCCGTGCCCGGAAGGGGCAGACCGCGCGTCCGAAGGCAGGGTCCATCCCTGCGCAGTGCGGGCAACGACGCGGGGCAACCAGCACGCCGAAGAAGGGGTGGCCGCACGTCGCGCAACGGGGATCCGCGATGCGCTCAAGCCGGAGCGCACCCTCGGCGGAAAGATGCCCGGCGCCGTCATCGAGCGGCGTGCCGGTCACGGCGCAGTCGCGGGGAAAGACCAGGTCGACCAACCCCCGGACGAGGTCATCCTCGAGGCTCACCCGACCTCCGACCTGAGCCACTTCCGTTTCAGCGCGTCACCCCAGGCGAAGCCACCCCGGCCTGCCTGCCCGATGACCCGGTGGCAGGGGATGATCCGGCAGAGCGGGTTGCGGCCGAGCGCCTGCCCGACTGCCTGGGCGGAGCGGCAGCGGATGGACTTTGCCAGGTTGCCATAGGTCGTGGTGCTTCCGGCAGGGATGCGATGGCAGGCCTTCCAGACCTTGAGTTGGAAAGGCGTGCCGAGGGCGACGGCACGCCGCGCAGGGGAGGGATGGCCGGTCAGGCGGACTAGGCCGAGGCGGCTGGCGCTGGCGAGGGCGGTTGCTCGGCTCGGGGCCAGGACAAGCAGGGTGCCATCCGCGGTGATGGCCGCCCATCCCGCGGGGGTGGGGCCGATATGCACGGGGAGCGGCGCGCGGTCGCGGTGTTCGCGAAAAACGAGTCGCAGCCGGCCAAAATGCATTTGCTCGGCGGCGGGCGCAACCCAAGCATCACCCATTCCTCCATGGCGTTTGACTTCGACAGTTGTCCCGACCGCGCGGTGAGCGACAGCACCAAGTGGAACAAGTACGCAGGACGCGACATCATCCCCGCCTGGATCGCGGACATGGATTTCCGCTCGCCGCCCGAGGTCGTCGCCGCGCTGACCGCCCGCGCCCAGCACGGTGTCTATGGTTACCCCGCGCAGCGCGACCGCGCCTACGCCGCCGTGACCAAGCACCTGCGCGCGCGCCATGGCTGGGAGGTCGGCCCCGAGTCCGTCACCTTCCTCACCTCGCTCGTCCCGGGCATCCACGGCGCCATCCGCCTCGGCTGCGCCCACGGTCAGTCGGTGGTGAGCACCTTCCCGGTCTACCCGCCCTTCCTGAACGCGCCGGCGCTCTCCGAGCGCGGCCTGCTCAAGGTCCCGATGGCCTTCGAGGGGGACAAATGGACCTTCGACTGGCCCGCGCTCGAGAAGGCCTGCGCACAGCCCGAGGCCAAGGTGCTCCTGCTCTGCAGTCCCTACAACCCGCTCGCCCGCGTCTTCACGCGCGACGAGCTGCTGCGCGTCGCCGAGCTCGCCAAGCGCCACGACCTGCTGGTCTGTTCCGACGAGATCCACTGCGACCTCATCCTCGATCCGACGGCGCGACACACCGTCTTCGCGACGCTCTCCGAGGACGCTGCCCGGCGCACCATCACGCTGATGGCCGCGAGCAAGACCTTCAATGTCGCGGGCCTCGCCTGCGGCTTCGCCATCATCACCGATTCCAATCTGCGCACCCGCTTCCGCCGACTGCTCCAGGGCCTCTCGCTCGACCAGAATGTCTTCGGGCTCGCCGCGACCGAGGCCGCCTTCGAGCACGGCGAGCCCTGGCGGCTTGCCTGCGTCGATTACCTCCGCGGCAACCTCGATCTCATCGAGCAGGAACTCCGCGATATGCCGGGTCTTGTGCTCCGCCAGCGTCCCCAGTCCAGCTTCCTCGCCTGGTTCGACGCCACGGCGCTCGGCTACGAGGATCCCTATGCCGCCTTCGAGCAGGGCGGTGTCGGCCTCGGCAACGGCGCCGATTTCTCGGGACCGGGGCATGTCCGGCTCAACTTCGGCTGCCCCAGGGATCGCCTCCGCGAGATCCTCCGCCGGATGAAGGCGGTCGTCGCGAAGGCCCCGGGGAAGAAGGCCTGACTTCGGCCCGATCCCGCGGCTGCGCTCGCAGCAGCCCGTGGATGAGCATGCGCGTCGATGTCAGACGCTCCTCGAGCTGCGCGACATCGCGGTCGCCGAGCAACTTCATCTCCCGCGCCACGATGAGGTGCGACTCCAGCCGGGCGCAGGCGCCCAGCGCGTCCCTCTGCGCCGACTTCTTCTCAGGCATGTCCGCGGGCAGGGCGTGCGCCCGTGCCAGCTCGCCCGCGATCGAGAGCGAGGTGGTGGTGATGGCCTCGTCCAGCGCGCCGCCCGCGCGCCCGCCCGATGGCCGGGCCAGCAGCCGTAGCGTTTGCGCCGCCAGCTCGCGCGCATGACAGTGGGCTTGGAAGTGCTCGAGACGGTGGGAGTTCTTTTCTTGGGGGTCCATGCGCGGAGCGTCTGTCGCTCGGTGATGGCCGACCAGCCCGCCGATGGGGGGTTGATGCCCTGGGTGCTGGGCCAGGTTCCCGCCTGTCGACTTTACCCTAATGTCGTCGCCTCAGCCCTCCGCCTGCTGGCGCAGGAGGTGGGTGGTGACGATGCAGGCGAGCGCGGCGTTCTCGGCCCGGAGGACCGTGGGTCCGAGCGAGACAGGAAGGAAGCCGGCGTGGCGGGCCGAGGCAAGCTCCTCGGGCGTGAAATCGCCCTCGGGGCCGACGAGCCAGGTGACCTGACGGATATCCGTGAGGCGGCGGTGTGCAGCGGGCGTGGCGTCGATCTCGAGCGAGGCCGTGAGGCGGAGCTCGCCGGGCTCCGGCGGGGGCAGCGCGTCGATCCAGTTGCGGAAGTTGGCGGGGGTGGCGACGCGGGCGAGCCACGGGTTGCCGCACTGCTTGCAGGCCTCGATGCATTGGTCGCGCCAGCGCTCGGCCTTGGCGGCGGCGCGGTCGGCGTCGAGACGAACCTCGCAGCGCGCGGTCATCAGGGGGCGAATCTCGGCGGCTCCGGCCTCGGCCGCGGAGCGCACGAGGTCGTCCATTGTTCCGCCCTTGGGCATGGCTTGGACGAGCGTGATGCGCGGGGTGGGCTCGGGCGCGCGCGTGACCTTGAGGAGCTCGACGACCGAGGCGTCGCCATCGGCGCTCGCGAGGCGCCCCTCGGCGATGAGCCCGGTGCCGTCGAGCAGCACGACGGTGTCGCCGCGGCGCGCACGCAGGCTGCGCACGAGGTGACCGCTCTCCTCGGCCGAGAGGGTGACCGTGGTTGCGCCGGGGCGCAGGGGTTGCTCGAGCCAGGCGCGGAGCATCTCAGTGGGTGGCCGCGGCGGCGCGGTCGTAGGACGGGTCCCAGTCCTTCCAGACGGCCTCGTAGCCGTTGGCGGCGAGCATGGCGGCGACCTCGGCGGGCGAGCGGGTGTCCTCGATCGAGAATTGCTCGAGCGAGGCTGCCGAGCCCTCGGCGTACCCGCCGGGGTTGGTGCGCGAGCCCGCGGACATCGCAGTCGGGCCGAGACGGAAGGCGTGGTCGCGGAAGGCCGCGCCCTCGCGGGTGCTCAGGGCGAGCTCGACCTCGCCGTTCAGGAGGCGGAAGGCGCAGATGGCCTGCACGAGCTCGCGGTCGCTCATCTCGACCTTGGGTTGCAGGTCGCCGGCGTGTGGGCGGAGCCGGGGGAAGGAGACGCTGAAGCGGCTGCGCCAGTGGCGTCGTTCCAGCCAGCCGAGGTGGAGCGCGGTGAAGAAGCACTCCGTGCGCCAGTCCTCCAGCCCGATGAGCGCGCCGAGGCCGATCTTGTGCACGCCAGCCTCGCCGACGCGGTCGGGTGCGTCGAGGCGCCAGCGGAAATCCGACTTACGTCCCTTGGGGTGGTGCGTGAGGTAGGTCTCCGCGTGATAGGTCTCCTGGTAGACGAGCACGGCGTTGAGCCCGTGCTGGCGCAGGCGCGCGTACTCGGAGATCTCGAGCGGCTGCACCTCCATGGACAGCGAGGCGAAGTGCGGCCGGAGCAGGTCGAGGGCTTGGACGAAGTAATCGACCCCGACCTTGTTCGACTCGCCGGTCAGCAGCAGCACGTGGTCGATGCCGAGCTGGCGCAGCGCGCCGGCCTCGCGGAGAATCTCCGGCGGGGTCAGCGTGCGGCGGGGGACGCGATTGCCGGCGCTATAGCCGCAATAGGTGCAGACGTTCTGGCATTCGTTGGAGAGGTAGGCGGGCGCGAAGATCTGCATCGTGCGACCGAAGCGGCGCACGGTGCGGGCGTGGCTGAGGCGCGCCATGGCCTCAAGGTGCGGTGCGGCCGCCGGTGAGATCAAGGCCTCGAAATCGGCGAGGTCGGCGGCGCCGGACTCCGCACGCGCGAGGGCGCGGAGGACGTCAGCCTCGGTGCGCGCCGCAATCCGGGCGCGGGTGGCGTCCCAGGGATGGATGGCATGGACCTCGGCGAAGGACACGCGCTGAACCTAGGCACAGCGGGGCTGAGCGCAAGCGCTCGCGCATGTCGATACAGCCCTTCATTTTCTCGCGCGCGAAACGCGCGGGCGCTCAAAGCAGCGCCTGGTACTGCGCGGCGGTGAGCAGTCCCTGCGCGGCGGCGGGATTGTCCAGCTTGATGCGAATCATCCAGGCCCCGGTGTAGGGCTCGCGATTGACGAGGTCGGGTGAGTTGTTGAGATCGGCGTTGACTGCGACGATGGTGCCGGCGACAGGGCAGTAGAGATCGGAGGCGGCCTTGACCGACTCGACGGTGCCGAAAGTGGCGTGCTCGGCGAAGGTGGCGCCGATCTTGGGGAGGTCGACGAAGGTGACGTCGCCCAGCGCGGCCTGCGCGTGGTCGGTGATGCCGACGGTGGCGGTGCCGTCGGATTCAAGCCGGAGCCATTCGTGGTCCTTGGTGTAGCGGAGGTCGGAAGGGAGGTTGCTCATGGGAATATGTTGGGAGGGAAGGGTGGGATGGGGCGGGATTCAACCTCTCACTTCACGAAGGGCTCGGCCGAGACCTCGAGGGGGATGCGGTTCCCGCGGATGTCGATGGTCAGGCCGCCCTTGGCCAGGGCGCCTGCGGCGACGAGCGCCGTGCCGATCGGCTTGTTCAGCATCGGGGAGAGCGTGCCCGAGAGGACCTCGCCGACCTTGGTCTCACCCGAGAGCACGGGCGTACCTTGGCGCGCGATGCGGCGGTCGTTTAGGGAGAAGAGCACGACCGAGGACGGTAGGTTGCCGTCGGCTTGGCGCTTGAGCGCCTCGCGACCGATGAAGTCAGGCTTGGTGAACTTCACCGTCCAGCCGAGGCCGGCCTGGATGGGTGAGATGCACTCGGAGATTTCATGTCCGTAGAGCGGATAGCCGGCTTCTAAGCGGAGCGAGTCGCGGCAGCCGAGGCCGGAGAGGAGCAGCCCATGGGGCTTGCCGGCGGCGAGGATGGCCTCGGCCACCTGGTTCGCGGCGGCGGCGGGCAGGTAGATCTCGAAGCCGGGTGACCCGGTGTAGCCGGTGCGGGAGACGATGCAGCCGGCGGCGCCGGCGACGGATGTGGTGACGAAGCCGAAGCGCTTGATGCCGGCGAGCGGGGCGGGCGTCAGCGTGGCGAGGATGGTCTCGGCGAGCGGCCCCTGGAGCGCGAGTTGGGCCCACTGCGCGCACTCGTCGGCGATGGTCACGCGGGCCGTGCCGACCTGGGCGCGCAGCCAGGCGATGTCCTTGGCGGCGTTGGAGGCGTTGAGGCAGATCAGGAACTCCTCGGCGCCGAGCCGGTAGACGATGAGGTCGTCGACGCAACCGCCATCGGGCTGGCAGAGAATGGTGTAGCGCGCGAGGCCGACCGGGATGGTCGCCATGGTGTTTGTCATCACGCGGTCGAGGAAAGTCGCCGCATCGGGGCCGGTGACACGGCACTCGCCCATGTGGCTGACGTCGAAGAGCCCGGCGGCGCGGCGCACCGCAAGGTGCTCCTCGATGATTCCGGTGTACTGCACGGGCATCTCCCAGCCGGCGAAGGGCACCATGCGGCCTCCGTGGGCGACATGGAATGCGTGGAGAGGCGTGCGGCTCAGGGTCTCGGACATGGCTTCAACCTGCCGAGCGCCGTCCTCTCTTCCAACAAAAAAGCCCGGCCACAGGGCCGGGCTTCTCGGGACTTCGGGCGACCTCAGCGGTTGCGCAGCTCCTTGTCGAGTTCGGCCAGGGCCTCGGCGTAGCCGTCCTTGCTGAGCTCTCCGGTGCGGAGGCGTCGCTCAAGCAATCCCTTGCGCGCGGTGTATTCGGCGTAGGTGCGGGCGCGGTTCTCGCGGTCCTTGGCCTCGACGGCGAGCCTGGCCTCGGCGAGCTTCTGCTCCAGGGACACGACCTTCTCGTTGGCCCCGGCGAGCGACTTGTCGGCCTCGGCGGCGGCCGCCTGCGCCTCGGCGTTGCGGGCGGCGGCGAGCTGGACATTGAGCTCGGCGTTCTCCTTGCGGGCGGCGGCGAGCAGGGCGACGCTGTTGGCGTCCTCCGCCTTGCCCTCGGCAATCTGCTTGGCGAGCTCCTCGACACGCGCGGCGATCACGCGGGATGAAATCTCAATTCGGGCGGCCAGCTCCTCGCTCGTGTTGCGATTGGCCTCGGCGGATTTGGTGAGCGCCTCGATGCGGGCCGTGTCGAGCCCCTTCGCGGCCTTGGCCTTGGCCTCGGCGGCGGCGTTGAGGGCGGCGGTGGCCTCGGCGACGGCGGTCTGCGCGCGCGCAAGCTTCTGCTCGGCGACCTCGGCGTTCGCCTTGGCGGCGGCGACCTCCTCGACGGCGGCCTTGGGCTCGGGTTGTCCCTGCGCCTTCAGCGACTCGAGGAATGCGATGCGCTCGGCGACGACCTTCTGCGCGGCATCGGCCTGCTCCTCGGCGGCCTTGGCGTCCGCGAGGGCGGACTTGAGCGCCGATTCGGAACTCTCGAGTTTGGTGGTGGCCTGGACGGCACCGCTCTCGGCCTGTGCCTTGGCGTCAGCCACGACCTTGGCGAGGCGCTCTTGCGCAGTGGTGACGTTCTTGCGCGCGGCGACGGCGAGCGCGCTCAGCCGCTCGGCCGCCTGCCTGGCGTCGAGCAGGTCGCCCTCGAGGGTGCCGTAGATTGCGGGGTCGACGCCGAAGGGTGCGTCGGCGAGGACCTTGGCGCGGTTGAACGCGGCCATGTCTTCCTCGGCGATGTCGTTGGGCGCGCCGTTGTCGGGTGCCAGCTCGAACTTGACGTCCTCGCCGAAGCCAAAGTCTCCATTGCGCAGACCCGGACGCAGCACGGTCTGCTTCACCTCGTAGCCGGATTTGCCCACGATGACCTCGTGGTTGCGCGTGCGGTCGAGGACAACGCGGATGGGCGTGCGCCCGACGCGGACGCCGTCGATCTCGACCATCGCGCGGTCGGGCGTGGAGGTGAAGGTCACCTCTTCCTCGAACTCGCTGGGGGAGGACGAGCAGCCGATAAGCAGCGCGGAGCAGGCGACGAGGAGGTTTTGGTTCAGGCGCATGGTAGGGGAGAGGGGTCCTAAACCTTAACAGCGGAGGGGGTGGGGGCTTCAACTCCAATCCCATGGGTTAAGGGGTTGACCGAGCCTGCGGCCTCAAAATGCTGGACAGCCCTGAGGGTCGCCAGCATAGCTCAGTTGGTAGAGCAGCCGCCTTGTAAGCGGCAGGTCGTCGGTTCAAGTCCGACTGCTGGCTCCACTCCCCTGTCGCCTGCCCGATGGTGTAATGGCAGCACGACTGACTCTGACTCAGTCTGTCTAGGTTCGAATCCTAGTCGGGCAACCAGGGGGTGGCTCTGTCCGGAGCCGCGTCAGCCGGCTCGCCACTGGCGTCCGGCACGAAGCGCGTCAGCCATCTTGGCCACAGGGCGCAAGGCGGCGATGTCATGCACCCGGAGCATCGCTGCCCCTTGAGCGATACCCCAGGCAGCGGTGGCCGCGTCGCCCGCACCCCTTCGCATCGGGTCGGGTTCGCCGAGCACGCGTCCGAGCGTGGACTTGCGGCTGGTGCCAAGGACCACGGGGAGCCCGAGCGACGTGACCCGCGAGAGCCGTCCGAGCACCTCCAGGTTCAGCTCGGCGTCCTTGCCGAAGCCGAAGCCTGGATCGATCCAGAGTTGCGAGCGCGCCACGCCGGCCGCCTCGGCGCGGGCGATGGCACCCCGTAGGTCGGCCAGTAATTCGGGCCAGAAGTCAGCATACACCGGGCGCTCCCGGTTGTGCATCAGGATCCATGGGCACCGGCAAGCTGCTGCGACCGCGGCTAGGCTCGGCCTCTGCGCGACGGCGACCCCGCCCCAGACATCGTTGAGCATGTCGGCGCCGGCCGCAATGGCCGCCTCCGCCACCTTCGGTCGGTAGGTGTCGGCGGAGATTGGCACCTGCGGCAGCCGCGCGCGCACTGCGCGGATGGCGGGCAGGAGCCGACGTAACTCCTCGGCTTCCTCGACCGGGTTTGCACCGGGACGTGTCGACTCGGCTCCGATGTCGATCACGTCGGCACCCGCGGCGTGCAGCTCGGCGGCGCGCTCGGCCGCGGCCTCGGGCTCCGACCACACGCCGCCATCCGAGAATGAATCGGGAGTGACGTTGAGGATGCCCATCAGCAGGGTGCGTTCCCGCCAGTCAGGCAGGGGTCGTCCATGCGGGCTCGTCCAAAGCATCTCGGTCTTCCTCAAGGGCACACAGAGGGGGGTCAACCCTTCCCCGTCCCGTCAGAAGAGCCCTGCGGTTTGCAGATTAGAGTAATTAATGGAAAGTAAAAACATAAAACCCTCATCAGCATAGTTTTATGAATTATTAACGCGCATGATTCGTTCAAGGGGCTATTCCAAGTCACCGCGCCCGGCTGGCGCCGTATTTCGCTGACATCCCCCGCTTTTTCCGTTCCTAACCTTGGGATACTTCCGCTCCATGCTTTCCGTTGTGCGCCGCCTTCTGTCGACCTGCCTGATTCCACTGATGGTCTTGGTTCTCACCGGCTGCTCCAAGGCGGAATGGATGGGGCGTCAGTCCGCGATGGATCCCAAGGGTCCACTCGCCGCCGTGCAGTTCGATGTGTTCATGGCGACGGTCTGGTTGTCCCTCGTGCTCTTCATCCTCGTCGGCGGCGCGCTCGTCTACGCCGTCGTTCGCTACCGCGAGCGTCCGGGCCAGGAGGACGCGCCTCCCCCTGAGCAGGGACATGGTAATCCGTTGGTCGAAATCGGCCTGATCATGGCCTCGGTCGCCGCCCTCGTCGTCATCGCGATTCCGACCCTCGAGGCGATTTGGTACATGGACGATGTTCCCGCCGAGTCGCGTCCGGCCTCGAAGCTCTCCGCTTGGTACACGGGCAAGATCGACCCCAAGGTCGCCGAGGAGGTCCTCACCATCGACGTCGTGGGCAAGCAGTGGTGGTTCCGCTTCGAGTACCCGCAGCTCGGTCTCACCCAGGAGGCCAAGCGCACGGTCCCGAACGAACTGGTCATCCCGCGTGGCAAGGCCGTCCGCATCAATCTTCGCTCCGAGGACGTCATCCACTCCTTCTGGGTTCCCAAGATCGCCGGCAAGGTCGATATGATTCCCGGACGTCGCAACCACATGTGGATCCAGGGCGACGAGGTCGGCCTTTACTACGGACAGTGCGCCGAGTTCTGCGGCGACTCACACGCCTACATGCTCTTCCGCTGCAAGGTCGTCGAGCCCGCCGAGTTCGCCGCCTGGGTTGAGTCGCAGCGCGCGCCCGCTCCCGAGCCCGCGGCCGGTTCGCTCGCCGCCCAGGGCAAGGCGCTCTTCGCCCAGAAGACCTGCGCGATGTGCCACCGGGTCGGCGGACAGTACGACGCTGGTGCCTTCGGTCCTGATCTGACGCACGTGGCCTCGCGCACCTCGCTGGCCGGCGCCTGGCTTGATCACCGCGACCCCGCGACGCAGCGCGCGCTCGATGCCAAGGGCAACACGGAGGTTTCCGCCCCGATCGACCCTGCTCTCCAGCGTCGCAATCTCGCCGCGTGGGTCGGCTCGTCCGGCGTGCTCGTCGACGCCGCGGGCAAGCCGCTGCACCCCGACGACATCAAGCCGGGCAACCGCATGCATTACTACAAGATGTTCAACGTCGCCGGCCTCAATGAGACGAAGGTCCGCCTCACGCAGGCGGAGCTCGATGCGCTCGTCGAGTACATGATGACGCTGAAGTGAACCCCCGACCTATTTGAATCCCATGGCCCACGCCGCCCACCACGCCCCCGTCACCGACAAGACCGAGCTCCCTGTTGAGCGGAGCGACATCGGCCTCGTTCGTCCTGACCGCACGACCGGCCTCCTCGACTGGCTGACCACGGTCGACCACAAGAAGATCGGCATCCTCTACGGCGCCTTCGCCATGTTCTTCTTCCTGCTCGGCGGCGTCGAGGCCCTCGCCATCCGCACGCAGCTCGCGCAGCCGAACAACGACTTCATCTCGGCGCGCATGTACAACCAGATGTTCACCATGCACGGGACGACGATGATCTTCCTCGGCGTGATGCCCCTCTCGGCCGCATTCTTCAACTTCCTCGTGCCGCTCCAGATCGGCGCGCGCGACGTCGCCTTCCCTCGGCTCAACGCCTTCTCGCTCTGGACCTTCGTCTTCGGGGCCACCGTGCTCAACGCCTCCTGGCTCTTCGAGCTTGGGCACCTCAAGGGCTGGTTCGCCGGCTACGAGTGGTACCGGGCGCTCACCTACACCGACTTCGCGCCCGCCAACGGATGGTTCTCCTACGCCCCGCTCTCCGGCACCTTCGGCCAGGCCAACGCGGCCCTGCAGGCGCAGCGCTTCACCGGCGTGGGCACCGACTTCTGGATCATCGGCATCCAGATCCTCGGCGTCGCCTCGCTCGCGGCCTCGTTCAACTTCATCGTCACCATCTTCAACCTGCGCGCGCCCGGGATGACGATGATGCGCCTCCCGGTCTTCACCTGGATGACGCTGGTCACCGCCTTCCTCATCATCCTCGCTTTCCCCGCCATCACCGTGGCGCTTATCGAGCTGATGTTCGACCGCCAGTTCGGCGCCAACTTCTTCAATCCGACCAACGGTGGGCAGCCCATCCTCTGGCAGCACCTCTTCTGGATTTTCGGGCACCCCGAGGTGTACATCCTCGTGCTGCCCGCGATGGGCATCGTCTCGGAGATTTTGCCGACCTTCTCCCGCAAGCCGCTCTTCGGCTACCCAATCATCGTCTTCTCCGGCGCGGTCATCGGGTTCCTCGGCTTCGCCGTCTGGAGCCACCACATGTTCACCACCGGCCTCGGCCCCGTGCCGACCGCCGCGTTCTCGCTCCTCACCATGGCCATCGCCGTGCCCACGGGCGTGAAGATCTTCAACTGGGTCGGCACCATCTGGGGCGGCCGCGTGCGCTTCACCCCGCCGATGGTCCTCTCGCTCGGCTTCATCTGGATGTTCATGTGCGGGGGCTTCTCCGGCATCATGCACTCCTCGGCCCCGGCTGACTCGCAGCAGCAGGACACCTACTTCGTCGTCGCGCACTTCCACTACGTGCTGCTCGGCGGCGTGCTCCTCGGCCTGATGGCCGGACTCTACTTCTGGTTCCCGAAGATCTTCGGTCGCATGCCCAACGCCGTCGTGGCCTACGTCGCCTCCGGCATGGTCATCGTCGGCTTCAACCTCGCCTTCGGCCCGATGCACTACCTCGGTCTCGCCGGGCAGCCGCGCCGCACGCACACCTACCAGGCTGGCTACGGCTGGGAGGACTGGAACTTCGTCGCCACGGTCGGCGCCTACATCCTCGGGCTCGGCGTCTTCCTTGCCTTCGCCAATCTGGCATGGACCGCCCTGCGCGGCAAGCGCTGCGGCAACGATCCCTGGGATGGTCGCACCCTTGAGTGGTCGCTGCCCTCGCCCGTGCCCGCCTACAACTTCGCGCAGACCCCGGTCGTCGCCGCGCGTGACGCTTGGTTCGAGCACAAGCATGGCGCCAATCGCATCGGCGCACTGGCCGACGGCGGACCCGATGGCGTCCATATGCCCAGCCAATCCTGGATGCCGCTCCTTGCCTCGCTCGGCTTCCTCATTGCCGGACTCGGCCTGCCGATGATGGCGATGGGCATCCCGCACATTGGTTGGATGGTCATCGCTGGTCTCGGCGTGCTCTTCCTTGGTATCTGGCTCTGGGCCATCGAGGGTCCGGGTGGCTACCACCTCCGCACCCCCGCGCCCTCGCCGACCGCACCCGCGTCCACGGCCGCCGTCCGCTAACTTCCACCCCTTCCAGACATGTCTGACTCCGCCCACGCCCCGACGTCCACGGGAATCGACCACAAGAAGCTGATCATGTGGCTGTTTCTGGCCTCGGATTGCATGTTCTTCGGGACGCTCATTTCGACCCACCTCCTTTACCGCAAGCTCTACCCGTCGGGCTTCACCGACGCCGAGGGCCACACGCGCTTCATCCAGGGACTCTTCGACATCGAGCTGACCTCGTTCTCGACCTTCATCCTCCTGATGTCGTCGTTCCTGATGGCGCTCGCCGTCTCCGCGATGCACAAGGGGCAGCTGGCCTCGTTCCGGCGCAATGTGCTCGGCGTCATCCTGTTCGGCCTGATTTTCCTAGGCTGCCAGGTGTATGAGTTCACCCACTTCTACCACAAGGGTCTGACCATCCAGAACAGCGTCTTCGGCTCGACCTTCTATGTCCTGACGGGGACGCACGGCACGCACGTCGCCATTGGCGTGCTCTGGCTCGTGCTGCTCTACTTCTACAGCTTCACCGGCAAGCTCGGTGGCCATGGCGGCGCCCTCGACGTCGAGATCGCCGGCCTCTACTGGCACTTCGTCGACATCGTCTGGATCATCATCTTCACCGTCGTCTACCTCGTCGAGTACCTCGGGCCGAATGGCATCTGGGGACCCGCCGCCGCACTCTCCTAAGCCCCTCTCCCCATGTCCGCGCCCGCCGCCACCGCCGTCGACGCCGGTTTCCTCGCCGAGGAGACCCGCCGCTATCACCACTTCATCACGCTGGCCCTCTGGCTGGCGGTCATCACCGGCGGCGAGATTGTCGTCATCTTCCTCCCGCTGCCCGCCTTGCTCATCCTTGCGGTCCTCGCCATTCTCTCGGTGGTCAAGTTCTTCGCGGTGGTGCTGTGGTTCATGCACCTGATCTACGACGCTCGCCTGCTCTTCTGGCTCTTCCTCTCTGGTCTGATGCTCGCCTGCGTCACCTTCACCGCGCTCATCGCGCTCTTCTCGTTCGACCGGGTCGACACCCTTTGGTTCGCCTGATGCGGGTGCGTCAGGTGCGCGCCGCCTGGCGCCGTCCTTCCTGACGTGACGATTCCCCTCCACTGGCATACCGAGCCGCTCCTCCTGCTTCTGGTGGTGGGCGTCAGCTGGGCCTATGCCATGGCCTGTGGCCCGCTGCGCGACCGGCTTGCGCCGGGCTCGGCCTACCCGGTCTGGCCCTCGGTGCGTTTCCACCTCGGGGTGTTCGTGGCCTTCATCGCGGTGGGCTCGCCGCTCGACCAACTTGGCGAGGGCTACCTTTTCTCGGCCCACATGTTGCAGCACATGCTGCTCATCTATGTCTCCGCGCCGTTGGTGGTCTCGGGGTTGCCGCCGGAGTTGCTTGATCCCTGGCTCCGTCGGCATCCACGTGCCTGTTCGGTGTTGCGGTTCCTGACTCACCCCGTGGTCGCCGCCGTGGTTTTCAACCTGAGCTTCTCGGCTTGGCACTTCCCCGAGCTTTATGAGTGGGCGTTGCGCGATCGGACGGTCCATATCGTCGAGCACTGGTGCATGTTCCTCCCGGCGCTCCTGCTCGTCTGGCCCCTGGCCTCGCCCTCGCGCGTGTTGCCTCCGCTGGGCCATGGTGGGGTGCTGCTCTATGCCTTCGCCCTGATGGTTGCGGACCTGCCGCTCTGGTTCGCGCTCATCTTCGACCACGCACACCCTCTCTATGAGACCTACCGCCTCGCGCCGCGTGTTACGCGCTTCGACGCACAGGAGGACCAAGTACTTGGTGCCTCACTGATGAAGGTCGTGAACGAGGTCTTCTCGCTCTGGCACATGGGACGAGCGTTCTTCGCCTGGTACCGCGCCGAGCGCTGAGTGCTCAGTGCTGGGAGGCCCGACGGAGCAGGATGACCGCGGCCACCAGCACGACTGCGTTGGGGACCCAGATGAGCAGCTCGGGGTGCACCTCGGGCGCCTTCGCCCAGGCGGTCATCGCCGAGAGAACGTAGAAGGAGAGCGCCACGCCGAGGGCGACCGCGGCATTCACGAACGTCTCGCGGCGGCCGACCCGCACGGCCAAGGGCACCGCGAGCAAGGAAAGGGTCAGCACCGAGACGGCGGATGCGAGGTGTGAGTTTAGCTGCTTGAGCGGTTCGAGTCGCGCGATGGTGAGTTCACGCGGGGTTGCCCCTGGCTTGACCTGCCAACCTGTCTCCATCGCGTCGAGCAGCTCGCTCGTGGTTAGCCAGCGCAGCTTGCGGGTGCCAGCCGACTCGGTCCGGGCGACCGGAAACTCGAAGTTTGCCTCGCCCAAGGAGGCGTGTGTCGAAGGTCGCGGACTCTCCTCGCTGCCCTGTGGACGTTCGATGCGGATATCTTTCGCAGCGATGCGCACGAGGTCGGATTTGCCTTCACCGCCGGGGATGCGGGTGATGCGGGCTTGGCGTGCTTGCACGGCCTGAGTCACTCGCCCGGTGTCATCCATCTGCCAAACCCAGAGGTCGGTGAGTACGTCGTCCTTCCGTCCGCTTGCGCGGAGGACGACGCCAGGGAAGTTGCGGCAAAACTCGCCAGGGACGATGGCGGCGGCCGGATTGTCCGAGCCGGCGCCCGTCAGCATGACGCGGTAGGTGGTGTTAGCCCGGGGCGCCAGCTCGAGGTTGATCCAGCAGCACGCGAGGGCGAGGCAGGCGGCGAGCAGGATGGCAGGAAGCGCAGCGCGCACGAGCGGGATGCCGCCGGACTTCATCGCGGTGAGTTCCTGCTGCGAGCCCATCCGACCGAAGGCGATGAGCACACCGGTCAGCATGCCAAGGGGCAGGGCGTAGGGCACGACGCCGGGGATAAGTAGTCCGAAGAGCTCGACCGCCTCACCCAGGTCGACGCGGCCCGCGGCGACCTCCCCAGCGATTTGGCGGACGGCACTACCAGCGACCATGACGAAGACGCAGCCCCCGGTGGCGGTGGCCGCTGCGACCGCGGTTTCGCGGAGCACGTATCGGTCAAGGATGCGCACGCGTCATCCAACCCGCGCGGTGACCGACGGGCGAGAGGAAACTCTCAAGGTTGCGCCGTGGCGTCGAGCGAGCGCGGCGGTGTCACGCCCCAGACAGACTCGATCGCATCCTGCGGCACCCAGCCGGTCTGCCCGCCGGGTAGCTCGACGCGCACGTGCCGGTTGAGCACGCGTTGGGTGCGAACCACATCGCCCTCGCCGACCTGGGAGAGCGGCTCGCCGAGCGCGGTGGGCGTCAGCTTGATTGCGGCGTCGGGCAGGCGCATCACGGCGCGCCGGCCGGAGGTCCAGCTGCCCCATGCGCCCGGTCCGGCAAGGAGCAGAATCGTGAAGGAAGCGAGGAGCAGGCGGTGGTGGAGCTCAGTCAGCTTGTGTCCGCGGATTCGCGGCCAGCCCCAGGTCAGTAGCAGTGTCCAGAGGGAGCCCACCGCCAGCCAAGTCCAGGTGTTGGGAGCGAAGGTCGACGCATAGCGCTCCTGCCAAGTCGGCGTGGGGCGGTCGACGCCGCCCACCGCTGTGGCGTGCGCGATGCCTGCCTGGGCGACTGGATTCCCCGGGTCCATGGATAGTGCGCGTTCCCAGCAGACCATCGCGCGCCCGCGCCGTCCGAGCTTCCACTCGGCGTTGCCCATCGCGGCGAGTCGTGGAGCGGTGACGCCTTGTTCCTGGCAAAGCGCGGACCAGGTCTCAAGTGCCGTGGCGGAATCTCCGGCTAGGTAAGCCTTGCGTGCCGCCTCCTCGCGCTCGCTCGTTCCGGAAGCGGCGGCCACGGCCGAGAGCAGGATGAGGATCAGTCGCATAGGTGTGCCTCCAGCTGGGCGATGCAGCGTTCCACGTCCGCATGCAGGGAGAGGGTGTCGGGTGCGGGCTGTCCACCGAAGCGTGTGC
This sequence comes from Opitutales bacterium, assembly GCA_049419705.1. Lineage (GTDB taxonomy): Bacteria > Verrucomicrobiota > Verrucomicrobiia > Opitutales > UBA953 > UBA8828. The sequence continues at coordinate 55,761 of JBMSKH010000004.1, forward strand.
CGTCGGCTCGGCGGAAAACGGCGCGCACCGCCTCCGGTTTGTGCAATTCCGGCGCGACACGGAGGACGTCATCGGCGGTCAATGCCACGTCGCTTGCTGCGACGCGCACGGCGGATCCTGCGCGTAGTGCCTCGACCGCGGCGGCGGCATGAAGATCGCCGGCGCCGGCGCGCTCGGCCCGGCGCAGGCGACGCCTTGCCGCGCGCAGCGCCGAGAGCGCCTTGCGTCGACGGACAAGCTCGGGATGTCGGGCAAGCCAGTCACGGCGTGCCGCCCATCCGAGTCCGGTGGCCAAGGCGAGCAAGGCACCCAGCTGGGTCCAGACCAGTGTCCCGGGGCGGGCGAGCAGCGGCATCTCCGCGCTCGCCTGCCCCATGTCCACCTGGGGATCTGCCAGCTCGGTCACGCGCGCAGCTGCGCTCGCGGCGGTGGCGGCGGGTGCAGCCGGGTCGATGGCCACAAGCTCGACCTGGGTCGGAGCCTGTCCCGTGACCTTGACCTCGAGCGACGGAAACTCGATGCGCTCGAACTTCGCCGTGTCGGGATTGAAGAAGCTGACGCGCACCGCGGGTGTGCGCAACGTGCCGGGCAAGCGCGGAATGAGGGTATAGGCGAAGGTGCGTTGTCCGGAGGAGCGTCCGCTGCGCGGCGCAACGGCTATCTGCACATCCCAGGCATCGCCATGCGGCACCTCGGGCGCGAGTAGGCGGTCGAGGTTACCCTTGCCCTTGAGGGTGAGTGACAGGACGGTCGGCTCGCCAATGCCAGGCTCGGGATTGGAGAGAGTAATGGCGCCGGCCTCCAGTGTGCCGACGGCGCCGGTCCAGTCAGCGGGCTGACCTTGCTCGGGGACGTGTCGCACGCGCAGCTTGCGGGTGAACTGGAATGGTCTCTGGCGCGAGGCTCCGGGGTCGTTGCGCGCCCCCTCAACCAAGGCCACCCCGCCGACGCGCAGTTCCAGTTGTCCGGCCTGCGTCGGTGTGACATCGAGTTCGGAGGCGAAGGGGGCGTCGGCATCGGCGGCGCGTGGGACCTGGCCCTGGTTGCGGCAGCTCAGGCCCTCGCCGCTGGCCTCGACACCGTAGAACCCCATCACCCGCTCATCGGTGCCGTTGCGCAGGATGATGCGCGCTGGCACGGTTTCACCGACGTAGAAGACGCGCTCGGGCATCTCCAGTGAGAAACGGGCGAAGCCTGTCGTGGCACCCGGGGGTGCCGGCTTCACGGTCAGTCGCGTCGCCGGGATGCTCACCTTGCGGACGGCGAGCGTGGCGGTGAAGCCCGGGATGGTGTAGTCGCCCGGTGTCTGGGGTGCGACGCCGTTCACGACCAGGGTGGTGACGTTCCCGGACTCGATCCGCTGCGTGGAAAAGCGCAGAGGGATGTCCTCGATGGCCGGCAACTCGCGGCTGATGCGCAGCGCGGGTCCCGGGAAGTCATCCGTCGAGGTGATGGCGATTTCCATCTGGAAAGGCTGCCCCGGCGTTAGCTCGCGGGGCACGATGCGCACGGTCGCGGTATCTGCGGCCGCGAGGATGAGCGGCAGGAGCAGCAGGAGAATCGCGAGCGGGTTGCGCATCTCAGTAGTCCTTGCCCTTGCGTTCGCCCGGCTTGCCACCGGAGCCCGGTGCGCCCTTGTTGCCTGTGGTCGACATCTTACGACCGAGCTCGTCCCTGATGCCCTCGAGTGTGTTGCGCGCCTCCTGCTCGCTCATCTTACCCTCGGCGCCGTCCTCGGATTGCTTGTTGCCAGAACCGCCCTGCGGCTGCTTCTGGCCCAAGCCGAAGTCGTCGTCCTCGCCCTCGCCCGCCGCGCTCTCGGGCAGCTTGTCCGGCGGGATGCGCTTGATCAGTTCCTTGATCGCCGCCCGCAGTTCCTCGAGCTTGCGACGTTGGTCGGCCTGCGCCTCCTGGAGGGCCTCGGTCTCCTTGCGCAAGGAGCGCAGGAGCTCCTCGATGCGGTCGGCGTTGGTCTTCGCGTCGGTGTCCGCGTTGTCCAGCTCGTGCGCCCCGCGGAAGTCGCCGACTGAGCGGGTCCAGGCCGCGATGACGCCGGCTCGGTGGGTGAGATGCTTGTCCGCGGCCGGAATCGACTCCTTCTTCATCGTCCGGAAGGTATTGATGGCGGAACCGAGTGTGCTGACGGCCCCGGTGTAGTCGGGCTCGCGCTTGGCCGCCTTCTCGCGGTCGAGGAAGGCGATCATGTCGCCGATGTCGTCGATATCGGCGTCCGCGGCCTCGACGTAGGACCGGGCGATGGAGAGGTCGGTGATATCGCCGCGGGTCTTGCCGCCGAGCGCCTCTCGTCCGCGGCCGAAGCGCACGTGCCCGAGATTATGAAGCGTGCCAGGCCGCAGTGCGTCGCGGTCGCGCTCGAGCGAGGCTCGAAGCGCATCCTCGGCGCCAGTGATGTCCTTCTGCGCTAGCCGTTGCGTGCCGAGGTTATGGAGTTCGCGGGCATCGAGCTCGGCGAACTCAGGTTGCGCGCCGTTGTCCGCGGCGTGGGCGACGGCGACTCCGGCGAGGATGGCGAGGAGGGTTCTCATCGGTTTCGGCGGGTGGAAAGCAGGGATTCGATGACGAGCAGGAGCAGGGCGGCGGCGGCGAAGAGGTCCTCGCGCGGGATGCCGCGCCGGTCGTCATTCGCGGCGTCCGTGCCTGCCTGGATGGCCAGGCGGAGGGCTTCCATGCCCTCGCCGGCCTGTCCGAGCCGCACGTAGCGTCCGCCCGTGGCGGCGGCCACCTTGGTCAGGGTCGACTCGTCGAGGCGGCTGGTCACGGCGTTGCCTTCCTCGTCGCGGAGCGCGTCGGGCGTGCCCGTCGGCCCGACCACGGTGATCTGGCCTCCAGACTGGGTGCCGACGCCGACGGTGTGGACCACTAGGCCCTTGCGCGCGAGCTTGCCCGCGGCGTCGACGCCGCCCGCCTCGAGGTCCTCGCCGTCGGTGAGCAGGATGACCAGCTTGCGGTTCCGGTTGGCGACGAAGGCGCCCTCGGCCTCCTCGAGCGCCCGTGCGAGGTCGGTGCCGGGCACAGGGATGGCGCGGGTGTCGGTCTCGTTCAGTGTGCGGAAGAAGGCGTCGTAGTCGCGTGTCAGGGGGCATTGCAGGAAGGCCTGCCCGGAGAAGGCAACGAGCCCGACGCTGCCCGTGCCCTTGCGGCGGACGAACGCGGCAATCGAGCTCTTCGCCCGCTCGAGCCGCGAGGGACGCATGTCCTTGACCAGCATCGAGCGCGAGGTGTCGAGGACGAAGACCACGTCCTCGCTCTGCGCGGTCGACGTGGTCACCTCGACGCCCCAGCGCGGCCCGGCGAGCGCGACGCCGAGCAGTAGGGCGGACGCGCAGAGGAGCAGCTCCTTGGCCAGACGTCGTCCAGGTGAGTCGTTGCGACCGGAGCGGGCGAGCATCCGCTCGGAGACGAAGCGTCCGAGCGCGCCCGCCCTGCGGTGGGCGCCGAAACGCAGCAGCCCGAAGATAGCGAGCGCGGCGGGGGCGATGAGCCAGAGCACCCAGGGACGCGCGAGATGGGGGTCGGAGAAGTCCATGGCTCAGGGGGCGCGCTGGCGACGGAGCGCCCAGAGCATCTCGGCGAGGAGCAGGAGCGCGGCGGCCGACAGCCAGGCCAGCCGATGGTCATCGTAGCTCACGGATTCGCGGATACGCACCTCGGTCCGCTCCAGCCGGTCGATCTCGGCGTAGACGCGGCGCAGCTGCTCTCGGTCGAGGGCGCGGAAGAACTTGCCGCCACCGACCTTCGCCATGGTCTTGAGCATCTCGTAGTTGGCGGGGTTGATGGTCTGCATCGGGATCGGCCGGCCGAGCGGGTCGCGGAGGATCTCGCCGGTCTGGACGTTGAACTGCGGCAGCATCGTCGGCTCGTCCTTGCCCAGCCCGATGGTGTGGACGCGGATACCGAAGGCGGCGGCCAACTCGGCCGAGGGCACCGGCATGACGGATTTGCTCTGGTTGTCGTCCCCGTCGGTGAGGAGGATGATGACCTTGGATGACTTCTTGGGGAGCGACTTCATCCGGTCGACGGCCATCGCCATGGCGTCGCCGATGGCGGTGCCGACCTCGCGGATGATGCCGATGTGCATCCGGTTGATCCCCTTGTCGATCCACTCCTTGTTCACCGTCAGCGGGCTGAGCAGGTAGGGCTTGCCGGAGAAGACCACCGCGCCGATTCGGTCGTCCGGTCGGTTCTTCACGAAGTCGTGGATGACCTGCCGGCTCGCCGCCCAGCGCGTGACCTCCTTCTCGGGCGCATCCATGTCCATGGCGAGCATCGACCAGGAGAGGTCCGCCACGATGAAGATGTCGACGCCCTCAGAGTCTCGCTCGACCTCGCGGTTGGCGGTGCGCGGTCCGGCGAGCACGACGATGAGGCAGGCCGCGGTGAGCAGGCGGAGGAAGGGCCGCAGCCGGCCGGCCGCCTCGCGTACCGGTCGCCCGATACCCGCGAGCAGGCTGGCGTCGGGATAGGTGAGCGCACCCGAGCGGCCCGCGCGACCTCGGAGCCACGACCAGAGCGGGAGCAGGGCAAGCAGGAGCAGCGCGGCGGGATGCTCGAACTCGAAGCCAAGCGGCAGGTGGTTCATGCCGAGACCTCCTTCCAGAGCGCTTGCCTTGCCAGCTCGAGGTTGGCGAAGGCCAGCTCGGCCAGGGCCAGTGTCTCGGCGCCGTCATCGGTGGAGCCGCCGAACTTGGCGCGGTCGGCGGCGCGCAGCGCGCGCAGGATTGGGTCGGTCGCGGTGGCGAGCAGCGGCGAGCGCACCGCGGCGGCGGCGAGCTCCTCCGTGGTCAGTCCGGTCGCGGCCGCGGGTGTCAGCGCGGCCAGGTAGGTGCGGAGCGCCTCCGCGGCGAACGCGGCGCGTCGGTGGGTCGCGGCCGAGCGTGCGGCCGCGAGCTGGGCCCGGAAGGTCTCGGCGGGGTCGGCACGCTCGGCGCCTCGGCGTCGCAGCAAACGGATGATTCCCCAGGCGAGGATGGCGAGAACGGCGAGCGCCGCCGCGAGCGCGAGGCCGTGCGACTCGAGCCAGGACGGGGCGACCTCGGGCCTGGGCCCGAGCAGGACGAAGGTCTCGGCGTCGGGTTGGCTCATCGGCGGCGTCGGCGGTGCTCGAAGAATCGCGAGAGCGCAGGTCCCGGTGCGCTTTCCTGGTCCAGGCGCACGGTGTCGACTCCCGCGCGCAGCAGGGCGGACTCGGTTTCCGCCAGGCGGGCGGCGCCGCGCTCCGCGAAGGCCGCGCGGACGGCGGGCGAGCCCGTGTCGACCTCGAGGATCTCGCCGGTCTCTGCATCCTCGAGCGCGAGGCGGCCGGCGTCGGGCAGGGTGCGGGTGCGCGCGTCAACGAGGTGGACGCAGGCCACATCGTGGCGCGCGTTGAGCTCGCCCAGCGCGGCGACCATCGCCTCGGTGCCCTCGGCGCCCGGGAGGAAGTCGGAGAGGACGAAGACCGCGGCGCGGCGCCGCACCGCGCGCGCCAACCGACGCAGCGGGCGCGAGAAGGCGGTCCGACGCGATTGCGCGGGGTGGAGGAGGATGTCGCGCACCACCCGCAGGACGTGCCGTCGGCCCTTGCGCGCGGGCACCCAGTGCTCCGCGTTGTCACTGAAGAGCAGCAGGCCCACCTTGTCGCCGGCCTTGAGGGCGGAGACGGCAAGCGTGGCCGCGACCTCGGCGGCGCGCTCGCGCGTGGACTGGTCGCCGGAGCCGAAATCGGACGACCCGGAGATGTCGACCGCGAGCACGAGGGTCAGCTCGCGTTCCTCGCGGTGCAGGCGGACGAACGGCCGCCCGGTGCGCGCGGTGACATTCCAGTCGATGGTGCGCACGTCGTCCCCGGGCACGTACTCACGCAGTTCCTCGAAGTCGGTTCCGCGGCCCTTGAAGCTTGAGAGGTAGGATCCGACCATCGCGTCGTTGACCAGGCGCGCGGCCACGAGCTCCACGCGCCGGGCGCGGCGGAGGGCCTCCTGGGGGCTGGTCGACGTGACAGGCTCCACGCGCGTGGGTCAGGGCGCGGCGATCAGGGGACGCGGACGGTGTCGAGCACGCGCCGCACCACCGTGTCGGCGTCGACGCCCTCGGCGTCGGCCTCGTAGGTGAGGATGAGGCGGTGGCGGAGCACGTCAGGCGCGAGGTCCTTGACATCCTGGGGCACGACGTGGTCGCGGCCCTGCAGGAAGGCCCAGGCCTTGGCGGCGAGGGTGAGGTTGATGGTCGCGCGCGGCGAGGCCCCGAACTGCACGAGGCCACGGAGGTCGGGACCGCCGGGTTCCTGGCCGCGCGTGGCGAGCACGAGGGAGACGATGTAGTCGCGGATGGGATCGGCAACGCGCACGGCGTCGACCTGACGGCGCGCCTCGAGGATGTCCTCGGTCCCGATCACGGCCTCGACGTCGAGCTTCGGCGCGGTCGTGGCCATCGCGTCGAGAATCTTGCGCTCTTCCTCGCGGGTCGGGTAGCCGATGTTCAGCTTGAGCATGAACCGGTCGACCTGCGCCTCGGGCAACGGGTAGGTACCTTCCTGGTCGATCGGGTTCTGCGTCGCGAGCACGAGGAAGGGCGAGGGCAGGCGATGGGTCTCGCCGCCGAGGGTCACCTGTCGCTCCTGCATCGCCTCCAGCAGGGCGGACTGCACCTTGGCGGGCGCGCGGTTGATCTCGTCGGCGAGGACGAGGTGCGCGAAGATGGGCCCCTTCTTGGCGTGGTACTTGCCGTCCTTCGGGTCGTAGATGAGCGTGCCGACGATATCGGCCGGCAGCAGGTCAGGGGTGAACTGCACGCGGGAGAAGTCGGCGCGGATCGCCTGGGCGAGCGTGCGGACCGAGAGGGTCTTGGCCAGGCCGGGCACGCCCTCGAGCAGCACGTGGCCGTTGGCGAGCAGGCCGACGAGGAGTCGGTCGACGAGGTATTGCTGTCCGACGACGACCCGCGCGACTTGCTCGCGGAGGCGGGGGACCCAGGTGGTGGAGGGGTGGCTCATGGGATGGAAGGGGTGCGCCCGGGAAGGGCGACTTGCAGTGGAAGCGTCCCCGCTCAGGGGATTTGTCCGTCGCGGCTTCAGCAGGACTTGCGCGACTTCTCGAGCGCGGCGCGGATGAAGGCGGCGAAGAGGGGGTGGGGACGGTAGGGCGCGGACTTGAACTCTGGATGGTACTGCACGCCAACCATCCACGGGTGGTCGGCGACCTCGACAATCTCGACGAGGCCAGTCAGGGGGTTGGTGCCCCCGACACGTAGGCCAGCCTTCTCGAGGCGCTCGCGGTAGTCGGCATTGTACTCGAAGCGGTGGCGGTGGCGCTCGCTGACGCGGGCGGCCCCGTAGGCTGCGGCGGCGCGTGATCCGGGCGTGAGGTCGCAGTCATAGGCCCCGAGGCGCATCGTGCCGCCCTTCGTCGCGACCGACTTCTGCGCCTCCATCAGGTGGATGACGGGATCCTTGGTCGCAGGGTCGAACTCGGTGGAGTGGGCGGTCTTCAGGCCGAGCACGTTGCGCGCGAACTCGATGGTGATGATCTGCATGCCCAGGCAGAGGCCGTAACAGGGGATCTTGCGCTCGCGGGCGAACCGCGCGGCGAGGATCTTGCCCTCGATGCCGCGGTTGCCGAAGCCGCCCGGGATGAGGATGCCATCGAGGCCCTCGAGCGCGGCGGTGCCGCCTTTCTCGATGTCCTCGGCATCCAGTCGGACGATGTCGACCTTCGCCTCGTTGGCGATGCCGCCATGCACGATGGATTCGTAGACCGACTTGTAGGCATCCTGCAGCTCGATGTACTTGCCGACGACGCCGATGCGCACCGTGGCCTTGGGCTCGAGCAGGCGGCGCACGGTCTCGCGCCAGGGCGCGATGTCGAGGGGCTTGCACTGCAGGCCGAGGCGGCGGACGAGGTAATCGTCGATGCGCTGCTCGGCCAGCATCAGGGGCAGCTCGTAGATGGAGTGCTCGACGTCGCGGCACTCGATGACGGCCTCGGGCGCGACATTGCAGTAGAGCGAGAGCTTCTGGCGGTTGTCCTCGCCGATCGGCCGGTCGGTGCGGCAGACGAGGATGTCGGGCTGGATGCCGATCTCGCGCAGCTTCGCGACCGATTGCTGGGAGGGCTTGGTCTTCAGCTCGCCCGCGGCCTTGATGTAGGGGACGAGTGTGCAGTGCAGGAAGCAGACGTTCTCGCGGCCGGCATCGTGCTGGAACTGGCGCAGGGCCTCGAGGAAGGGCAGGCCCTCGATGTCGCCGGTGGTGCCGCCGATCTCGGTGATGAGGATGTCGACACCCTCGCCGCCCTCGCGGATGCGGCGCTTGATCTCGTCGGTGACGTGCGGGATGACCTGCACGGTTTTGCCAAGGTAGTCGCCGCGCCGCTCCTTCTGGATGACGGTCTCGTAGACCTGGCCGGAGGTCAGGCTGTTGAGCCGGGAGAGTCGCCCGGAGGTGAAGCGCTCGTAGTGCCCGAGGTCCAGGTCGGTCTCCGCGCCATCGTCGAGCACATAGACCTCGCCGTGCTGGTAGGGGCTCATCGTGCCCGGGTCGACGTTGAGGTAGGGGTCGAACTTCTGGATGCGCACCTTCAGGCCGCGGCACTCGAGCAACGCGCCGATCGCGCCCGCGGTCAGCCCCTTGCCGAGGGAGGAGATGACGCCGCCGGTGACAAAGATGTACTTCATGTGAAGGGTGGGGTCGGAGGGATTTCGGAAAAAGAAAAAGACCGGCGGGGTCCGCGGGGCGGGTCGCCAGTCTGGACTTTCGCATTGCAAGGAGCGCGAGCCGGTTGGCAAGGGTTTGCTGAGGGGTTTTGCGGGGTGGGCGGCATCACGTCCGCTTCCCGGCCTCCCTTGCCCCGCTAATACCTCCCTCCCCCCTCCGAGAGGGGTGGGAAAGCCCCGGGGATTCCCTTGTCTTGAGGCTGGTCCTCCATCGGTCCCGCCCCATGTCCACCCCCCCCAGCAACTGCGCCTGCTCGTCGATTGGCAAGAAGGCCGTCATGGCCCTGACCGGTCTCGTCCTGGTCGGCTTCATCGTCGGTCACCTCGCCGGCAATCTCCTCGTCTTCCGCGGACCCGAGGCCCTCAACGCCTACGCCAAGTGGCTGCACGAGCAGGCCGCCCTCGTCTGGGCCGCCCGTGGCGTCCTTCTCCTCTCCGTCGCCGCCCACATCTGGGCCGGCATCTCCCTGGCAATCGAGAATCGCGCCGCCCGCGCCGGCGGTCCTGAGGTCTCGGCCACCCGCCGCGCCTCCGTGGCCTCCCTGACCATGCCCTATACCGGCGTGGTCGTGCTCGGCTTCATCGTCTTCCACCTGCTCCACTTCACCATCCGCAGCGTCGCCCTCTCTCCCGAGGTCGTCGCCAAGGCCGAGGCCGGCGGGGTCTACCAGATGCTGGTCGCCGGTTTCCAGAGCGTCCCCGTCTCCGTCTTCTATATCGTCTCGCTCGCCCTGCTGAGCCTGCACCTCAGCCACGGCGTCAGCAGCATGTTCCAGACCCTCGGCTTGCGCAACGAGCGCTGGCGCGGCCGGCTCGACGTCGCCGCGCTCGCCTTCGGCTGGATCATGTTCCTCGGCTTCGCCTCCATCCCCGCCGCGGTCCTCGCCGGCTGCATCAAGTAACGCCCCATGAACCTCGACGCCAAGATTCCGGCCGGTCCGCTCGCCTCCAAGTGGGACAGCCACAAGGCCAAGCTGCGACTCGTCAATCCGGCCAACCGCCGCAAGTACCACATCATCGTCGTCGGCTCGGGTCTCGCCGGCTCCGCCGCCGCCGCCTCGCTCGGCGAGCAGGGTTACGATGTCTCCTGCTTCTGCTACCAGGACAGCCCGCGTCGCGCCCACTCCATCGCCGCGCAGGGCGGCATCAACGCCGCGAAGAATTACCAGAACGACGGCGACTCGGTCCGCCGACTGTTCCAGGACACCCTCAAGGGTGGTGACTACCGCGCCCGCGAGGCCAACGTCTACCGCCTCGCCCAGCTCTCGACCTCGATCATCGACCAGTGCGTGGCCCAGGGCGTGCCGTTCGCGCGCGAGTACGGCGGCCAGCTCGCCAACCGCTCCTTCGGCGGCGCGCAGGTCTCCCGCACGTTCTACGCCCGCGGCCAGACCGGCCAGCAGCTGCTGCTCGGCGCCTACTCCGCGCTCTCCCGCCAGATCGGCGCCGGCACGGTCAAGATGTACCCGCGCCACGAGATGCTCGACCTCGTGCTCGTCGGCGGCCACGCCAAGGGCATCGTCACGCGCAACCTCGTCACCGGCGAGGTCCGCACCTGGGCCGCGGACTGCGTCGTGCTCTGTTCGGGCGGCTACGGCAACGTCTTCTACCTCTCGACCAACGCGCAGGGTTGCAACGTCACCGCCACCTACCGGTCCTACCGCCGCGGCGCGCTCTTCGCCAATCCCTGCTACACGCAGATCCACCCGACCTGCATCCCGGTGCACGGCGAGGACCAGTCCAAGCTCACCCTGATGTCCGAGTCGCTCCGCAACGACGGCCGCGTCTGGGTGCCCAAGAACGCCGCCGACTGCGCCAAGCCCGCCGCCGACATCCCGGAGGAGGCCCGCGACTACTTCCTCGAGCGCAAGTACCCGAGCTACGGCAACCTCGCCCCGCGCGACATCGCCTCGCGCGCGGCCAAGGAGGCCTGCGACGCCGGCCGCGGCGTCGGTCCCGCCGTCGTCGGCCAGCGCCTCGGGGTCTATCTCGATTTCTCCGCCTCGATCCAGCGCCTCGGCGAGTCCGTGGTGCGCGAGCGCTACGGCAACCTGTTCGACATGTACGAGAACATCACCGGCGAGAATGCCTACCGCCGGCCGATGCGCATCTATCCCGCCGTCCATTACACCATGGGCGGCCTCTGGGTGGACTACAACCTGCAGTCCAACATCCCCGGGCTCTTCGTCGGCGGCGAGGCCAACTTCTCCGACCACGGTGCCAACCGCCTCGGCGCCTCCGCGCTGATGCAGGGCCTGGCCGACGGCTACTTCGTCCTCCCCTACACCGTGGCCGACTACCTCGCGGGCGTGGGCCTCTCCGGCCGTCCCTCGGGCGAGGGCGCCGAGTTCCGCGACACGCTCGCCCAGGTCAAGGATCGCGTCGGCCGACTCCTGTCGGGCAAGGGTCGGGAGACCGCGCGTAGCTACCACAAGCGTCTCGGCAAGATCATGTGGGACGAGTGCGGCATGGCGCGCACCAAGGACGGCCTGACCAAGGCCATCGCCGACATCCGCGCCCTGCGCGAGGACTTCTGGCAGAATGTCTGCGTGCCGGGCACCGGCGCCGATGTCACCCCCGAGCTCGAGCGCGCCGGCCGGGTCGCCGACTTCCTCGAGTTCGGCGAGTTGATGTGTCGCGACGCCCTCGTGCGCGAGGAATCCTGCGGCGGCCACTTCCGCACCGAGCACCAGGTCGACGGCGAGGCCAAGCGCGACGACGCCCGATTCGCCCACGTCGCCGCCTGGCAGTGGGTCGGCGAGTCGTCCACACCCGTCCGCATCGAGGAGCCCCTCACCTACGAGGAGGTCCAGTTCTCCACCCGCTCCTACAAGTGATTCACCGCCATGGTTAAGGACAACGCATCCCACTCCGACGAGACCACGCTGAACCTGCGCCTGCGGGTCTGGCGCCAGCGCCGCGGGCAGCCCGGTGCCTTCGAGGAGCACGCGCTCGCCGGCGTGCCCACCTCCGCGTCCTTCCTCGAGATGATGGACTTGCTCAACGAGCAGCTCATCCGCGCGGGCCAGGAGCCCTTCGCCTTCGACCATGACTGTCGCGAGGGCATCTGCGGCATGTGCTCGATGACCATCAACGGCATGCCCCATGGGCCGCTGCCGGGCGTGACCACCTGCCAGCTGCACATGCGCCACTTCCGTGACGGCGAGACCATCACGGTCGAGCCCTGGCGCGCCCGCGCCTTCCCCGTGCTCCGCGACCTGATGGTCGACCGCAGCGGCTTCGACAAGGTCATCCAGTCGGGCGGCTTCATCAGCGTGCGCACCGGCTCGGCGGTCGAGGCCAACGCCATCCTCGTTCCCAAGCCCGTGGCCGACGAGGCGATGGACGCCGCCGAGTGCATCGGCTGCGGCGCCTGTGTCGCCTCCTGCAAGAACGGCTCCGCCATGCTCTTCGTCGGCGCCAAGGTCACGCACCTCAACCTGCTCCCGCAGGGCCAGCCCGAGAAGGACCGCCGCGTGCTCGCCATGGTGCGCACGATGGATGACGCCGGCTTCGGCAACTGCACCAACCTTGGCGAGTGTCAGGCGCACTGCCCGAAGGGCATCACGCTCGACGTCATCTCGCGGCTCAACCGCGACTACCTCGGCGCGCGCATCAAGGCGTTCTTCTCGACCACGGGCAAGGCACGCCGCGGCGGCGACTGACCCGGCTCAGATCACCGTGCGCGCGAGCGCCGGGAAGAGCTTGGTCAGGCCATCGGCCATGATCTCGACGCCCACGGCGGCGAGCACCAGGCCCATGATGCGGGTGAGCACGTTGATGCCCGTCTCGCCGAGGAGGCGCGAGATGCGCTCCGCGCCGGCGAAGGCCGCGAAGGTGACCGCGCCACCGACGACGCCGTAGCCGACGAGCACCGCGTTGTCGGTCCAACCGCGCGTCTGCTGCGCGTAGATGACCATGGTCGAGATGGTGGCCGGCCCGGTCAGGAGCGGGATGGTCAGCGGGCTGACCGCAACGCTGTCACCGACATCGACCCTCTGCGAGGCCGCCGCGACCTCGCGCGGGTTGCTGTCCGCCGGCTCGGCGTTGAGCATCTGCACCGCATTGATGAGGAGCAGGATGCCCCCGCCGACCTGGAAGGAGGCGAGCGAGATGCCGAAGAACTCGAGCAGTCGCAGTCCCGCCAGCGCGCTCACCGCGATGACCGCGAACACCGTCAGCGAGCTCACCCAGATGGTCCGGCGCCGCTGGGCCGGGTTCAGGTTGCGCGTGAAATGGATGAAGAACGGGATGACCCCGATGGGGTTGAGCACCGCCAGGAGGGTGATGAGCTGCTTGAGCGGATCCACGCCAGACAGTGTGGGGAATCCGGGCTCACGCCAAGGAAGCGTTGACGCGCCCGTCCTAACGCAACAATATTGCGTTATGAGAGTGCCCCTTGCTCGCCTGTGCCTCGGCTCGCTGCTGCCGGCGGCAGTCCTTGCGGCGGACTGGGAAACCAAGGCCTTGCTCGTCGCCGATGCGACCCTCGCCGGCCCGGATCGCGAGCCACCGCCCGCGCTCGAGGCGGGTGAGTCACACTTCGATCCGGTGCGCGGCAGCCTCGCGTTCGGCGGCGCCGAATTCGGCATGTCTGCCCTGCGCCCAGTCGGCCAGGGGTTCGTCGAGGTGATCGCGGTCGCCCACGTGCACCGCCATCCAGGCGAGCCCACGGAGACGGAGCTGGAGGAGGTCTGCGCGGAATGGTCCGAGGGTGCGCTTCGCTTGCGCGCGGGCGTCTTCTTCGCGCCGCTCGGTGCCACCAACCTCCGTCACGCCCACACCTGGAGCTTCGCCAACGCGCCCTTGCTCCACGGACGTTTCCTCGGCGAGTCCGGCCTGCGCAATCCCGGCGTTCAGCTCGGCTGGGCCGGCGGAGGCGTCACCTGGCTGCTGGCCATCCAGCGTGCCACCGGTGACACCGCGGCGAGCTTCCGCTCGGGGCACGAGGGAGAGGATTACCTCGGACGTCTCCACTCCGCCGCCAACGGATCAGGCCCCCTCGTGACGCTCCGTCGCTCGCGCGCCTATGAGTTGGGCGAGGGACAGTCCGCCCAACTGGGCCTCTCCGTCGCCACCGCGCAGAATGGCAGCGGTGAATCCGCCCGCACCTGGCTCGCGGCGCTTGATGTCGACTGGAAGCGAGAGCGTGCCGCAAAAGACGGCTGGGACAGGGTCGAGCTCGAGCTCCTTGTGCGGTCCTTCGAGGCGAGCGCCGGGGTGAACGCCGCCTCGGCCCCCGTCTCCGCCGAGACGGTCTCGGATGCGGCCGTTGCCCTTTCGCTCATCAGCACGCTGGGTACGGATTGGACAGCCTCGCTGCGAATGGAGCGTGCGGTGCCCCTTGGGCGCGCCGACTATGAGGCGCTGGATCGCGATCCGCTGCGGGAGACGCGCACGCGCATCTCACCCACGCTGGCATGGGAGGCCGCGCCAGGCTTGTTGCTGCGCCTTCAGTACGACCACGATCGCTCACCGGCCTTCGGCACTGAGGATGCGCTCTGGCTCGTCGCGCAGTGGCAGATCGGCGGACACTGAATCAAGCCAGCCGCAGCAGCGAGAGGCTCTCCTCGAGTCCGCCCGGACGCGCCCGTGCGAGCCAAGCGTTGCGGTAACGTTCGGTCAGGTGCCTCCGGGTTTCTTCCGTGAGCGGGCGTTGTCCGGCGGTAATCAGCGCCACCTTGGCGAGATGGGTGCCGACCCCGAGTTCCTCGCGTACGCGGGCATCGCCGATTGCACGAATTTGCTCGTCGCACGCCTCGAGCAAACTGAGGGAGCGTACCACATCGGGCGCGGGTAACTTGAGCCCGAGCTCGGCCCGAGCGGCATCGTCGCCGCAGAGCAATTCCCAGCTTAAGCTCTTATTGCGAATTGCGATCGGGATGCGTTCGTCGAGTGCGCCCATCGCCTCGAGCGCGACGGCCACGGCGGGCGCATCGCCCCCGTCCTCAAGGAAGGGTAGCACCGCGAGCACCGGATCGGGCGAGGTGTTGGTCTCGCGGCACCAGGCGCGCGCGGCCGCCTCGGCGAGCGGTAGCCAGAAGGTCGGCCACGGCTGGTGGTAGCCGTTGTCGCCCCAGGCTGTCATTAAGATGCCAGCCGCGTTGTGACGAAGGGCGGCATCGACGGCTTCGCGCACGTTGGCGCGTGCGTTAGTTAGCCTTCCGGTAAAGCTCTGCCAGGTGCTCGTGCCCGGCGCGATGAGGTAGTCGCGACCCAACTCCCTGAGGCGGCCGCATTGCGCGTCGAAGGGATGTCCCGCGTCGTAACCCCAGACCACAGGGAGTGCCTCCGCTGGTGCCTCGCCCGCGAGCGCGAGGTCCTCGAGGAGGATGTCGCCCCAGAACTGCATGCGCTTGCCGCGGGCGCGCACGAGCGCGTGGATCCGGTTGAGGTGGTCGAGATAGACGCGGTGCTTGCCGCGTGCCGCTACCGCCTCCTTGCTGCGGCCTTGGCCGAGCTCCCAGGGCTCGTCGCCGCCGATGTTGACCTGTCCGCTGGTGAAGTGCGGCAGGTAGCCGTCGAGCAGCTCGGCGACGAATCTCAGCGCGGCATCATCCGGGTAAAGTGTCGAGGGGTGCGGCTTGAACTGTCCCGTCAGCGGGTGCGTCCATCCCTCGGGACACTCCGCCAGCCGGCGGTAGGGCTCGTGCCGGAGCCAGCGCTCCAGGTGCCCGAATGTGTTGAGATTCGGCACGAACTCGATGCCGAGTTCGGCGCAGCGCGCTCCGACCGCGGCGAGGTCCGCCGGTGTCAGTGGCGAGGCGTTGCGCCAGACCGCTTCGTGTCCCGGCCAGGCGAAGGTGTGTTCGACGTAAAGCTGGAGTTGGTTCAGGCGGAGCGCGCCCATCGCGTCGACCAGCGCGAGCAACTCGGGCAGGGTGGGGACCTTGCCGCGCGAGACATCGAGCATGAAGCCGCGCACCGGCAGGTCGGGATGGTCGGTGATCTCGAGGCAGGGGAGGGAACCCTCGGCCATGGCGAAGAGCGAGTGAACGACGCGCACGCCGTACAGGGCTCCGCGTCCGTCGGCGGCGGCGAGCTGCACGCCCTCGGCTGTGATCTCCAGTCGGTAGCCCTCGGCGGGCAGGGAGCTGTCGCGGCCCAGTTGCCAGGGTCCGGCTTTGCTTGGTCCGAGCGCGGCCTCCGCCTGGGCGATGGTCCGTGGGAGACATTCGAGCCATTCCCGTCCGGCCTTGCTCGGCGGCACGGCGAGCGAGCCAGGTCGCAGCGTCCGCTGGCGCGGACGGGGGAAGAGGACATCGGTGGGGTCGCTCATTGGCCTGGCTCGGCTTGAGCGTGGGAGCGGCGGTGGGAATGTCCACGTGGAAGAGGAACCTTCCCGCGGGGGCGTGTCTTAAGGATGGAACCGCTTGCATGTCCTCGCCCACGTATCTCCGTCCACTCGCCGGCCTGCTGCTTGCCGCCTCGGCGCTCGCCGTGCCCGCGGGCTTCGAGATCCGTGATTACGTCGGCCCGTGGCTCGAGCCCGAGCTTTATCCCGCCGCCATCACCGCCGCGCCCGATGGCGCGCTCTACATCTCCTCCGACCGCAACGGCTCGCTCGACCACCATCCCGATTTCGGGCGCGTGCTGGTCGCGCGCGACACCAAGGGGGCGGGCAGGGCGGACCAGCTCACCGAGTTCGTCCGCGTCAACACACCGCGCGGCGGACATTGGGTCGGCGGCGCGCTCTACCTCGTCCACCCGCCCTACCTCTCGGTCTTCCGAGACGCGGATGGCGACGGCAAGGCCGACAAGCCCGCCGAGCGCAAGCTGCTGGTGGAGGGTCTCGGCGGCGGCATCGAGCATCCGCGTGGCGGCGACCACACCACCAATGGGTGTCGCATGGGCATCGATGGGTGGATCTACATCGCGGTCGGCGATTTCGGCGCAGGCATCCCCAGGGAGAAGGCAGGCGCCAAGGGCACCGACGGTTCCCGCGTCACGCTGCATGGCGGCGGCGTGCTCCGCGTCCGTCCCGACGGTTCCGAGCTCGAGGTGCATGCGGAGATGACGCGCAACATCTGCGACGTCGCCATCTCGCCGACGCTCGACCTCTTCTCGCGCGACAACACCAACGATGGCAAGGGCTGGAACACGCGCTTCCATCACTTCACCGCCATGGCGAACGCCGGCTATCCGCGGCTTTACAAGAACTTCGACGCGGAGACGGCCCCGCCCCTGGCTGACTACGGCGGCGGCTCGGGCACAGGCGCGCTTTACCTCGATGAGCCTGGTTTCCCCGCCGGCTACGGCAACGCGCTCCTCACCTGCGACTGGACAACGGGCACGCTCCATCGCCATCCGCTCAAGCCCTTCGAGGCCACGTTCATCGCGGGTCAGGAGACCTTCGAAAAAACGCCGCGCGCCATCGATGTCGATGTCGACGGCTTCTCGCGTCTCTACCTCGCCGACTGGCGCAACGGTAGTTACACCTACGGCGGCAAGGGCAAGCAGGTCGGCCTGATCCGGCAGATCACGCCCCAGGGCACGACGCGCGCGAGCTATGTCGACGTCACCAAGGTCCCCGACGCCCAGCTTGTCCGCTTGCTCGCCTCCGCCAGCGCGGTCCAGCGCCTCGAGGCCTCGCGTCGGCTCATCGACACGCGCAAGGTCGGCCAGGCCGACGCGGTGCTCGCGCTCGCCCGCGACGCCAAGTCGCCGCTCGCCGCCCGCGTGGCCGCGGTCTTCACCTACAAGCAGTTGCTCGGACGCGGCGCCACGCCCGGATTGCTCGCGCTCTGCGGCGACGATGCCCTGCGCGAGTTCGCCCTGCGCGCGCTGGCCGACCGCCTGACCGAGCTCGAGGGCGTGCCGACCCAGCCATTCGTCGCCGGACTCTCCGATCCCAACCCCCGGGTTCGTCTCCAGGCGCTCATCGGGCTGTCGCGACTCAAGTTGCGGGTGGCCGCGCCCGACGTCCTCCGCATCGCCGCCACTTGGCCGTCCGACAGCTCCAAGCTCGAGGCCGGAGCGCATTACCGGCTGCCTCACACCGCGGTGAAGACGCTCGCGCAGCTCGGCAATGTCCCCGCCCTTGCCGCCGGGTTGCGCGTGCCGGCCACCCGCGAGCTCGCCCGCCGCGCGCTGCAGGAGATTCCGACGCTCGAGGCGGCTGATGCCGCCATTGTTGCCAGCCGCGACCCCGACGCCGCGGTCCGCGCCGCCGCGCTCACGGTGCTCGCGCGGCTTTACCACCGCGAGGCGCCTTGGAACTACACCGATTGGTGGGAGACGCGGCCCGATGACCGCGGTCCCTATTTCAAGCCCATCGAGTGGGAGGGCACGGTGCGGATTCGCGAGGCAATCGAGGCGGCCTTCGCCGAACTCTCGTCGACCGACCGTGACGCGGGCCTCGAGCTCCTCGCCCTCAATCGCATCCCGGTCAGCGCGCTCAAGCTCTCGGGCATCGACCCGCTGCGTGCCGCGCTCGCCGCACAGAAGCCCACGACCGCCGAGCTCGCCCTGCTCGAGTCGGCCGCCGTCCAGGGTTCGCGCTCGTGGCAGGAGCGCCAAGCCTGCTACCGCGCGCTGATCCGCGCGGAGGGCGATGGCGCCTTGCAGTCCCGCATCCGGGTCCTCTCCGCGTGGTCGCAGGAGACGCTCGCGCCCGAGTCGGCCCAGCGCGCCATCGATGACTTCGTCAACGACGGGGCCCGCGGCACCGAGGTCAAGAAGCTACGTGCGTTCGCAGCCAAGGCCGACGACGCCACCGCGCGTCTGCTCTGGCGCGCTCTCTTGACCGTGGTCAACAGCCCGCTGACCAAGGAGCCCCAGAAGAAGCAGGTGCGTGAGGAGGTGGCACGCAATCCGCGCGAGATCGGCTTCTTCCTCGCCCTGGCCGATCTCCGACTCGAGGGCTTCGATGCCCAGATCAACGCCGCGCTTAAGTGGGATAGCCCCGCGCTCGTCCGGGCCGCGCAGGCCGCCCGCGACGCGGTCGCGAGCCGCAAGGCCTCCGCCGGCAAGAAGGTCGCCGAGCTGCCCGCCGCCGCGGTCACGACCGCCGCCCTCAAGGGCAAGGGAGATGTCGCCCTCGGCAAACGTCTCTATACCCAGCAGGGTTGCATCGCCTGCCACAGCGTCGATGCCAGCGCTGAGCAGAAGGGTCCCTATCTCGGCGCCGCCGGCGCCAAGTTCAGCCGGGACTACCTGATCGAGTCCATCCTCGACCCCAACAAGGTCGTCGCCCAGGGCTTCCAGACCGTGGTCTTCACCTTGAAGGATGGTTCCACGCACATGGGTTTCGTGACTGGCGAGGCCGATGGTGTGGTCAGCCTGCGCAACATTGCCGGGCAGTCCTCGACCCTGCGGCGTGCCGATGTGAAGGCGGAGAATCGTCTGCCGCAGTCGATGATGCCGGCCGGCCTCGGCGCCGGGCTGACGGTCGAGGAGTTCACCGCGCTCATCGAATACCTTGTCTCGCTCCGGGCGGTTGGGGGCTGAAAAGCCGGGGTTTAGTCATATTTATCAACAAATCTTGATAAGTTGATGATTGTGGGTTTGCTGGGCTTTCCTCGTCCAGACCGCCCGCACCATGTTCCGCCCCGACACCTACCTCTTCTCGTCCGAATCCGTCGGCGAGGGCCATCCCGACAAGGTGGCCGACAGCATCTCCGACAGCGTCCTCGACGCCTGCCTCGCCCAGGACCGCGCCTCGCGCGTCGCCTGCGAGACCTTGGTCAAGAGCGACCATGTGGTCATCGCCGGCGAGATCACCACCGGCGCCAAGCTCAACTTCGAGGCCATCGTGCGCGCCGCCATCCGCGAGATCGGCTACGTGAATGACGACGATGTCTTCCACGCCGACAAGGTCTTCGTCACCAACCTCATCACCAAGCAGTCCGCCGACATCGCCCAGGGCGTCGACGCGCGCAAGGCCGCGGGCAAGAAGCACGCCAAGATGGGCGCGGGCGACCAGGGCATCATGTTCGGCTACGCCTCCGACGAGACACCGGAACTCATGCCCGCCCCGGTGATGTTCGCGCATCGCCTCAACCGCCGGCTCGCGCAGCTCCGCAAGTCCGGCGCGCGCGGCACCGAGTGGATCCGTCCCGACTGCAAGTCGCAGGTCGCCGTCCGCTACGTCGACGGACGTCCCGTCGCCATCGAGAATGTCGTCATCTCGACCCAGCACACCGCCGATGTCACGCACCGCCAGATCGAGCGCTTCTGCATCGAGCAGGTCATCCGCCAGGTCCTCCCCGCGCGCCTGCTCGGGAAGAAGGCCGAGTTCCTCATCAACCCCACGGGCCGCTTCGTCGTCGGCGGTCCCCAGGGCGACTGCGGCCTGACCGGTCGCAAGATCATCGTCGATTCCTACGGCGGCATGGGCCGCCACGGCGGCGGCGCCTTCTCCGGCAAGGATCCCACGAAGGTCGACCGCTCCGCGGCCTATATGGCCCGCTGGGTCGCCAAGCACATCGTCGCCTCCGGCGCCGCCCGCAAGGTCGAGCTGCAGGCCGCCTATGCCATTGGCCATCCCGAGCCGACCAGCCTGCACCTCGACACCTTCGGCACGGGCACGGTCTCCGACGCGCGCATCCTCGCCGCGGTCCGCAAGGTCTTCCGCTTCAACCCGGCCGAGATCATCGACCAGCTCGACCTCCGACGTCCGATCTACCGCGCGAGCACCCACTACGGCCATTTCGGCAAGAAGGGCCTCCCCTGGGAGACCACCACCCGCCTCGCCACCTTCAAGCGCGCCCTCGGCGCATGACACTCGCCATGACACTCACCACCATGCCCAAGACCCACCCCAAGCAGGACTTCAAGGTCGCCGACCTCTCGCTCGCCGAGTGGGGGCGCAAGGAGCTCCAGGTCGCCGAGCACGAGATGCCCGGCCTGATGGCGCTCCGCGCCAAGCACGGCAAGCGCAAGCCCCTCAAGGGCGTGCGCATCTCCGGCTCGCTGCACATGACCATCCAAACGGCCGTGCTCATCGAGACGCTGGCTGAGCTCGGCGCCGACGTGCGCTGGGCCTCGTGCAACATCTTCTCCACCCAGGACCACGCCGCGGCGGCCATCGCCAAGGCCGGTATCCCGGTCTTCGCCTGGAAGGGCGAGACGCTCGAGGAGTACTGGGAGTGCACGATGGAGGCGCTGACCTGGCCTAACGGCGACGGTCCCGAGCTGATCGTCGACGACGGTGGCGACGCCACCCTGCTCATCCACAAGGGCTACGAGCTCGAGAACGGATCCAAGTGGGTCGACACCGCGTCGGAGTCCGAGGAGGAGCAGATCATCAAGAACCTGCTCAAGAAGGTCGCCAAG
>JBMSKH010000005.1:0-74150 GCA_049419705.1 Opitutales bacterium
GGCGCGGTGGGGGGGCCTACCTGGAAACGAGCACAGCGAGTTCTCGCAGCGGACACCGGTGACCGGTCACCGAAGGATCTGTGGCCTTTAGTCATTAGTCTTTAGTCTCAAAGAAGGCCTTGCAGCCTTCTTTGGATACAGTTTCCTGTATTACTGTATGAAAGCCACCCTGGAGATACCTGACGACCTGTATGCGATGGTGAAGGCGCGCGCGGCCTTGGAGGGCCGCACGCTGCGATCGGTCGCGATTGAATTGTTCAGCGAATGGGCCCGTGGCGAGACCGTCGGCTCGGCCAAGGTCGAGGAGGCGAAGCCGGGGTATGGTGAGCCGGAGGCGAAGCAGCCGGAGACGGCGAAGAAGCCCTATCCTTGGGACGTGCTGCGGACGAAGTGGGAACGGAAGCACAACTACAACGCTCCGATGGATAAGATCGCCGGCGTGCTGAAGGGCGGACCCCCTCTCGATATGGTCAAGGCCCGCGAGATGTATATGCAGGACATAGCCGACGAATGGCGGAGGAAGGGCGTGTGAGCCTGGACGGCCCTATCCTCGACACCAACGTCGTCCTGCGCTTCCTGCGCAAGGACGAGGTGCAGCATGCGGCGGCGCGGACGCTGTTTGAGCAGGCGGCGGCGAGCGGCCAGAGGCTCGTACTGCTGGATGTGGTCGTCGCCGAAATCATCTTCGTGCTGCGTTCGTTTTACAAGTGCACGAGATCTGAAGCAGCAGAGTCGATGCTTGGCCTGCTCGACCATCAGGCTGTCGGCACGGCGACGCCAGGGATCCTGCGCGATGCCTTGGCGCGCTATGCGGCGACCAACCTGCACTTTGTCGACTGCTACCTGGCGGCGATGGGCAAGGCGGCTGATCGCGAGGTCTGCACCTTCGACCAGGGCTTGGCGAAGTTCGGGGATGTGAGGGTGATTGGCGGGGACAAGGGCGAAGCCTGAAGCCTAAAGGGGGAGACACGTCCGGACGCCGCGGAGCGACGTCCCCACCCAAGGCCGCGGCCAGCTCGGAGAGCCGGCCCTATCCAAGGCACACCCGTTCAGCCGCTCCTTCGGCGCTGACTAGCCGGTTAGCTCGCTGGCTGGTTAGCTTTTCAGCCGCGCTGCCTCCGCGGCGAACGCCATCCGATGGCTCTCCAACGAGACCTCGAGCGAGGTGCGCATGCCGGCGGCATCGGGACGCGTGAGGTCCTCGTGCAGGGTCGACATCAGACCCCAGTCCCCTCCCCCATGCCCGGCATAGCCGTGCTTGGGCTCCTCGAGGGTGATGAGGCGCGGCTCCTGGGCCCAACCGTGCTTCTGGACGACGAGGTCGGCGCCGAGGCGCTTCTTGACGAAGCTGCCGCCGCGTAGCCAGCCCTCGGTACCGAAGATCTCGATCTGCCGTCCCTCGTCGAAGGCCGTCATGGTGAAGGTCGCGGTGACACCATTCTTGAAGCGCGCGGCGAGGACCTGGTGGTCGACGACGTCGTTGTCGCAGCGGTAGACGCAGCGGCCCCAGGGGCTCGTCTTGGTCCACTCAAGGATCTCGGCGTCGGTCGCCTCCTTGGCGCGATCGTGCACCATGGCTAGCCAGCGACGCCCATCGGGCTTACAGTAGAGCGCGGCGTTGTAGCGACAGCTGTCGCCGACGGGGCAACCATCCGAGCAGCGCGCGGGCGCGCCGGCAGGGGCGTTCTCGGGGCGGAAGTGGGTGAGCGCGCCGTACGACGAAAGATGCGTGTGAGGTGAATCGATGAGCCAGGCGAGGATGTCCATGTCGTGGCAGGACTTCGCGAGGATCATCGGCGAGGACTTCGCCTTGACCGACCAATGGCCGCGCACGAAGGAGTGCGCCTGATGCCAGGGCTGCACGCCCTCGATGGCGTTGAGCGAGATGACCTTGCCGATCTCGCCTGACTCCAGGATGCGCTTCACCTCGGAGTAGAACGGCGTGTAACGGAGGACATGGCAGACAACCACCCGGCGGCCGAGACGCTTGGCGGCCTCGGCGACAGCGAGGGTATCCTCGAGCGTCGGGGCGATGGGCTTCTCGAGCAGGAGGTCATAGCCGAGCTCCATCGCGCGGATGGCATGGGCGCGATGCAGGGCGTCCTGGGTGCCGATGACGCAGACATCGCCGAGTTTGCCCGCGGCGAAGAGCGCGTCGGCGCCGGCGAAGCCGCGGAAGTCGCCCGCGGCCTGCTTGCGGACGGACTCAAGCCGCTCCGCGACAGGATCGGCACCGGCCACGACGACATAGCGGTCGGGCATCTGCGCGGCGATGGCCGCATAGGTGCGCGCGCGCGATCCGCAGCCACAGAAGACGAGGGGGAGTCGGGGCATGGGGGGAGGGAAGAGACTATGGACTAAGGACTAAAGACTAAAGGGGAGATGCTCCGGTGAGAAGAGATACTCCGGTGACCGGTGACAGGTGACCGGTCGCAGTGGACCTTTGGCCCGCCGCCAATAGAGCCCCTGCGGGGCTATGGTGGTAACGAGCGGGCCGAGTTGTGCCAGCGCTCACCGGTGACCGGTCACCGGAAGCATCTATCCTTTGGGCTTTAGGCTTGGGGCTTTAGGCTTCGCTCAGGCTTGACTGAGTGACCCCTGGGTCTATGTTGCCCCTTCCTTCGGACGCCCTCTTCGTCTAGCCCGGTCAGGACACATGGTTTTCATCCATGCAACTGGGGTTCGAATCCCCAAGAGGGCGCCACCGAAGGACAACTTTACGGAAGGAACCCGGCCCTGAAGGCCGGGTTCCTTTGTTTCAAGCACCTGCTTGGACGGGAATCAGAACCGCTTGCGGTAGCCGATTTCCCAGCTCGTCGCATTGCCCTCGGAAGCCTGGTCGAAGCGGATGCCAAGGGTGCAGGTGGAGTCGGGGTCGGGGCCGAAGCTGAAGCTGGGGGCAATCGAGATGCCCGAGCCGGGCAGGACGCGCCGCTCGGCCGAGTAGAGCGCGAGACCTTCGTCGGGGATGCCCGAGGTGAGCTTGAGCGTGTCGCCGGAGAGCTGCGCGGTGTAGGCGAGGTCGAGCGAGAGTCGGTAGCGCCAGCCACCGCGGCCATCGGTCCAGCTGCTCTGGATGCCGAGACCGACGCTGAGGTTGGACTCGGTGAGCTTGGCGTCCTCGACAGTGAGAGCGTCGTCCTGGCCCGACTCGCTGAGGTTGCTCAGCTTGGTCGAGGAGGCGGCGAGTTGCGCGAAGGGCGTCATCGACCAGGTGCCATCGAGGGCGACGGCGCCGGAGACGCGCAGCCAGCCCGCGAGGCTACTGGCATCGGGCGAGCCGCCGTTGTTGGTGCCGAAGACGGAGGGATGATTCAGATCGCCGGAGAGCGAGCTGTAACTGAGGCCAGCGTCGAAGGCCAAGGTGCGGTCATCGGTCATGAAGCCGCCAAAGCCGCCGATGCGGATGCCAGTGGTGTCAACCGAGGCCGAGCCTTGGGAGCCCTTGGATTTATCGACTCCGAGGTTGAAGCCGATGTAGCCGTCGAAACCGATGTCGCTGAGCAAGCCAGCGGAGGCACCGGCGATGGAGGCGCTGGGACCCGCGTCGACCGTGGTGCGGCCGCCGAGCGCATCGACGAACCACTCGCTGGTCTTCACGGATGTGCCAGCCATGTCGAAGCGGCGCTGCTCGAGGCGGCGGGCGATGGCGACTTGGTCGGCACGGACGCCGGCAAGGGCGATGGTCGCGAGAGCGCCCTGTCCGAGCGGGGCAAGGTTGTCGAGCGCGGCGCAGAGGGGATCCTCGGCTAGCGTGGCGAGTCGGGCGCCGAGCGAGGTGAAGCCTGCGCCGAGCGTCGAGACCCAGATGCCGCTGCCCGGTGCGGTCTCGGTCGAGACCACCTCGGTGATATCCTGGACCCAGCTGAGCACGTTGGCGGGCGCGTCGGGGCAGGTGTACTCGGCGCGGCTGCGCACTTGGTAGACGGCGACCTCGCCGGCGACGGCAAGCGAGCGCAGCGGGTCGGTGGCGTCGTCGGCATTGCCGAGGATGCCGTCGACGCCGCCCTGGAGCTGGGTCGGGTAGACGAGCAGGTAGCGCAGCGAGGTCGTGCTGGTGCCCAGCGAGGCGACGGTGGCGAAGCGGGGATCCTCGGCGGCGGCGGAGACATAGCTGCCGGCACCAGGGGAGACCGTGTCCTTCAGGATGACGTGCCGGACACCGTAGGAGTCGCCAGCACCGTAGCGCACGAGCTCGAGGCGCCCGGTGCCATTGCGATTCAAAATGGCCGTGTCGGTGAAGGCGATCTGATCCTCGGTGGTGGCGGAGAGCTCCATCTGGAGCGTGCCGCTGTTGTCGAGGGCGGTCTGGGTCACATGGGCCGGCGAGAAACCAGGGGCGAGCAGGCCTGCGTTGGACAGCGTTCCGGCGAGCGTCCACGCACCCGTGAGGGTGGCGGCGGCATCGACCGTGATGCTGCCGCCAACGGTGATGGGGGTGCCGGCTTGTCCGAGGGTCAGGGTGCCGTCGACGATGACATCGCCGGTGACGTCGGCGGTGGAGGCCGAGCCGAGGAAGGTCGCGGTGACAGCCGTGTCGACCGAGAGGTCGCCGATGACGCGGCCGCTGACGGTATAGTTGGCCGTGCCCGTCAGCTCGAGGCCGGAGTCGCCGTTGGCCGCGCCCGGTGTGGCGGCGGGAGTGGCGAGGTTAAGGGTGATCGCGCCGCTGCCGTTCGCGACGAGCAAACCGCCGTCAAGCTGGATGGATTTCCCGGCGAGCACGGACCCGGTGGTGAAGGACGCGGTCAGGATGGAGCCGCCCTGGAGCGTGATGCGGTTGACCGCGGACGAACCGAGCGTGGTGGTCGCGGCATTGCCGCCGACAAGCAGGTTGATGTCGACGCCATCCTCGAGGATGACGTTGCCCGAGCCGGTGATACCTCCGGTGTAGTTGCTGGCGCCACCGCGGAGCGAGAGCGTGCCGCCATTGGCGAGCGCGATCGACTTGGTGTTCGAGAGGTCGAGGGCGAGCGTGCCGCCATCGACGGTGATGGTGCCGAGGTAACCCGTCAGGCTACCACTGTTGGCGGTGTAGGTGAGGGTGGAGCTGCCCTTGAGCGTGAGGTTCGCGGTGCCCACAAGGGTGCCGGCGAAGGTGGCGTCAACCGGCTGGGTGATGGTCAGGGAGGTGATCGACGAGAGATCCAGGCTCGAGCCGGCCTCGGCGGCGATGCCACCCAGGCTGGTGAAGCCGTTGCCGAGCAGCAGGGTCACGCCGTCGCGCACGGTGGTCAGCCCCGTGTAGCCGGTCCCGCCGCTGCCGTTGGGCGCGAGGGTGATGGTCGGCGTGTCGGTGGCGGTGCGACCGAAGGTGACACCTCCGGAGCCGCTGAAGTTCGTGACGCCGAAGGACGCGTCGTTGGTCGCCCGGTACTCGAAGGTGGCGCCGTTGGCGAGGGTGACGACCGGGGCGCGTCCCGCGCCGAGGGCGGATTCGGAGACAATCAGCGTGCCGGCGGCGACATCAATGCTGGTGCTCGCGGCGGTCAGGGTCGAAGCGGAGAGGTCGACGGAGCCGGCGCCGGACTTGGCGATGGAGCCGGTTCCGGTGATGGTGATGGCGTAACTGTCGGTCGCGCCGGTGTCGGCGAAGAAGCGCAGAGTCGCGCCCGCGGCGATGTCGACGGACGCGCCGCCGAGACCAGCCTGCGAGGCCTCGAGCTCACCGGCCTGGATGGTGACGGTGGAGAGGACGTTCGGTGTCGCCGAAGGACGGTCGAGGTAGAGCTTGCCCGCGCCCGTCTTGATCAGGTCGGGTGAGCCGAGGATACGACCGAGGAACGTGGTCGTGGGACCCGCGGGGGCGTTGATGGTCAGGTCGGTTCCCGGGGTATCGACGCTGATGGTGCCGCCAGCCGTCGATGTGATGTTGCCGAGGGACTGGGCGGAGCCGTCGGCGAGCACGAGCGTGGCGCCGTCGCGGAGCTGAATCTGCGCGGCCGAGCCGAAGGCGTTCGCCGCGACGAGGGTGAGCGAGCCGGCGTCGACGATGAGCGTGCCGGCGAAGGACTGGGCGTTCTCGACCCGCAGGTCGCCGAGGCCGGTCTTGGTGAACTGTCCCGTACCGGTGATATTGCCATCGAAGGTGTCGTCGAGGGCGGTCAGCGGGTTGTCGGCGACATTGTCGACGAAGGTCGTTCCAGCGGCGAGGTTGAGATCGCCCGCGGTCATGGCCTGGACCACGAGGCCGCCTTGCTGCACATCGGTGAGGCCGTCGTGGAAGATCGTGCCCGTGGTGAGGGTGAGGACGCCGGCGCCAGTCTTGATGAAGGTGCCCGTGCCGTAGACCTCACCGCTCCAGTCGAGATTGGAGGCGACCTTGGCGATGAAGGTGGTGCCCGCCGCGAGGCTGACATCGCCCTGGTTCGTGACGGTGCCGCCGGTGACAGTCGGGGAGAAGGTCACCGCGAGCGTGCCACCGACCACGTCGTAGGTTCCGTTGAAGGCGGAGGCGGTCGAGTCGAGGTCGAGGCGGCCGGCGCCGATTTTCTGGAAGGTGCCGCTGCCGGAGAGGGGGACGGTGTAGGCGCGCGTGGTGGCGACATCGATGGCGAAGGTGCCGTCGGCGCCGACCTGCACACCGGAGGTGCCGACCAGCGTGTCAATGCCCACCTCGAGGATGCCGGCCTGGACATCCGTCAGCCCCTTGTAATTGGCGGTGCCGGAAAGGATGAGGCGCTCGGCGCCGACCTTGGTCAGGCCGCCGTTGCCGAGGTTGAGCGTGCCGGCGAAGCCGAGCAGCGCGCGGTGGACCTGGACCTCGGCCTCGTCGACGTCACCGTCGACCGTCACGGTATCGAGATAGGCAAGCGCCTCGACCGCGTCGGTCACGCCATCGACCGTCACGGTGTCGTTGAGGTTGTACTGCTGGACAAGCAAGGTGAGCGTCGTGACCGGACTGAAGCCCACGACCGAGTCGGTGGTCTCAGTCGCCAGGTAATAGGCGGGCGAGATGGGATCGACGGTCACGGGCAGGCTGAGCAGCTCGGTGTTGAGGCGGCCGCGGAGCTCGTCGGAGACGCCGACCGTGAGGTTGCCGCTGATATTGACGGTGGTGCCGGCCCGGCCGAAGAGCGAACCGACGGACTGGGCCCC
Source organism: Opitutales bacterium (assembly GCA_049419705.1). Taxonomy (GTDB): domain Bacteria; phylum Verrucomicrobiota; class Verrucomicrobiia; order Opitutales; family UBA953; genus UBA8828. The sequence continues at coordinate 7,099 of JBMSKH010000005.1, forward strand.
CGTGCCGCCGAAGATGGTGTCGGCCGCGGTGAGAATCAGGCCGGAGGTGTTGCGGGCGCCGTTGGCAGCCGAAACGTTGAGGCGGCCCTGGCGGACAATGGTCGCGCCGAAATAGGTGTTCTCGCCGGCAAGCGTGAACGTCTGCGCGCCCTGCTTGGCGAGGTTGCCCACGCCCTCGATGCCACCGGAGTAGGTCGAGGCCACGCTGACGCCGAGGGTGATGTTGCCGCGGCCGAGGTAGATGCGCGAGGTCGCGTCGCCCGAGAGGTTGTTGACGAGCTGGTTGGTGTCGTTGAAGCGGATGGAGGTCTCGCGGCCGCTGGCGCCAGCGTTGAGCAGGATGGCGCTGGCATTGACGAATGCGTCGTTGTTGCCCGCCGAGAAGACGATGGCGTTGCCGTCCTCGACCGAGACGCGACCGTAGAAGAAGGGCTGGGCGACGACGATGTCGGCCACGCCGGCATCGGCGTTGCCGAGGTTGGTCGCGGTGGTCGAACCGCGGTAATAGATGACGTCCGCGGGCTTGAACGAGAGCGTCGCGAGCGTGTCGTTGGTCGCGGTGCGGATGACAGCGCGCAGGGCGCCGGCATCGTTCTGCACGATGCTGAGCTCGCCGGAGTTGCCGATCACGACCTCGCCCGCGCCCAGGCTCTGGACGTTGGAGATGAGTCGTCCGGCCTCGATCTCGAGGAGGCTCATGTTGTTGCCCACCGAGAAGAGCGCGAGGGAGCCAGCGCCGGTCTTGCGCACGGTGCCGAGCGCGGCGCCGCGCTCGCCCGTGAGGGCGTCGACCGCCCCGACGAACGAGCCAGTGAAGTAGCCGTCGTAGCCGGTCTCCTGCTGGATGGTCAGGATGTCGCCCGCGTTGGCGACCTCGACGAGATTGCCGGCGCCGGTGCCGGGATTGACGACCGAGGTGAAGCCGGTGTCACCATAGAGGGACTGGAAGTTGCGGATGCGCTGGTCGCCGACCACGACCATCGTGGTCTGCTGCCCGGCGGGCGTGTAGCCTGGCTTCCAATGGATGTCCGAGTTGAAGGCGATGTTGGAACCCTGGCCGCCCGAGGCCAGGTTGACGGATTGGGCGGACCAGAGCGTGTCACCCGAACCTGCGGCGAGGATGAGCTCGCCGCCCGCGGAAACGAACTCTCCGGTGAAGGTCGAGGCATTCGTGATGCGGAGGGCGTCCGCGCCCGTCTTGTAGACGCGCCCCTTGCCCTCGAGGATGCCCAGCGTTGTCTCGGTGACACCGACGATACCCGCGGCGGCGAGATCGCTGTGCAGGACGAGGATGTAGTTGTCGTCCGGTCCGGTCTCCACGCGGGAGGTGGTGACGCCGATGACGTTGTTGAGGTAGTTCAGGCGACCCACCAGCGGGGTCGAGGGGTTATTATGCGCGGTGTCTCCGAGCGCCGCAGCCGCTCCGACGATGTTGAGGCGCGTGTTGCGGAAGGAAAGCTTGGCTCCGCCCTCCACGTAGGTGGCGGCGGCACCGAGCATCGTGGTGCCCACGCCGAAGCCGGCATTGTAAGGTCCGTATTCGGCCCACTGGTTGATGTAGCCCGAGACCTGCAGCTGTCCTTGCTCGACAATGATCACACCCGCGAAGGCCTGTCCGGCGCCATTGTCGACCAAGGCATTGCCGGCGAGCGGTCGGAGGTCGGTCGGAATGGGGTTGCCGAGGGCGGCGTCAAACGAGCTGTTGTTGAGATAGGCGAGGTTGGAGAAGCCGTCGTACTGGAGCGTGCCGCCACCGGCCTTGACCAGTGTGCCGGTGCGATCGAGGCCGACGAGGAGCGCGCCGCCCGCATCAAACGATCCATCCCTGAAGGCTCCGGTGAACGTGCCGTCGATCGGCGCACCGAGGGTGTTGCGCAGGTCGATGACGAGTATGGCGTTGTTGCCGATGGCGAACGAGTTGCCGTTGAGCTCGGCGAGCGTGTTCACCGTTAGGTCGGCATCGACCGTGATATTGGTCGCGGAAGCCGTGGCGGAGAGGCCGGCGGCGAGCAGGAGGAAGGAGCGGCTGAGGCGCATCGGAAGGTGTGTTGGGTGGGGAGGTCTCGCGGCTTAGAAGCGTCGACGGTAGGTGAGGTTGATCGAGGTTGCGTCACCGCCGCCGAGGCGGCGGAACTCGGTCGACACCGAGTAGGTGGTGTCGTTGTCGGGCCCGAAGGTGAACGCAGGTGAGAAGATCAGGCCTCCACGGTCGAGCGGATCGGCCGCGGCGGTGATGTCGCCACCGGCGCCGAGCAAGCCGCCGTTCTGGGCCGTGGTGGTCAGCTCCTCGCCGGAGAGCGAGGCGACATAGGCGACGTCGAGCGAGAGACGGTAGCGCCAATCGCCGCGGTCAGAGTCCCAAGCCTGGGCGAGCGAGAAGCCGGCGCGACTGCGGACGGCGGTCTGGCGCAGGACGTCGACCGTGAGCGCGGTGTCGACATCACCCGTCTCGGTCACGCCACCCTGCTTGGCATAGGAGATGTCGAGTTGAACGAAGGGCGAGAACGAGGTGCGCGGGGCAAGCAGGAGACCGCTGCCCAACCGGGTCCAGGCCGTGGCAGTGAAGGCCGACGGGCTGGAGGTGGCGCCAAGGGAGGCGCCGGTGCGCACCGCATCCATGCTGGCATAGCCAACCGAGGCACCCGCTTCGACATAGGCGGTCTCGTCGGCGATCATCGTGCTGAAGTAACCCATCACGCGGGCGTGGGTGGAGTCGATCGAGCCACCACCGGCGAGGTCGGCCTTGGAGCGGTCGAGCGCGAGGGCCCAGCCGATGACGGAGTCAGGGCCGAGGTCGCGATCGTAGCCCGCGAGCGCGCCAGTCCGGTTGATATCGTAATTGGGGGCGTGGGACTCGCTACCGGCCTTCCAGTTGCCGGAGGTCGCGGTGACGAAGAACTCGCGGGGCTTGACCGACATGTAGCCGCGGTCAAAGCGACGCTGCTCGAGGCGGCGGGCAATCTCCTCAGCGTCGCCGGCAGCCGTGAAGTGGGCCATGCCCAGACCGGCGAGGTAACTCAGGCCGGTGAGCGAACGAATGGTCCCAGGAGCATCGGTCGGCGAGAGAATGGCGAGGCGCTGACCAAAGGCGCCTGAGGTCAGGTCGGTGACAACGCCGGTGCCATCGACCTCGACGCGCGCCAGCTCGGAGAGACGGGCGATGAACGCGGGGTCGATGCCGGTGACGCCGCCAGGGGCGAGGGACGCCGCGGTGAGCGCGCCCGCCTGGGTCGCGCGGGTGACGTAGACGTTGATCTCGTTGGCGCGCCCGAGCGTGTCGCCGGGATAGGCAACGAGGTAGCCGAGCGACTGGGGCGAGGCGGTGCCGTACGCGGTCGTCGTGAGGTTGGTGAAGCGCTGCGCAGGATTGACGGTGGCCGTGCCGCTGGCGACCACGATGGCGTGGCGATCCCCAGGCGTGCCGCCCTCGACGACGGAGGCCGTGGCAGGGTTGTCCCAGCCGGTGACATAGAGGGTCGCGCCGGGGGCGATGGAAAGGCTTCCGCTGACCAGCGTGGTGTCCGACGCGGAGTCGGAGACCTCGACCGCGTAGGTCGAGGCGGCGCCGAAACTGAGGGCGCCGGCGACGGTGACCGTGCCGGGCGAGTAGCCCGGTGCGAAGGTGCCAGTGACCGTCAATCCGCCCTGGATGGTGCCCGAGCCGGTGAGCGAGGCACCGCTGTTGACGGTGACGTCGCCGGCGACCTGGCAACCGCTCGCGGCGCTGGATCCAAGCTGCAGCACGCCGTTGGCGACGGTGATATCAGCCTCGGTGGTGATGCCGGCGACGAGCACGAGCGTGCCGGCGCCGGTCTTGGTGAGAGAGCCACCCGTGCCGTTGGCAATGGCGGCGGTGATGGCGTCCGTGATGGTCGCGGTGCCGCTGGCCACGCTGAGCTCGAGGGAGCCCGTGCCGGAGACTGCGAGCTTGTTCACGCCGAGGATACCGCCGGCGGTGATGGCGACGCGGGCCATGCCCTCCTCGACGCGGAGGCGCTCGAAGGTGCCGGCGCCGGTGACATTCGGCAGGCCGGCTGTGAGGTCGAGCGTGCCCTCGCCGAGCTTGACCAGTTCGGAGGAGCTGTTGGCGATGACGATGGCGCCGTCGTAACTGTCGTCGGCGCCGAGGTCGGCGAAGATCTGCAGTGTGCCGCCGTCAGTGAGCGTGATGGACTTGGTGTTGCCGAGCCCGACCTGGAGGATGCCGCCGTCGACAACGACGGTGCCGCCGAAGGTCGAGAGGTTGCCGTTGTTGGCGGTGTAACAGAAGGCGGCGGTGCCCTGGACCACGAGGTTGGCGTTGCCACCGGTGACCGAGAACTGGCCGGCGAAGTCCGCGGCGGTGCTCTGGATGACGGTCAGGGTGGTGCCGGCGACGAGCTCGACGACATTGTCGGTCGCATCGGCCGCCAAACCGTAGAGCACGGGCGCGGCGATGCCGGCGTCGAAGATGAGGTCGGCATCGTTGCGTAGGCGGGTCAGGCCCGTGTACGTGGGCTGATTGAGCACCGTGAGCAAGTGGCCCCCGTTGACGCTGAAACCGCCCGCACCGGTGATCTGGTTGGTGAGGCTGCGGTCGGCGGTGAGGAGAAGCTCGAACGTCGCGCCGGAACTGACCGCGACGGTCGGGATGGTGCTGCCGACGCGGCGGTCGTCGACGATGAGGGTGCCTTCGAGGACGCTGATGTCGCCCGAGGGGAGCGCACCATCGCCGCTGAGGAGAATGTCACCCGTGCCGGACTTGGAGAGCTTGCCGGTGCCGGTGATATCAGCGGTGTAGGTGATCTCGGCCGGCGCGGGCTGGGTGCGGTCCTCCCAGGTGGTCGTGCTCTCGAACTCGAGCGTGCCGTTGGCGTTGATCGTGACCGAGTTGGCGTTGCCGAGGCCGGCGAGGGTGGCGATGAGACGCCCGGCGTTGACGGTGAAGTCATTGATCTCGTTGTCGATGGGGTCGCCGAGGTCATCGAGCGGCGTGAGACGGAGCGTGCCCGCGCCCTCCTTGACGAGGTCGCCGAATCCGGTGAAGCGGCCGACGAAACTGTCGATGCCGCTGGCAACAGTCAGTGTCAGCGTGGTGCCGCCCGGAGGCTCAAGCAGGTCGATGACGGTGCCGCGCTCGCCCGTCAGCCCGGCGAAGGCATAGGCACCTGCACCGAGCTGGAGCGTGGTGGTGTCGCCCAGGGTGTCGCTCTGCACGAGGTGGAGGCTGGCGTTCGGGAGGGAGCCGGGCAGTTCGAGCTCAGTGATGCCACCGCGGAGCTCGAGCGTGCCGGTGAAGGCGGCGCTGGCCGCGAGCGGCGCGGGATCGGGATCCTGGGAAATGAGCAGGAAGCCAGTGCCACGGCGGCTGAATGTGCCCGAGCCGGTGATTTCGGCAGCAAGGACCTCATCCGAGAGGTCGCCAAGCGTGAGCCTGAACTCGGCATCCGCATCGATCTGCAGGGTCTGGAAGAAGCCGAAGTTGGGAAGCGAGTCGACCGCGAGCACGCCTTCTTGGACGCGGATCGTGCCACCGACCATGATGCGGGGCGTGATGAAGCCGGCGCCATCGTCGACACCGTTGACCACGAGGGTGCCAAGGCCCGCCTTGGTGAAATTGCCGAGGTCGTCGACGCCGATGCCGATGACGCCCTCGGGCGCGACGTAGGCGATGGAGCTCGCGGCGGTGAAGCTGGCCGGCGTGCGCAGGAGGAGGGTCGCGCCATCGGCGACCGCGACGTCGCCGAGCGTGGCGTTGGCGGGATTCGCGACCGACGCGAGAAGCGTGAGGTCGAGCGTGCCCTCGGCGACGATGGTCGAGCCGGTGTACTGGGCGGCGGTGGGATCCAGGACGAGGGTTCCGGCACCGGTCTTGGCGAAGTTGCCATCACCGACGATGACGTTGGACCAGGTCGCGGTGCCCGCGGACACGTTGACGCCGAGCGTGCCGTCGGCGACGCGGTCGAGATCGTCGAAGAAGCCGTCCTCGTTGAGGTCGACACCGAACACGGTGTTGCCCTCGCCGTCGTCGAGCGCAACCGCCTCGGTGACGCCGTCTCCATCGAGGTCGATGCTGCTGGAGTTGGCCAGCACGACAATCGATCCCGCGGTGTCGAGCGCGTTGGGCGTGACCTCGAGGGTACCCTGGCGGACGACGATGGCGCCGCCGCCGAACTGGTTGCCGCTCGTGCCGGTATTGTCATTAAGCAGGCGCAGCGTCTCCCAACCTGTCTTGCTCAACGAGACACGGACCTGGGCGGCGGTGCCGCCGAAGGCCACGGACTGGTTGGCGCCCGAGGCAACAATCTGGCCAGAGAAGCCAAGGGTGGCGGCGCTGGCGGCGGCAAGGTCGGCCTCGGCGGTGGAGACGGTGCCGTCGCCATCGCGGTCAAGCCGGTAGGCCACGCGCTCGAGGTAGAGGCGGGTCTGGTCGGCCATACCCAGCGTACCGTCGAGGAAGTCGAGTTCGGTCGGGACGCCGCCGAAGACGGGGTCGTCGAGCCGCAGCGGCGCGCGATCGAGGTCGAAAGCCGTGAGCGTGCGGTTGCCGCCGCCGAGCGGGGCATCGAAGCGCAGGAGGTCGTAGGCGGCCTCGGTCGTGCCGAGATAGTTGTGGGAGAGGGTGAGCTGGAGGCCGAAGGAGGTCTCGAGCTGCTGGCGGAGGTCAGCCTGGCGGGCGGGCGTCACGCCGACGGTGAGCGTGGCCGCGCCGAGGTTGAAGGTGCTGCCGGCCTCGCCGAAGAGCGCGGCGATGCGCTGGCTGCGTCCGCCAGTGGTGACGGACGTTCCGGAGAGGAGGACGACGCCGGAGACATTGCGGAGGGCGGCGGCGGAGCCGAGCGAGACGCTCCCCTGCTGGACGGCGAGGGCACCGGTGAAGTCGCTCGCGTTGACCCCGAGGTCGTCCACGCCGCGGAAGTTGAAGTTGCCTGAGCCGCGCTTGAGCACGCTGCCGACGCCGGTGATGGTGCCGAGGAAGGTGCGGGCGGAGGACTCCTGCACGAGCGTCATGGTACCGCGCCCAAGCTCGATGCGGGAGAGCGCATCGCCCGACAGGTTGCGGACGAGCTGGTCGGTGTCGTTGAAGCGGAGCGTCGAGCCGCGGCCGGAGGTGCCGCCGTCGAGGGTGATGGCCGAGGCGTTGATCAGGGTGTCGGTGACGGAAAGACCGACCGCGGAGAGGGAGACGTCGACGCCGTCGTTGACGATGAGCTCGCCGCGGAAGCCGCGCTGCTGGATACCGAAGTTGAGCGTGCCGACGGAGTCGTCGGAGTTGATCTCGATCGGCGTGCCGGAGCCGTTGTCGACCTCGGCGGACGCGACCACCCGGATGACGCCGGCACCGAGGAGCGAGGCCTCGAGCGTGGCGGTGTCGGCCTGGAAGATGCGAAGTTCGCCGCTCGAGACGTTGATGCGGGAGGTGCCGAGGCCCTGGGCGTTGACGATGAGCGAGCCATTGCGCGCCTCCGTCTCGGCGAAGGTGCCCTCGGAGAGAATGAGCGCGAGCTTGGCGGCGTCGTCGGTGGCATCGAGCACGACGCGACCGGAGCGGAGGTTGGCCGTGGCATCAACGCTGCCGCCGGTGCCGACTTGGATGCGCCAGCCCAGCGCAGAGCCGAGCTCGGCGGTCGCATCGGTGACGGTGACAGTCGACTCGGCCACGCCGAGGGCGGAAGCCACGTTGGCGCGAATCTCGGCGGCCGAGGAGATGTCGGTGGCGTCGGTCAGGCGGCTGATACCATTGGCATCGGTAACCGTCATCTGGAACGTGCCGAAGTCAGGGGTCTGGTCGAAGGAGACGGTGTAGGTGCCGGGCGCCTCGGTGGCGAGGTCGGCGGTGAAATCGAAGCCGCCGAGAATGCTGCCCTCGAAGAAGCCATCGCGACCGGCGTCCTGCTGGATGGTCAGAGTATGGCCGCCGAGGATGACCGAGGCACCAACGCCGGTACCCGCGATGACGAGCTCGCCGCGGTTGGTGACATCAGCAGCTCGCTGGATGGCGGAGGCGGCGGTGCGGGTGGTGGCGTCAGGCGCGGCGGAGAGAGCGAAGTCGGCCTGGAAGTTGCGGATGGTCTGGTCGCCGCGGATCTCGAGTTCCGCACCCGAGAGGGTCTCGGTCCAGTTGCCGTCGACGTCGCGGGTCAACGTGCGTGTGCCCGGCTCGGGCGCGTAGGCGGGCTTGTAGAGCGCATCGGGCACGCCGTCGCCATTGACGTCGATATCCTCCTGCTCGAGGTAACGCACGTGTGCGCCGCGACGCGAGGCGGTCGAGGCGACCGAGGTGATGGAGCCGGCCCGATCGGACGGGTCGACCTGGCCGGCGAGATTGACGCTGGAGGCAGACGCAAGGGCCCGGCCATCGGCGGAGTCGAGGATGACGCGTCCACCGGAGACAGTGAAGCTACCCGTGAGCCGCGACTCGTTGAGGATGATGAAGTCGCCGGCACCCGACTTCACGACATTGCCGGCTCCGGCGAGGATACCGATGGAGCCAACGGTGTCCTGCTCGATATGGATGAGCGCGCGGTACTCGGAAGTGGTGCCAACCACGAGCTCGGTCTGGAGCTGGTCGTTGGCGAGGCCCGCCTGGAGGTTGCGCAGGTACTGCACGCGGAGAGCCGAGCCCTGGCCGACACTCGTCGAGGCACCAGTGGGGATGTTCAGCGGCGCGTTGGTCAACTCGAGCACGGAGGAGCCGTTGAGCACGATGGCGGAGACACCGGTCATGCGCGGCGCGAGGAGTCGCGCGGCATCGGCGTTCTCGACCGTGTACCGCGGGGGCGGCGGCACAATTGGGCCGAAGGGATCAATGGTGTCGTTGTCGCCCTGGTCGTGCCAGACATTGAGGTATCCGGCGAGACGGACGGTGCCCTGGTCGACAGTGAATGAGCCCTGGAGTCCGTTGAGTCGTGTGGCGTTGCGACCGTCCGGATCATCCGTGATCGAGGGCTGCAAATCGGAGACGCTATCCGCGCCGACGAAATGCGAGTTAATCGTCATCTGGTAGGCGTACCCAAGGGTGCCATCGGTATCCATCCACCAGATACTGCCTGCGCGCTGCGTGCCCCTCAGTGTGGTCCAGGAGTTGATCTGGAGGACGCCGCCGCCGCGCTTGATGACATTGCCACCCGTGGGGAGCCCGGTGAGGGCGTCCACTTTGTAAACGGAGCCGCCGACGCCCACGAGATTCGCCGCGTCCGTGTCGCCAAGCTCAAGGAAGGCCGCGTCCACCGTGGTCGCGTATTCGCTGAAAAGCACCAAGTTGACCCCGGGCGTGATGGCGATGGTGCCACCCCCGGCCGGATTGAAGATTGTGGTGTCGACCGTGATCTCCTCAGCGGGCCCCAGGACGGTCACTGGCTGGACCTGGGCGTAAGCCGTCTGTGAGGTCAGCGCGCAGGCGGCAGCGACCAAGGCAATTTTTGAGAATCGCATGGAATCCGGGAGGGGAAAGTTAAGTCTTTTCGCCCCTCAAGAGGTGTCAACGGGATAGAGGGCAAAATCGGGGCTTAAACGCCTTAGCTCCTAAATGACTACAATCCCGCAAATGTCTTATTAATAGGTACTTATAACTATTTTACCATGCTCTCGGCAGCCGGTGGTCGCCCAATCCGTCCACGGCGGCCGCCGTTCTCAACCGTGACCCATGCGCCCCAAAGGGCGGTCAATGTCATGATGACCAAAATCAAGCGGGTCCAAAACGTCCTGGATCGGTCATCCATGTCTTCCGACTAAGGGACACGGGGGCGCTTTTACAATTTGATTTACACTTGTCCGCCCACGGCGGCGGCGGTTATCAAAGGATTACCCCACAGTCTGAACGCCGTTACCCCCGCGGCCTGCATGAACCCCAAGCAGAAACCCATGGTCGTCATCATCGAGGATGACCGCAGCCTTGCGTCCCTGATTGCCGAGCAACTCAGCGACGCCGGGTTCGACACGCATGTCTTTCACAAAGGCGGCAGCGCGTTGCGACACCTCGAGTCGAATCACGCACACCTCGCGTTGCTCGACCTGTCGCTGCCGGACATGGACGGACTGGAAGTGCTCGCGCGCCTACAGCGCCTGCGCAGCCCGGTGCCTGTCGTCTTCCTGTCGGCAACCGACGGCGAGGCCCAGGTGGCGCGCGCGCTCGATGCCGGCGCCGACGACTACGTCCGCAAGCCATTCGGACCGGCGGAGCTCTGCGCCCGGCTGCGCGCCGTGCTGCGGCGCACGGAAACCGCGCGCGACCTGCGCCTGACGCGCAACGCCGACCTCGCCACCGCCGTCTTCAACTTCGGCCCAGCCCTAGTGCATCCAGAGCGCCTCGAGCTCGACTTCGGCGGCGGCAAGCGCTGCAAGGTCGGGCGCAAGGAGCTCGGCATCCTCTACCACCTCCACGCAAACCCCGGGGTCATCGTCAGCCGCCACGCCCTCATCCATGCGGTCTGGGGCGTGCACGCCGACATCCGTAGCCGATCGCTCGACCAATATGTCGTGAAAATCCGCGAGCTCTATGCACGCCACGGCGCGAACCTGAGCTGCTTCCGGACCATCCACGGCATCGGCTACTGGTACGAGCCGGAGGGGGCGTAGCCGCCTGCAAGGCGGCTGAGAGCTAACTGGCTAACTCGCTAACCAGCTAGCTTGGCGATTCTCTGGTGACCGGTGACCGGTGCGAGTGGGCCCACGGCCCTCCGCCATAAAGCCCCTGCGGGGCTAAAGTGGAAACGAGCTTTAGCGAGTTCTCTCAGCGGTCACCGGTCACCGGTGTCCGGAGTCTCTCATCCCTTCGCAAACTCCGCGAGCGCCGCGGCCACCGCGCCGCGCTGGGCCTCGGTGAGCTCGGGGAAGATGGGCACGCTGAGCACCTCCTCGGAAAGTCGGTGCGCGTTGTCGAGCCCCTCGGTGCCGCGACCCACGCCGCGGAAACATTCCTGGCGGTCGAGCGTGAGGGGGTAGTAAACCTCGGAGCCGATCTTGCGGTCGGCGAGAAACGCCTTGAGCGCATCGCGGCGGCCACCAGTCACGCGCAGCGTGAACTGGTTCCAGATACCCTCACCCGAGCGGTCGACAGGGAGCAGGATGCGCGCGTCGGTTGGCGCGCCCGGCGCGTTCTCGGCGATGCCTGGTGCCCCCAGGAGCGTACGACGGTAAAAGGCGGCGTTGCCGGCGCGCGCGCAGTTGTATTCAGGCAGGTGCGGCAGCTTCGCGCGCAGCATCGCGGCCTGGAGCGGATCCATGCGGAAGTTCGCACCGATCAGCTTGTGGTAATACTTTGGCTGCATGCCATGCACACGAAGGATGCGGGCGCGCTCGCCAAGGGTGTCATCGGAGGTCGTGACCAAGCCCGAGTCGCCGAAGCCGCCGAGGTTCTTGGACGGGAAGAAGCTCGTCGCGCCGAACTCGCCCCAGGCCATGGTCGGCTTGCCCTGCCAACGCGCGCCCATCGACTGCGCGGCATCCTCGATCACGCGCAGGTTATGCGCACGCGCGAACGCCATGACCGCGGACATGTCCATGGACTGGCCGAAGAGGTGCACCGGCATGATCGCCTTGCAGCGCGGGCCGACCTTGCGAGCGGCGTCAGCGAGGTCGAGGTTGTAGGTGTGCGGGTCGACATCGCACCAGACGGGCGAGGCGCCGAGTCGGGCGACGGATCCTGCGGTGGCGAAGAAGGTGAAGGCGGGCAGCAGCACTTCGTCGCCGGGGCCGATGTCGAGCGCCATGAGCGCGAGCAGCAGCGCGTCGGTGCCGGAGGAGACGCCGATGGCATGGCGCACACCGAGGGCGGCAGCGCAGTCGCGCTCGAAGGCGTCCATCTCTGGCCCAAGGATGAACATGTTTGATCCCATCACGCGCTCGAAGGCCGCGCGCAACTCGGTCTCGAGGGCGCGGTTCTGCGGGCCGAGGTCAAGGAGCGGGACCGGGATCATGCACGGGGAGGTTGTTCGGAGGGTGCGCGGTGGCGCAAGACCAACCACAGGCCGTAGGCGACGAGCGGCAGGCACCAGAACTGGCCGGCGGTCAGACCGAGGATGTACCCGTCCTCGGGCAGGCGCACGAATTCACAGAGCATGCGCCCCACGGCGTAGAGGAGGAGGAACTCGCCGCCCAGCCGGCCTGGCGGCAGACGCCGGGGATAGCGGAACCACATCCAGAGCAACGGGAGCAGGCCCTCGAGCACAGCCTCGTAGAGCTGGGAAGGATGGCTCGGTGCCGAGTAGAGCCCCCCAGGCAACGGAAAGACAACCGCCCAAGGCAAATCCGTCGGGCGACCGATGAGCTCGGCATTGACGAAATTGGCGAGTCGACCGAGGAGCAGGCCGGCGGGGGCGCAGGCGCAGACAAGGTCGCCGACCTCGAGGAACGAACGGCGACGCGTGCGGGCGAACCAGGCGACACCGAGGCCGGCGCCGACAATGCCCCCGTGGAAGGACATGCCGCCCTGCCAGACACGCAGGATCATCGCGGGGTCGGCGACAAAGGCATCCCACGCGTAGAGGAGGACATGCCCGATGCGGCCGCCGAAGACCACGCCGGCGATGACGGCGGTGAGCAGCGCGGAGTCATCCTCGGGCCCGCGCAGCGGCGCAAGTCCCGCGCGCCGCCAGCGCGCCATCAGCCAGCCGCCGAGCAGGAAGGCGGTCGCATAGGCGAGTCCGTACCAATGGATACCGGCGAGTTGCCACGACGCAGGGAAATGAATCGCGACTGGGTCGAGGTCGTGGACCCAGAAGCCAGGCGTGGGCTCCTCGGTGGACAGTGGGCTCATGCGCGCGGCTTGTCGTCGCCGCGGCGACCCGCGCGATGCCCGCGCTGGCGCGCGAGCTCGCGCATGTCCGGATGCGGGTCGTCCTTCTCGTAGATCTCGACGCCGAGCAACGACTCGAAGATGTCCTCGAGCGTGACGACGCCGGCGAAGGCGCCGAACTCGTCGACGACGACCGCAAGCTGCTGGTGTCCGCGCACGAGGTCATTCAGGGCGTCGGACAGCGTGGCGTTCTCGGGGATGATGTGCGCCTTGTGCATCAGCTCGCGCACGGTGACGCCATGGCGATCCTCCCCGGCGGCCTTGAGGATGTCGCGGCGACGGACGACGCCGACGATGCGGTCGGGATTGTCCTGCCACACTGGCATGCGTCCGTGCGGCACATTGGGAAAGAGCCGGAGGACATCGGCCACCGTTAGGGCGGCGTCGAGCGCGGTGACGACCGGCCGCGGGGTGAGGACCTGGGCGACGGGGATGTCGTCGAGGCGCACGGCATTGGCGACCAGCGTGCTCTCCGCGTGGGTGATCTTCCCCGCCTGGGCCGCCGCACGCGCCACGCTGCCGATTTCCGCGTCAGCGGCATCCATGCCCGAGAGATCCTCCGGCGCGAGCGAGTCATGCATCCGGCCGAGTCGACGGAGCAGGCTGGCTGCGCCGCGCACCAGGTGGAGCGCGGGCGCCAGGCGCGGCGCGAGCGCGAGCCGCAGGTGAGCACCGAGCTTGCGCGGCAGCATCCCGGTCAACCAAGAGAGCAGGAATGACCCTAATGTGACCACTAGGACAACGGCGACCGCCACACCCCAGCCAGCCGCGGCCCGAGCGAGCAACTCCTGCCCGAGCAGGATGCCTCCAAGCAGAGCGCTCATGCCGACGCAGGCGGTGTGCAGCAGGTCAAAGGCGGCGAGCGTGTTGGCCTTGTCCTCCCGGCAGCGGTCCAGCGTGGCGGCGGCCTTCGGATGCGCGGCGCGGATTCCGTCGACCTCGTCGGCGCGGAACGCCGTGACCATGCCGTGGAGGACGGAGACGGCCGCCGCCGAGCCGTTGAGGAGGAGGAAGGCGGGCCAGAGCAGGTTCGCTTCCATGGTTTGACAGCAGATGGTGCAAAAACCCCGTGCAAATGCGAGGGAGAAGCGGGGAGGGTTGACCACGCGCCCTCGCTCGGCGAGAAAGCGGCATGGAATCCGACACCAGCCGGCGCCTCTCCCTCCTCGCCTGCCTGCTCGTGCCTGGCATGCCCGCAGTCGCGGGTGTGATTGCCTTTCGCTCCCAGCCGATCCTTGTCGCAGGCATCCAGGGCGAACCGGGTCGCCTACCCGCGCTGACGAGTTTCTTCTTCAACCACTTCTCCTGGTCGCTGATTCTGTTGCTTGCGGTAACGGTCGCTCTCGCGCTGCTCGCCATCGGACAGTTACGACGCACCGACCCGGCGGAGCGACTGGGTGGGCTGCTCACGCTGGTCTGCGCCTCAGCCCTGACCAGCGTGCTCTATCTCGGCCTCTTCGTGCTCGCGGTGGCGCTGCCCCTTTACGCCAACTTGACCGCGCGCTGAGCGCGCCAGGCCGCGAGGCGGGCCAACAAATCTCGCGCCAGCCTAAGATCAGCGGCCTGCCAAAAACCGCGTCCATCGACATTCGCCCAGCTGTCGGCAGGTGCGCCACCGCCGGGCAGCGTCGAACGGAGCACCAAGACCACCTCGGCCTCTGAAGGCGGCGGCTCGCAAACCTCGCGGACTGGCAAGCCGGCACAGGCAACAAGTTGCGCAAGCGCAGTGCCAGGAAGCCGCCCAGTGGCTGCCGCAGGCACATGGAGTAGGCCGCCTCGCACCCAAGCAACCGAGGAACGCGAGGCCTCGCTGACGTGTCCGCGCGCATCGAGTTGCACGCCCTCGGTGCCGAGCGAGACGCCGAGTCCGCGCAACTCGACCGTGGCGGCGAGGGAATTGGCCCAAGGCGCCGACTTCGGGCGGGGCAGCCATTCGGGCGCGTCGCGCACGGTGCGGAGCGTGCGAAGGGAGAAGGTCGCGGGCGAAGGCAGGAGGGCGCGGGCGCCGAGTTCCTCGAAGTCCCCGCCGACGACGAGGCGGAGGACACCCTCGCAAACATCGAGCCGGGTGAGCGCGGATCGCCAGACGTCGAGATCGCCCGCAGCGAGCGGCCCCGGATGGATGCCGAGATGCGCCAGCCCATGCCGCAGGCGGGCAAGGTGGTCGTCGAGGCACTCCACCCTGCCCTCGCGCAGCGCAATCGTCTCGAAGAGAAGCGCGCCGGCCGGAAAGACGCCGGGATTGGCGTCGCCATCGACGAGCGAGCCGTTGCGCCAGACGCGGCTCATCGTGCGGGAACGCGGCCGAGGGCCACGCGGAGAGCGAGCGCCTTGCGCAGCGACTCGGCATGTTCGCGCTCAGGCACGGAATCGGCGACGATGCCGGCGCCGGCCTGAACGAAACAGCGCCCACCAACCAGGGTCAGCGTACGGATGACGATGTTGAGGCAAAGGTCGCCCGAAGCGCCAATCCATCCAACCGATCCGGTGTAGAAGCCGCGCGCAACCGGCTCGAGCTCAGCGATGACCTGCATCGTGCGCACCTTGGGCGCGCCGGTGACCGTTCCCCCCGGGAAGAGCGCGCGGATGATCTCGGCGGGACCGGCCGCCGGTGACCGAGCACCCTCGACCTGCGAGACGAGGTGCATGACATGCGAGTAGCGCTCGATGACCATGAACTCGGGCACGCGCACCGTTCCGGGCGCGGAGACACGTCCGATGTCGTTGCGCAGAAGGTCGACAAGCATGAGGTGCTCGGCGCGCTCCTTGGAGTCGGCGGCGAGCTCGCGGGAGAAGGCTTCGTCGTCCACCGCGGTCCCGGTGAGCGGGCGCGTGCCCGCGATCGGGCGGGAGCTCAGCCGTCCCGCCGAGGACTCGACCAGTAGCTCGGGTGAGCCGCAGGCCAGGGTCGCGCCAGGCATGCGGAGGAAGGCCATGTAGGGCGACGGATTGGTCGCGCGCACCGCCTCGTAGGCGGAGAGCGCATCGGCTGGCGGCGGCAACTCGAGTCGGGTCGAGAGATTGACCTGGTAGGTGTCGCCCGCCGCAATCAGCGCCTGAGCGCGCGTGACGGCGCGTGCGAAGGCTGGTGCATCGAGCGACTCGCCGAGCGGGGCCACGGGCTCCGCCACCGGCGCGAGCGCGCACGGCGGCTGCGCACAGGCATGGTCCCAGACTCGGGCCAGGCGTCGGGCCTTCTCGGCGGCGGCGAAATGCCCGGCACCGTCGGCGTGCGCCGCATCGACCAGGACCACGGCCGTGAGCTCGCCGGTCGCCGCATCGTGCACCAGCGCCTCGCGGGCATCGAGCAGCACCGCGCGGGGCAGGCCGAGGTCATCGGCGGCGGCGCGCACCGGCTCAAGCTCGGTCGCGAGCTCGTATCCCAGCGCGACGACGAGCCCGCCTTGGAAGGCGGGCCATCCAGCGAGACGCGGTGCGCGGTGCGCGCGCACCCACGACGCGAGGGCCTCGAGGGCGCGGTTGCGCGGCAAGGCCTGCGCGCCGCCGTCCTGATGCAACGTGGCGCCACCGCTGGCATCAAAGCGCCAGGCTTGGTGGGCATCGGGCACGACGATGGTGTAGCGGCCGGTACGACCGCTCTCGAGCACCGCGCAATGGCGCCCGGTCAGCAGGCCCTCCCAGCTCGCGGGCAGCCTGCGTGCCGGGAAGCGCGCGAGGTACGGGAGGTGCGTCCACGCCTCGCCCGATGAGGACCAGTCGGACAGCGCGACCTCCTTGTCGGGACGCGGCAGCGGGATCATGCGGGGAAGTTGAGGTTGTAACCGGCGAACTCGGGTCCGGAGAGGAGCGCCCGCGCCCGGTCAAGGGTGATGCCGTAGACGTGCAATTCCTGGCGCGAGCCCTTCGAGACGACGGTGAGGCGGAGACAGCCGGGCAGGGGCATCACCTTGATGGCGTGGGAGCGTGCGCGGATGCCCGCCTCAATCATCCCTCGGGAGACGCGTCCATGCGCCTCGAGGACCTTGGCAACGGGAACGGCGGCCTCGATCAGCGTCGTGTGCGTGCCGGCCCTGCCCCGCGGACGCGCCATCTCAGGCAATCTCCCAGCGATAGGGGTGCTTGGAGAGGAGCCGATGGCCGGTCTTGGTGACGACGGCGACATCCTCGAAGCGGCAACCGCCGAGGCCCGGGTAGTAAAGGCCGGGTTCGATGGTGACGACATGTCCCGGCCGCAGGGGCTTTTCGTTGCGGAACGACAACGAGGGCTCCTCATGCACATCATAGCCGAGTCCATGGCCGAGTCCGTGGAAGAAGCCGACGTAGGTGCCCTTGCGATTCTCGGTCACGTAGCCGGCGTCCTTGATGAAATTGGCGGCGGCAAAGTAGACCTCGGCGCCCGTCGCGCCAGCCCGCAGGGCCTTGAGCGCGGCTCGGTGCGCGCCAAAGACCGTCTCAATCATGCGCCGGCGCGCCGGCGAGGCCTTGCCCTTGAGGTAGGTGCGGGTCATGTCGCCGTAAAGTCCGGTGGCGAGGTTGCGCGGGAAGATATCGACCACGATGGGCTCGTGCGCGCGGACCGGACCGCTCCCGGCGCAGTGGCAATCAACCGCCTGGTCGCCCGGGGCGATGATCAACCCGTGGTCATTCATGCCGCCCGCATCGGTGACGGCCTTGTGAACCTCGGAGTGAAGCGTCTCGGCCGTGAGCACCTTGCCCTTCCAGCGGACATAGCCCGCCTTGATGGTCGACTCGCGCAGGATGCGCTCGACAGCGGCGAAGCCAGCGGACGAGGCGCGGTTGCCCGCGGCGATCCCAGCCTCCTCGTGCTTGGTCTTGATGGCGCGCTGCGGGAAGACCTGGGGTGAACTGCGCTCGTCGCGCCCGGTGCCGGGAAGCGAGAGCCTCAGGCCCAGCTTCTGCAGCGAAACCCAGAGGCCGGACGGGAAGTCATGTGGCACGACGAAGCTGCGCGCACCGTGCTGCCTGGCGACATGGACGATGACCTCGGAGACGCCGGCCTTGGGGTTCTTCTTGCGCAACGCGCCGATGAGCTCGGTGAGGTTCAGGATGACATCGAAATCGGACTCGGTCTTGGCGCGTCCGACCTCAAGCAGGGGTAGGATGCCGATTTTCTTGCCCTTGATGGAGAGCGCCGGGAAGGGATCGCCCGCATGGAAGTGCGAGAACCAGCGCATATCGGCATTGGTCGTCGGCGCGGCGAAGAGCAGGGTGTCGGGAAGGCGGGCGGGCATGGGAAGGGTCGATGGACTAAGGACTAAGGACTAAAGGGGGTGAAGGGGAAATAAAGCGCGAAGGGGTCCTGGGGCACCCAACCGCTTCTTTACGTTGACCTGATGCGCGCCAAGTGGAGGATGCGAGCTGGTCCGCGGGTATCGTTCAGTGGTAGGACCCCACTCTTCCAAAGTGGTGACACCAGTTCGAATCTGGTTACCCGCACCCTCTATAGAGAGGAAAGATAAGAGAGGTTAGAGTAAAGGAGGGCAAGCAACGCGCCCCTAACCTCTATCCTCTAACCTCTAACCTCTTCCCTTCCAGGTACGTCTGTCCGGCGCCAGTGATCTCGCAGTCGACGAGCTCGCCGACCAAGGCCTCGGGTCCGTCGAGGATGACGCGGCGCTCGTTCTCGGTGCGCCCAGCGAGTCGACCTCCCTTGCGGTTGGGACCCTCGACGAGCACGCGCTGTACGGAGCCGATCTGCCGAAGGTTGGCAGTGGTCGATTGGAGCGCGAGGAGCTCCTGGAGCCGGGCGAGCCGCGCCTCCTTCACCTCGGGGGCGACCGGATCGCCGAGCGGCGCGGCCGGCGTGCCGGGGCGCGGCGAGTACTTGAAGAGGAAGGCGTTCTCGAAACCGCACTCGCGGAAGAGCGCCTCGGTCAGGGCGAAGTCATCATCCGTCTCACCCGGGAAGCCCACGATGACGTCGGTCGAGAGCGTCAGCCCCGGGCGCGCGGCGCGAAGCGAGGCGGCGAGGCGGCGGATGCGCTCGGCTAGGTAGGGTCGGCCCATCGCGCGCAGGATGCGATCGGAGCCGCTTTGGAAAGGCAGGTGCACGTGGCCGCAAAGCTGCGGGATCTCCGCGTGCGCGGCGACGAGGTCGGCCCGGTAGCCGATGGGATGGCAGGCGGTGTAACGGATTCGCTCGATGCCGGGGACGCGCGCGACATCGCGGAGCAGGCGTACGAAGGGGCTGATGCCGCCCTCGGTGCGGAGACGACCCCGCCCATACTGGTTGACGATCTGTCCGAGCAGGGTGACCTCGCGCGTGCCGGCCTCGGCCAGTCCGCGAATCTCGGCGAGGATGGACTCGGGCGCGCGCGAGCGCTCGGGGCCGCGCGTGCGGGGCACGACGCAGTAGGCGCAGCGCATGTCGCAGCCCTGCTGGATGCTGACGAACGCCGCGACCTGACGCCCGTCGTCGCGCCCCGGCAGCGCGTCCTCGAACCCGGCCTCATCGGCGATGTCGACTCGCGGGGAGGGCCGCGGCGCGGCGAGCAGCTGGGCGAGATGGTCAGGGATGTGGCGCAGGCGCTGCGTGCCCACGACGAGGTCGAGGTCGGGCAGGCGCTCGAGGAGCTCGGCCCCGCGGTTCTGCGCCATGCAGCCGAGGATGCCGACGAGCCTGGCGCCCGTGCCGGCGCGACGGGCGCGCAGGAGATGGTCGGCCTTGCCGATGGCCTTCTCCTCGGCGAGGCCGCGGATGGAGCAGGTGTTGATGAGGATGATGTCGGCCTCGGCCTCGTCGGCGACGAGCGCGTAGCCCTTGGCGCGCAGCAACGCGGCGACTCCCTCGGAGTCGCGCTCGTTCATCTGGCAACCGTAGGTGCGGAGATGGACGCGGTGCATCGGGCCGACGCGGCCGGTCTCAGGCGACCGCCTCGGCCTTCCAGCGGAAGACCTGCGGGGTGACGCCGGGGCTCGGGAGCGGGGTGACGCGGCGGAACTCGCCGACGGCCTTGTCCCAGCGCTTGACCAAGTCGGCGGCGTGGGGACTGCCGGTGAGCTCGGCGTGGCGCGCGACGAGGGCCTTGAGCGCGGCGGATTCCTCGGCGTCGGCCACCTTCTCCAGGCTGACCATCTCGGGATTGAACTGCGACTCGAGGCGCTGCTCCGGATCCCAGACGAAGGCGAGGCCGCCGGACATGCCCGCGGCGAAGTTGCGGCCGACGGGACCGAGGACGACGACGGTGCCTCCGGTCATGTACTCGCAACCATGGTCACCCGCGCCCTCGACGACGGCGGTGGCGCCGGAGTTGCGAACGCAGAAACGCTCACCGGCTCGTCCGGCGGCGAAGAGGTGCCCGCCGGTGGCGCCGTAGAGGCAGGTGTTGCCCATGATGATGTTCTCGTGCCACGCGAAGGCGGTGTCCGCAGCCGGGCGGATGATGATCTCGCCCGAGTTCATGCCCTTGCCGACGTAGTCGTTGGCCTCGCCGACGAGGCGTAGCCGCATGCCCTGGACGCAGAAGGTGCCGAAGGACTGCCCCGAGCTGCCCTCGAAGGTGAGGTCGAGGATGCCCGCGGGCAGGCCGCGGTTGCCGTGGATGTAGGCGATCTCGCCCGCGAGGCGGGTGCCGATGTTGCGGTTGGTGTTGCGGACCTTGTAGGTGCCCTTGAACGGGTGCGCCTTGTGGACAAGCACGTGGCGGGCGTCCTGCAGGATGATGTCGTCGACGCAGAGGTCGTGTCCGGGCGAGTCGTTGCGGTCGCGCGTGTGGATACGCGAGGCATCGCCCGCGGGATCGGGATTGAAGAGCAGGCCGTCAAGGCGGAGCTTGGCGGTCTTGGGATTCTCGGCGTCGGGGACGAACTCCAGCAGCTCGGTGCGGCCCACGACCTCGTCGAGGGTGCGCTTGCCGAGCTTGGCGAGGATGGCGCGGACGTCCTCCGCCACGGCGTTGAAGAAGTGGATGACGTTCTCCGGCTTGCCGCGGAACTTGGCTCGGAGGTCGTCGCGCTGGGTGGCGACGCCGACCGGGCAGGTGTTGAGGTGGCAGACGCGGAACATCGCGCAGCCGGCGGCGATGAGCGCGGCGGTGCCGAAGTTGAACTCCTCGGCGCCGAGGATGGCGGCGACGACGATGTCGCGGCCGGTCTTCATCCCGCCGTCGGTGCGGAGCGTGACGCGGGCGCGCAGGTCGTTCATCATCAGGACCTGGTGGGCCTCGGCCAGGCCAATCTCCCATGCGGACCCCGCGTTCTTGACCGACGAGAGCGGCGAGGCGCCGGTGCCGCCCTCATGCCCGGAGACGAGGATGACGTCGGCGTAGGCCTTGGCCACGCCGGCGGCGACGGTGCCGACCCCCGAGCACGAGACCAGCTTCACGCAGATCTTGGCGCGCGGGTTGACGCACTTGAGGTCGAAGATGAGCTGCGCCAGGTCCTCGATCGAGTAGATGTCGTGGTGCGGCGGCGGCGAGATGAGCGTCACGCCGGGCACGGAGTAGCGGAGCGTGGCGATGAGCGGGGAGACCTTGTGGCCGGGCAGCTGGCCGCCCTCGCCAGGCTTGGCGCCCTGGGCGATCTTGATCTCGATCTCCTTGGCGGAGGCGAGGTACTCGGCGGTGACGCCGAAGCGGCCCGAGGCGACCTGCTTGATGGCGGAGTTGGCGTTGTCGCCGCTGTCGAGCGGGCGGAAGCGGCGGGGATCCTCGCCGCCCTCGCCGGAGTTGGACTTACCGCCGATGCGGTTCATCGCGATGGCGAGGCACTCGTGCGCCTCGGGTGAGATGGCGCCGAGCGACATACCCGCGGTCGTGAAGCGGCGGCGGATCTCGGTCGCGGGCTCGACCTGGTCGAGCGGGATGGCGGTGGCGGCGAAACGGATGCGCAGCAGGTCCTTGATCGTGACGGGGGCGTGATCCTCGGAGGCGGTCTTCCACTCGGACCAGCCGGCGGCGTCTCCGCCGGACTTGAGGAACTTGCCCATGCCCGCGACCACCTTGGGGCTCCAGCCGTGGACCTCGCCGTCACCCTTCTTGTTGACGAGGTACCAGCCCTCATTACCGAGCTCGGCCGTGCCGCCGGTCGGCCACGCGCGCGCATGGCGGCGGAGCGTCTCACCGGCGATCTCTTCGTAGCCGACGCCGCCGATGGGCGAAGGCGTGCCGGAGAAGCAGTCCTCGATCACCTTGTCGCCGATGCCGAGCGCCTCGAAGACCTGCGCGCCTTGGTAGGAGAGCAAGGTGGAGATGCCCATCTTGGACATGATCTTGAGTAGGCCCTTGCCCGCGGCCTTGCGGTAATTCTCGCAGGCCTTGGCGAGGTCGAGCTTGGGGTCGAGCTTGCCGCCGGCGTGCAGGTCGCGCAGCACCTCGTAGGCGAGCCAAGGATAGACGGCGGTGGCGCCGTAGCCGATGAGGCAAGCGAGCTGGTGGACATCGCGGGCCTCGCCGGTCTCGGCGACGATGCCGCAGCGAAGACGGAGGCCGGCTCGGACGAGCGCCTGGTGGACGGCGCCGACCGCGAGCAGGGTCGGCATCGCGGCGCGGGCGGGGCCGGCGGCGCGGTCGGAGATGACGACGACGCGGGCGCCGGCGTCGCGCACGGCCTTGACCGCGGTCTCGGCAAGCGCGCGGAGCGCGGGCTCGAGCCCGGCAGGGCCGCCGGAGGCGGGGAAGGTGGCGTCGAGGCGGACGAGCTTGTCGGCGAAGTGCGCGGGGATCTCGTCGAACTCGTGGGGCAGGAGGACGGGTGTGTCGACCTGGAGGAAGGTGCGCTTGTCCTGCAGCGTCTCGTAGATGCCGATCTGCCCGCCGATGTAGTTGGTCAGCGACATGACCAGCGACTCGCGGATGGGGTCGATGGGCGGGTTGGTGACCTGGGCGAAGAGCTGCTTGAAGTAGGTGTAGAGCAGGCGCGGGCGGCGAGAGAGCGCGGCGAGCGGCGTGTCGTCGCCCATCGAGCCGATGGCCTCGAGCGCGGTGTTGGCCATGGGCGCGAGGATGAGGTCGCGCTCCTCGAGGTCGGAGCCGAAGGCGATCTGGTGGGCGACGGTGTCGGCGAGGGGCGCGGGCACGCGGGCCTTGGGCTTGGCGAGCGCGTGCAGGTCGCGGACGGCCTCACCGAGGAATGCGCCGTAGTCGCGGCGCTCGGCGAGCACCTGCTTGCACTCGGCGTCGTCGAGGAAGGCGCCATTGGCGAGGTCGAGCGCGATCATGCGGCCGGGGCCGAGTCGGCCGGACTTCACGAGCGGCGAGCCCCAGGGCGCGATCAATCCGGCCTCGGAGGCGCCGATGACGGTGCCGTCGGCGTAGACCTTGTAACGCAGGGGGCGGAGTCCGTTGCGGTCGAGCGAGGCTCCGAGATAACGGCCGTCGGTGAAGACGATCGCCGCGGGACCGTCCCACGGCTCCATGACAAGCGACTGGTAATGGTAGAAGTTGCGGACCTTGGGCGGGAGCGAGGCGTCGCCCTCCCAGGCCACGGGCATCATCATCGAGGCAGCGACGATGCCGCTGCGCTTGGCGGGCGGGAGGTCGGCGATGAGGAGCTGGAAGGCGTTGTCGAAGCTGGCGGAGTCCGACATGTCGGGCTGGATGATCGGGCGCAGGTCCTTGTAGCGCTCGCCCCACTTGCCGGAGATGTCGGAGAACTCGCGGGCGCGCATGAAGTTGCGGTTGCCGCGGATGGTGTTGATCTCGCCGTTGTGGGCGATGCACCGGAAGGGATGGGCCTTGGTCCAGTCGGGCAGCGTGTTGGTCGCGAAACGCTGGTGGAAGATGGCGAAGGCGGTGGTGAACTCGGGATCCTTGAGGTCGGTGAAGAACTTGCGGACCTGGGGGGCGTTGAAGAGGCCCTTGTAGGTGACGGTGCGGCTCGAGAACGAGCAGATGTAGAATCCCTCGAGCTTGGACTCGGCGGCGCGGCGCTCGGAGACCTTGGTGGCGAGGAAGCAGCGGCGCTCGAATTCGTCGTCGGAGATGGCGGAGTCGGCGTCGGCCTTGCGGGCGACGATGGCCTGCCAGATGTCCGGGCGGGTGAGCTCGGCCTTCTTGCCGAGACAGCCGGGCTCGACGGGGACCTGACGCCAGGCGACGAGGGAGAGGCCCTCGGCGATGACGGCCTCCTCGAGGATCTTCTTGGCGTGCGACTGCTGGTAGTCGTCGCGGGGGAGGAAGACCATGGCGAGGGCCATGTCGGCGTCCTTGGGGACGAGCTTGCCCTTGGCCTTGAGGTGGCGGCGCAGCAGGGCGTGCGGAATCTGGGTGAGCAGGCCGGCGCCGTCGCCGGTGCCGGCGGCGGCGTCGATGGCGCCGCGGTGGGCCAGGTTGCGCAGGCCCTCGATGGCGCGGTCGATGACGGCGTGGGTCTTCTCCCCGCGGAGGTTGGCGATGAAGCCGACGCCGCAGGCGTCTCGCTCCATCTCGCGCTGCCAGAGCGGCGAGGGGTTCCGGAAGGTGGTGTGCGTCGTCATGTGCGTGGTCGGGCGCGTTCCGTCCGGTGGGCGGCCGAGGGCCGTCCGGGAGTTGGCGTCCGGACCGATGAGATTTGAGGGTGACCGCCCCCCTTGCAAGCGCGGATGGCCCCCCGCCCCGCGCGGGTTTTTGCGTTTGCCACCCCTCCCCCGCCCCGCTTCCCCTGCTGCAGCATGAACTCCGACATCGGCCTCATCGGCCTGGCCGTGATGGGCCAGAACCTCGCCCTCAACATCGCCGACCACGGCTTCGCCATCACGGTCTACAACCGGACCACCGCGAAGACCGACGAGTTTCTGGCCGAAAACGCCGGCAAGACCCCGGGCAAGTTGACCGGCGCCAAGACCATCGCGGAGTTCGCCGCCGCCCTCAAGCGCCCTCGCAAAGCCGTCATCCTGGTCAAGGCTGGCGCACCGACGGACGCGGTGATCGACGAACTCGCCAAGGTCTTCGAGGCCGGCGACATCATCATCGACGGCGGCAACGCCCTTTGGACCGACACCATCCGTCGCGAAAAAGCACTTAAGGCCAAGGGCCTGCGCTTCATCGGCTCCGGCGTGTCCGGCGGCGAGGAGGGCGCGCGCTTCGGTCCCTCGCTCATGCCCGGCGGCGATCCCGCGGCCTGGGCCGAGCTCAAGCCCATCTGGGAAGCGGTCGCCTCCAAGGTCGACGCCGCCACCGGCGTCGAGCTCACCGGCGCGAAGCCCGGCAAGCCCATCAAGGGTGGCGTGCCCTGCGTGGCGCACATCGGCACCGACGGCGCCGGACATTACGTCAAGATGGTCCACAACGGCATCGAGTACGGCGACATGCAGATGATCTGCGAGGCGTACGACCTCATGCGCGGCCTGCTTGGCATGACGCCCGACGAGATCGGCGCCGTCTTCGAGCAGTGGAACGAGGGCGACCTCAACTCCTTCCTGATCGAAATCACCGCCAAGGTGCTCCGCCAGAAGGACCCCGAGACCGGCGTGCCGCTCGTGGACGTCATCCTCGACACCGCCGGCCAGAAGGGCACGGGCAAGTGGACCAGCGCCAACGCCCTCGACATGGGTGTGGCCGCCCCGACCATCGCCGAGGCCGTCTTCGCCCGCTGCCTCTCGGCCATCAAGGAGGAGCGCGTCGCCGCGGCCAAGTCGCTCCGCGGCCCCAAGCCGCGCATGACCGGCAAGGTCGACCGCGCCAAGGTCGTCGCGCAGATCCACGACGCGCTCTACTGCTCGAAGATCTGCTCCTACGCCCAGGGCTTCCAGCTCATGCGCGAGGCGCAGAAGGAATACAGCTGGAAGCTCAACTTCGGCGAGATCGCCCAGATCTGGCGCGGCGGCTGCATCATCCGCGCGCGGTTCCTGCAGAAGATCACCGAGGCCTTTGAGAAGAAGCCCCGCCTGGCGAACCTCCTGCTCGACGCGCATTTCAAGAAGACGGTGCGCAAGGCGCAGAAGAACTGGCGCAAGGTCATCGGTCTCGCGGTCAAGCACGGCATCCCTGTGCCCACGCTCGGCTCCGCCCTCGCCTACTTCGACTCCTACCGCACCGAGCGCCTCCCGCAGAACCTGCTACAGGGACAGCGCGACTTCTTTGGCGCGCACACCTACGAGCGTACCGACAAGCCCCGCGGCGAGTTCTTCCACATCGACTGGCCCGATCCCAAGCGGCCGCAGATCAAGGCCTGAGAGAGGGAGATTAGAGGAAAGAGGACAAAGTAAAGGGAGCGCGGGAGTGCCGTCGCGTCCTTTACTCCGAACTCTTTGCTTTGTCCTCTTGCTTCCAGCCCCCACCGGTGGCGGCGGCGAGGCGGACGGCGGCCTGCCGACGCTCCCAGCCGTAGCCGGCAAGCGTTCGGCGCGCGAGATAGAGGTCGAGTCGCGCGGCGAGCACCTCGGAGCTGTCGGCGAGTCCCGCCTTGGCGCGGGCCTCCGCGTTGGCGAGTCGCGCGCGCACGGCCTCGACGACCTTGCCGGCGAGCATCTCCTGCGTGCCGATCTCACGGATGTCGACGAGCGCGTCGTCGACCTCGCGAAACGCGTTGAGCACGGCCTTGCGGTAGTTGGCGCGGGCGAGGTCGAAGCGCGCCTGGGCGGCCTCGTCGTTCGCGGCGATGCGCCCGCCATCGAAGAGCGGCAGGGAGATGGACGGTGTCAGGCTCCAGAATCCGGATGAGCCGCGTCCGAGACGCGCGGCCGGGTCGGCCTGCCAGCCGGCATCGCCGACTAGGTTGATGCGGGGATAGTATTCCGCGCGTGCCGCGCCCTCGCGGGCGACCGCGGCATCGACTTGCTGCTCAGCGGCACGCACGTCGGGACGATGGAGTAGGAGCTCGCTGGAAATGCCTGGTCCGAAGTCGGGCATAGAGGCGGCCAATGTCGCCGGTCCCGCCAGGTCGACCGTGGACGCGGGAAGCTCCACCGTGGGTGAGACGCCGATGAGCACGCGCAGCGCGCTCTCAAGGGCCTGGAGCCGGCGGCGTCCGTCGGCCTCGGCCGCCTTCGCCTGCGCGGCGAGGAGCCGGGCCTGCGAGACAGGATCGCCGTCGACGAGCCCGGCGCGGAAGCGCTGCTCGGTGAGCGCAAGTTCCTCCATCTGCGCGGCGAACTCAGCCTCGAGACAGGCGAGGGTCTCGCGAGCCGAGCGCACGGCGAACCAATTGCGAGCCACCTCCGCGGTGAGCGAGACGCGCGCGGCCTCCTCGCTGAACCCGGCCGCGCGGGCCTCGGCGAGCGCGGCGGTGGCGAGGGAGCCAGTGCGATCCCAAAGGTCGATCTCCCAGGAGAGTTGGAGTCCGGCGGCGGTGACATCGGAGCGGCGGGGCATGCCGGGGAAATTGCGTCCGGTCTCCGCGGAGATGCGCTGGGCCTGCTGGGCGAGTTGCGCGTCGAGGCGCGGGAGCAAGGCGGCGTCCGCGGCCGACACGAACGCGCGCGCCTCGCGCACACGGGCGGCGGCGACGGCGAGGTCGGGGCTCTCGCGCAGGGCGCGGTCAATCAATCCGGACAAGGCGGGGTCGCCGAAAGCCTTCCACCATTCGGCACCGGCACGGGCCGAGTGGTTCCCGGCCGACCAGCGCGTGTCGGTGACCTGTGCCGGCGCTGGCGCGGTGTCAGGAGCGGAGGCGCAGCCAGCGAGGAGCGCGGCGGCGAGCAGAGCCTTACTTGGAAGCTTCAGGCGAGGCATCGATGTAGACATCCATCTGCTGTCCGACGAACACCGGACGATCTGCAGGTCGGTCAAATTGATAGATCACCTGAAGCACACGCGTGTCGACGCGCTCGGCGCTGCCTCCGGTGAGGGAGGCCTTGGGAATCACATAGGGTTCGATGCGCACGAAGCGCAGCGGGATGGAGCGGTCGGGGCCACCGGCGCGGGTGGACTCGCCCTTGAGGTAGCCCTTGGCGGGAAGGTTCTCGCGCACGCGCGGCGCCATCTGCTCGTCGATGTCGCAGCGGATCTGGAGGTGGGAGATGTCGCCGACGATCACGGCGGGCTTGCCACCAGCGGCGACGAATTCGCCGACACGGATGCCGACCTGGAGCACGGTGCCGTCGATGGGCGAGCGGACGGTGGCGCGCTCCAGCGCAGCGGCGGCGGTGGCGGCGCGAGCGGTGGCCTCGGCCGCGGCGTGTCGCGCGTCCTCGAGCACCGCGGCGGAGACGGCACCCGTGCCCTCGAGCGAGGTGAGGCGCTTGGCATTGGCGTTGGCCCGGGGCGCCGCGGCCGCGGCGGCCTCGGCAGCGGGGGCAAGCTCACGGGTATCAAGACGGAAGAGAAGATCGCCCGCCTTGACGGGCGCGGAGACCTTCACGCCGACCTCTGCGACAATCCCGGAGACAGGGCTGCCAACGAGCGTGTTCTCGGCGACGGCCTCGACCAAGCCAGCGGCGGAGAGGAGTCCATCCTTGGCCCGAACCGCGGGCTGGTACGGCGGAGGAATGACCGGCGATGCCTGGCCGGCGGTGGAGGCGAGCTGGGTCGCCGCGGCGGCTCCGGCGAGCGCGAGGGCGATGAGCAGGTAACGCTTGGGTGGGAGTTTCATGATTTCAGTAAGAGGGTGTCTCGAGCAGGCGGGGATCGTCGACCACGCGGCGAATGCGGCCATCCTCCATCTCGGCGATGCGGTCGGCGAAGCGGAAGATACGATGGTCGTGGGTGACGACGATGACGCAACGGTCGGGCGCGCGGGAGAGCTCGCGCACCATCTCCATCACCTTGCCGCCGGTGTCCTTGTCGAGGGCCGAGGTCGGCTCGTCGCAGATGAGCAGCGGCGGCTGGTGGACGAGGGCGCGGGCGATGGCGACCCGCTGCTGTTGGCCGCCCGAGAGCGCGGTGGCGGAGCCGTCCTCCCGACCCTCGAGCCCGACCTTCACGAGGATCTCCCCCGCGCGTCGCGCGGCCTCGGCGTGCGGGGCGCCCTGGAGCAAGAGCGGGATCATCACGTTCTCGCGCACGCTCAGCGTGGGGATGAGGTTGAACGACTGGAAGACGAAGCCGAGGTTGCGGCGGCGGAAGGCGGTCAACTCCTCCTGGGAAAGCCCGTCGAGGCGCTGGCCGAAGACCTCGACCGTGCCCGCATCGGCATGGAGCGTGCCCGCGATGACGGAGAGGAGCGTGGTCTTCCCGCAACCCGAGGGTCCGACCAGCATGATGAGCTCGCCGCGCCGCGCCTCGAACTCGACTTGTCGCAGGGCGACGACGGCCGCGTCGGCGGTGCCGAAGGACTTGTCGACCCCGGAGATACGAACGGCGTTGTCGTGCGGGGGGGCCATGGTTAGCCGCGGAAGACGGAGGCGGGGTCGACACGTGCGACCTTCACCATGCCGATGAGGGCGGAGATGAGGCTGATGCCAAGGACGAGCACCAGTGTCGCCCAGAGGATCTGCGGGTACATGACGAAGGGCGGCATACCGCGCTCGATCATGCCGCGGCCGATGGCCTGGGCCATGCCCACGCCCAGCCCGAAGCCGATCAGCCCCGCGGTCAACGCCTGCAGTAGCAGCATACGAGCGAGCACACCCATGCCCGCACCCATGGCCTTGATGGCCGCGAAGTACTTCAGGTTCTCCAGCACGAATGAATAGAAGGTTTGGCCAGAGATGGCGATGCCCACGAAGAGTCCGAGCAGGACGGCTGTGCCGAAGGAGAAGGGGATGCCGGTGTTCTTCCAGAACCACCAGAAGGTGCTACGGGCCAGGCTGCCTTCACTCCAGTGCCAGAGATCGGTGTCGGAAGTCCAAGCCTTGAGCCCGGTCTCCTGCTCGATGCGACGGCAGAGGTCGTTGACCGCCACGCCGTCGCGCGGCTCGACCAACACGTAGCTGAGCGTGCGGCGGACGTTGGCGGTGTAGGACTTGGCGCGGTCGTAGGTGGTGTAGACGAAAGGTCCGCCGGTGAAGGCGCGTTTCACCCGGCAGACGCCGACGATGCGCGCCTCGGTGTCGTTGAGCTCGAAGGTGTCGCCGATGCCGAGCGGCACGATCTTCTCCGACCCGTCGGGCTGGACAACGGTCCGGCCGAGCAGGTTGGCGCCCCACTCGTCGACGAGCACGGTGTTGGGCAGGCGCAGGTCCTCGATGTTGCCCTGTGTGAGCACGGCAGGCGCGCCGGCGAACGTGTCGCTGTCGATACCGACAAGGGAGATGAGCTTGAACTTCCCGTTCGGCATGCGCGCCTGCATGATGGAGGAGTGGAGCGGCGCGGCCCAGGAGACGCCGTCGACGCTTCGGACCCGCGTGACATCGGTGTCGCGCATCGGCTTGGCGTCGTTGACCTGCTCGACCTCGGAATCGCTGACCCAGACCGACGCGCGGATGTTGACCATCGGCGTGTAGGTCCAACTCATGATCCCGAAGAAGACCGAGCTCTGCTGAGCCATGAGCAAGGCCGAGAAGCTCAGCCCGCAGAGCAGCATCGCGAGCTTGGCGCGGTCGCCAAAGAGCATGTTGAGCGCGAGCCGATACATGCGTCAGGCGAGGGATTCCGACAGGCGCCGACTCAGGCCGCCGGCGCACCGCGGAGCGAGACCAGCCAGATGCCCTTGAGGAAGTCGGGGCCCCAGGCCGCGTGCACGGCCCAGGCGGCGAGCAGGAGCACGCCGGCGATGGACCAGCAGACGGCGACCTTGCGCGAGGAGTCCGAGCGGGCCGAGGCGTGGGTCAGACCGACCGCGGCGAGCGCCAGGATGGGATGGAGGAGCGAGATGGCCTTGGCCGAGACCCACCAATTGGCGAGACCGACCACTAGGTTGATGTCGATGAGGACCGCGACCACGCGCTGGAAGGCGGGTCGGGGGCCCTTGGTCAGGGCGAGAATGACGACCGCGACGACGAGGGCGAGGAGGAGTGAGCCGTAATGCTTGTGGGCCTTGGCGAGGATGTCCATGCCCCCAGCGTGGGGGATGACCCCGCTTGCGCAAGCGCCGTCCGCTTTTATCGCCTCAGCGGTCCTCCGGGTGCGTGACGCGGAAACAGGCGTTGGCGAGCAACGCAGCCAACAGCTGGGTCGCGATTAAACAAACCGCCCAGGGGGCGAATTTGCCGAAGCGGATCAGCTCCATCGCGAACGCCTTTCCGACTCCCTGCTCAGCCCGGAGCGACGCGAACAAATCGTGAAGGGCCGAGGAGGCGGTGACCGCCGGATTGAAGATGGCGGAGAAATTGCCGAGGGCGGCGGAGGCCCCGTAGACCGCCCCACCGATGGCCAGGGCAGCGTAACTATTGCCGGCGGTGCGCCGTGAGTTGGCAACCCCGAGTATCACCAGCGCGATGAGGAAGGTGCCGAGCAACTCGGCGCCAAGCGCGGCGACCCAGGCGTCCGGCACGCCCATCGGGGACGATTCGGCGCGCTCCGCGTTGTAACCAATCATCAGCGCGCTGGCCAAGGCGGCAGCGCCAGCGGCGAGGAACTGGGCGGCGACATAAAGCAGCGCCCAGCCAGTGGTGATTGTGCCGCGCAGTCGCTGGGAGAGGGTGATGGCTGGGTTGAAGTAGGCGCGGGAGACCGGCCCAAGCGCCCAGATGAGGGCCGCGAGCCCGAGGGCCGTCGACCAACCGTTGCCCATCATGACAAAGAGACAGAGGAAGAAAGTCCCCAGGAACTCGGCGGTGAATCGATTCATGGAATGGTGCCCAGCGCGGGCTCATTGCAGTCTCGCGTGACGCGGGGCTGGCTCAAGCCCGTTCCCATGAACCCCACCATGAAAACCCATACCCTGACCCTCGTCGTGGCACTCCTTGCCGCGACATTCACCCCGCTGCCCGCCGCGACCAAGGAGTCGGGCAAGCCCGAGTCTGCCCAACCCGGCGCGCTCAGCCCGGAGGAGCGCGAGCGCCTCTCCGCGGCGCGCAAGGTGGCTGCCGACACCCCCGAGGTGCAGGCCGCCTACGAGCAGGCGAAGGCGGACAAGGCCGCCGCGCGCAAGGCGTTCTTGGACTACAAGTCGACGCGCGAGCGCGCGGCCTCGTCCGAGGACTCCTGGCGCAAGCTCCACGATGCGGCGCTCGGCAAAGCGGATCCGGCGGCGATGGCCCTCGTCGAGAAGGAGAAGGCGGCCTTCCGCGCTCGCATGCTCGCCAGCAGGCCCGAGGGCAAGAAGGGCACGCGGCCCGCGGTGAAAGTGGCGGAGGATGACGGCGATGATGCCGGGTCGGAAGACCCGCAGGGTTAAGCCCGCGGGCAGCCCTTCCCTGTCGCCGCCAGCCCACGGGCTGGCGGCTTTTTTATGCATCGAGCGCCTACGGATGCGACTCATCGGCCAGATTGGGGTTAAAGCATTTATGCACCCGCGCGCGATTCCCTGTCTGCTGCTCGTGACGGCTTCCGCCTACGGGCACATCCTCGAGGCGGCGCCGTCGGACGAGCGCTTCGCCGAAACCACCACCGGGCGGTCCGGCCCTCTGCCCGCACAAGCAACCGCATTCAAGTCGTTCCCCCGTCTCAAACTTTCGTCCAACGAACGCTTTCTGCTGGTCGGGTCGGACGGCATGCCGGACCACCCGATGATGATCGGCATCACCAGTTGGCAGCAGCAGGTGCCACTGCCGCAGGCTTACTTCGGGTCAAACGCCTGGCAGGTGCCGCTGCGGCCAGTGCCGGCGCCAGCGCCCATCCCGCTACACAATCGCTTCCTACGCGGAGCCGTCGCATTGGCGGTCAACGGCGTCCCGATCTTTAACCCTCAGAACAACCGCGGCGAAGTCTCGCAGGATATCGGCGAGCTCGACAAGTGGGGCGGGCACTGCGGTCGCGGCGACGACTACCATTACCACATCATCCCGCTTCACCTGCAGTCGGTCGTGGGCAAGGCGCAGCCTGTGGCCTACGCGCTCGACGGCTACCCTGTCTACGGTACCACCGAGCCGGACGGCTCGGCGATGCGTCCGTTGGACGTCTGCGGCGGACACGAGGACGCCAAGCTCGGCTACCATTACCATGGCACAGGCAAGTCGCCCTACGTCTTCACCGCTTTCCGCGGCGTGGTCACGGAAGTCGAAGGCCAGGTCGACCCCCAGCCGCGCGCGACACCGGTGCGCGAGGCGACGGCTCCGTTGCGCGGAGCGGTCATCACCGGATTCAGCGCCGAAGTGTCGCCCTTGCCGGCATGGAAACTGACCTACACCGTGTCCGGCGAGGTGCGTACCGTGCGCTACGTGGTGAGCGGCACATCCGTCCGGTTTGATTTCGACAACGGCAAGGCGGGAAAGACCTCGGCGACCTACGAGCGACGTGAGGGCAGACAAGGCAAGCCGTCAGGCGGTGGCAAGGGAGGCGAGGAGCGTCGGCCGCCGCGCCAAGAGCGCTGAGTCTCAGCGTCCAGCGACCCACTCGACCGCATTGGTCAGCAGGCGCTGGTAGTCCTTGCTCTCGTGGGCTGCGGCGTCGTGCCCGAGCGAGATGCAGACGATGCGGGCCTTGGGATCGGGGACGATCCAGACCGACGGATGGCGGCGCCGGGTCTTGTTGTCGGGATCATTCTCAGCGAGCACGATGGCTTTGGAGTCTTTCTCCAGTTCGACGTGGTAGCTCTCGTCATGGAACGCGAAGGTTGCGGGCAGTCCGGCGACAACCGGATGGGGCTTGCCGGTGAGGCGCACGGTGACGGTGCCGAGTCCATGGCTGCGGGAGCCGCCGGAGACGAAGCGGCGGTTGTAACCCGACGAATCCGGCCAGTTGTACCAGACAGCAGGATGCAGGGCGACCACACCCTTGCCCGCGTCGGCGAAGGCATTGAGTGCGCGCTGGAAGGTGGGTTGACCGAAGTCGGCGCGGTTGGCGGAGAGCACAATCACATCGGCCTCCGGGAGCAGACGCGCGGCCTCCTCGGCATCAGCGACGCCCAGGGGGTCGATTCGCCCG
The DNA here is from genome assembly GCA_049419705.1 of Opitutales bacterium. GTDB lineage: Bacteria > Verrucomicrobiota > Verrucomicrobiia > Opitutales > UBA953 > UBA8828. The sequence goes on from JBMSKH010000005.1 coordinate 40,618, forward strand.
GTGGCGCGCAACGTCTCGCCATCCATGCGGAGGAAGAACCTCTCGAAGTCATGCGAGCCGCCAGCACCGGCGAGCAGCACGCGGGTCACGCCAGCCTTGCGCGGCGCGAAGGCGGCTGCGGGCGGCGCGGCCTCGTCCGGCGCCGGAGGCTCGGTCTCGAGCGTGAGCGCCGCGGTGGTCGGAACCACGGTGTTATCATGGCTGCGAAGAAGGATGCGGTCGATGGGCGCACGCGAGGCGATGTCTATTCGTAGCGTGCGCACCTGGCCCGAGACGAGGAGGCCTTCCGCACGGCGCGAGCCCTTGGCCTCGTAGCTCGGGCTGATGTAATCCGCAAAGTCGCGCGCGGCGCGGAGTTCGACGACCTGCCGCTTGCCGTCCGTATGGATGATCTCGACCGTCATCGCAGGCAGGTTGCCACCTCCGGCACTGGCCCAACCACCGACCGCTCCGAGCATGTGGAGGCGATGGGCGGGAATCCCGACCGGAATCTCGACCTTGTTCGGGAATCCGCGGGCGTAGGCATCGGCGGGACCGCCCTTCAGGACGACGAGGTTCTTACCTTCGGTCTGTGCCGCCGGATCGATGACGCGGTAGGGCACGCCGTTGGCAGTGAGATCTCCGAACTTGCGGAAGCGGAGGGTCTCTTCGCGACGCTGACGCGCGATGTAGATACCCTCGCGACTGTCAGCAGTGACGGCGTGGGTGAGATCGACGAGGAAGTGCCGTCCGACCTGCGTGCCGCTGGCCACCGGTGCCGCGAGCGAGCGCAGGTAGGCGATGAGGTCGCGCAGGCCGGGCGCACCTAGCCCCTCATACCCCTCGGGCATGAGCGAGGCGGCACGCGGCGCGCGGCGGACGATGTCGGCATTGGCCACCGGCATGTCGATGCCGCCCGGGAGTCGCACGGTGATGCCGGCGGTGTTCTCGGCAACGACCAGGCCCACCATCTGCGCGCCAGACTTGAGGTCGATGCTCCAGGCACGGTGCTCATCATCAACCGTGCGATTGGGGTCTATGATATGGACGAGCAAGTCACCCGCAGGATGGGAACCGATGCCCATCAACGTCGGTCCGACGACGTGCCCAACGCCCTCGAGCTGGTGGCAGAGCGCGCAAGCCTGTTGGAAGACCACCTTGCCCTTGGCGGGGTCCCCGCCGTCGGTCATCTCGGGCAACAGGCGCGCGATGAGCTCATCCTTGGCCGGCGAGGTGCCCGCCGACAGCTGGCGGAAAGTCGCCTCGGCTCGCTTGGCAACGTCGGCATTGGCATGTCCGGTCAGTCGCGAGCGCTGATAGGGCGAGAACTGGAGCGGCGAGAGTCGCTTCGCCTCAAGCGCGGCGACTAGGCGCTGCGCAAACTCGGCTCGGTCGAGCAGGATGCCGAAGGCTTGCTCTCGGTCCGCACCATGGAGATGGCCAAGCTGTCCGATAAGCAGGTCGGCCACGGCTGGATCGGCGGAACGGCGGAGCTCGGTCAGCGCGGCGGCGGCGGACGGACCGGCGAGCACGGCGGCAAGGGCCTTGTCGGCGCCGGCATCGAGACCGCGCAGCGCGGCCAGCGCGGCCGCACGGTCAGCGGGATCGACCGCAGCGCTTTCGCCGGCGAGGCGCTGCGCCAGCTTCGTCGCGGGTCCGGTCAGCTGTGGCGCCCAGGTGCGGACGAGCGGCGCAGCCGCGGCAGCACGTCCGAGACCTGGCTGGAGAACGAGTCGCTCGAGCGCGGACTCGATGGCGGCATCGGGACGAGGCCGGGTGGCGAGGCCGCGCGCGACGGCGCGGGAGAGCGGCGCGGCGGCGCCATACTCGCCATGCAATTGGTCGAGCAGAGCTGGCGCCAGAGACTTAAGATCCTCGGGAGAGAGCGTGGCGCAGAGGCGCTCGGCGAAGCCGAGGCTCGCCGCATCCGTGCGACTCGAACCAAGCAGGCCGAGCAACATCGGGCCGGGCTGACCGGCGGCGGCGGCACCCGCGGCGGCGATGGCCCACTCGTTCGTGAGCTTCGGCTGTAAATCGAGCAGGAGCTTCGCGCTCTCAGGTGTGAGCGATGCCGCGCCCAAAGCGCGGAGGGCCGCGAGCTGGACGCGCGCGTCGGCGGAAACGTCGAGTCCTGCGGCAAGGACGGCGGGTGGCGGGGCGCGGCGGAGTGACTCGGCCACGAGGAAGACGTTGCGGCGCAATCCGACGGGCGCCGAGGATGCGACCGTGAGATCGCCGTCGGTGACCTTACCGAAACGCGCGAGTGACCAAAGCGCGAGGATTGCCGGAGCCTCATCTGCGCCAGCGGCAAGCTGCCTGAGTGCAGCGAGCGTCGCAGTATCGGGCTCGGTGACGCGCTCGTGCAGAATTCTCTGCGCGTTGAAGGTCACGGTCCGGCTGGGATGACGGTAGGCTGCGACCAAGCCAGCGGCGTCCGCCTTGGTCAGGTCAGGCACGGCTCGGGAGGAAAAGCCAGGCGGCGTGATCCGGTAAAGCCGGCCGTAATGGTGTTCGCGATCCGGTCGCACCGCGGCGTTGGAGCGACTGTGCAACGGGCCCCGGGTGTCGTTGTGCAAGACGACGGGCGAGTAGAAGTCGAGGACGAGCATCGCGCCATCGGGCGCGAACGCGAGGGCCACGGGCATGAACCACTCGTCATCGGCACGCAGCCACGCCCCGCGCGACGGACCTGGGTCGCCGCGGTAGGTCGGCCCATCCGGAACGAGCAGCTCGCGCTGGATGACATCGAGGATGGGCTCGGCGAGGAAGACGTTGCGGCGATACTCGGCCGGCCAAGCGGGATCCTCGCATACAAGGGTGGAGCAGGCCGCGGTGAACCCGCCGACGACGTCGACCTGCACATAGGGCGCGCGGGTCGGCATGTCGGTACGCACGACCCGGCGACCGGGGTTGACGGAGTGGAAGGCCTTGGCCGAGCCAGAGCCGGCCCGCGCGAGGACCGCCTCGGGAAGGACCGCGTGCTGCACGGGGTTGCCCGAGGTCGCCTTGCTGTGGAAGACCTCGAGGTCAGATGTCACCTCGGCGCCGAAGGCGTTGCCACCCTGCGAGGCAATCTGCTCGACCGCCGAGCCATCCGGTCGGAAACGGAAGACGCCGGGCGAGAGGCGCGCCAACTCGCGGCGCGTGACCGGATCGCGCGCGACGGTGCCGCTGCCAGTGCTTGCGTAGACCCACCCATCGGGCGCCTGGATGAGATGGTTGGTGACGAAGTGCGTGTCCTGCGGCGTGAAGCCCTCGAGCACCTCGACGCGCTGGTCGGCCTTGCCATCGCCATCGGTGTCCCGGAGCCAGCAGATGCCACCCTGCGAGACGACGAGCGCGCCGTCGCGGTGCAGGCAGAACCCGGTGATGAGCTCGAGCCCCTCGTGGAAGACGACGCGCCGGTCCATCCGACCATCGCCGTTGTCGTCATGGAGAATCACGATCTTGTCCTGCGCGGGCCGGTCATACTTGCCGGGAACGAGGGATCCACCCTCCTTCCAGGACTCGGCGACCAGGGGTCGACGTCCGTTCGGGTACTCGGGTGTCTCGGCGACCCAGAGGCGACCCGCACCGTCCCATTGGACGGCGATCGGCTTGCGGACAAGCGGCTCGGCGGCGATGGCGGTGGCGGCGAAGCCCGCGGGCAAGCTGAGACCGGCCGCGGTGCGGTCGGCGCGGCGTGGACCGCCCGCTGGATAGCGAAGGTCGGCCAACTGGGCTGCGGGAATGCCCGCATCGAGTTCGGTGGAGCCGGAGACCCAGGCGACGGCTCGGCGCAGGAGTGTGCGGATGCTACCATGGGCAAGCGCGGCCGGCGAACCTTGGAGCACCGTGACAACGCGGCGTGACTGGCTATCACGCGCCCAGACCTGGGCTTGTACGTCGTAGATGGAGACCTTGTCGCCGGCCGCCCTGCCCTTCCCGAGCTTCGGGGTGAAGGCGGAGCAGAGCACCTGCGCGGCGGGATCAAGGTCGTGCTCGTAGACAATCTCGCAGTCGAGGTTGAAGCTGGCGACGTCGCGGGTCAGGGGATGCGCGTCGGACTGGAAGTTGAGCAGGTGGAGGTCGCGGTTGGTTCGGGTCGCGTCAACCCAACCCGCGCCGCCAACCTCGCGACCCCAGGCGGCATCGCCCAACGCGAGCGCGCGGCCGATGACAACCACCGCCCCGCCCTTACGCACAAAAGCGAGGATGTCGGCCTGTGACTCGGCAGAGAGACGCCCGGCGCGAGCGCGATGGAGCACGAGGACCTCTGCCCGGGAAAGCTCGGGGCTGCGGGGTTGCTCGATCCAGCTTACGGAGTCGGCGGTGGAGCCCAAAGCGGCCTGCAACTCGGCCCGGGTATCAGAGGAAATAACCAGCCGGGTAGCGGCGGCCGGGGCGACTGCCGCCCAGACCAGCATCAGCATGGACGCGAGGCAGCGGGGCATACGCAGGAGACAACCCGGAGGGGCGCGTGGTTCCTCCGAGATACTGTGCAATTCCCCTTAACGCACCTCGAGGGCTGCACCAAGTGCCGCAAGCAAGTCGCCGATAGGCTCGGTGCCGACGGAGAGCCGAATCAAGTCGGGCTCCAGCCCAGCCTCGCGGATGCGGGCGCGACCCGGCTCTGACGTCACCATGTCGTGATGCGCAAGCCAGAGGAAGGGACACAAAAGTGAGAAGCGCAGGCCGAAACTGGGTCCCTTTGGAAGCGCGATCGCGTCATAGAAGGTCCGCAGGTCGCCCCTGAGGTCGAAGGTGATGAGCGCGCCGGGTCGCCCGACGCCCCGTGCCACGGCGTCGTAGGCGGCGGCGGTGGGCCCGCGGTCGGCGGCGAGGACGCGCGCGACGGCGGGATGGGTGGCGAGAAAATCCGCGACGAGCCGCGCGTTCCGGTTCTGCGCGGCGGCGACGGCCTCCATCTCCGGCAGCTGCTCGTCCAGCGCCCGGGCATCGCCGGGAGCCACGGGTCCGACCCAGCCGAACGCCGCCGCGCGGAGCTCGTCGGCGCAGGGTGCGGAGGGATGGATGACGATGAGACCGGCCATGAGATCGCCGCGTGAGCCGGAATACTTCGTGAGACTCGTGACCAGGATATCCGCATGCGGCATCAAGTCGACGTTGACGATGCCGCTGGAGGAAGGATCCAGGATTCGGAGGGCCCCCTCGCGGGTTGCGAGCGCAGAGAGATGCGCGAGATCGGGCGAGGCGAGCTTCGGATTGTTCGGCAGCTCGGCGAGGACACCGGCTACCTTTCCGCGATGCGCAGCAAAGAAGCGCTCGATGGCTGCGAGATCCGCGACATCATCGATGACCGTGAGTGTCTCGCCGGGCGCGAGTGTCTTGCGTAAGAGCTCGGAAGAGTCGACGTAGAGCCAGCCGAGTTGAAGCCAGGCCCCGCGTCCCTGCGGACGCTGCACGGCGCGGACAGCATGCAGGGCGGCGGCGACGGCATTCATGCCGGAGGGCGTGACGCGGAGATCACCCGCTGTCGCTGGTCGAACCCAGGGTAGCAGCGCGGCGGAGGCTCGCTCGGCGCATCCCGAATCGACGGGGGCGCGGCCGGCAAGCCACTCCTCGGCCGCGCGCGAGGCGAGGCGAAGGCCGGCGTGCTGGACCATCTTGGCCACGCGCTCGAGGGACGCGGCGTCGACCTCGAGCAAGGCCCAGGCCCCGAGGTCATGGACACGGTGCGCGACGGGCGCGGCGAGTTCGACCGCCTGTTGTGCCGCCCGAAGCGAGGTCAGCGCCAAGCTCCTCGTCGAATCAAAACCGGCGGCGGCCGCGGCGCGGTCCCGGGCATGCGCCACAAGTTCATTAAGGACGAACCTTGGGTAACCGCCGCGAATGCGCGACCAGACAGCGGGATCGCGGCGCTCGTAGCCATCGACGTCCGCGAGGGTCGGCAGGCAAACCACCGTGCCGTGGGGATGTGACGGCAGAACCGTGCCGAGCGCGGGCTGTCGGAATGCGCCCATCAGCTCAGAGTCCAGCCGGCAACTGCTCGTTGGCCAGCATCTGGTCGAGCGTCTGCCGACGGCGGATGAGGTGCACGGCACCGTCGCGCGCGAGCAACAACTCGGGCGCCTCGGGGAATGAGTTATAGTTCTTCGCGCTCATCGAGGCGCAGTAAGCACCAGCCCCGCCAATCACGGCGAGGTCGCCGCGCGCCACCACGGGCAACTCACGCGGTGCGAGCGCCTCGGCGTCGCCCGGCGCGCAAGTTAGCAAATCCCCGGACTCGCAGCAGTGCCCGACCACGACGGTCGGCACGCGGGCCGAGCCCTCTGCGACTGGATAGAATGTGATCGGGTGCTGCGCGCCGTAGAGCGAGGGCCGCAGGATCTCCGTCATGCCGGAATCAAGCTTCACGAAGGTGCGCGTGTCGGTCCGCACGACGTCGCCGACTGAGGCGAGCACCGCTCCGGCATTGGCGACGAGGAAGGTGCCCGGCTCGATTTCCAGCCGGAGTTGCTGGCCATGCTCAAGGGCGAACGCCGCGAAGGCAGCGCGAACCGGCGCGCCGACGATGGCGGGGTCGGTACCCTTCTCGCCTGCGACGCGCGCGACCTTGTATCCTCCGCCCAGATTGAGCGTGTTGACGCCGGGAAAGCGCGCAACCAGGGCGAGGCTCACGGCGACGACCTCCTGCCAGACCGCCGGGTCGCTGCCGGAACCGATGTGGGTGTGGATGCGCGTGACGCGGAGCCGATGCTCGGCGGCGATCTCCGCGGCGCGCTCGGACTGGGCGTGCCAGATGCCGAAGGAGGAGTCGGGTCCGCCGACGTTCGTCTTGCCGGTGCCGCCTGAGCCACGTCCGGGATTGAAGCGCAGGCCGACCGCATGGCCGGGGCGCGCGCGCCCGATACGCTCGAGTTGGTCAAGCGAGCAGGCGTTGATCTCGATGCCGAGTCCGAGCAACTCCGCGAAATCATCGGGCAACTCCTGGGTGGAGAGACTGATGCGCGCGGGCTCGAAGCCGGCGCGGAGGGCGCGGCGCACCTCCCAGCCGGAGGAGGCGTCGATGTGGAGACCCTTGCGGTGGAAGATGCGGAGGATGGCGGCGCTCGGGCTGGCCTTCATCGCGAAGCGAACCGTCAGGCCGAAGGCGTTGGGGAAGGCGAGCATCGCATCGGCCTGCGCCTCAAGACGCTCCTGCGAGTAGACATAGCACGGCGTGCCATGCTCGGACGCGATGCGGCGGGCGAGCTCACGGGAGAGAAAGGGCGTCTCGATGGACACGAGGGCGGACGATGCGGCGACCGCCCTGCCCTTCCAGCCTTTTCCCTGTCCTACGCTTGCGCGGCGGCGCGTCCTCGGCTGGGATGAGGGTCGCCATGGCCGACCTCGACACCCTCGTCGCCCCCGCGTCCGCCGCGGGTGTCTCGGCACTCGCCCTCATCCGGGTCGATGGCCCGCTGGCGCACGCCCTCGTGACGGCTGCCCTCCACCGGAGCGCCCCGCCGGCGATGCGCCACGCTTCGGTCGGGCTCTGGCGCGGGATGGATGGCGCGGCCATCGACCAGGTCGTCGTCACCTGCCACGCCGCAGGTGCGTCGCACACCGGCAACGCCGCCGCCGAGATCAGCTGCCACGGCAACCCGCTCATCGTCCGGCGCATCGTCGAGGACTGCCTCGCGCGCGGCGCGCGCATGGCGGAGCCGGGCGAGTTCACGCGGCGCGCCTTTCTCAATGGTCGCATGGATCTCGCGCAGGCCGAGGCCGTCGCCGACCTCATCCACGCAAGCTCCGAGCGTGCGCTCGAGGCGGCGCGGCGCCAACTCGCGGGCGAGCTCGGCCGTGCCATCGCCGGCTGGACCGACGAGGCTCTCGGGGCGCTCGCCACGCTTGAGGCGCACATCGACTTCCCTGAGGAGGACTTGCCACCGGAAAATCCGACAGGCCCGCGCCAACGCCTCATCGCCCTGGCGAAGGCCTTGCAAGCGGCGGCGGCGACCGAGCGACACGACGCCGCCCTGCGATCGGGCATTCGTCTCGCCGTCGTCGGCGCGCCCAACGCGGGCAAGTCGTCGCTACTCAACGCGCTCGCTGGTGAGAACCGCGCGCTGGTCAGCACCGAGCCTGGCACCACGCGCGACTACCTTGAGGCACGGGTCACCGGCCTGCCTCTCGCCGTGACCGCGGTTGACACCGCGGGCCTGCGCAGCGGCGGCGGCGAGCTGGAGCGCGCCGGCATGGAGCGCTCGCTCGCGCAGGCTGAGTCGGCCGACTTCCTGCTCGCGGTGGTCGACCGCTCGCAGCCGCCGCCGGAGCTGCCCGCGCGCCTGCTCGCCCGACTCGTCCCCGGACAAGCCGCGGTGGTCGAGAACAAATCGGACCTGCCGCCCCACCCCGCCCTCGCGCGCTGGCTCCCCGAACTACCGCGGCTCACCACCTGCCTGACCTCGGCCGAGGGAGCGCAGGCCGCCCGCGCGGCCGTCGCCCAAACCCTCGAGCAAGCCGACCTCGCCCCCACGGGCGACGCCCTGATTGTCTCGTCCCGCCACGCCGACGCCCTGCGCCGGGCCGCGGATAGCCTGAACCGCGCGGCCGATCACTTGCGCCAGGGGTCCCGGGAAACCGAACTGGCCGCAACCGAGGTGCGCGGGGCCATCGACGCCTTGGGCGAGGTCATCGGACGGGTCGACAACGAGCGTATGCTCGACAAGCTCTTCGCTTCCTTCTGCATCGGGAAGTGATTCCCTGCGGGGGGTCGCCCCGCGATGTCACCCAACCCGAAGGAAATCAGGCTCGGCCCCGGCCGGCCTTACGACGTCCTCGTCTGCGGGGCCGGTCATGCCGGCGTGGAAGCCGCTCTGGCAGCGGCCCGCATGGGAGCCGACGTCCTGCTGCTGACCGGCAATGTCGACACCGTCGCGCAGATGAGCTGCAACCCAGCCATCGGCGGACAGGCCAAGGGACAGATTGTGCGCGAGATCGACGCCTTGGGCGGCGAGATGGGCATCACCGCGGACGTGACTGGTATCCAGTTCAGGCTCCTCAACGCCTCCAAGGGGCCGGCCGTCCAGGCCCCGCGGGTCCAGTGCGACAAGAAGGCCTACCAATTCCGCCTCAAGCACGTCTGCGAACTCCAGCCCAACCTCACCCTGTTCCAGGCTCAGGTCACCGGCCTCCTTATAAAGGACGGAAAGATCATCGGAGTTCAGACCAACCTCGATCTCGACTTCCACGCGCGAACCGTGGTCGTCACAACCGGCACCTTCCTGAGGGGCTTAATGCACATTGGTGCGAACAAAACCGAGGGCGGCAGGCTGGGTGATTTTTCTGCTAAGTCGTTGAGCAACAGTTTTTTAGAATCAGGAATCGAGCTAGAAAGGCTCAAGACTGGGACCCCGCCGCGCATCCTTGCCTCGACCATTGATTTCTCGAAGTGCACCGAGCAACCAGGCGACCCCCACCCCACCCTTTTCGCCTTCCACGACACGCGCCAGACGCCGGACCTGTTCCACGTGGAACAGACTGGCGAGCGGCTGCCTGGCTGGGAGCCTGGGACTAACCAAATATCTTGCTGGATGACGGAGGCGACGGGCGAGACTGGGCGCATTGTATCGGAGAACCTCCACCGCTCGCCGCTTTATGCCGGCGAGATCAAGTCTGTTGGCCCGCGCTACTGCCCCTCCATCGAGGACAAGTTCGTTAAGTTCTCAGACAAGGAGTCACATAAGCTCTTTCTGGAGCCTGAGGGGCGAAACACCAATGAGTGGTACATCAACGGCTTATCGACCTCCCTGCCCTTCGAGGTTCAGCTCAAGATGCTGCACTCGATCCCGGGACTCGAGCGTGCCGTCATGCTGCGCCCAGCTTATGCCGTCGAGTATGATTTTGCCCCGCCCACCCAGCTATGGCCGACACTGGAGTCCAAGAAGGTCGATGGCCTCTTCTTCGCTGGACAAATCAATGGCACCTCTGGCTACGAAGAGGCTGGTGGTCAAGGACTTGTGGCAGGAGTTAACGCGGCGGCCAAGGCCCAGGGCCGCCCTGCCCTCGTACTCGGTCGAGACGAAGCCTACATTGGCGTTCTGATTGACGACTTGGTGACCAAAGGCACCCAAGAGCCCTATCGGATGTTCACGAGCCGGGCTGAGCATAGGATGCTTCTGAACCACGGGAGCGCTGAGATGCGTCTGGTGAGCCATGCGGCCGCCTTCGGCCTGGTCCCTGCAGATCGCCTGCACCGCATGCAAGCCAAGCGCGAAGCCGTTGAACATTGGGTCGAGATGTTCGAGAAGCTAACCATCTCGGGCGGGATCATTGGCGAAGTGCTCCGACGATCGGTCGAAACACTACCTCCACATCTGCCCGGAGGGTTCCAAGAGTTAGCCACGCCAGTTCAAGACGAGATTCTATACCGCGTCCGTTACAAAGGCTATCTGGAGCGGGAACGACGCCAAGTTGCCAAGCAAAGCGACCTGGAGGCCTGGCGCGTGCCGGCTAATTTTGATTTCACAAAGGTCTCGGGACTGAGGAAAGAGGCCCAGCTCAAGCTGGCAGAGGTCCGACCTCAGACTCTAGGTCAAGCCAGTCGAATCAGCGGCGTGAATCCGGCAGACATCACGCTGCTGATGGTTCTGTTGCGGGCTAAGCGATAAGCCGCTAAGGGTAGGGCGGGGGGCTTGTTCCACGTGGAACAGGCACGTTGCCACGAAGGGGTTACATTTCAGTTACAGGCAAGCGAAGAATCCCGCATACCATTAATAACCAATGTCTTATGCTTGTGTAACTTAACCGTAACATTCGTCTTAATGACTCGTCCTTGGTTCTTCTTGGTCACAACTTCTAGGCATGGAAGAAAACCATCTCAAACGCGTGCTCGTGGTGGATGACGAAAGCGACGTCACCGAACTGCTGGAATATAAGTTCAAGCAGGCCGGCTTTGCCGTGCGCGCGCTCAACGACCCCTTGCGCGCGATTGGATTGGCCCGCGATCTGCGACCGGACCTGATTGTGTTGGACGTCATGATGCCCGAGCTGACCGGCATCCAGCTGCTGAGGATGATTCGTGCGGACGCGCTTCTACGTGATACGCCGGTGATGTTCCTGACCGCAAAGGGCGAGACGGAAGACCGGCTGAAGGGATTGGAGACCGGCGCGGATGACTACCTGGCGAAGCCCTTCGACGCGAGGGAGCTGCTGCTGCGTGCCCAGGCACTGCTGCGCCGTGCGAAGTCGACTGCCGTCTCTCCCGAGACACGGCTCGCCGCCGGACCCATCGTCCTCGATCTCGAGCGCCATGAGGTCACGGCCTCGGGCAAGCGCATCGATCTCACCGCGACGGAATTCAAGTTGCTGCGCATGCTCGTGGAGCGAAAGGGTAGGGTGCAGTCGCGCGACCAGCTCCTGACGGATGTCTGGAACTACTCGCCCGACCTCGAGACGCGTACGGTGGACACGCACATGCGGCGGTTACGCGAGAAACTGGGCAAGGCCGGCGAAACCATCGAGACGGTGCGCGGGGTGGGGTACCGCGCGATGGACTGAGGCGCTTTCTCGCTCGCAGGGAGCGAGCACGACGGCGACGATGCTGGCATGACGGGAACGCAGACATGGCTGACGGTCTTGGCTTGTGTCGCCAGCGGTGTCGCCCTGGGCGCGGGCTGGGTTGGCCGTGCCGTTGCGCACCGGCAGTCAGGAAGCTGGATCATCCGGCGTCTCGGCCTCGAGCGAACGGTGGCTGGACTCGGCGCGCAGGCGCGCAGCGAGGAGGAGGCGGCGCTGACCTCGGCGCGGCGCGTCGAGGAGATTCTCCAGCACGTCACGCAAGCCATGGTCGTGGTCGACGGACAGAACCGCCTGCGCGCGGCGAACCCTCGGGCGCGTGAGCTGCTACGGCTGGGCGAGGACAACCTCGGCGCGCCTTTCGTACCGCTCGCGCGCAGCGCGGAGCTCGTCGACTTCCTGCAGCAGGTGCGGGGTGGCGTGGGCGCAACCCGGGAGATCGAGCTCAACCGTGCGCCTGCGGGCAACATCTGGATTCGAATCGCCGGCGCGCCGCTGCTCGCGGACCCGGCACGCGCTGGGTCGGTCGTGCTGGTCGCTGAAGACATCACGCGCCTGCGGCGCCTCGAGTCGCTAGGACGCGAGTTCGTCGCCAACGTCTCGCACGACCTGCGCACGCCCGTGACCATCCTGCGCGGCTACGCCGAGACGCTCGCCCAGGACCATGCCACGCTGTCTGCCGAGGACCGGGCTCGCTTCATTGCGAAAGTCGTCTCCGCAACTGAGCGGCTCGCCAGCCTGCTCGAGGGCATGCTCGCCCTCGCCTCGCTCGAGAGTGGAACCGAGGTCCGGCGAGAGCCAGGTGCGCTGGCGGCCGCCGCCACCGAGGTGACCGAGTCGCTCGCCGATCGTGCGAAGGCCGCCGGACTCGGACTGCGCATCGAGATTCTCGATCGAGAGGGTGCGACGGATCCGACGCTGTCGCGTCGTCTCGTGCAGAACCTGATCGACAACGCCCTTGCCCACGCACGGGAGGCATCCGAGGTGGTGGTGCGGGTGCGTGGCACGGCGCTCGACGTCGAGGACAACGGCGTGGGCGTGGCGCCGATGGACCTGGCACGGCTCTTTGACCGCTTCTACCGGGCCGACCGTTCGCGCCGGCAGGGTGGGGCGGGCATCGGGCTGAGTATCGTGCGCCAAATCGCCGAGCTGCACGGGGGAGGGGTCTCGGCCGAGCCGGTCAAGCCGCGCGGTTTGCGCATCCGGGTGACGCTCTCGGCCCCCTAAAAGCAGAATCCCGCCCCTGAAGGGCGGGATTTCCTACTTAAAGTGGAGCGGGCGAACGGATTCGAACCGTCAACATCCACCTTGGCAAGGTGGTACTCTACCAATTGAGCTACGCCCGCAGACTGAGGAGGGATGAGCACACCCAAGGGGTCATTTGCTGTCAAGCCTTTGCGCCAGCCGGTCCCGGATGAGCTTGGGGGCGGGAATCATGCCCGCCTCGCGGATCTTGCCCGCGGCCTCCTCGGAAAGCAGCCAGCGGATGGTCTCGGCCTGCTCGGCCACCCGGTCCTCGCGCACGCAGAGAACGAGAGGGAGGCGGAGAGGGTAGTCGCCGTTGAAGATATTGGTTTCGTCGGGCGAGTAGGCGGTCGCGGAGCGGCCCTCACGGCCGTCCGACACTTGGAGCAGTTTCCCGACCTTGGGCGGCAGGGGGGCGGCGCTCACCAGGATGGCGTTGGTCCGACCCGTGACGCTCTCACGGGCAAGGGCAGCGTCGACGCGCTGGCGCACGTTGGGCTTGAAGGCGCGTCCGCCGAGCGCGATGCCCTGGAAGAGCGCCTGCGCGATGTGGCGGTCAGGAACAGACGTGAATGTGAGCACGGGCTCGGACATGCTCGCGCCCGGAACGTCGGACCAGAATTTGTAGTCGTCGCGCTGTCCGGATCCGAAGATACCCGCCAGCGTCGGCAGGTTGACCTCGCGAAGTGGGTTGGAGGCATGCACGTAGACATAGGCCGCGGCGGCACCGAGCGGGAAGCGGCGGATCGCCTTACCGTCCGCAGCCTTGTCGACGATGTCGCTCTCGCGGAGAAGGAGAATCCCGAGATCGACCTGTCCATCAACCACGCCCTGTCGAGCGGGCAAGCTGCCATCGAGACGCACCTTGACCTTCTTCCCCGCGGCTTCGGCGCGGCGGGATAATTCTCGTCCCACGGTGTCCGCCAGCGCATCGGTCCCGGCAATCTCGGTCGCAGGAAGCGCGGCGGCGAAAAGACAACAGAGGAGGAGCAGGCGCATGGACGAAAACGTGTCAGCCGTGTGTGCCCGTGTCGAGTTCAGGCCACTGCACCAGCTTACGGTGCAAGGTTCGGCGGCTGATACCCATGAGCTCGGCGGCCTTGGTCCGGTTGCCGTGGGCCTGCGCCAGTGCCTCGCGCAGGAGACGGCGCTCGTTCTCCTCGCGATCGAGGGGGTGGGCGGAGGACGGGGTGGACGGCATCGCTGCGACGGGCGCCGCCCGCAGTCGCGGGTCAAGATCGCCCGGCTGAATCTCCTTTCCGGGATGAAGCACCGCGAGGTTTTCCGCGGTGTTGCGGAGCTCGCGGATGTTACCCGGCCACGCGTAGTCGCAGAGGGTGGTGGCGGCGGCGGGCGAGAGGGAGGGCGGCTGCGTCCGGTTCTCGTCGGCGAACTTGCGAAGGTAGTGCGCGAGCAGGACGGGGATGTCGTCGCGTCGCTCGCGCAGGGGCGGCAGGCGCAGGGGGACGACCGCGAGGCGGTAGTAGAGGTCCTCGCGGAACTTACCCTCGCGGACCATGGCCTCGAGATCACGGTTGGTCGCGCAGACAAGGCGGAGGTCCAGGGAAATCGCCTTGTGCGAGCCAAGGCGCTCGATGCTACGCGACTCGAGGAAGCGCAAGAGTTTCACCTGGGTCGGGGCATCAATCTCGCCAATCTCATCGAGGAAAAGAGTGCCGCCATCAGCCGACTCAAAGCGTCCTGTGCGTCGCTCGGCCGCGCCGGTAAAGGCACCCTTCTCGTGTCCAAAAAGCTCGCTCTCGAGCAAGTTGGCCGGAATGGCCGCGCAGTGGACAGGGACGAAGGGCCCCTTGGGGCGACGGCTGTTCTGATGGATCATCTGGGCGAACAACTCCTTGCCCGTGCCCGTTTCGCCCGTGAGCAGGATCGTGGCGTTGGAGGGTGCGACCTGGCGCACGCGCTCCACCGCATCCTGGAGGGCGCGCGATGAGCCGATGATCTCGCCGAGGGCGAACTTGCGGTCGAGCCGAACGCGCACACGGTCGAGTTCCTCCTCGGTCGAGCGCGCCTTGAGACCGCGCTCGATGACGAGGGCGAGCTTGCGCAGGTCGACGGGCTTCTGGAGGAAATCGTAGGCGCCGCGGCGCATCGCCTCGACCGCCGTGTCGACATCACCGTAGGCAGTCATCATCACGCAGACGGGCTTGGCGGGCAGCCGCAGCGCGCGGTCCAACACGGTCATACCGTCCTCCCCGGCCATGCGCAGGTCAGTGACGACCGCGGCGGGAGGCACGTCCTGCATCAGGCGCGCGGCCTCCACGGCATCACGCGCGACAAAGACCTCGTAGGTGTCCTCGAAGGCCGCGCGCAGTCCCTCGCGCGTGTGCTTCTCGTCGTCGACGATCAGGAGCGTTGGTTTCATGCGTGGGGAGGGGAGGGGAGGGCGGTGGCGAAGGCGCGCGCCGCTCGCTCGGCCAGGGCGGCACGCGCACGCTCAGCCTCGGTCAGGCGGGTGCGCTGGTTGGCGTTGGCCACTGCGGCGAGATCATCGAGGTCGGCGAGATAAACCCCGTCCACGGCGCGGGCCTCGGGGTCGATATTGCGCGGCACACCAAGATCGATGAGGAGCAAGGGCCGTCCGTGGCGTCGAGCGACCTGCGCGGCCAGCTCGCCTGCGGCAAGCAGCGGACGCTCAACCTGCGAGCAACCGACCACAATGTCGTGCGCGTGCGTCTGCGCCAGAGCGGTGGCGAGCTCGATCGCGGCGCCGCTCAGCTCGCCGGCAAGTGTCGCCGCATTGGCGAAGGTGCGGGAGGCGACCGTCAGGTCGCGCGCACCGCGGGAAACCAGGGCTTGGGAGACGCGGCGCCCCGCATCACCCGTGCCCAGGACAAGCACCCGTGCGTCGGCGAGCGAACCGAAGGCGCGCTCGGCGAGCTCCACCGCGACATTGCCGAGGCTGACCTGACCCTGGCTGATACCCGTGTGCGTGCGTGCCCACGCGGCGGCCTGGAAGGCGCGCTGGAAAATCCGGTTCAAGACGGGTCCAGTCATGCCACGGGCCAATGCATCGGCGTAGGCCTCCTTCACCTGCCCGCCGATCTCAACCTCTCCGACCATCTGGGAGTCGAGACCGGCGGCGACGCCGAAGAGGTGCTCGACCGCGGCCAATCCGGGCACGGGGCGAAGGTGGGCGTCGAGCGATTCCGCGCCGCCGCCAGCCGCGTGGGCCAGGGCCGTGCGCAGATGAAGGGCGGCCGCCTCGTCACCCAGGGCATAGGCTTCGAGTCGGTTGCAGGTCGCGAGCAGCACCACCTCGGCGAGTCCAGCCTCGCGGGCGGCGGCGTAGAAACGGTCAGCTCCGCCCTCAGGCAGGGCGAACGCGGCGCGTGCGTCCAAGCCCGCGGTGTGGTGCGTCGCGCTGAGCGCGACCAAGGTCGAAGATCTCGTCGCCATCAGCCGTGTCGCGGGAGTGAGAGGAGAAACGCCACCAAGGCGGGGATGAACGCAAGGAGCGAGGCGCGGGCGAAGGCGGTGCCAGCAAGTTTCCCGCGGCGCCTCAGCACGAGCACGGTAAGACAAGCGACCCACGCGACTCCGGAGGCGACAAGCTTCTCGAGTGCGACCGCCGCGCCTTGCGACCAAGCAACTGCGCCAATGGTCAGGGCGAGTCCGAGCATCCAGACAGCGGCACCCAGCAACTGGCTACCCATGCGGTCCAAGGGCACCAGCGAGGGCAAGAGTGCGTAAAGCCCGCCGAAGCGATGCCGGCTGAGCGCATGGTGCTGTAGAAGATAGGCCGTGGCGTTCAAGGCCTGCGCAATCAGTGTGCAATAGGCTAAGACCGCGGCGGCGATGTGGAGGGTGATCCACGGCTGCAAGTTGCCGCCCGTGAGCGCGAGCTGGGTGGCGATGAGCAGGGCGAGCCCGGCAACTAAACCGACCGCCCAGTCCGGCAAACGGTGTCCGAAGGTCAGGTCGAGAAAGAGGGCGAGTCCGGCGGTGCCCCAGGCAATCGAGGCAAAGATTCCGGCGGACGAGGAGAATCCGGCGATGCCCAGCGCCACCAGGGTGGCCGTCAGCAAAACTAGGCCGAGACGAACACCCCACCGACTGGCCAAAGACCAGCCCGTGCCACCCTGCCACCGCCCGAGCAAATCAAGGCCCGCCGAGGCAAGGAAAAGAGCCGCAGCAAGACTCAGCCCCTGGCTGACCGTTTGGGGTTGCATGAGGTTTAACTTTAGAGAGGTGTGACATTTTGGCAATGTCAGACCTTTTAATTGTGTATGTTGCTGTCCATTAGAGTTATAGGTCTTTTATTGCCTTTATATGTATATCCACGAGCCTCCGTTCACTCCATGAGCTACGACCCCTATGACTTAACTCAACACGCCCCGCGAAGCCCTAGGGTTAGGCTGGGGGGCTTTGTTATCCTTCCCCGGATGTTGGACAAGTGCCGGGCGACCCTGAAGGGCAAGGCGGGCGACTACGAGTATGGCTGTTCGCTGGATCAGGCCCTGCTGGATTTTGTCGGAATCGACGCCGAGGCACTCAAGGCCGAGGTCGCCAAGGGCAAGGGCGACGGCGAGCTGTTGGCCTGGATTCGCGAGAAGGCACGGCACCGCCGCCTTCCCCACGAAATCGAGGCCTTCGGGCAATGGCATGAGCGGCGGACAGCCATGACCCCGGATCGCCGACTGAAGATGAACGGTCTACAGTCCGCATCCCCGGCCGGCGCCGCCCGGGATGACATCGCGAGCTGGTTCGACCTGCTCGATTTGGATGACCATGCGAGCTTCGGTGGAAAAGTTTGATGGCGCAGACAGGAACCTGGCCGCCGCGACGCTGACTATACGAACCAACACCATGCGCCACGCACTCTCCATCCTCGCCGGTATCCTCGTCGGCGCCCATGCCCTCGCCGCTGAATTCGACTGGAAGACCCGTTTCAGTGAGGGACTCGTCGACGCGGATGGCAAAGCCGTCGATGTGTCGACGCTCAAGGGCAAGGTCGTCGCCGTCTACCACTCCGCCCACTGGTGCCCGCCCTGCCGTGCCTTCACGCCCCAGTTGGTCGCCTTCGCCAATGCCCACAAGGAGAAGCTCGCCGTGGTCTTCGTGAGCTACGACCGCACGCCGGCGGACATGACCAAGTACATGAAGGAGACGAGCATGCCCTGGGCCGCCGTCCCTTTCAAGGCCCCGTCCGGAAAGAAAATTGCCGATGAGAATGGCATCCGCGGAATCCCCTCGCTTGTGGTCTAC
Organism: Opitutales bacterium; assembly: GCA_049419705.1. GTDB lineage: Bacteria > Verrucomicrobiota > Verrucomicrobiia > Opitutales > UBA953 > UBA8828. The sequence goes on from JBMSKH010000005.1 coordinate 58,570, forward strand.
GGACGCGACGGCGCGCTGGTGACCAAGAACGGGCGCAACTTGGACGAGCTCGCGAAGATCCTGAAGTGAGCCTGAGGGGCGCTCGGCGCGTGCTGATGGTGTGCACCGGCAACATCTGCCGGTCGCCAACCATGGAGGCAGTCTTCCGAGCTCGCGCCACGCGGCTGGGCATCGACATCGAATTTGATTCCGCAGGAACGGAATCCCAGCATGTCGGAGAACCGCCCGACCCGCGCTCGCAGGAAGCGGCGCGTGGGCGCGGATACGAACTGAGCCACCTACGGGCGCGGCGCGTGCGCGCGCCTGTGGACTTCGAGCGGTTTGACCGAATCCTAGCCGCAGACCGCTCGCACCTGGCATGGCTTACATCACGCTGTCCGCCCGAACACCGCGCGAAGTTGGCCTTGGTGCTCGACGACACAGACTTGCCAGACCCCTACTACGGGGAGGCCGAGGATTTCCACGCGGTGCTTGATGCGGTCGAAGCGGCCGCGGAGAGATGGCTGCGATCGGCCGAGAGCGCCTAGTCGGGTGAATGTGGGGTTGCCCATCCTCCGGGTCGGGGTTGGATAACTGAAGATGTATCAGGTCACCTTCAGCGACCAGGCGATGGCGGAGCTCAACAAGCTCCCCACGCTTGACCAGATGACGGTGGTGGAGGCGTTCTCTGCGCTCACGCCGGAGCTACTTGCCAAGGGCAGCCCTGAGCTGGGCAAGGTCCGGCGCGAGGGCCACACGTACCGACGGCTGCGAGTCGGCGACTTCCGCGTCTACTTCGAGTCCAAAGGCGAGGCGCTGCATGCCCACTTCATCCTGCACCGTCACACCTACACCGATTTTGCCTTCCGGAGCCACCTGCCCGTCGACATCGACGAGTCGTCGGTTGAGCAGCACAAGGCCTTCTGGACCTTCCTGGAAACCCCTCCCAACCGTGACCGAACCTGAGAAGACGACCTACGCGACGCCCGAGGAGGCGGCGCGCATCTACCTCCTGCCCAATCTTTTCACCGCAGGCAACATGCTGTGCGGGTTCCTCTCGATCAAGGAGTGCATCGAGGCGCGCTTCATCGAGACGGTGGCCGCCGACCGGGCCGCGCATTACAAGATGGCCGTCTGGTTCATCGTCATCGGGTGCGTCTGCGACCTGTTCGATGGCCGTGTCGCACGTGCCTCGGGGCGCATCTCCCTGTTTGGGGCGGAGTTCGACTCGATTGCCGACATCATCTCCTTCGGCCTGGCGCCCGCGCTGATGGCTTGTTTCCTGCTCATCCAACCGAGCCAGGCGGAGGACCTGCGTCTCGTCACCTGGTTGCTCGCGTTCGTCTACCTCGTCTGTGCCGGGGTACGGCTCGCCCGCTTCAACGTGCTGACCAACCCGCTCGTGCCAGGCAACGAATCGCGGGTACAGGGCGGCGACTTCGTCGGCCTGCCTTCGCCCGCCGCCGCCGGCACGATCGCGTCCATTGTGCTCGTCATGGCGCACCTGATGGGATCGGACAACGACCGGCTCGACGAACACCGGGTTGCGCTGCTTTGGACACTGCTCCCGCTCATGCTCGCGCTCTCGTGGTTGATGGTGAGCAATATCCGCTTCCCTAGCTTCAAGAAGCTCTCCTGGTCGGCGCGCGCGCGCACGCGTATCTTCGTGCTCATCATCGTGCTCGCCGTGGCAGGCTACCGATTCAAGGAGTACGTTGTTCCGGTCGCCTTTGTGAGCTACATCGCCTTCGGCGTCTTCCGTCACTTCTTCCTCCTAAAGCGCGAGGAGACGGATCCCGCTCCGGACGACGACGGTCTCTGAATGACCTGTTGGTCTGGTGCGAACAACCCGTGCCCAAGGGACGCTGGGAATAAGGCGGTAGTTATCCACGGTCGGTTCACGGTTCGACGATGGCGCGGGATGGCGTGGTGACAGTGGGTTGCGCGGTTGTTCACGACCAACGCCCCTCTGTGTACTATGACTAGACTATATGAAGATAGGTTAAGACAGGCACAGGGAAGCCGGGGTATCCTTTGAGATTGAGGGGTTGCTTAACCGGCAGGTCCTCGTTCACCCTGTCGGCGTCATGAAGTTCAAGGTCAATCGGAACCATTTCTTCAATGGTCTCACCACCGTCACCAACATCGTCGGCGCAAGGGTGACCATGCCCATTCTCCAAAATGTGCTCATCGAGGCCGAGGGCGACACGGTGACCCTGACCACAACCATCATCGACATTTCTGTCTGCTGCCGAATCAAGGCAACCGTCTCAACGCCTGGCCGCATCACCCTCCCCGTTAAGCGCCTCACCACAATCGTCCGCAACTTGCCGAGCGCCGATGTCACCGTCGACCTCGCCGGCAAGGAACGCGTCAAGGTCAGCTCCGGATCCTCGACTTTCCAGATCACCGGAATGGGTGCGGAGCAATTCCCGCCCGTCGCGACATTCACCGGAGCGCCCACCGCCAACCTCGACCAGGAGGCCCTCGGCGCGATCCTCCGCAAGGTCAGCTACGCGCAGTCGACGGATGAGAACCGCTACATCCTCAATGGCGTCTTCTTTGAATTCGAGGCATCCAAGCTCAACGTGGTGGCGACCGATGGACGCCGTCTGGCGAAGTCCGAGTTGGCCCGCACGGGCGGCGGCGAGGCCGCGGGCCTCATCCTCCCGGCGCGCACCATCAACGAGCTGACGCGCTTGCTCAAGACCGGCCAGGTCGCCTTCACACACAACGAGCGTCAGGTCGGATTCCTCATCGATGTGCCCAAGAACGACGAGGGACTGGTGGACAAGATCCAGCTCATCTCGCGCGTCGTCGAGGGCAACTACCCCAACTACCGCCAGGTCATCCCGAAGGACACCGGTTTCAAGGTGCGCCTCGAGCGCGAGAAATTCCTCGAGTGCGTCCAGCGCGCGGCGTTGATGACCGATGAGCGCAACAACACCGTCCACATCTCGGTCTCGAAGGAGCGCCAGACACTGGAGATTTCGGCCAAGTCCGCCGCGGGCGAGTCAGTGGAGCCCATCGCGGTCAAGTACGAGGGCGCGAACGTCAACATCGCCTTCAACCCCACTTACCTCGTCGAACCCCTCAAGGCGGTGACCGAGGATGAAATCGACCTGGAGATCAAGTCAGATACGGATGCCGGCGTGTTGCGCGGCATCAAGGAGACGTTCCTCTGCGTCGTGATGCCGCAGCGCGTTTCCGCCTGACGGAATCAGAGGCCTAGGCTGGAGACGTCCGGCAGGGCCGCAATTGCGGCGAGGATACGTCGTGATGCCTCGCCATAGCGGTCGTCATGCTCGCGCCCAGGATCCAGCTCGGCTGCCGGGATGGCTCGGCCGAACCGCACCCGGATGTGCGCTCCGCCCTTTGGCCACTTCGCCCCACGGGGCAGCACGTCGCGGGCTCCGCGGATGCGAATCGGCACGACCGGCACACCGGACTTGAGCGCGAGCAGGCCGGCTCCCGACTTGGCAGGTTGTAGCTCTCCGTCAGCACTGCGGGTTCCCTCTGGGAAGATGAGCAGGGCGCGACCTTCGGCGAGGACGGCGAGCGTGCGCCGGATGGCCGAGAGGTCAGCCTCGCCGCGGTCGAGCGGGATGGCACGGCAGGCCCGGATGACACCGCCGAAGACAGGATTTTCGAACAAGGTCTTCCGCGCGACGAATGCAATCTCACGCGGGATGAGCCCGCCGACCAGCGGAGGGTCGATCATGCTTTGGTGGTTCGCCGCGAAAAGGCAGGGGCCTTCGGGGACGGTGTCCCAGCCCTCGGCGTCCACGCAGGCGAAGGTCTCGGTAAAGAGACGAGCCCCGTGGTAGACCAGGTGGTACGCGAGGTTGCGGGAGGCGAGCAGCATGGTTCAGCCGCGCGCCGCGCGGATGAGCACGCCGACGCGCTCAACCACTTCGCCGAGCGTGAGGGTGGTGTTGTCGATGCGTGTCGCCCCAGTCGGGCAGACCATCGGGGCGGTTGCCCGGGATGCATCCTGCCGATCACGCTGGTCGACGGCGTCCGCCTGGCCCTCGGCCGCGCGCCGCGCGGCGCGTGCGGTGGCGTCCGCCTCGAGGAAGATACGAATCTCAGCATCGGGCAGGATGACAGAGCCGATATCCCTCCCCTCCATGATGATTCCGGCGAAACCGGCGTTGCGCGCAGTTTCCACGAGCGAGCGTTGGTAATCGAAGAGAAACCCGCGTACGGCAGGCAGCGCCGCGAAGCGCGAGACTGCAGCGTTGACCTCAGGGCTGCGCAGGTCGCCATCGGATGGCACCATGCCCCCAAGTGTCAGGCGGGCGGAGGTGCCGGCGAGTTGCGTGCCGAGGCGCAGCGAGGGCAGGGCGGCGGTCACCGATGCATCGGTGGGTGAGGCGCCAGCATTCAGCAGAGCCCGGGTCACGGCGCGGTAGTGCGCACCGGTATCGACGTGCATCAGGCCGTGCTCGGCGGCGACGGCACGACAGGTTGACGACTTTCCGGAAGCCGCACCACCGTCGACGGCCACGCGCACAAATCTCCCTCGCAGGGCGTCAAGCGCCTGGAAGAACGAGGGGAAGGTCTTCCCGGTGCAGGCCGGGTCCTCGATGGCAATCCAGGGTCGTCCGTCTCCATGGAGATCGTGCGAGCCTAGGATACCGAAGCTCATCGCCACACGATGGTCCTCATAGGTGTGGATGCTAACAGGGCCACGGACGGTGGCCGCGCGAAGCGCCTCACGCCCCGGATGAATAGTCAGGCGATCCAGCGCCGGGTCGGCGCGCAGCGCGGCGGCGGAAGGCTCGACGCGAACGCCAAGCCGCTCGAGCTCCGTTGCCATCGCGAGCACACGGTCGGTTTCCTGGTGCCGGGTGTGCCCGATACCGCGCAGTGTGACAGGCTGCTCGAGCAATGGGGCGAGCGCGGCCAGGGTCAGGAATGTGTCGGAGAAGGCGTTGAAGTCGAAATCACCGCCGCGGAGAGCGGTCCACGATTCGACCACGGTGGCGTCGCCGTCCTTGCGCAGCGACGCGCCGCAACACCCAGCCACGGCGGCGAAGGCGATGTCGCCCTGTAGCCCGCCATCCCGGTAGCCAGACAGGCGGACGCGGCTTCCCGTGCCTGTCACCGCAGGCAGCGCCATAAAGTAGCTCGCGGCGGTGGCATCAGGCTCGACGGCGTACACACCCGGCGCGGTGTAGGCACCGGGTCGGTCACAGGTCCAGGTACCGCCGTCTCGGCGGAGTGGTCGACCAAACTGGGCGCAGATCGCCTCCGTCATGGTCACAAAGGGCTCCGAGACGGTTGGCCCCTCTAGGCGCACACGCAATCCAGGCGCGAGGGGCGCAATCATGAGTAGTGCCGAGAGCATCTGCGAGCTGGCGGATGCGTCGCAGCGGATTTCACCAGCTCCTAGGCCAGCGGTCTGCAATCGGAAAGGGAATCCAGTCGCGGGTTTGCCATCGTCAGCGATGCATCGGGCGCCGCCGGACTCCAGGGCACGGAGAAGTCCCGCCATGGGCCTCGCCCGCATCGCGGCGTCGCCATCGAGTGCATAGTCGCCGTCGGTTTGCAGACAGAGGAAGGCAGTGAGGAACCGCGCGGCGGTGCCCGCATTGCCGACATGGAGCTTGGCGACCTTGCGTGGGATCTGTCCGCCCAGACCGACCACGCGTATGCGGCGGGCGGACTCGTCAGTCTCGACGGTGAAGCCGAGTTCACGGAGAGCCGCGATGAGGATGCGTGTGTCGCGGCTGTAGAGCGCGCCTTCGAGCGTGGTCTCGCCCGCGGCCAGCGCCGCAAGGATGAGCGCGCGGTTGGTCAGGCTTTTGGACCCGGGCACGGCGGCCAGGCCCGTCGCCGGACCGCGGAAGGGCTGGACGACCAAGCGCTCGCTCATGGTCGATCCAGGCCTTGGCGGAAGGAGCGAGCCTGCGTGAGGTACCGGCCGATCGCATCGGCGTCACGGTTGGCGAGCGCAGCGCGCAACTCCGAGGACGCCTGTTCGAGTCCGGCGAGGAGAGGCACAAGATGGTCGGCATTCTCCAGCAGAATCGGAATCCAGAGAGCGGGGTCGCCGGCCGCAACGCGCGTCGTGTCACGGAGTCCGCCGGCTGCCAGATCCAGACGCGGCGTCCCCTTTGAGAGAAGGTGCGCGAGGATACAGGCGGTCGCATGGGGCAGGTGGCTGATTGCGGCCACGGCGTCGTCGTGCTCGGCGGGCGACAGGTGAACCACCTTGCCCCCGAGACCTGACCAGAGCGCCTCCGCCTTCGCAGGCAGTTCGGGGTCCGTGCTGTCATCAGCGGTGACGATGCAGGGGCGTCCGACCAATAGATCGGCGCGCCCCTCGGCCGCGCCGCCGCGCTCCGATCCCGCCATCGGGTGCCCGCCGATGAAGCGGCCAGGTCGGGACAGAAGGCGCTTCGCCGCCGCGTGCACCCCCCGCTTCGTGCTTCCGACATCGGTGACCCAGACCTGGGCCGGCAGGGCGCTGTTGATTGCTTGAAGGAGCGAAGGGAGGGCGTCGACAGGTCCGGCGAGAACCACGCAGTCCGCGCCCGCGACGGCTGCCTCGGGACTCGCGTGGACGACGGCGATATCCTTAACGGCGTCACGGCTGCCGACAGACCTCGACCAGGCCGAGAGTTCAACACCAGGTAGCCGCGCCCTGGCCGCGCGGAGCACGGAGGCTCCGAGTAAGCCGACGCCGAGGACGGCGAGTCGTCTGGGCTGCGGGATTTCCAAGGTTGAAAGGCTGTTCTGTATGCCGCATAACAAGGGAGCGTCCAAGCAAATCGTTTTGCCGGCGGCCGCACATTCCATCCCGTGAACCCGAAATTCGAGACCACCCAGCCCTCGCGCCGCATGGATTTGCGGCAGGAGGCCCGCGACCATCGTTGGCGCCGGATGCGGGAGCGACTGGTGCTGCCGGTGGCGGCCCTGCTTCTCATCACGGGTTTGCTCACCGCGGCTTGGTTCGTCTCCGCCGACCAGCGAGGTCCCAGCGCCGACCTCAAGTACACGCCGCAGCAGCTGGCGGCGATGCGGGCGACAGTCGACGAGCACGAGGAGAATTTCACCACACTCGTCCAGCGTAAGGCCCGGATCAACGAAGAGGATCTGGCCGAGCTGGAGAAGGCGGTGGCCGCGCAGGAGATCTATGTGGATGCGGCAGGTAACCAAACAGCGGATTCAAACCGGCTCGATGGACTGCGCACGCGCCTGCATGTCTACCGGGCGGAAAGACTCCGGGAACAATCGACCGCGCTCGAGGCGGAGGCGACCAAGATAGCCGAGCAGGCCGACAAGGCGCGCGCACTGGGCCAGCCGCACGAAGAGCTAGCAGGCAAGGCCGCCGTGTTGCTCCGGCAGGCGTATGAGGCTGAGAAGGAAATCGGCCAGAAGTGGATGCTTTCCAACCTGGATGCGCCTGGCAGGCGCGCGCGGCTCGATATCCGGCTGCGCCGCCTGGAGGCCGACCCCATTTGGGAAAAAGGACGTGCGCTTGAGCGCGAGGCCGAGGCCTCGGTTGCCGCGGGCAACTTGGCGGCGGCGGAAAGCGCTCTTGGTCAGGCCCTGACGCTTGAGCGTGATTATGCGCTCCGTTTCCGAGATGTACGCGCGACTGAATTCGACCGCGAGTCGCGGTTGCAGGCCAAGCTCGAGACGGTTCGCTCGCTCTCGGTCAAGGTCGTCATCGACGAGATGGTTCGCCAGGCCCAGGCTTGCGAGGCCGCCCGTGAGTGGGACAAGGCCGTGGCCTGCTGGAAATCCGCCACCGAAGCGCAACTCGACCTGATCAACCGATTCCCGAACAGCGTCCATGCCAGCCGCAAGCAGGCCGAGATTTTCTCGGCGTCACAGGCCCAGGCCCAGGCGATGCCCGAGGTTGAGCACTTTCGGACCGGCATGGCCGCGGTGAGGGACCTCCTGCGCGCCGGTGACACCGCGCAAGCCGCGGTTCAGGCCTCCTCGCTCTCGGCGCGGGTCGAGGTGCTCTGTCGCTCGTTCCCTAAGGCGCTCGCCGAATCGGATCCCGACCGGCTTCAACTCAACGCCATTCGTGAGCGTTCGTCCTCGCTCGGGCTGATTCGCGAGTCGTTGGTCACGCAACTCGTCGATCTTCCGGGCGGCAAGCCGCGCAAGCTTCTCCGCACCGAGGTTTCCCAGGCGCTCTATACGGCGGTGATGGGTTCCAACCCCAGCGCGAAGCGCGAGCCCAACCGCCCCGTGGAGTCGTTGACCTACGAGGAAGCCGCCCGCTTCTGCATCCGCCTCGGTTGGTTGACAGGGTTTAAGGTACGACTACCCGACGGAGAGGATTATCTCGCCGCGCAGGGAGATCCCGCGCGCAAGCTCGAGGCCGAGGAGTCCTGGACCATCGACACAGCCGATGGACAGGTGAAGCCCGTCGGAACATCAAAGGCCAACCCGCTTGGATTCCATGATCTCTGCGGCAATGTGGCCGAGTGGGTTCGCTCGGACGATGGACAGCCCACCGCGGTTGTCGCCGGGGGTGACGCCCAGTCCGTCCTCGAGCAGAATATGCCGCTGGCGAGGGTGGACCGCCGCGAGGCCTCGCGCTTGCGCGGTTTCCGGGTCGCGGTGGACCGCTGAGCCGCCGTGCGGGTTTGACACCCCGCCAGGCGGCGGGCAAGGTTGCCCCTCATGCCGGACCCCCGCGGCAATCCCCAGCACCCCATTCGTCGCATCTTCCTCTGGGTTGCGATGTATGGCACGCTTTTGGCCAGCGCCCTTTGGTTGGCCTACGACATCCGCTTCCTCGACGGCGGCAAGACAGGGATGGCGACCAAGACCCTCGAGGACATCTTTACCGGACGGCCGACGGCACTCCTCCTGGTCCTGCCCGTCCAGCTCGCCTTCCTCGCCATCCTTGGCCAGTTCCGCGGCATCCTCTATTATTTCCGGCTCCGCGACGCGCTTCGTCTCGCCCTGGCGCTCTTCCTCGCGAACTGCTCACTCTTCCTTTTCGCAAGCATCAGCAAGGAGTTTGGCATTCCGCGCGGCGTCCTGCTGATCAACTTCAACCTGGCGCTCATCTTCCTCGTCGGCTTCCGCTCCCTTGTCCGCATAGCTCGTGAGCGGATGGCGGGCGGCCGAGAGAGCGGCACCGTCGAGCGTATTGCCATTGTCGGCGCGGGCAATGCCGGCGCCCAGCTCGTGACGGACCTTCAGTCCCGCGCCGGACACGGCATGCGCGCGGTCTGCTTCCTGGATGACGACGTTGCCAAGCACGGCCTTGAGATTCACGGCGTGCCCGTGCTGGGAGCCCCCGAGCAGCTCGAGTATCTCCGCGAGCGCCTCGAGCTCACCGAGGTCATCCTGGCCCTACCCTCGGCCAGCGCGCGCCGCATCCGCGAGGTCAGCGGGCTCTGCGCCTCCCTTGGGCTCCGTGCCCTCGTGGTGCCGTCCATCCGCGAGCTGGTCTCGGGGCGCGTCCGCACCTCGGACCTTCGCCCTGTGTCCCTCGAGGACTTGCTCGGTCGCGAGCCCGCGCGGCTCGACGAGCATGCCATCGACGGCATCGTCGAGGGCCGGGTCGTGCTCGTCACTGGCGCCGGCGGCAGCATCGGCTCGGAGATTGCCCGCCAGGTCGCCGCGCGCCGCCCCGCCCGCCTCCTCATTGTCGACCAGTGCGAGGTCTTGCTCTACCAGTGCGAGCAGGAGCTGATCAACCTCGGTCACGGCGCCGTCGTCACCCCCTTGGTCGCCGACGTGACCGACCTGCCCCGGATGTCGGCGATCTTCGGCAAGTACCGCCCGTCGCTCGTGCTGCACGCGGCCGCGCACAAGCATGTGCCAATGATGGAGTCGCAACCCGGCGAGGCCATCAAGAACAACTGCATCGGTACTGAGACCGTCGCTCGGCTTGCCTCGGAGCACGGTGCGGAGCGCTTCCTGCTCATCTCCACGGATAAGGCAATCAACCCTACCAACGCGATGGGTGCTTCCAAGCGCCTCGCGGAGATGTCGGTGCAATCGCACCAAGCGCGGCCAGGCAACCGCACGCGTTTCATGGCGGTGCGGTTCGGCAACGTCTTGGGTTCAAGCGGTTCAGTCATCCCGCTCTTCCGCAAGCAGATCGCGGCCGGTGGTCCCGTTACTGTCACTCACCCTGAGGTTCGGCGCTACTTCATGACCATCCCGGAGGCAGTCGGGCTGGTCCTCCAGTCCGCCGCGCTGGGCGAGGGCGGCGAGATCTTCGTCCTCGATATGGGGGAGCCGCTGAAAATCATGGATGTCGCCCGCCAGCTGATCGAGCTCAGCGGCTTCAAGCCCGACGTCGACATCGAGATCCGCGTCGTCGGTCTGCGCCCCGGTGAGAAACTCTTCGAGGAGCTTCGGCACGAAGGCGAGGCCTTCGCGCCGACACCCCATCCCCGCGTCTTCCGCTTCGTCTCTCGGCCCCTGCCTTATGCCGAGCTCGACGCATTCCTTGCGCGCGTGCGTGAGCTGGCCTTTGCGGACCGTGACTCCTGCAAGCTAGGCATCCAGCAGCTGGTGCCGGAATACACGCCTTATCTGGAGTGAGCGGCGGTTCGGGCTTCACACGCCCCGCCCCCTGTCGCACGATGGTCACCGCATGGCCAGGAACGCGAAGCCTCAGGTTGGAATCATCATGGGCTCCCAGTCGGACTGGGAGACGATGCAGCACGCCGCGGAAACCCTCCGCGCGCTCGGCGTCCCCTTCGAGGCCGAGGTGGTTTCCGCGCACCGCACGCCACATAAGCTCGTCGCCTACTCCGGTGCCGCGCGCGAGCGCGGGCTCCGGGTGATCATCGCGGGCGCCGGCGGTGCCGCGCATCTGCCCGGCATGGCGGCGTCGATGACGGCGCTGCCTGTTCTCGGCGTGCCCGTGCAGTCCAAGGCCCTCGATGGCGTCGACTCGCTGCTGTCTATCGTCCAGATGCCGGCGGGCATCCCCGTGCATACCTTCGCCATCGGCCGGGCCGGTGCGGTCAACGCCGCCCTGGGCGCCGCCGCCATACTCGCGCTCGCCGATGCGGCCTTGGCCCGTCGCCTGGATCGTTTCCGGTCCGCGCAGACGAAAGCCGTCCTCGCCAATCCCGTGCCCGGTCGCAAGGGCAGGCGCCGCTAAGGTCATGTCGGCCCCGCTCCTTCCCGGCGCGACCCTCGGCATCCTCGGTGGTGGACAGCTCGGGCGCATGAGCGCGCTGGCCGCCCGTCGCATGGGCTACAAGGTCCGCACTTTCGACCCCTCGGCCGGTGCCTGCGCTGCGGCCGTCGCCGACGAGCATGTCGCCGCGGACTGGTCGGATGCCGACGCCCTCGCGCGCTTCGCCGCCGGCTGCGGACGGATCACGCTGGAGTTCGAGAACATCCCGCCCGCCACAGTCGAATTGCTTGCCCGGACCGTGCCCTGCCATCCCTCGGCCGCGGTGCTCGCGACCTGCCAGAACCGCCGCCGCGAGAAGGAGTTCCTGCGTGCCGCCGGCATCCCCTGCGCCGACTTCGCCGTGGTGACGTCGCTCGGGGAGCTCCAGGCCGCGGTCGCCACCATCGGCTTCCCTTGCGTGCTCAAGACGGCCGACTTCGGCTACGATGGCAAGGGACAGGTCAAGTTGCCCGATGCCTCGGCGGATCTCGCCGCAGCCTGGGATAAGATCGGTCGCGCCACGGGTGTTCTCGAAGCCTGGGTCCCGTTCCAGATGGAGATTTCGGTTCTTGTTGCGCGGACCGAGGACGGGCGCACCGCGGTCTACGACCCCGCGGAGAACATCCACCGCAACCACATCCTGCATCTTTCAATCTCACCCGCGCGCGTCCCCGAGTCGACGGCGCGCGAGGCGCGCGAGCTGGCCGTGTCCATTGCCAACAAAATCGGCCTAGTCGGCCTGCTCGCAGTCGAGATGTTCGTGAAAGACGGCCGCGTCATCGTCAATGAGCTCGCCCCGCGCCCGCACAACAGCGGGCACCAGACCTTCGACGCCAACGAGACCAGCCAGTTCGAGCAGCACGTGCGCGCGGTCTGCGGTCTGCCGCTCGGGGGAACCCGGCCGCTGGCGCCGTCCGCCATGGTCAACCTGCTCGGCGACCTCTGGCGCGCGGGCCGCGAGCCCGATTGGACCAAGGTCCTCGCGGATCCGTCCGCCAAGCTTCACCTTTACGACAAGGGCAAGGCCGCCCCAGGCCGCAAGATGGGACACATCACGGTGACGGCGTCCACGGTCGACGAGGCCGCGCGCCGTGCCGAGGCGCTGCACGCCGCGCTCTGATCAGTCGAGCAGCTCGGGACGACGCAGGAAGAAGGCGATCGGCGGCTGGGCCATCACCGCGAAGAGCAGGACTGCCTGGAAGACGGGCGGCTTGGCCTTCAGCCCCGCGGCCTGCGCCAGGTAGTTCTTGGCCATCACCTCGGTGATCATCGCGAAGGCGAAGGCCACGCAGAGCAGGCTGAGGCACCACAGCGCCGCCTTCCATCGTTCGGACCGCATGATGCTGGGCCAGGGCAGGAGCAGGGTGCAGCCGACCGCGATGTGGAAGACACATGCGGCCTGCAGCAGGTTCGGCCAGGTCACGGTCGCCGGGTTCCAGCGCGGCCAGATGCCGGTGAGGTCGCGCAGCGCGTTGAGGATGAGAAACGCGCCGAGCACGGCGCCGACGAGTCGGGCGATGCGGAGACCGGCGGGGAGGGCGGGGTTGTTCATGGTCGGAAGAGGGCGACGTCGGACCACTCGCCCATGACGCGTCCGTCGGAGCGGACCGATCCCCAGGCGGCGCGGGCCTTGGCCTCGAAGTGGGCGCGCACGGCGTCCTGCTCCTTGGCGAGGATGCCGCTGAGGGCGAGGACGCCGCCGGGGCTGACCGCGGCGACGAGGTTGTCGGCGTAGATGCAGAGCACGTCGCTGATGATGTTCGCCAGCACGACGTCGGACGGCCCCGCCCAGCGGAGGCCCTCCTCGAGGCCCATGTGCGCGAAGCGCGCGCTCGCCTCGGGCAGGCCGTTCTCCCGGCGGTTGTCGAGGCTCACGCGCACGGCCTCCGGATCGCGGTCGAAGCCATCGACCTTGCCGCAGCCGAGCTGCGCGGCCGAGAGGGCAAGGATGCCCGAGCCACAGCCCGCATCCGTCACCTTGACTCCGGTGGCGGGGTGAGCGGCGAGATGGTCCATCAGGCGGATGGCGCACAGGCGGGTCGTTGGATGGTCCCCGGTCCCGAAGGCCAGACCGGCGTCGAACCAGATCACCGCCGCGTCCGCCGGCACCGCATGCTTGCCTCGCAACCAGGAGGGCACCCAGTGCAAACGGCCGTGCTCCCAAGGCTTGAGGTGTTCCTTGTAGGCCTCTTTCCAATCACGGTCGGCGAGTTCGGACCGCCCATAGGATTCGGGCAGGCGCTTGAAGGCCCGGCGCAAGTGTGCCCAGGCGGTGTCAGCCTCCGCCGGGGTCTCGAAGTAGCCCATGACGTAATGGGGCTTTCCGGGCCCCTCGTGGTAAAGCATCCACGGAGATCGCGTCAGTTCGCAGAACCAGTCCTCGAGCGGCTGGCTGAGCTCAGCGGGAATTTCCTGGCGGAGCTCGATCATGGCAGGGGACTTTGGCTGAGCCGCGCGATGACCTCGGGTAGGAGCTGATGCTCGGCCGCATGGATGCGATCCGCGAAGGTCTCCAGCGTATCGCTAGGTAGGCGTGAAACCCTGGCCTGCCCGAGGTGCGCGCCGCCATCGACCGCGGCATTGACCCAGTGGACCGTGCAGCCGCTCTCGGCCACGCCGGCGCGCCAAGCCTGTCCGATGCCGTCGAGCCCCGGGAATGCTGGCAATAGGCTGGGGTGCAGGTTGATGATGCGGCCCGGGAACGCGTCGAGCAACGGGGCCTTGAGCACCCGCATCAGCCCGGCGAGCACGACCAGCTCGGTGCCGGCGGCCTTCAGCGCATCAGCCCAAGCCTGCTCCCGCTCGGGGGAGAACTTGGTGCGAAAGGGCCCCGGGTCGAGCAGGGTGGAGGGCACCCCGAAGCGCGGGCCGAGTTCGAGGATGCGGGCGCCCGGGATGTCGCAGAAGATGCCGACGACCTTGGCACGCCCCAGCCGTCCTTCCTGTTGCGCGCGCAGCACGGCCTCGGCGTTGGAGCCGCGGCCGGAACCGAGCAGGGCGATGCGCATGCGACCACCCTGCCGAGACCCGGTGGACGGGCAAGCGACGAATGGCATGCGGTCTGTCCTCGCCCGCGTCAGCCCAACCATCTAACCTTAGGACAAACCGAGCCCATGGACCGCCGAGACTTTGTACGCCACTCCGCCATCCTTTCGGCGGCGGCACTCTTTCCCGCCTGCGTCGAGGCCGCCACCTCGCCCCAGGGCGTGCAACTCGGCATCGACGTGCTCGAGGCAGACGGCTTCCGCGCCATCTCCGGCGGCGTGCGCTGCGGATTGCTGACGCATGCCGCGGGTGTCAGCTCGGATGGTCGCCGCACCATCGATGTTCTTGCGCGCGCACCGGGCGTGCGTCTGACCAAGCTCTTCGGCCCAGAGCACGGCATCGATGGCAAGGCCGCCGCCGAGATCGCGGTCGGGACGATGCGCGATGCGCGCACGGGCCTGCCGGCCTACTCGCTTTACGGGAAGACGCGCAGGCCCACTGCCGAGATGCTCGAGGGGCTCGACGTCATGGTCGTCGACCTGCAGGACATTGGCTCACGTTCCTACACCTACATCAGCTGCATGCGGTACGTGATCGAGGCGTGCTTCTCCGCGCCGCGCCCCGTGCGTGTCGTGGTGCTCGATCGCCCGAATCCGCTCGGCGGCATCAAGGTCGACGGTCCCGGACTCGATGCGCGCTGGAAGAGTTACGTCGGCGCCTACCCGATGCCCTATGTCCACGGCCTGACCATCGGTGAGATCGCGCGCTGGTCCGCCGCGACACCCGGGGTGCTGGAGCTCGACGAGGCCACCCGGCGACGCGGGGTGCTCCAAGTCATCCCGATGCGCGGCTGGCGCCGGGAGATGACCTGGAAGGACACCGGCTTGCAGTGGATCCCCACCTCGCCGCGCATTCCCACGCCGCAGGCCGCCTTCGGCTACGCGATGGTCGGCCTAGGTTGCCAGCTCGGCGATTTCCGCCACGGCCACGGCCTCGACATGCCCTTCCGCTTCGTGACCTACCCGCGTCGCCGGGCCGATGACATCGTCGCCGCCCTCGGCACGCGCGTTCCCGGCCTGACGCTCACGCCGCAGACGATGTCCGACGGTACCCAGGGCGTTTACACCACCATCTCCGACTGGCGCGCATTCCGCCCCTGCAGCTTCTCCGCGCATCTCATCCGTCAGGCGTGCGAGTGGGGTGGGAACCCCTTCCCCCGTGCAAGCCGCAACGAGCGCGACCTCTTCATCAAGCACTGGGGTCGCGAGGCGATCTTCGAGGGTTTCCGTGTCGCGGGCGCACGTGCCGATGTCGAGGGCTGGATCCGCGGCTGGTCCGTCGAATGCGACCAGTTCCGCTCCGCAACCTACACGTCCCGCCTGTACGCCTGAAGAGGTCGGCCTCGCCCTCCATAGCTCCGGCCTGGGACACTTGCGGCGCGCGTCCTGCCGGACGCTTGCCGAAGAAGCCCGGCCGTCGCTCAATAGCTCCGGCC
>JBMSKH010000006.1:0-67590 GCA_049419705.1 Opitutales bacterium
GAGATCTTCGACAAGGTCGGCCTGGGCACGATGGTGCACGCCAACGACTACGACCGCATTCGCGCAGCCAAGAAGAAGGATGCCCAGGCGCTCTACAACCTCGCCAAGCATGGCGCCCGCTCCGACGCGCTTGTCGCGCGCTCGCGCCAGCAGATCGAGCAGTCGGTCGCCGACTTCATCGTCTACGAGATCGATGACTCCATCATCGGGTGCGCCGCGCTGCGCAGCTTCCCCAGCCAACCCGGCGTGATGGAGGTGGGCGCCGTCTATGTGCAGCCGTTCTACCACGGACGCGGCGTCGGCACCAAGCTCGTCGAATACATCAAGCGGAAGGCCAAGCAGGCCGGCGCGCGCAAGCTCGTCGCCCTGACCACCCAGACCCAGGGCTTCTTCACCGGTGCCTGTGGCTTCGAGGAAGGCACCCAATCAGACCTCCCTGCCGAGCGGCGTCGCGAGCTGCGCGCCAGCAAGCGCGGGTCGCGCGTGCTCACCTTCTCGCTCAAGCGGTTCGTCGAGAATCCCCGTTAAGGCTCAGCGGAAGTAGCCGCGCTGCTTCTCACTGATCGGCATCCCGACCTTCTCCATCACCGCAAGCAGATCCTCCCAGAACTGACGCTTGGGCGCCGGACTGGGATTCTTGAGCAGGTACGAGGGGTGGAAGGTCGGCAGAAGAGGCAAGCCGTCGACCTCGCGCCACTGTCCACGCGCCTCGGTGATGCGGGCGGCATCACCTGTGAGGGTGTGGAAAACCGTGCCACCAAGTGCCACGACGACCTTGGGGCGAATGACCGCGAGTTGCGCTCGCAGGTACGGCGCGCAGAAGGCCATCTCCCGGGCGGTCGGCGTGCGACTGCCAAAGCCGGTCGGCGTCTCCGGACGCCACTTCATGACATGGGTCACGTAGACGCGGTCGCGCGAGAGACCCATCGCCTTGAGGGCGCGGTCGAGGAGCTCACCGGTGGGGCCGACGAACGGCTGCCCAGCGCGCTCGTCCTCCTCGCCGGGGGCCTCCCCGACAAGGACGACCTCGGCCTCGGGGTTGCCCGAGCCAAAGATCGGCTGGGCGCCCGGCTTGAGGTGACGGCGACATTCAGGGCACCCACGGACCAGCGTCTCCAGGGCGGCGAGCCGTTCGGATTTGGTGCCGGACGCAGGGGCGACGACAACCGGAGGCTCGGGCACGGCGCTGTCATCAATCTTGGGAACCTGTGCCGTGCGTTTGGGGGCAGGGGCTTGAACCGGCTCGCGACGGTAGGATTCAACGGGAGGAGCGGCGGGCGCGGACGGACGAGGAGCCGGGGTCGAGGCAGACGCAGAGGCAGGGGGGCGGGCGGCTGGGGCCGGCGCAGGCCGACCCGACAGGCCACGCAGGATGGCCTGGGACTCCTCGGACAAAGCCACGGTCTCAACCCCGTCGGCACGTAGTCGGCGGAGTTCGGCAAGTAGCACCTCGAGGGGGTCGGACGCTTCCATCAGGGAGAAATTAGACTGCCCCGGAGACCGGATGGGGCAACTGCGATCCAAACCATACCGTCCTTTAAGGGCATAAAGTGCAGTTGAACCGGGGCAAACACCCCTGGGTTAACTCTGATTGTGAATAAACTTGCCCCAGAGACCCCAACCTGCGATTCAATCCCTTCGGTTCCCGTTAACTAAACTCATAGGGAACCCCGCAGGAAGCTGGTGGGTTGTCGGTCGCAAGCGATGACAATTTGAAATCCGAGGTCGGAAACAGGCAATGCGGTGGTTGGTACAGAAAGAAAACACAATGGATAACAAACTGTTCGTCGGCAATCTCGCGTGGGCTTCCACCGAGGACGACATCCGCGCCCATTTCGCCCAGTTCGGCGAAGTGACCTCCGTGGAAGTCATGCGCGACAAGTTCACCGGCCGCGCCCGTGGTTTCGCCTTCGTTACGATGGCGAACGGCGAAGCGGCTCAGGCTGCCATCGCCAAGACGGAAGGCGTTGAATTCATGGGTCGCCCCCTGAAGGTCAACGTTGCCCGTCCCCGCGAGGATCGTCCCGCCTTCGGTGGTGGCGACCGTGGCGGCTTCGGCGGCGAGCGTCGCTCCGGCGGCTTCGGCGGAGAACGCCGCGGCGGCTTCGGCGGCGGTGGTGGTGGCGGCGGTGGTGGCGGCGGTCGTGGCGGCTTCGGCGGAGATCGCCGTGGCGGCTTCGGCGGCGGCGACCGCGGCGGCTACTAATCCCACCTCGGATTAGCTCCCAACTCGGGGCGCACTTCGGTGCGCCCTTTTTTTGTGGCGGTATCCAGACAGGACGGCTTCCTTGTCTCGCTACCCCTGACACCCCATGCGCCTCCTCACCCTCGCCGCCGCGGCCTTGTTCACCCCCCTGGCCACCTCGGCCGCGCCCCTCAAGGGCATCCCCGCCGACGTCGACGGCGGCATGCACATCTCGTACGATGAGGCCGCCAAGTCGAAGCTGCATCCGACGATGCAGACGCTCCAGAAGCGCATGGAGAAGCTCACCCAAGAGGCCGACCCGGCCGGCGCCCAGCGCAACAAGGAGCTGATGGAACGCCTCGGCATCAAGCCGGACGCATCCCACGCCGTCGACATCGGCGTCCGCGTGGCCAAGGGCAAGACCCCGGCCGCGGACGAGGAAACGGCCTCGCCCGAGTTCAATGTCTACATCGTGGCACGACTGGACCTCCGCAAGGCGGCCCTCGATGCCTTTGCCAAGGACCAGGGCGTCGGACCCGTCGTCATGGGCGATATCTCCGGCTGGGAATCCAGCAAGCTGGTCGGCGCAATCCTGAAGGTACTCGCTGCCGAGGGCGGGCCCTCCGAGATGATCGAGTCGATGCTCCTGGAGTACGCCGTGGTGATGCCCGAGGACAATGTGCTCATCCTCTGCCCGGTCCGCGACCTCGCCAAGACTGTCGCCTGCTGGCGCGGCAAGTCAGCCAGCTACGAGCTTCCCGCGGGCGCCCGCACGCTCGTCAGCGGCACTCCCCTCGCCCACAC
Source organism: Opitutales bacterium (assembly GCA_049419705.1). Taxonomy (GTDB): domain Bacteria; phylum Verrucomicrobiota; class Verrucomicrobiia; order Opitutales; family UBA953; genus UBA8828. The sequence goes on from JBMSKH010000006.1 coordinate 2,990, forward strand.
CCAGGGTCACATCGCCATGCGCAAGATGCAGGAGACGCTGGACCCCGAGTCGCTCAAGACTGACAAGGCCGGCCTGAAGGACCTGGCGGTCGTCATGGGCGAGGATGCCAAGAGCGTCCTCATCCGGGTGAATGCCAGCTTCATCGATGAGGCCAAGGCCAAGGTCGGCGCACAGCAGATCAACGCGACCCTCGCGCTGGGCAACCTCGCCACTGCCGAGGAGGAGGCCGATGACAGCGACACCAAGTACTTCAAGGGCGAGGCCGCCGTTTTCATGTCCGGAATCACCGTGAAGCAGGAAGGCGCGACCGTCGCCATCCACGGCACCTACCCGATTGAGAACGCCCAGAAACTCCTGGCGAAGATCGGCGAGAAGGCCGAGCAGACGGTGCGCGAGGTCGCTGCAGCCGGCCAGGCCCCCGCCGCCACGGACGAGTCGGAAGAGATGGATGCGCCTCCCGCGCCCAAGAAGACCAAGTGACGCAACTTAATCCCAGAACACGCACATGAACCGATTCCTGTCGCTCGCGCTGATTGCGCTCACCGCCGGCGCCGGCGCCGGCATTCCCACCTCCCGGCTGCCCGCGGGCAAGTCCGACATCGCCCTCCACATCTCGAATGAAACCGTGGACCAGACCCAGATTGGCAAGGCCCTGACCGCGGCTTTCCAACCCGACGTCGACGCCAACGCCGTCGTCGCCACCCTGAAGAAGGAATTGGGCTTCGAGCTCGACGAGGATTTCCGCGACCTCACCGCCATCGTCAACGCGAGCGACGACAACAACTTCGTCGCCCTCGTCCGCGGGAAGTTCAACAAGGCGCGCATCGAGGCGTTCGCCACGGCCAACCAAGTCAACCAGCGCACCGTCCGCGGACTCAAGGCCTGGAATCTCCATGACTTCATCTCGGCCATCGCCAAGGCCTCCGGCAACGAGGTCGGACCCAAGGACAAACGGGAGACCCAGATTGTCATCGTCGACGGCAACACCGTGATCATCGCCCAGCCCGACAACCTCGACCAGGCGGTCGCGGCGGCGACATCCGGCACACCCTGGAAACACGAGGGCCTGAGCCGCGCGGCCGCCTCGGTGCAGAACGGTTGGATCCTGGTCTCAGCCGACGTCGCCTCGATCGAGGCTGCCGAGGCCGCCAAGCGGAAGGTTCCCGATGATGCCTCGCCCGAGGCCAAGACAGCCGCCACAAAGCGAAGCGGCGCGAAGACCGTTATCCTCGCGCTCGGCGAGAACGCGACCGACCTCACCCTGCGCATTCGTGCCGAATTCGTCGACGAGGCCACCGCCAAGAAGAAGGTCGCGGAGGCCAAGGGACTCCTCGGCTTCGCCTCCATGGCGACCATGCCCGGCGAAAACGACTCCGCCGAGGAGGCCGCCAACAAGGCCACCGCTGCCGACCTACTCCGCCGCCTCAGCATCACCCAGGCTGGCTCAGCCGCCGACGCGAAACTCGACTACCCGGTGCAGAAGCTGGCGCAGCAGCTCATCGATGCCGCCACCAAGCGGCGCGCGAGCGCCCCTGCCGGAGGCAAGTGATTCCCGGTTAATTCCCGGTCAAGGGCGGCCTCACGGCCGCCCTTTTCATTGCGAAGGAACCAGTCCGCCACAGCATCGCAGGTATGAACCTGCGGCGACGAATACTCTGGGTGGCCGCCAGCCTGATGGCCGTCATCGGGGCTGCGCTCTGGGCATTGCGCGGGACCGACCTCTCGCTCGAGCGCGAGCACCCGGTCATCGGACGACTGGTGCTACCCGCCGCCCGGGCGTCGTCCGCCGGCACCGAGATTGCCGCGGCCGTGGCGATGCTCGATGAGCCCGGCCGGGTGAGCGCAACCCGGGAGAGACTCAGCCAAGCCTTCGCCTCGGCCACCGGCGAGACCCTCGACTTCGGCTTGGGGCCCTCCGACCCCTCGCCCGAGATCGCGCCACGTACAGACCGTGTCGTCGAGCTGCCGTCCGCGGCCTCGGCGCTGCTGCGGGCGCGCGACAACACCTTGCTCATCGTGCACACGCGCACCCCTGGCGCCTTCGCCACCGCCGGCCGGAGGCGGGGCTGGCTCGGGCCGCTCGCCGCTGAAGTCTTCACCTCGGCCCGGACGCTCAGCCTAGCGGTGAGCGAGGACACCGGGTGGTTTCGGATCACGCTGGCACTTGAGTTTCCCGACGGTGCCGCCGCCGAGGCTGCGCTGGGACGACTGACCTCAGCCAGCGGAGACTACGGCAAACTCGGCTTCGTCGCCCAGCCCGGCTACGAACGCATCGCCCGTCAGACTCGTCTCGTCGTCATCCGGCTGGATGCACCGGTAGCGGTGGTCGCGAGCCACCTGCGACGACGCTGAGCGAGGCTCAGGCCGTCGGCTCGAGCGTCCCGTCGGCGCGCAGGCGGCGGTAATAGCATCCCGGACGCGCACGGCCGTCCTTGCCCTTGGTGTGGCAGGCACCCTGCCCTGCGGGGCGCACGCGGTAGAGAATGGAGTTCTGCTCGCAGTTGACGCGCACCTCAAGGAGCTCGAGGAAATCCCCCGAGGTCAGACCCTTGATCCAGAGCTCATTGCGCGAGGTGGACCAGAAGGTCGCCTTGCGCTCGCGAAGCGCCGTCTCGAGGGCGAGCGCGTTGACATAACCGAGAATGAGCACCTCGCCCGTGGCGGCGTCCTGGGCGACGGCAGGGATGACGTCCTCGCGGCCCGCGGCAATCTTCCGCAGCTTGGTGAAATCCAGCCTAAGGCCGCTACCTTCCTCGAGTTCCGGGTTCGACATGATGCCGAAAGGCAACGACCGCACCGCCCGCCATTCAAGGCTGGAATCCGCGCCCTGAGCCCCCTATCCGTCCGTTAACCATGTCGATCGACACCCAAGCCCTCCAGCGCGCCGCCAACGAGGCCCGCGGCCTCGCAATGGACGCCGTCGCCGCCTGCCACTCCGGTCACCTCGGCCTCCCCCTCGGATCCGCCGAAATCGGCGCGGCGCTTTACGGAAATTTCCTCCGCCACGACCCCGCCGACCCCGCCTGGCCCAACCGCGACCGCTTCGTGCTCTCGGCCGGCCACGGGTCGATGTTCGTCTATGGCTGGCTCCACCTGGCCGGCTTCGACCTACCGCTCGACGAGGTGAAGGCCTTCCGCAAACTGCACAGCAAGACACCGGGACACCCGGAGTTCGGCGAGACCGCGGGTGTCGAGGCGACGACCGGTCCCCTTGGACAAGGCACGGGTAACCTCGTCGGCATGGCCATCGCCGCGAAGATGGCGGCCGCCCGCTTCAACACCGCCGAGCACACCATCTTCGACCATCTCATCGTCGGCTTGGCCGGCGACGGCTGCCTGCAGGAGGGCGTCTCGCACGAGGCCGCCTCCTTCGCCGGCCGCTTCGGATTAGATAACCTGGTGATGCTTTACGATTCCAACGACGTCACCCTGGATGCGATGGCGTCCAAGACACAGAACGAGGACACCGCCAAGCGCTACGAGGCCTGCGGCTGGGAAGTCACCACCCTCGCCAACGGCCACGACATCGCAGCCGTCTCCGCCGCGCTCGAGGCCGCGCGCAAGTCCCGCAACGGCAAGCCCAAGCTCCTCATCTGCAAGACCACCATCGCCAAGGGCATCCCCGAGGTCCAGGGCACCAGCAAGGGTCACGGCGAGGCGGGCGTGAAGTTCATCCCCGCCGCGCGCAAGGCGCTCGGCCTGCCCGAGGAAACCTTCTTCGTCTCCCCCGAGACCCGCGCGTTCTTCGCCGCGCGCAAGGCCGCGCAGGCCAAGGCGCATGCGGAATGGAAGGCGACCTTCGCCGCCTGGACCAAGGCCAATCCCGAAAAGGCCGGGCTGCTCGCCAAGGGTGTCGCCGGTGACCACGGCGGCGCCGGCGCGCTGCTCGCCGCCATCCCGGAGTTCGGCAAGAACAACCACGCCACACGCGCCTCGGGTGAGATCGCGCTCAACGCCGTGGCCAAGGCTTCGCCGCTCGTGGTCTCGGGCTCGGCCGACCTCCACGGATCGACCAAGAACTATCTCAAGGACTTGGGGGACTTCGACGTCGCCACGCCCGCCGGACGCAACCTGTACTTCGGCATCCGTGAGCACGTCATGGGCGCCATCCTGAACGGCATCGCGTACCACGGCATCTTCAAGGGATCCGGCGCGACCTTCCTCACCTTCTCGGACTATCTCCGGCCCTCGATCCGCGTCGCGGCGCTCGCCCGGCTGCAGGCCTTCTACATCTTCACGCATGACTCGGTCGGCGTCGGCGAGGACGGCCCCACCCACCAGCCCGTCGAGACCGTGGCCGCCCTGCGTTGCATCCCCAACCTGGATGTCGTCCGTCCGGGCGATGCCGAGGAGTGCGCCGCCGCCTACGCGCATGCTGTCGCTCGCCGCGACGGTCCCGTGGCCCTGATCCTCTCCCGCCAGAACCTGCCGTCGCTCGATGCCATCCCCGTGGCCACCCGCCGCGAGGGCACACTCCGCGGCGGCTATGTCGCCCGCAAGGAGTCCGCCGCTCTCGAGCGCATCCTGCTCGCGACCGGAAGCGAACTCGGGCTGGCGCTCGCTGCCGCCGAGCAACTCGGTGCCGGCACCCGGGTCGTCTCCCTGCCGTCGCTCGAGGTCTTCGCGCGCCAACCCCAGTCCTACCGCGACGAGGTCCTGCCGCCCAACTGCAGCCGTCGTGTCAGCGTCGAGGCTGGGAACACCCAACCTTGGGGCCGGCTGGTCGGCCTTGGTGGCAAGTCCATCGGCACCGACCGCTTCGGCCTCAGTGCGCCCGGCGACATCGTCATGCGCGAGCTCGGGGTGACAGTGGAGGCCGTGGTCTCCGCCGCACGCTCGCTCTGAGCCTCAGCGCTCGCTGACCGGAGCGGACAGCTCCCGCAGCTTAACCTGAAAGAGCCCACCCTCCTCCGAGCCGAGGATGAGGGTCTCATTATCGAGCCAGGCACAGCCCTCGAGTTGCCACTGGGACACCGGTGGCTGGAGTGGCCGGGCCAACGCCGGCCCCGTAAGCGGGTTCTCCGGCTTGCGCGAGATATCGAAGACCCAGAGAAGTCGGTAGGTGAGCACCGCGAGATGGCGACCATCGGGTGAAACAGAGGCATCGGTCACCATGCCATGGGCATCGAAGGCACCAACCGGTGAGAGGTAGGCCCTTGAGGCCGTGGACGGGATCTCCGCGCGCCAGAGACGGCTTCGGGTGTCGCGACGGTGCTTGGTCAGGAGGTGAAGCTTGCCGCGATACCAGAACATTGCCTCGCAATCATGGCTCTGCTCCGGATCGGGAAACTCCACTTGGTCGGGCCAGGTGAAGGTGAGCCGACGGGTGGGTGTGACAGAGGCCGCACCCACGGTCGGTTCGGGGATGACGTAGAGAAATAGCTCGCGGCGTCGCGAGAGGTTGTTGCCAACGTCGCCAAGGATGAGGTTGCCGGCGCCGTCGCTGGCGAGCGCCTCCCAATCAAGGTTGCGGGCTCCGACGACATCGACGCCGAGGTACTTCTTCTGACCGAAGCCCGGCCCGGCCGTCGGCGGCAACGCGACGAGGCCCGAGGGGCGGATCGCGACGAGGCGGGCGGGGCCATCCGAATCGCTGAGCGTCCAGAGCACGCGCTCCTGGGTCGCGCTGGCGAGGAGCGCCGAGCACTCGGGCACGGCGTCCCGGTCGAGACTACCGGTGGACTTGAGCACCAGCGCGTCCTCGCGCGTGACCGCAGGGGTGAGCACGGGCGGCGCGCCCAGCAGGTGCGCGGAGAGAAGGACAAGCGGCAGGAGACGGCTCACCAAGTCGGCAGCCTCGCAAACACCGGCCTGTCTGGCAAGGCCCCATGAGTCATTTTTTGCTGTGTCCATGGCCGCCGGCGGGCATCGTCCAGTCGTGGCCCGCCGCAACACCCGAGCTCTCTGGACCGAAGCCGTGCGCAACGGCAGCGTCGGCCGGACCCCATCCGCCAAGCCGAGGGCCCGTCCGCCAACCGCCAGCCGGGGCTTTCAGGGCATCATCCTTGGCATAGACCCCTCCCTCAGGGGCACCGGTCTCGCGGTCGTGGACACCCGCGGGGCCGAGCCGCGGCTGCTCGCGAGCCTGACCTTGCGCATGCATGCATCGGTCCCGACCCATGTCTGCCTGGCACGCATCCATGAGGCCGCCCTGCGTCTCGCGGCTGAGCACAAAGCCCAGGCGTTCGCCCTCGAGGCCACGGTCTACGTGCAGAACCTGCGGACGGTCCACATCCTTGGCGCCTCGCGCGGGGCGGCCCTGGCGGCGGCGGGAGCGCTCGGTCTACCTGTAGCCGAGTATGCACCCTCCCGTATCAAGCAAGCGGTGACCGGCAACGGCAAGGCCTCGAAGGAGCAAGTGGAGGGTATGATCCGTAAAGTTCTGGGTCTCGACCAACGACTGCCGCTCGACGAGTCGGACGCGGCGGCGGCGGCCCTGTGCCACGGCTGGTCGGCGCGCTGAGCGGCTTCTCAGTTCCGATCGACCACGGCGAAGGCGTCGGCACGTCCACGTGCTTGGCTCCAGCGGGCGAAGAGGAACGAAAGTCGAACCGGACGGACACCAAGCCGCAGGTTGTCCGCTCCCGCCTGCAGGCAGAGTCGGACCTGCCTCCAGACAATCTGGTAACCCACAGTCAGCGGGACCGCATGGTCTCGGATGACCGAGGAGACGTGGCAGCAGCCACCAATCTCGGTGACGCGAAAATCACCGGACTCCAGGCCTGACTCGGCGGCGACGCGCAGGTCGAGGCGCGCATAGTGGAGTCCGGGGAACCGGCGACAGTAGTCGGTGAGGGCCAACCTCAACCCCTCGGTCTCCAGGTCCGGCCGATGACGGTGTGCGGCGCCGTGCCCGTGCGAGCCAGAGGCGTTCAGGCGCACAATCTCCCCGGCCGCAGGAATCCCGGCCACCTGGCGGCTGTTGAGATGGAGGTAAAGTTCGGCGCGGCTGACCGCTTGGTCGTCGGCGAGAATCAGGGCCTCGAGCGTGCGACGCCCGTCGCCAATCACGGTGACATCGGCCTTCTCGACCACGGCCATGAGGATGCCGGCGGCCGAACCCGGCGCGCGACGCCAGACGACCTCGAACTCCCGCCCAACCAGCCAGGGTTGCAGCACAAAGTCCTCCGAGAGGTCAGCCAAGGCGGCCTCGAGCGAGGCGGCGTCCTCGACACGGCGGAGACCGGCGCCGTCCTCGGAGATCTCAGGCTTCAAAACAAGCGGGTAACCCTGCGCGGCAACAAAGGCACGGGCGGCGGCAATGCGCTCCTCGGGTGTAGCATCAGCGGACAGCCTGAGTGTCGGACAGGTGCGAGGGTCGGACTCGAAGGGCTCGAGCAGCCCGCCCTTCTCGTCACCGATGAAGCCGCCCATACGACCGAAGCTCGGGTTGGCGGAGGCGAAGGCCGTGAGGCTTCGCAGGCGAATGCTGGTGAAGATGACCGCCAGACGGACCGGCAGGTAAAGCATGGCGGACGACCAGAGGCTGGGGCGGGTCAGTCGGCGCCACTTCATCAGCACCTCGCGACGACCCTTCCATGTGAGCCCGGGCAAGACCCAGTGGGTCAGGAACCAGATGCTCAGGAGCGTCCCGACGATAATCCATGCCGCATACTGCTTGTAGTGCGGGAACTGCTCCATGAACGGCGGCCCGAAGGTGTGGCCGAGCCACATCAGCACCGGCGTCCAAACCAAGGCTGCCGTGAAGAGGAGCGCGCCGAGACGCGGCAGGCTGAGGCGAAGCAGGCCGGCGGTGACGAATGTCGGCACACGGCTGGCGGGGATGAATCGTGAGCTGACGATGACCATCAGGCCGCGCGGGGACGAGAACCAGCCAGCCATCTGGTCGATCTGGTGCTCCTGGACAATCCACTTGAGCGGAGGATGGCGCAATGCGCCCCGACCCAGCGTCCGTCCGATGGTGTAGAGCACCATGTCGCCGATGAAGATGCCGACCGTGCAGGCGAGGGCCGCCGAGGTGAAGTCGACGACACCCTGCGAGACGAGCAAGCCGCACGCGAGACAGGTCGGATCTTCGGCCACGAAGGTGCAAAGAACGATGACGAGGAGGAGGATCCAGTAACGGGCGCCACCGGTGTTGACGAGATCGGCCTCGATGGGCTTTTCGCGCGGAGCGACCGGGGCGGCACGCTCGGCATCTCCTTGGAATCGCCGCAGCCAGGGCCCGATGGCCGCATCCTCCAGGAAGGGCCTGAAGGCGTGTCCCACCCCCGGGGTGACCTCGATCTCCGCCTGCGGCATGAGCTTGGCGGAGTATCGGGCGGCATCGGCGGGCGTGATCCAATCGTCCTCGCCATGAAGGATAACGGCGGGACCAGCCCAAGTCGCCAGCTTCTGACGGGACTCACTCAGGTCGGTGTCAAAGAAGACCGAGGAATAGGCGCGGTTCATCGGCAGACGATTCGCCCAGCCGAAGTGCGGCGTCAGGTTGTCGAGCAAGACGAAGGCGGCGTGATGGAAGAAGTAGACGAACTTGTTGGCGACCGCGTTGCCAAGAAGGGTGTACTCCTGAGCGCCCGGGGCGGATATCAAGGCAAGCGAGGCGACGCGCTCGGGATGCGCCGAGGCAAGCTCAAGCGCGACCACGCCGCCCATGCCCTGCCCCACCAGGTGCACACGACCGGGCGGCAGCAGCGCGTGCAACTCCTCGGCAATCTGGCTGGCCGAGCTGTCGGCGCGAACCTCACCGAAGCGCGGACGGGGCCATGCCATCCTGAAGACCTGTCCGTTGGGGTGGCCAGCCAGCACGCGCGACAGGGTGTGTTGCCCCGCCTCGTCAGGGAGACGCGGTATGACCACAATCGGGAGCCGGTTCGGATTGAATGAACCGGCAACCTTCTCGAGCAGGATGGACTGCGGAGGGTGCGCCGGGGCCGGCTCAATCCAACGTTGGTAGACCCACGAGGCAGCCAGCAGGACCAGGTATATCCCGATAAAGATCCACTTCCGCGGCACTTGGTCCGCGTCATTGCTCTTGGCGCGCGTCTGCGGCATCGCCCTCAAAGTGTGGGCGCCGGCGAGGGAGGGCAAGAATGACCCGGAAGCCACCTCATTTTCCTTCCTTAAGGCCAGTTCCTAGCGTTGTCTGTGACCATGCCCGAACAGGGTCCGCTCGAACTACCCGGCCTCCAGGTATCCGTGGAGAAGGTGGTCCACCACCGGAGCCCCGACTTCCCGCCCGAGACCCCCCACGCCTTCATGTATTTCCTCTGCATCGCCAACCTCTCCGACCGCCCGGTCACCCTGACGGGTCGCAAGTGGATCCTTCGCTCCGCCGACGGCACGGAAGTCGTCGAAGGCGATGGCATCGTCGGCCAGTCACCCCACCTCGCACCGGGCGAGGTGTTCCGCTACAACAGCTACCATCTGGCTGGGACGGCGGTCCGCGCCTCCGGAGCCTTCCACGGCACCGATGACAAGGGACAGGCGATCTTTGTCCGCATTCCCGAGTTCAACATGGAGCCGCCCTCCGCCTGATGCGCATCACCGACCTCAACAGCGGGAGGGAAATCGGGGCCAACTGCATGCTCGTCGAGTTCGGCGACTACCGGATGGTGGTCGACGCCGGCCTGCACCCCAAGCTCGACGGCAAGGCCGCCCTGCCCCGCCTCGACCGGATCAAGGCACCCGTCGACAACATCATCCTCACGCACTGCCACCTCGACCACCTCGGCTCGATGCCCGTGCTCCTGCGCGCCCACCCGCGCGCGCGCATTCTCACGTCGGCGGCCAACACCATCTTCGCCAAGCGGCTGCTCCGGAACTCCATCTCCGTGATGACCCGCCAGCGCGAGGAGACCGGCAACCTCGATTACCCGCTCTACACGCCGAACGACGCCGAGCGCGTCGACCATGCCCTCCTGGCCGTGCCGCTCGACAACCCGCGCAAGGTCGGCCGGGGACACGACGAGGTCGAGCTCAGGTTCCACCTCGCCGGTCACGTTGCCGGCGCCTTCGGTTTCTCCGCCACGCACCAGGGCAAGCGCGCCTTCTTCACCGGCGACGTCCACTTCACCGCCCAGCGCACGGTCGGCGGCGCCCAGTTCCCACGCACCCCGGTCGACGTGCTCGTCATGGAGTGCACCCGCGGCGCGACCACCACGGTGCCCGACATGAGCCGGGCGACCGAGGAGACCCGGCTCCTGCGCGCCATCAACCGCGTGATCGACGCAGGCGGATCGGTGCTCATCCCCGCCTTTGCCTTCGGGCGCATGCAGGAGATGCTGCTCTTCCTCGACGAGGCGGCCGACCGTGGCGAGCTGGCCGACGCACCCATCTTCTGCTCCGGTCTGGGGCTCGACCTCTGCGACTACCTTGCTGACGCGGCCAAGAAGACCAAGCAGCTGACCTTCAATCGCAACGTGCTGGACGACCTAGGCATCATCGCGCTGCGCAAGGAATACGCCAAGCCGGGCAAGCGCATGCGCGAGGCAGGCATCTACCTCCTGTCGAGCGGCATGCTCGTCGAGAAGACCCCCGCTTGGCGCGTCGCCGCCAACGTCCTCGACGACCCCAAGAGCGCGGTCTTCTTCGTGGGCTACTGTGATCCGGACACGCCCGGCGGCCAACTCATCGGCACACCCAAGGGCGGAGAGTTCGAGTTCAAGGGTCTCGATCACGTGGCGACCGTGCGCTCGGAGGTCGAACGCTTCCACCTGAGCGGACATGCCGACCGCGAGGAGCTCATCCACTTCGCCAAGGACCTCGCGCCCAAGGATATCGTCCTGACGCATGGCGACCCGCCCGCGCGCGACTGGATGCGCGAGGCACTCAGGCAAGCGCTGCCGGGGACGCGCGTGCACGACCCCGAGCCCGGCGTGCCAATCGAGCTGTGACCGTCGCCCCGCGCAGCGTCGCGGAATGGCGCGACCACTACCGCACGCGCGGACCCGGACCGACCGCCGAGGCCTGGTTGCTGCGACTCGCCGCGGTGGACGCGCGCACGCAGCGTGCCGCGCTCTGCGGGCTGCCCGACGAGCGCACGCTACGTCATCGCTTCGAGGCGGCATGGGAGGGGCGCGAGGGCATGCTCGGCGGCGTGCCGTTCCTCGCCAAGGACCTCTTCGCCGAGCGCGGCGCGCGCCTCGGCGCCGGATCGAAGTTTCTCGCCGAGGTCCTGCCCCCCTCGCCCCACGATGCCTCACTGCTCGCTGCCTTTCGCGACGATGCCGGCGCGGTGCTCTGCGGAAAGACCCAGCTCAATGAGTTCGCCTTCGGACTCAGCGGGGAAAACCCGCACTTCGGCGATTGTCCGCACCCAACACACCCTAGCCTTCTCAGCGGTGGGTCGTCATCAGGCTCGGCCTGGGCGGTCGGCGTTGGGCTCGTGCCTTTCGCGCTCGCGACTGACACCGCGGGCTCCATCCGCGTCCCGGCGACGACGTGCGGGGTGCACGGGGTCAGACTCCCGTTGATCGAGCAACTGGAGGATGTCTTCCCACTGGCGCCCGGCTTCGATACCGTCGGTTGGATGGCCGGGAATGCCCGGGACCTCGCGACAGTCAGCGGCGCCGTCCTGGGCGACACCGCTCCGCGCCGTTTGCGCGGACTCTGGCTCGGGGATCCCGGCGCCGGACTGCCGGGCGATGTGCTCGATGCGCTACGCATCGAGGCGCAGAGGCATGGGGCGGAGATGGACGAGGAGGTGGCCGCGGCGTTGCGTCAGGCACTGCGCGGCTGCGGCGAGGCCTATCCGGTGCTCGGTGGCTATGCGGCCGCGCAGGTGCACGCCCCCTGGATGGAGCGGCATGCGGCGGACTATGACCCCGTCGTGCTCGCACGCCTCGTCGCGGGCCGTGCCCGCACCGAGTCGGAGCTTGCCGCTGCCATCGTCATTCGCCGCAAGGCGATGGATGCCTTCCAGCTTCTCTTCGACAGCGGATGGGACTTTCTCGCGCTACCCTGCACGCCGGGCACAGCCCTGCCGAAGTCTGGCCATGACGCAGCGCACCGGGCGCGCCTGCTCGCGCTCAACGCACCGGCGAGCCTGGCCGGGCTCGGCACGCTCGCCCTGCCCGTTCCAATCGGCGACGACGGTTTGACCGGCGGGTTGCAGCTCGTGACCCGCGACACCGAGGCGCTCCTCGCGGCCATTGGCTGGTCGGCGACACTGACCTGATCAGAGACGGCGACGGCGCATGTGCGCGGCGGGCTGACCGAGCGCCTCCCGGTACTTCGCCACGGTTCGCCGGGCGATGCGCACGCCCTGCTTCTGGAGCTCCGCAGTCAGAGCCTCGTCGGAGAGCGGCGACGAGGTGTCCTCGCGCGCGATCAGGTCGGCGATGAGTTCCTGGACGCCGGAGGCCGCGACGGAACCGCCATCCTCCATCGCGACGCCGGAACTGAAGAACGAGCGAAACTCGCGCAGCCCCCAGGGAGTCATCATCCACTTGTTTGCGGCCGCGCGGGAGACCGTGGTCTCATGGACACCGAGCTCGACGGCGACCTCGGCCATGGTCAAGGGCTTGAGACGCGAGGGACCATGGTCGAAGAAGTCGGCCTGATGCCGAATGAGGATGTGCGCCAGGCGCTCGAGCGTGCGCTGCCGCTCCTCGATTGCGCCGATGAGGAAGCGTCCCTGCTTCATGCGCTCGAGGATGTAGGCGCGGTCCTTGTCCGAGAGCGCGCGTCCGGCGAGCATGTCCTTGTAGGCCGGGGCGATGCGCAGCCGCGGCACATGGCGGTCATCCAGCGTGACGCGCCAGGAACCATCGGGCGCGCGCTCGACCGTGGCGTCCGCGGTGACCGCGCGGTTCTCATCGCGGCGGTAACGACGGGCCGGGGCGGTCTCAAGTCGGGCGAGGTCAGCCAGGGCCGCGCGCAGCCCGTCGGGCGAGAGGGCGAGCAGGCGCGAGCACTCATCGAGGCGCCGGGCCATCAGCGGCTCCCAGGCCTCGTCGACCAGGCGGGTCGCATCCGAACCCTCCTTGCCCTGGGCGCGAAGCTGCGCGAGGTAGCATTCCCGCAAATCGCGCGCACCGATGCCAGGGGGGTCGAAGCCGAGCAGCATCGCATGCGCCTCGCGGACCTTGCCGTAATCAAGCTGCCGGGCCAAGGCCAGCGACGAGAGGTCCTCCTCGAGGAAACCACGCTCGTCCAGGGCGTCGACCAGCGCGGCCAAGGCCTGGAGCAGGTCGGGGTCCGAGGTTGCGAGCCGTGCTTGTCCGAGAAGGTGCTCCGAGATGGAGACCTCACCCGTCACCGACTCGAGTTGGTGACGACGACGGTCGTCATCGTCGGCGGTATAACCCTGCGACCTCACCTCCTCGTAATAACTGTCATCCCAGTCCTCCTTCATCCGGCGGAGCGCATCGAAGTCATCATCTCCCAACCTGAGCTCCTCGCCGCCCTCGCGCTCGCCCTCCTGTGCGGCGGCCGGCTCGGCAGGTTGCTCGGGCGAGGAGGATGCGGGATCAACCTCCTCGAGCAGGGGATTCGCGGCCAGCTCCTCTTGGATGGCAGCGTGCAACTCGGCGGCGGGCACCTGCAGGATGCGCAGGGACTGGCGCAGCTGGGGTGTCAGCACGTGCGCCTGAATCTGCTTCTGCGAGGGGTGGAGTCCCGAGTCGGACATCGCATTCAGAGTGAGGCAAAGCACCCCCGGATGCAAAGAGAACCCGCGGGTGGTAAGGGCTTGCCACCCCCACCCCCACCGACAACCCTTTAGGACCCATCCGAGCGCACCCCATGCGTCAGTTCGCCCTATACATTGACGACGAGGTCAAAGGTCCCTTCTCGGAATACGAGGTGCAGGACATGATTCACTCCGGGCAACTGACGGCCGAGAGCCTCTGCGCGCCGGCCGGCTCGCAGGATTGGGAACCCCTCTCCAATCACTTCACCTTCGGCAGCAACCTACGTTTAAGCCGAAAGACGACCGACAAGCCCGCCCAGCCAGCCGAGACCGAACCCTCGCTTCCCCGGCTGGACCATGACGTGCGCCGCCGCCTGCTCATGTACGGGTTGGCTGATGCCGCCGGCGTGGACCAGATTTCGCCGGTCCAGGCGGACATCCTGATACGCGAGACCGAGACCCGCATCCGTCGGCTGATTCTGGCGCGCCGGATCGCAACTTACGCGAGCCTCGGCGTAGGCGCTGTTGGCAGCTGGCTCGGCCTAGTGGGGTCCCCGGGGGCCATTGCCACGCTTGGATCGGTTGCCGAGTCCCTCACCAAGCTCGACGCGAAGGCCGCAGGCCAGTGGGAGACACTCTGCCGAAAGGCGAGAGACTTCGAGGTCGGACTCCAGGCTGCGCAGGCCGCGCCGTTCGGAGAACCGCCAGGCGGCGTACCGGCATCGACACTGCTTCTCGCTCGCCTGCAGGTGAACGAGGAGACCGCCTACAACTTCTCCGCAAGCGTCGGGCTCAACAACGAGAGCTTGGTTGGACCGCTCAACAAATTTGGCATCACCCTCGACACCAAGGTCACCATCCATCTCCTGCCCGCCGACCTGCCGGATGACATCGTGCGCAAGGCCAAGGCACAAGGCGAGACGCTCCAGCTCGTGCTCTCGCCCATGCTCGACAACGCGCAGTTCGAGCCGCTCCGCGACGAGCTTCTATCCAGGTTCCCGGACTCCCCCGAGATTCCCGAGTCCAGCCGGCTTCGCACCGAACTGAGCGGCATCCGGATCGCCGAGCTGGGCATGGCCGCGGACAAAGTGCTGTTCCGGGCACGCGAGGCGGATGTCATTGGCGAGGGCAAGGGAGTGAAGAACGCCGCTTCCGCCAACACCAAGGCCTATGCCCTCTGGGCACCCCGTCTCCGCGACTTCGCCAACCAGATCAACCTCCTGCGCGACAAGATTCGCATCAACGTCGATCCCGACGCCCGGCGCAAGGTCTGGAGCGACTTCAACCTCGGCACCGGAGCCGAACTCGGCGCCTGGGTGCTCTCCCGCACAGCGCGCACGATGGAGTGTGACGAAAATGGTCAAATCAAGCTGGCGGACACCTCGAACTTGCGCGCGGAGACGCTGCAGCGTCGGGCGCTCGTCAGCTTCCGGATCAACGAGGACACCGTCTTCCTTCCTTGGGACTCCCCCTTCCTCGTGCTCGGCGAGGTCAGCAGCACGCGAATCCCCAACGAGACACTCGTCGCACGCGAGCGCTACAAGGTGGTCTCGCTCATCGAGACAGGTGGAAAGCGCCACGCCTACCGCGCCGATGTCGGCGGTCGGAACCTCTCAAGCTTCCGGGACTCACCCAAATTGCACTACCTCGCCATTGCGCGGGAGAAAGACACTGATGTCGTGACCGTGCGCGTCGACGAGGCCGCCTTCGCGGCGACCAAGCGGGGCGATGTCATCCCGATGGACACGCTGGCCAAGCTCACCGCCTACCCCACCCCGGCGGAACCCGTCGCCCCCGGATCCCTTACCCCCGAATGAAACCATGAGAAAACTCCTCAGCCTGATTGTCTGCCTCGCAGCCCCCCTCGCAGCCCAAGACGCACGCAAGCCCGTCATCGCCCTCGTGCCCAAGGGAGCGACCCACGTCTTCTGGAAGACCGTCGAGGCCGGCGCCAAGGAGGCCGGCGCCGAGCTTGGCGTCGATATCATCTGGTCCGCGCCCCAGAAGGAGGATGACCGCTCGCAGCAGATGGCGATGGTCGACACGCTCGTACTCCGCAAGGTCGACGCACTCTGTCTCGCCCCGCTCGATGCGGTCGCCCTGCGCGACAAGGCGGTGAAGGCGACCGAGGCGGGCATCCCTGTCATTATCTTCGACTCGCCGCTGGCCAAGGCCGAGGGCGCCAGCGCCGGCTACGTCGGCACCGACAACTACGCCGCCGGCAAGAAGGCCGGAGAGGGACTGGCCGCAGCGCTTGGCGGCAAGGGACGGGTCATCATGCTGCGCTACCAGGTTGGCTCGGCCTCGACCGAGGCCCGCGAGGAGGGCTTCCTGGCCGGGATCAAGACCGCTCCCGGTATCGAGGTGATCAGCGAGAACCAGTACGGCGGTGCCACCACCGCCTCGGCCATCGAGAAGTCGAAGGCCCTGCTCCTGCGCTTCTCCGGCGACCGCGCTCCCGACGGCATCTTCTGCTGCAACCAGAGCACCACCATCGGCATGCTCCAGGCGCTCCAACAGAAGGGCCTCGCCGGCAAGGTCCGCTTCATCGGTTTCGACCCCACCATCTCCCTCGTCGAGGCGCTCCGCAAGGGCGAGGTCACCGGCCTGATTGCCCAAGACCCGTTCTCCATGGGACGTAAGTCCGTCGAGGCCGCCGTGTCGAAGCTGCGCGGTCAGTCCATCCCTGAGAAGACCGACACGGGTTCCGTGCTCGTCACTGGTCAGAACGTCGACACGCCCGAGGTACAGAAGGTCATCAAGCCCCAGATGAACTGACCGGATGGGCGACCCGGCCCAAGCGATTCCACGTCTCGCGATGCGCGGCATCGCGAAAGCGTTTGGCCGGAACCAAGCGCTCGGCGGGGTGGACCTGACGGTGATGCCCGGCGAGGTCCATGCCCTCGTGGGCGAGAACGGCGCGGGCAAGAGCACCCTGATGAAGGTGCTCTCGGGCGCGCACGCGCCGGATGCCGGGACCATGACGCTCGACGGCGAGCCCTATGCACCACGCGACCCGCAGGAGGCGCGCGCCCGCGGTGTCGGCATGATCTACCAGGAGCTCTCGATTGCACCTCACCTCACCGTGGCGGAGAATCTCGTGCTCGGTGCCGAGCCACGCCGGGCCGGGCTGGTCGACCGTGAGGCCGCCCGGCGGCTGGCTCGCGAGACCCTCGCCGGACTGGGACACGGCGACATCGATGTCGACGCGCCAGCCGGGACCCTCTCGATCAGCCGGCTGCAGATTCTCGAGATTGGCCGGTCGCTCGCACTCGGCTGCAAGGTCATCGTCTTCGACGAGCCGACAAGCTCGCTCGCACAGGAGGACATTCGGCGGCTGTTCGAACTCATCGACCGCCTCGCCGCACGCGGTATCGCCGTCATCTACATCTCGCACTTCCTCGAGGAGGTACGCCGACTGTCGTCGCGCCTCACCATCCTGCGTGACGGCCGTTCCGTGGCGAACTTCCGGACGCGCGAAGTCGACGACGCGCGTATCGTCTCCGAGATGGTCGGCCGCGACGTGCGCGAGCTCTACCCCCGCTCACCCCGACCGACCGGTGAGACGCTCCTCGAGGGCTCGGCAGCCGGGCTCGGCCGAATCAACGTGCGCGCCGGCGAGGTCCTCGGTATTTGCGGCCTGGTCGGCTCGGGACGCACAGAGTTGCTACGAGCGCTCTTCGGGCTCGACCGCGGCGGGCAGGTCCGGGTGCTCGGGCGCGACCTGGAGCCGTCGCCGGCCGCCTCATGGCAAGCCGGCATGGGCATGGTCTCGGAGAACCGCAAGGAGGAGGGCCTCGCGCTCTCCCTTGGCATCGGCGACAACATCTGCCTGGCCTCGCTCGGCAACCTCGGACGCGCAGGATGGATCTCGCCGGCCGAGCGATCGCGTCGCACGCATGGCTGGATCCAGTCGCTCGGCATCCGCTGCGAAGGCCCGGACCAAGCAATTGGACGACTTTCCGGAGGCAACCAGCAGAAAGCGGCCTTGGCCCGGCTGCTCGAGGCCGACTGTGACATCCTGCTGCTCGACGAGCCGACCCGAGGCATCGATATAGCCGCCAAGGCACGAATCTACGAGGCCATCGACCAATTAGTGACCGCACCCGGTCGACCCCGCGCCGTGGTTATGGTCAGTTCCTATTTACCTGAGCTACTTGGGACCTGCGACCGCATCGCGGTGATGGGACGTGGCGGGCTCGGGCCCCCCCCCCCCGTCGCAGAGACCAGCGCCGAGGCCCTCATGGCCGAGGCCACCGCCTGATATCCTTCCATGACCGACACGACCGCCATTGAGCCTACCCGACGCCTCGCGCGCTTCCTCAACACCTTTGGACCCCTCCTCGCCCTCGCCTTTGTCTGGCTTGGGTTCGGCCTGGTCGAGAGCCACCTGCAGGGAACGCCGTTCCTCAGCGCCGCCATCTTCACCTCCGAGGCCGTGAGCCAGGTCGTCCAGCAGTCCGTGGTCATCGGCGTGGCGGCGATCGGCATGACCCTCATCATCGTCTCCGCGGGCATCGACCTCTCGGTCGGATCCGCCATCGCGCTCTGCTCGGTCGTGGCCGCCAACCTCATCGTGGGCGGACAAGGTCCGGTCGCGGTGATTGTCGGCACGCTCGCCACCGGCGCGCTCTGCGGTCTGGCCATCGCCTGGCTCGTGGTGCGAATCCGCCTCATTCCCTTCATCACCACCCTCGGCACGCTGCTTGTCCTGCGCGGTCTCGCGCTGTCGCTGGCCAACTCGCAACCCGTCAATGTTCAGGACACCGCCTGGCTGCGCTTCTGGCTCAACGGCTTGCCCGAGGGTTGGAAGTGGCTCGTCATCCCTCCCGGTGGCTGGCTGATGATCGGGCTCGCCGCGCTGACCGCGCTGGCGCTCCGCTACACCGTCTTCGGACGGCACGTCTTCGCGGTCGGGTCGAACGAGCAGACCGCCCGCCTCTGCGGCGTGGCGGTGGATCGCGTGAAGATCTGGGTCTATGTCATCGGCGGGATCTTCGCCGCCATCTCCGGCCTGATGCTCGCCTCCAACCAAGGCCAAGGCGATCCGACGGGAGCCAGCGGCTACGAACTCGACATCATCGCGGCGGTCGTGATCGGAGGCGCCTCGCTCAGCGGCGGCGTCGGCTCGGTCGTCGGCTCCATCATCGGGACGTTGGTGATGTCGGTGATCAAGGTGGGCTGCGTCCTCAATGGCATCGAGGAGAGCACCACCCGCATCGTGACGGGCACAATCATCGTGGTCGCCGTGCTGGTCGACCGACTGCGCCAGCAGGCAGGCAGGTCCTGACGCTCAGCGCCGGGGGAACCAGCAATCAGGCTGGGTGCAGGCGCCGAGCTGGGTGCCGGTTAGGCGCGTGACCTTGCCAGTGGCCGCGTCGACCAGCGAGAGCCAGTAACGGTCGGCACCGCGCTGCTGGGACTGAACGACCAAGTGGCGGCCGTCCGCGCACCACGTGCCTCGCGAGTAGGCGACGGATCCAGTGCCTTGGGCAGCCACGGTCACTGTCCCCTTCGCCAGGTCGAGAACCGAGACACTGTTGCTGCCCTCGGTCGCCTGGGTGAAGCAGATGAGGTTGCGATCAACGCGATTCCAGGAGGGCTCGCTCGCGTAGCCCCCGCCCGTGGAAATCTGCGTGGGGGTGCCACCGGAAGCAGGCATGGTGAACAGCCGCGGAGAGCCGCTCGCACCGGAGGCAAAGACCAGCTGCGCACCCTCGGGCGACCAACTGGCGTCGGATTCGACCCGGTCATCGGAGCGCAGGATGCAGCGTCGGTTGCGACCGTTGGCATCGCTCACATAAAGGTCGAGGGTCGGGCCGGCATTGGACGAGCAGAAGGCAAGCCGCGCCCCGTCGGGGGAGGCGGCGCCACCGGTCAGGCTTCCGGCCATCCCTGCGATAAGGGGGCGAGCCTCGCCGAAGGGATAGGGTGCGCTGTAAAGATCGGTGCAGCCCTTGGCATAGCTGACGAAGGCCACGCGGTTGCCATCGGCCGACCAGCGCGGCCCGAGACTGTTGGCGCGAAGCTGTGTCAGGGGGCGGAGTGAATTCATCAGCAGGCTACCGGCATAGACCTCACGGGCGGTGCCCTGCTTGACCAGGAAGGCGACGCGTGTGCCAGCGAACAGCGGCTTGAGGGCAAAGCGCTTGCCCAAGCCGACGACGGCGGCGTCGGCGGCGCGAAGCGACAACTCATTGGTGTCGTTGGCCTGGATGGTGGTGCTGAAGGCGAAAGCCGGCGCATCGCAGCTGACGATGGCTGACTGGCCTGCGCGGTCGATGTTCAGACGGACCGAACCCGAGCTCACGACGGTGAAAGCGCCGTGCATGCCCAGCGCGGCCCGCACGAGCCCGACGACCTCGGAATCCGTGCCACGCACCTCAACCTGGATGCGTTGGGCGGCGAGGTTGGCGTTCACGTCCTCGTTGACGGTCACCGCGGCGAAGGCGGCGAGCGGGGCGAGCAGGAGGGAGAGGAAAGCGAGTCGCATGGTGCAAAAGGTTTGGAATGGCGGCGGCAGCCCCCAACTTAATGCCGAAAGTCCCCGCGACTTCAACCACGCACCATGGCGCTCGACTCCGCAGCCGTCCAACAGGCCCTCCGCACCGTCCGATACCCCGGCTTCAGCCGGGACATCGTCTCGTTCGGGCTGGTCAAGGGCATCGAGGTCACCCCGGCAGGCAAGGCTGTGGTCGGACTGGCAGTGACCACCGCCGACCCCGAAATACCCAAGCGCGTCTACGCCGAGGTCGAGACCGCCCTGCGTCAGGCCGGATTCGCCGACGTGGAGATCGCCCTGACCGTCACCGTGCCCAAGAACGCCCCTGCGGCGGCCCAGGTGGTCACCGGGCCAACTTCCGAGTCAGGCGTGGGCAAGGTGCGCGCCATCGTGGCGGTCGCCAGCGGCAAGGGTGGCGTCGGCAAGTCCACCGTCTCGGTGAACCTCGCGGCGGCGCTCGCCCGGATTCTCACGGCGCGCGGTCGCCCCAGCCGGGTCGGGCTGATGGATTGCGACATCTACGGACCCTCCGTCCCCCTGATGCTCGGAGTGCGCGGACGCCCGATGATCGAGGGCGATGTCCTCCTGCCGCCCGAGAACTTCGGCGTGAGGACCATGTCGATGGGCCTACTCATCGACGAGGACGCACCCGTCGTCTGGCGTGGTCCGATGATCATGAAGACCATCTCGCAGTTCGCCTCCAACGTGCGCTGGGGCGAGCTCGACGTCCTGCTCGTCGACCTGCCTCCTGGCACGGGCGATGCCCAGCTGTCCATCGCCCAGTCGATGGCGCTCGCGGGCGCGGTCATCGTCACCACGCCGCAGACCGCCGCCGTCACCGTCGCCCTGCGCGGCGCCTCGATGTTCGGCAAGGTGAGCGTGCCCATCCTCGGTGTGGTCGAGAACATGAGCTACTTCGAGGACGACCAAGGTCGGCGCCAGCACCTCTTCGGACAAGGCGGCGGTCAAAAAGTCGCGGCCCAGCTCGACGCTGAGTTTCTGGGCGAAATCCCCCTCGAACCGACGGTCCGACAGGGCGGAGACCACGGCATACCCTCGGTCATCAGCCATCCTGACTCCGGTGCCGGACGCGCCTTCCACGCCCTCGGACTGCGCCTACTCCAGCTTCTAGGGCAATAAGCGAGTGGGGGCGACTTGCCTTTGGTCGAGAAATCACACAACTTTGAGTTGTGAATAACGCGGCGCAGGCGAGCGACCAAGGCGGTGACCCGCTGGAAGCCACTTCGTCGCTCTACGCCGAGTTCCTGGCGGAGAAGGACGAAATCCTCCGGCACAAGTGGCTCGAGTCCGAGAAGGCTGGTCGCGACATCGGCTTCGAGCGCGCCCTGCTGGACTGGATTCGAAACCACCGCGCCAACTGGCGGGCCCAGCGTCGCGCTGCCCGGGCCTGAGTCGTCACCCGCACGACCTAACCAACAAAAAGGCCGTCCAAAGGACGGCCTTTTCTGATGAAGGAGTCGACGCTTAGCCCTTGATCTCCTTGTGCAGCGTGTGGCGGCGCAGGGAGGGGTTGTACTTGAGCTTCTCAACCTTCTCCTGCTGGAGCTTCTTGTTGCGGGTTGAGAGGTAACGGGAAGGGTTCTTCTTCTCCTTACGGGCTTCGGTGCACTCGAGGATGATGATTTCGCGGGCCATGGGCGTCAGGTGTTAAGAGGGTTCTTGATAGGAGCCGCGTGACCTCGGGCAAGGGGAAAACAGCCCCCAAGCCTCACTTTCGGGGAATGGCGTCGAAAACCAGCACCTCAAAGGGCTCTAGGGTGACCTTAACTGGGCTACCCTTCGTCAGAACCAGCGTCTTCAGGCGCTGGTCGGCGTAGGGGGAGGCCAAATCGTAGGTCCCGGGAGAGGTGGCCGGCAGGTCGAAGACCTGACTGGCCTCCAAGTCGATCTCCCTGCGCTGGTCATCAGGATTACGCACCATCAAGGTGGCCATCCGAGGGGACCAAGCGGCGTAGCCATACGGCTCGAGCTTCAACGGATCACCTCCGACCCAATGGGCATCGCGGAGGACATCGGCTCGGGCATGGGCCCATTTCGCGGACTCCGCCACGGCATCCCAGCCGGCAGACGTCATCATCGAGGGCGTCAGGTAGAGTTCCTGGAGCATCGCGCCGTTCGCGAAGTAGGAGCGCGCCTCGTTCCGGAGATCCGTCCCGGCCTTGCCGACCTTGACCCCTTGGAACTGCCGGCCGTGGACAATGCCGTGGTGCATGGCCGAGTTCAGGGGATAGAGCGGCGAGCGCTCGACGAACATCTTACGGCAATAGCCGTCACGGAATGTCAGCCACTTCTCGCGGTCATCACCCTTACCTATCCAACCAACGTCCGAGCTGTCATTGCGCCAGGTGGTGTCGACATGGTTCAACCAGAAAGGCGACGGCCAGGTGCCGACGGTGACATTGACGAACAAGTCCGGATTCTCCTGTCGCAGGCGCCGCGCGACATCCAACAAGGCCATGAAGTGCGGGCCGACACCCTCTCCCGCCTTGTCCCACTTGAAGGCATTGACGCCCGATTCGCGCATCAGCTGGAGGCAACGGCCCTCGAACCACTCACGGTACTTCGGATAGGACAGGTCCAGCTCGGCACCAGCGGGAATCAGTCCCATCTTGCGTGCCCACTCGGTGCGCTCCTTCACCCCGCCATAGCCACCGAGCGGCGAGATCCAGATGCTCAGCCGTCCGCCGAGCGCGCCCATCGCCTTGCCCAGACCAGGCAAGCCCTGCGGGAAGCGCTTCAGATTGTCGACCCAAAGGCCCTTGCCGAAGTCATCCCAGCCATCATCGACCAGGTAGGACAGCACAGGGACGCCACGCTTGCGCACCAGCTCGGCCTCAAAGGCCTTCACGACCTCGATCATCTTCGGCTGATCGACGCCGTAACCAAGGTCATACCAGCAATTGTAGTGCAGGAAAGGACGTGAGGCCCGAGCACGCTCGCGCTCCATGTAGCGCAGGAAACCGCGGCGGAGCTGTCCCTCGGCATAGACGCCCAGCACAGAGCCGAAGCGGATTCGCGAGGCAGACGAGACCTGTAGGTCGCAGGCCACCGCCTGACGGACGCCCTCCGCATCCACCCGGCTGCCGGAACCAGGCATCTCAAGGCCGGCAAAGAAACCCTCGCCCGCTGACGGGCAACCCGGAACTGACCCGATGACGCGCAAGCCGGGCTGGCGCAGGTCCGTCAACTCGACCCCGCGCAGCGGCAGGGACGCATTCGAGCCGGACGAAATCTCCAATGTCTGGCGAAAATGGTTTGCGCCGTCGCGCAGTTCGGCGCGCCAGAGCGCGCGCAGGCCTGAGGCGTGGACGAGGTCGACCTCAAGGGCGAGACCACGGATGGCATCGGCGGGGCGACTGACCTTGCCGGTGGCCGGAGTCAGCACCGCGACGCGCGGTGCGCCCTGCACCTTGAAGGCGGAAGCGGGGATGTCGCCGAGCGGGAACTCTGTCAGCCGAGGACTGACTGCACGCTCACCCTGCGCCGTGGTGATGTTAAGGGTTCCATTGGCATCGCGGACACCAACCAGCAGGAAGCGCTTTCCATCCTCCCAGACCAGGGCAACCGCCGGACCCCAAGTCATTCCCTTGTCGTCGCCTTTATCAATGCGGGCCGTCAGTTGCCGGACACCTGTCGGATAAGCCCCTTCGACCACGGCGGTGCGATTGGCAGCGGCTTCGATGCGGAACGGTTCGGCAAGCCGACCCGTCAGCCGGGGCGCGACGAGTCCCACCGAAGATCGACCCAGAACGCCTGCCTCGCCTGAGTGGTCCCGTGCCTGGGCCAGCAAGTTCATCTTGCCGAGACGGACGAGACGCGGCTCACCTGGGAAGTCCGAGCGTGGGAACGAGGCGACTTCAGCGGCAGCGTAACCGTCCTTGGAGGCGGTGACGATGACACGGTCGGCGGTGAGCGATAGGGTGATATCGATGCCCGGAGCGGGAGCCGGACGGGTGATAGTCGTCAGCCGGAAGACCTCGGCAGCCGACTGATTAACCTCAAGTCCTGCCAGTTTCTGGGTGACCGAGACCGGGCGCAGCACCCCACCCTCGATCCGCCACTCAGCAGCCAAAGCCCCGTTACCCAGGCGAAGCGCGCCAGAGTTAACCTCGGCGGTCGCCACCCCGGGATCGCGCCCCGCGAAGGCGATGTCCTCGGCGGCGCTGAGCTGTGAGACGACCAGTGAGAGAAGGAGACAGAATCGGACCATACTCCCTAAACCGCACGAGCGTCATCTGGTTCCCCATAACAAACGAGGCGCCCAACGGGCGCCTCGGTGAGGACGGGCCAGCCGCTGAGGCTCAACCCCACAAGCGCTTCTTGTGGCGCGAGTTCTTCGAACGCTTACGGCGCTTGTGCTTGTTCATCTTCAAGCGACGCTTCTTTTTGAGGCTTCCCATGGGTGAAAGTCCCTTGGATGTGTCCGCTTAGGGGGACTTCCTCAAGCCAAAAGCATCAGGCGAGCTCGGTCAGCGCAACCCAGACCCCGGGACCCCAGATAGGCTCCAACAGGGCGCGGACGCGATCGAGGTCGGGCGACTGGTGCACCAAGGCGAAGCAGGCGCTGCCGCTACCGGTCATGACCGCATGGATGCCGAGCCCAGAGCGAAGCGCATCCAACCCAGCGGGCAACTCGGGGCTACGGGCAAAGACTGCCTCTTGCAAACTGTTGCCGAGTGCGACCAGCGACTCGGGACTACCGTGAGCAAGGGCGCCGGCCAGCGCGGCCTCGGCCTTCGCCTCCGCCACGTAATGCCCCGACTCAGCAAGCCATCCGTAGGCGGCGGCGGTCGAGACAGGGCGCGCGGGCTTGACCAGCAGCACACGACGTCCGCGCCATGTGTCGGTGAGCTTGGCTGGCATCGGCTCCAGTTGCTCCCCACGGCCACGCATCACAGACGAAACGCTTTCGACGAAGAAGGCGCAATCGGAACCAACCTGGGCCGCAAGGGAGCGCAGACGCGTGGCGTCAAAGGGAAACCCCGAGACCTCGTTCAACAGGCGCAGTGCGGCCGCGGCGTCAGAACTGCCACCCCCCAGCCCAGCGCCATGGGGCACTGACTTGCTTAGCCGGAAACGCCCCGGAGGCGCCGAGGGATATGCGGTGCGAAAGACCTCGGCCGCCCGGAGGACCAAGTTCGAGCTGTCGGCCGGAATCGATGGGTCGTCGCACTCAAGCGCAAGAATCTTGCCACCAGGCTCGAAGGACAACGCATCGGCAAGCGTAAGCGGAACCACGCAACTGACGAGCCGGTGAAACCCATCCGCCTCGCGCCCGACGACCGCGAGGGATAGGTTGATCTTGGCCGGGGCTCGGGTGCTCAGCTGCACGGCGCAAGGTGGTCGCTCCACCCGCGCGAGGCAACCTGCTTCGTCAACCGCCAATCACGCGGAACCACAGCCTGCGCCGGGGGTCGGAAGGTCAGGCATGCCCTGCTTCCTGCACCGACGCCTCGTCTTCCTGATCCTTGCGCTCGGCGTCATCGTCGTGCCCGCCGGCGAGCCGATGGCCAGCGCCGAGATGCAGCTGCAGTTCACAGCCTGGGACAAAGCCATCCGCAACGGCTTGCTCTACAGCGTCGACTGGTCGGATGACGGCAAGGAACTGAGCTACGACTGGCAGAAGGAAGACGGCAAATACGTCCGTCGCGTGCTCGACTGCGAAACGGGCGTCCAGCGGGAGATTCCCCGCGAGCCCTCGGCCAAGTTTACCCCACCCAAGCCCTCGCGACGTAAGATGCATCAGGGGCCCGGGCGGATTCTGAGCGCGAACCACACCGACCAGATGTCACCGGACAGGCTCTGGAAGGTGAGCAGCGAGGGCGGCGAGCTCACACTCGAGTCCACGGTGGCCGGTGGCACCTCACGTCGACTCGCAAGCGTCAACGCTACCGAGAAAAAATGGTGGGGTACCCCGGTTTGGTCCGCCGATGGCAAGCATTTCGCCATCTGGCTCCTGCCCATCGTGAACACGGCCAAGCTGACGGTGCGTGAGGCGAGCACGGGCAAGGAGACAACAGTGGACTACCCGGCCCCCGGGGATGACTTACCAACGGGCCGAGCCTGGGTCTTCTCCGTTGCCAGCGGGAGGGGCTGGCAGACACCGGAGGCCCTGATCGGACCCACCTACGCGACGCGCCAACTCGACTGGACACCCGATGGCACCCGCCTGCGCACGGAATACGTCAGTCGCGGCTTCACTGGATTCGGCGTGCTGGAATTCGACACTCGCAACCAAACCTGGCGCAAGGCCGTCGAGGAGACGGACCCGAAGTTCAGTTTCTACAACGGACTCTACTTCCGCCATGACCTCGACGCCGAGACCACGCTCTGGATCTCGGAGCGCACGGGCTGGAGTCACCTTTACCGCATCGACCTGCGCACGGGACGTGCGCTCAACGCGGTCACCTCGGGTCCGTGGGTCATGCGGCGGGTGCTGCATGTCGACGCCAAGGCTGGCTTCGCACTCGTCGAGGCACTCGGGCGCATCCCGGGGGAGAATCCCTACCAAGCGCACCTCTGCCGGGTAAACCTCGATGGTAGTGGACTCACCGACCTGACGCCTGAGAATGCACAACACGACATCAACCTGTCACCCTGCCGACGGTACTTCCTCGACACCGCCTCGCGACCCGACCTGCCACCAACCTACACCGTGCGCCGCACGAGCGATGGGTCGGTCATCGCCACGCTCGGCACCGCCGATATCTCCCGGGCGGCCGCGGTCGGCTGGAGCCCACCGATTCCCTTCCGCACCAAGGACCGCGATGGCAAATTCGACATCTGGGGCCTGATTCACCGCCCCAAGCCCTTCGATCCGAGCAAGCGCTACCCGGTGCTCGAGTGCATCTATGCGGGCCCCCACGACTCCTTCACCCCCGCAAGCTTCACGCCCTGGTGGAACAACGCCGTGCGCGAACCCAACGTCAACGGGTTCTACGTCGTGCAGATCGACGGCCTTGGCACGCGGAACCGCGGCCGCGAGTTTCACCAGCGCGCCTGGCAGGACCTGCGCGATGCCGGCCTGCCAGACCGGATTGCCTGGATCAAGGCCGCGGCCAGAGCCGAGCCGCAGATGGACCTCTCGCGCGTCGGCATCTTCGGCGGCTCCGCTGGAGGGCAAAGCACCGTCTTCGCTTTGCTCGACCACGGTGACTTCTACCGCGCGGGCGCGGCTGACTGCGGCTGTCACGACAACCGCGTCGATAAAGTCTGGTGGAACGAGCAGTGGCTAGGCTGGCCGCCCGGACCGGCCTACGACCGCAACCGCTGCGCGAACTTCGCGGACAAACTACGCAACCCGCTTCTCATCACGGTCGGAGAAATCGACACCAATGTGCCTCCGCAGAGTAGCACCGAGCTGCGTGACGCCTTTCTCGCCGCCGGCAAGGGCGACCTCATCGAGTTCAAGGTCGCGGCGGGCGCTGGACACGGGGCGGGCGAGCGCGAGGACATGCGCCAACTGCGCCTCAGGTTCTTCCTCAGCCATCTCGGTGGTCCCCTACCCCGCTGAGGCCTAGCCCCGGGGATGGGCGCGACGGTGCACCTCGCGCAACTTCGCGACCGTCAAGTGGGTGTAAATCTGCGTTGTCGAGAGCGAGGCATGGCCAAGTTGCTCCTGCACATGGCGGAGGTCGGCACCATTGGAGAGCAGGTGCGTCGCGCAGGCATGGCGGAGCTTGTGCGGCGTGAGGTCCATCGGCAGGCCCGCGGCGCGCAGGCGGGCCTTGAGCATGAGCTGGACCGCCCTAGGTTGCAGACCGCCGCGGCGACGCGCGAGCAGCAGGGGTTCCGTGCGCGCGGCGGCTCCGCGAAGGGCGAGATAGGCGCGCACCGCGACGACCGCGGCATCACCCACCGGAACGACACGCTCCTTGGAACCCTTGCCGAGCACACGCGCCAGGCCGGTGCCGAGGTCGAGGTCACCCAGGGTCAATCCGCAGACCTCGGAGACACGGAGCCCACCGCCATACAGCAGCTCAAGGACCGCGCGATCGCAGGCACGGGTCAGCGCAGTCTCGCGAGCACCCAATTTGCCCTCCGGTTCGGCGAGCAAGGCGTCCGCCTGGGCCTCGGTGAGAATCTTGGGTAATGACCGTGGAAGCTTGGGCAGCGAGAGCCCGGCGGCAGGCGTTGCCTGGATGCCACCGCGCTCGCGCAGGTCGGCAAGGAAGGCGCGCACGGCCGAGACCTGGTTGTGCACCGAGGTGCGCGCATGCGTCTTCTGTCGCTCGATGACGAAGTCGCGGAGGTTACGGGCGGTCACCGTTGACCAGTCACCTTCCCAGCCCGTGCCGCGGGCAAGCCAGCGGGCGAAACCCTTGAGCGACCGACCATAGGTCAGGCAGGTGCGCGGTGACAGCCGACGTGCCGCGAGGTTGCGACCTAGGAAATCCGCCACCGCCGGCTGGCCCGGCCAAGAGGCAGGCGGGGAGTCGGGCTCGGCGCGGCGACGCCTCACGCAGGGCGCTTGCCGTGCTCAGCACGAACGGTGATGGCGATACCGCCGCGGACGCCGAAGGCGCCCGTCACCTCGCACCAGACGGGGTCGAGCGCCTTCACCAAGTCGTCGAGAATCTTGTTGGTCAGGTGCTCATGGAAGACACCTTGGTTGCGGTAGGACCAGAAGTAGAGCTTGAGGGACTTCGACTCGACGATGCGAGGGCCGGGGACGTAACGGATGGTGAGGGTCGCGAAATCGGGCTGGCCGGTCGCCGGGCAGAGACATGTGAACTCCGTGGTGGAGAGCTCGACCACATAGCCGCGGGACGGGTTGCGGTTGGGGAAGGTCTCCAGCGTGCTCTGCGGCTGGTTCTGCGTGTTCCCCAGGTGGGAAAGACCGGACAGGTCCTCGGGCTTGGTGGCCATGACGTGAGGGAATCAGGTCGGCGTCGGCTGACAAGGTTTCCCTTGGGGGCACCTTCCCTCTTGCCTCGACCCACCTCGGGCGTTGCCTTGAGATTACGCCTCGCGCGCATGGAACCCAGGCCCATCGCCATCCTCGGGGCCACCGGCTCCATCGGGAAGACCACCCTCGAGGTCGTCCGCGCCCACCCCTCTCGGTTGCGTATCGCGAGCCTGGCGGCACGCAGCAACTGGGAGGGCTTGGTCGGACCTGCCACCGAGTTCTCGGTCCGCACCGTGGCATTGAGCGACCCATCGGCCGCCGCCGCGGCGAAAGCGTCCGGACGCTTCGCACCTAACACCCGCATCCTCTCCGGCCCGGATGGGTTGGCTGAGGCAGCCTGCCTGACGGAGGTGCGCACGGTCGTCTCAGCCATCGTCGGCACGGCCGGACTGCAACCCACGCTTGCAGCCATCGCAGCGGGCAAGGATATCGCGCTTGCGAGCAAGGAGATCCTGGTGCTTGCCGGCAAGACGGTCACCACTCTTGCCCGAACCCACGGCGTGCGCCTGCTGCCGGTGGACAGCGAGCACAATGCCCTGCATCAGCTCCTCCGCGGCAAGCGCGCCGAGGAGGTCGCGAGACTCATACTCACCGCCTCCGGCGGACCCTTCCGCACCCTGCCACTTGAGGCGTTGACCCAGGTCACCCCGGAAGACGCGCTACGCCATCCAAACTGGTCGATGGGACCCAAGATCACCGTGGACTCAGCGACGATGGCCAACAAGGGCCTCGAGGTCATCGAGGCCCGCTGGCTCTTCGACCTGCCGGAGTCGCGCATCGACGTCGTCGTCCACCCGCAGAGCGTCATCCACGCCATGGTCGCCCTGAGCGACGGGACCCTGCAGGCCCAACTGAGCCCGCCCTCGATGGCATACCCCATCCAGGACTGCCTGCTTGAACCGGAACGCCCTGCCTGTCCAGCCCCGCGCCTCGACCTGACCCAGGCCCTCAACCTCGAGCTGCTCCCGCCCGACATCCGGCGTTACCCGCTGCTGTCGCTTGCCCGCCAGGCCGGTCAGGCGGGTGGCACCTTGCCCGCCGCCTTCAACGCCGCCAATGAGGTGGCGGTCGAGGCCTTCCTGGCCCGTCGCATCCGCTTCACGGACATCGCGCGTGTCGTCGAGCAAACCCTGGCCGGCACCGCCGCCGACGCGGAGACGCTCGACGCGGCGCTCAGTGCCGACACCGAGGCAAGGCGACGCGCCGCCTCGCTGCTGCCCACCTGATTCGCGACCCCACCGAGCATCCCCTCATCCCCTTTCCCTCCCATGCCACTCTCCTTCCAAGAACTCTTCGGCAACACGTGGGGCATCGTCCTCGCCGTGCTCTTCTTCGGCGGCTCGATCTTCGTCCATGAGCTTGGCCACTTCCTTGCCGCCCGCTGGCGTGGTCTCAAGGTCGAGCGCTTCTCCATCGGCATGGGCCCCCGGGTCTTCGGCTGGACGGGCAAGGATGGGGTTGATTACCGCGTCTCGCTCTTCCCGATCGGGGGCTACGTCGCGCTACCCCAGATGGCGGACATGTCTGCGGTCGAGGGCGAGACGGACGAGACCGCGGAGAAATTGCCCCCCATCTCGTACGCCGACAAGATGTGGGTGGCGGTCGCGGGTGCCGTCTTCAACGTGATCTTCGCCTTATTGCTCGCCTGCGTGCTCTGGAAGGCGGGCATGCCGATGCAGGAAGGCACCGAGACAACCGTGGTCGGGCATGTTGACGCGACCATCGGCGCGGGCGGCACGCTCGCCGACCTCGGCGCAGCCGACACCGTACCCGGACCGGCCGCGCAAGCCGGCATCCGTGCGGGCGACCGCATCCTGCAGGTCGATGGCACACAGGTGAACAACTGGCAGCAGGTGAGCGAGGCCATCCTGCTCGGAAACCGCAAGGATGCCTCGGGCAAGCCGACGTGCCTGCTGACAATCGAGCGCAACGGCACCAAGCTTGAAATCCAGGTGCAGCCGGCGCTGGTCGAGATAAACAGCACCACGCGCGACCGCGTGCGACTCACGGGCATGGAACCGCGGACAAGCGTCGTCCTGGGAAGCCCGTTGCCGAACTCACCCGCCGAGAAAGCCGGCCTGCAAGCCGGCGACGAGGTGCTGACGGTCGATGGACAAGTGGTCTATGGAGCCGACTCCTTCATCGACCTTCTCCGGAGCAAGGCACCTGGCCCGCGCCGCCTCGGCGTCCGCCGCGATGGCAAGGACCTGTCGGTCGAGGTGCAGCCTGTGCCCGTCCTCCGGACCAACCCCATTGGCGCCATCACCCACGGTGACAACGGCGAGTTCCGGGTCGTGCTGATTCCTGTGCCCGAGGCGCAGGAAAAGGATAAGTCCCGCCTCGTTGTGCACAGCGCCACCGGCGACAACGCGACGACCGAGGCCCTCTCGCTCGGTGCGGTGCTCGACAAGGCCAACGGTCGCGAGATCATCGCGCTGCGCTCGCTCGACGACTTGGTCGACGTGGCGACTCCGGGTGGACGCGACCTCAGCGTCTTCTGGAAACGCGGCGGCAGCGAGGGCAACCTCATCCTGCGCAAGGCGACCGCCCGGGTCGTCCAACCCGCCGCCATCCCGTCCATCGGCGCGGACATCCGGCCACGCGCCGTCATCATCCACCGGACCCCGGGCGAGCAGTTCGTCGGCGCCTTCTGGTCAACGGTCAACACCTTGGCTCGCCTCTTCGACCGGGGCTCGGACATCCACCTCAACCAGCTGATGGGGGCGATCTCCATCGCGAAGATGTATGTCAACCTCTCCGAGGATATCCGCCTCGTCATCTGGTTCTCGGTCGTGATCAACATCAACCTCGCCATCCTCAACCTCCTTCCCATCCCGGTGCTCGACGGCGGGCACATGCTCATCGCCACGGTCGAGCGAGTGCGACGCCGGCCCCTGCCCTCCAAGGTTGTGATCTGGATCCAGTATGTCTTCGTCGCGCTGTTCATGGCCCTGATGGCCTACGTCTTGCTCAATGACGTGCGCCGCTGCTCGGGTGACGGCGATGCACGCCTGCGCTCCGAGCTCCTCCAGAAGCACGTCATCCGACCGGTCGAGTTCAAGTGACCCTGGACGACCTCAGGGGTCGATCCACTTCCCGCGCGACCGGATCAGGTCGACCAACTGGTCGACCGCCTGCTCCTGCGGGATATTGAACCGCACGGGCTCCTTACCGACATAGAGGTTGATCTTGCCTGGCGCGCCGCCGACGTAGCCGAAATCCGCGTCCGCCATCTCGCCGGGGCCGTTGACGATGCAACCCATCACCGCGATGGTCACGCCCTTGAGATGACCCGTACGCGCCTTGATGCGCAGGGTGGTCGACTGGATGTCGAAGAGCGTGCGGCCGCAGCTCGGGCAGGCGACATACTCCGTCTTGGTCTGGCGCGCACGCGCGCCCTGCAGGATGTCGTAGGTGAGCGTGAGCCGCTTGTCGAAGGACGCCGGCACCTCGCAGGCAACCAGGTCGCCGATACCGTCGACGAGCAATCCGCCCGCCAGCACCGACGCATGGAGCAGCTGGTCGGGGAAGGCCGGCCCCGGCCCGCCATGTTGCTGGGCGGTCGCGCGAATCCAGATGGGCACGCCTCCGAGGCCAAGCCGTCGCAGCTCACGGGCCATCCGTCGGTATTCGCCCAGGGCATGCGTGAACGCACCGTTGTGCGTCGCGCAGACCATGCGTCGGCCTGGCGGCAGAGCCCCAAGTGCGTCGACGATGTCAGCGAGATGCTCGGCCTCTGTGCTCACGGCGAGCGTGACATCGGCGTCGGCACAGGCCTCGGCCCACGCGCGCAGATCCTCAGCTCGTGAGAATCGACCATGGGACTTTACCACGACCAAGGCGGCGCCAGGTCCGCGCAGGGGGAACTCCGATGGGGCGACGGGCCCGACCTCGGCGAAGATCGCGGGCACGACAGATTCGAGCCCCTGCCGCAGCGCGGAGAGTCCGGCGGCATCCGCGGGGGACTCGAAGCGAACCAGCAAGCCCTCGACCCGCGCCTCGCGCTGGCGGGCATGGGCATCGACAACCTCCTTGGCCGCAGCCGAGGCCTGGGCCAACGGGAAGGAGCTGCGCACAACCACGCGGGGCACCTCACCGGAGCCTGCGCGGCAGGCGGTGCCGAGCACCAGGGGCTCCGTCGGACGGCGCAGGAAGACGTAGGGGTCGATACCGTCGCAGACCGCCTCATCGGCCGTTGGAATCGCGGGCAAGAGCCCGGGGGCCGCGGGTCGGAAGGCCTCGACTGCGGCGAGAAGTTGACGGCACACCGGAATCTCATGCCAGGGGTCCTCGGTGAGCGAGACACGGATGGTGTCACCCAGCCCATCGGCAAGAAGCGAGCCGATGCCGATGGCTGACTTGATCCGCGCATCCTCACCCTCGCCGGCTTCGGTGACGCCGAGGTGCAGCGGGTAGTCCATGCCCTCGTCGCCCATCCGGCGAGCGGCGAGACGGTAAGCCTCGACCATCACCTTGGGGTTGGAGGACTTCATCGACAGCACGAGATCGCGGAAGCCGTGCGACTGCGCGATACGGACGAATTCCAAGGCCGATTCCACCATGCCCATGGGTGTGTCACCGAAACGGTTCAGGATGCGGTCCGAGAGCGATCCGTGGTTGGTGCCGATGCGCAGGACACGGCCCAGCTCCTTGGCCCGGAGGACCAGCGGACTGAATGCCGCGTGCAGGCGCTCGAGCTCCTCGGCGTACTGGGCATCGGTGTACTCACGAACGGCAAACTTCTTCTTGTCGGCGTAGTTGCCGGGATTGACCCGAACCTTCTCGACGTGCTCAACCGCCTCCATCGCGGCCACGGGCAGGAAATGAATGTCCGCGACCAGGGGCTGGCTGAATCCTGCAGCGCGGAACTTCTGATGGATATCGCGCAACGCGGCGGCGGCGGCCTTGTTCGGTGCGGTGATGCGGATGATTTCGCAGCCGGCCTCAGCCAGGCGGATGCACTGAGCAAGCGTGGCGGCCACGTCCTCGGTGTCCGAGGTGGTCATCGACTGGATGCGAATGGGATTCGACCCGCCCACCCCGACTCCGCCCACCCGAACCTCGCGGGTGACCCGCCGCACGGTGCGGAGTCGCGAGAGGCAATAGGCGGGCTCGGCCATGGCTACCCTCCCAATTGCCAGACCGCCCGCCAAAGGCAAGGGGAGTGAGAGACAGACCTGGCCGCCCCCGGCTAGGCCGGGCAAAGCCAAGGGGCCTCTGTCTGGCCATCTTCCATGGCTAGCTCGTCTTGGCTTTTCATGCCGACTGAATGAATGACCGCATGCCTTTGACACGCCTCATGATTAGGTTGTCATGCCTGCTCCCAAAGCCAACCAGCACATCCACCCCTGCATGAAGCCCTCCGCGCGACCCAGCCTCCTCGCCAAGCGACCTGCCCTCGCGCTCCTGGCCGCCACACTACTTGCCGGCTGTTCCTCGACCCCGGAGCCCGAACCCCTGCGCGCCATCGACCGCCGCATCGATCTCCCGCGCTTCATGGGAGACTGGTATGTCATCGCCCACATCCCGACCTTCATCGAGGATGAGGCCCATAACGCCGTCGAGAGCTACACCTTGGCCGAGGACGGCACGATTCCAACCACCTACGTCTTCAACAACGGTTCGCTCGATGGACCGCTGAAGACCTACCATCCGCGCGGCTTCGTGCACAACCTAGAGACGAACACCGAGTGGCGCATGCAGTTCGTCTGGCCCTTCAAGGCGGCCTACCTCATCGTCTACCTGGACGCGGACTACCAGACGACCATCATCGGCGTGCCGGACCGCGACTACGCCTGGATCATGGCACGCACGAAATCCCTTACCGAAGCGCGTTACCAGGAACTGGTCGATATCCTCGCGAAGACCGGACACGACATCACGAAACTCCGACGAGTCCCACATCGCTGAGGCGACCGCACCGACCCGCGGCACGCTAGACGCCCGGCCGATTGAGCGATAACAGGCAGATGGCGAGGTTTAGCCCCAGGAAGAAGATGGCCGGCAGGGAAACCCAAAGACCATCGCCGACGCGAAGACGGACCACCAGCGCCACAGCCATCATCAGGGCCAGACCAGCCGAGGCCAACGTGGTCAGCGCAGGATAGCGGAAACCTGCGAGCAGGCCGACCGCCCCAGCGGCTTGGAAAATCGCCACCAAGGGACCGAGCTTGGGGAGCCCGAATCGGACGAATTCCTGGGCAAGCTTAGGCGAATTGAAATAGGCAATGGCGTAACCGAGGAAGGAGAGGCTGGACAGCAGGACAGCCGCATCAAGGAATCGAGTGGGCACGGGCGAGACTCAGCGGCAGGCGAGGAGCACGCAGAGTCCGAGTAGGACCAGCGAGGGAAGACGTCTGACCCACGGGCTACCCGCCTTGGCATGAAAAAACTGTGCCGCGACCATCATCAAGCCCATCAGCACCGAAGAGGCAAAGACAAGGACGGGAAACCAAAGTCCTGCCAGCAGCAAAGTGGCGAGAGCGATCTTGAAGGCGCCGACCATGGACCGGGTGAGGTCGCCCAGTCCGAAAGATTGGAAATCCCTGACGATGTTAGCTTGGCGGAAGACCCAGACGAAAAGCACCGAGACAGCGACCAGGACTTGGACGATCGAATAAACTAGAGGGTTCACGAGACAGACATGCTGGGCCTCCATCTGGCCTAGGCAAGGGCTATACCCCGGTTCTCTGGTCACTCGCGCCACCAATGACAAGGTCGGGGGCTACGCGCCTTTAGTTGTAAACCGAAAGAAGCAGGCGCGGCTTGCCTACCCACCCGCGCTGGGATGAATGGAGGCGTGCCCCGATGCCTTTGTCACATGGCGCTTCTCTGGCTGGGCCTGCCGCTCACCCTCGCCGCCCCCAACGACGACCTCGGCGATCATCCGCAGTTCGCACACGGGATGGATGTCCGGACGCAGGTCATCGACGGAGTCCCTGTTGTCTTTCATTACGGGCAAGTCCGACCCGACTTCGACACAGCTCCAGGACCGACCCGAAGCCGCCAAACACTCGCGCAGGGTTGGCAGTTCCGGTTCGACCCCGAGGGACGGGGCGAGGAGGAAGGCTGGAAAGGGATACGAGCGACCCCGGATGGCTGGACGAGCGTCTCCGTCCCGCACTGCTGGGACATGATGCCCGGCGGACGCTTCCACGACTGGAGCGACCGTTCCCCATCCAACCCACCGCTCTACGACGGCGCCGCTTGGTACCGTCTGGAGTTCCAGCATGAGACCGGAGGCGGGAAGCACCATCGTCTCGAGTTCCTGGGCATCCCTCAGCGAGCGCGGATCTTTCTGAACGGAAACGAAGTGGCCCTGCACGAGGGCGGCGGCCAACCCTTCTCCATCGATGTCACAGGACAGCTCCGCCCGGGATCGAATGTGCTGGCGGTGAAGGTCATCCGCCGTCCCAACCACAAGGCCTACACACCGGGAGGCGGCGAACCAGCCGAGATCACCCAGGTCCACGGACCTCACCCCAAGGCACCCGATCTGTGGCCCTACGCCGGCATCACCCGCGAGGTGTCACTGGTTTCGGAGAACCCCGTGAGCATTCGGAAGACGCTGCTGCGGACGACCGAGGGGCGACTCGAGGCGGCGGTGGTGATTTCCAATCACGGGAGCGAGCCGTGCCGCCTATCGCTCGACCTCCATTGCGAGGCGCTGGCAGGGCAACCGGCACCCGTCGGAGTGGACATTCCCGCCGGCGGGACACGGGTGGTCCGTATCGATGCGGACCTAAGGCCAAGTGCGGCACACTGGACCACCGAGACCCCGGCGCTGCATCGGGTCGTCGCACGCCTGCGCCAAGGCGGAACCGTGGTGGACGAATGGACGGGCGACCTTGGCATCCGTTCGTTCCGGGTCGACGGCGCACGACTGCTGCTGAACGAGCGCCCCACCTTCCTCAAGGGCGTGGCGATGTACGAGGAGACACTGACCAGGGGCGCAGCCCTGTTGCCCGAGGATCACCGCGCACTCCTCCGCCAGGGTCGCGAGGCCGGGGCGAACTTCATCCGCCTGCAGGTCGCGCAGCGGAGCCCGCTGCTCTACCGCGAGGCCGATCGGCAAGGACTCCTGCTCACCGGCGAATGGGGCGGTTTCTGGTACCGGGAGGCATCGATGGATGCCCAGACCCGCGACCCAAGGTCGGTCTTTCAGTCACACGCACGCTGTGCGATCTGGGATCTCTCGAATCACCCCTCGGTCGTCCTCTGGTGCACCCACAATGAGTCGCACCAGTTCTGTCCGGAGTACGGACGCTTTGTGGCCAAGGCCACCGAGCTCGTGCGCGAGCTCGACTGGCAACGCCGTCCGGTGTCGTGGGCGGCCTGGCATCCCCACATGGGGCAACCGGAGTTCCGTCACGCCGACGTGGTCGGCTTCAATGAATACCGCGGCGCCATGGATCCCTTCGAGCGACTGGAGCCGGACATGCGACGGGTGACTGCGGAGAATCCGGGCAAACCCCTTGTCATCTTGGAGAACGGCGCCTGGGCCCGACCTGGCAAGCGCGGCCATATCGACGAGAAAGATACCGAGGACTGGCAAGCCGACCTGCTCCGTCGCCAGCACGAGGTGCTCGTCCGGCACGCCCCGCCTCTCGCAGGCTACACCTACTGGATCCTCGTCGATTACCGCTCGCGCAAGTTCTACACCGCCAACCCGGACAACAACGGGTACTCCAACATGGGACTTTACGGTCCAGACGGCCGACCGAAGCTCGCGCGCGATGTCTTCCGCGAGCTGAACTGGCCAGCCAAGTGAGCGGATGCCGCTTTTCGTTCTTCGTTTTTCCACTTCCACCCCTTAACCCATACCCATGGCAAAACCTGTCCTCCTCGTGATCCGTGACGGTTGGGGTGAGAACCACAACCCCGCACACGACGCCTTCAACGCCATCAAGGTGGCGAACCTGCCGGTCTCTCGCCGCCTGACCAAGGAGTGGCCGCGCACCGAGATTCTCGCGCACGGACTCGATGTCGGCCTGCCGGTGGGCATCATGGGCAACTCCGAGGTCGGTCACCAGAACATCGGCGCCGGGCGCATCGTCGACCAGGAGATTGTCCGCATCGACAAGGGCCTGACCGACCCCAAGGCCATGCGCGAGATCAAGGCCTTCCGCGGCTTGGTCGAGAACGCCAAGGCCACCGGCGGCGCCGTCCACCTCATGGGGCTCTGCTCCGAGGCCGGCGTCCACTCCACCCTGCCCCATCTCTACGCCCTGCTCCGCCTGCTCAAGGCCGAGGGCCTGTCCAAGGTCTACATCCATGCCTTCATGGACGGCCGCGACAGTCCTCCGACCAGCGGTCTCGGCTACCTCCGCCAACTCGAGGCCGAGCTCGCCCAGATTGGCGTGGGCAAGGTTGCCAGTGTCTCCGGACGCTTCTGGGCAATGGATCGCGATAACCGCTGGGAACGCGTGAAGACCGCCTACGACGCCCTGACCGGCGCGCCCGCCCCCGAAGCCGTCTCGGCCCAGGCGGCGGTGCAGGCTTACTACGACAAGCCGACTGACACCTCGACGGTCGGCGACGAGTTCGTCCCCGCCACGCGCGTGCGCGGCACCGCGCACATCCAGGATGGCGACTCGGTGCTCTTCTTCAACTTCCGTGGCGATCGTCCGCGGGAGATCACCCGCGCCTTCACCGACCCGGCCTTCAAGGGCTTCGCGCGCCCGAGGCTGCTCAAGCTCTTCTACGCCACGCTGACCAATTACGAGAAGGGCCTCTGTCCCAACGTCATCTTCGACAAACCCCCAAAGATGGAGAACATCCTCGGCGAGTGGGTCGCCAAGCAGGGTCTCGCCCAGTATCGCACGGCCGAGACCGAGAAGTTCCCGCACGTCACCTTCTTCTTCAACGACTACCGCGAGGAGCCCTTCCCGGGCGAGGAACGCGGCATGGCCCAGAGCCCGAAGGAGGTCGCGACCTACGACCAAAAGCCCGAGATGTCGGCGGGACATGTCACTGAGCTCGCCAAGGCTGCCATCCTCTCCGGCAAGTACGCGCTCATCGTCGTCAACTACGCCAACCCCGACATGGTCGGCCACACGGGCTCACTGAAGGCCGTCTGCGCCGCCTGCGAGACAGTCGACCGGGGCCTCGGCGAGCTACTCGCGGCGATTGACCAGGTCGGCGGACGTGCCGTCGTGACGGCCGACCATGGCAACGCTGACCAGATGTGGGAGCCCGAGGAGAAGTGCGCGCACACCCGCCACACGCTCAACCCGGTCGAGGTCGTGCTCTACGGCTCAGGGCTAAAGGACGCCAAGCTGCGCCCGACCGGCCGCCTCGCCGATGTCGCCCCGACCTTGCTCGACCTGATGGGTCTGCCCAAGCCGCCCGAGATGACGGGCGTCTCGCTCCGAGTCTGAGCTTTCAGGCCAGCGCCTCGAGCTTCCGCACCACCTCGTCGATGAGGAAGGCGGGAGTGGAGGCGCCAGCGGTCACGCCCACCGTGCGGTAGCGGCGGAGTGCATCGAAATCGAGCTCGGCAGCCGTCTCGACATGGAAGCAATGCATGGCCGACATCTCCACAAGCTTGGCGAGCTTGACGGTGTTGGCGGAATGTCGCCCCCCGATCACAACCACGGCCTCCGCCCCCGCCTTGCGTAACTCGAGGATATCACCCTGGCGGTCCTTGGTCGCGCCGCAGATGGTGTCGAAGATGAGCGCGCTGGGATACGCCTTACGAAGATGCTCGGCGAGCCGGCCAAACTCGTCGGTGAACATCGTCGACTGCGAGACCATACAGACGTCGGCGCCCAGCGGCGGCAACGCGTCGATCTCCGCCTCCGTGCGGACGACATGTCCCTTGCCCTCGGCGTAACCAAGCAGTCCGATGACCTCGGGATGCGCGGGATCGCCGAAGATGACCGTGGAAAACCCGCGCTTGGCATGCAGACGGATCTTGCCGGCGATGATGCCGACGTCGGGACAGGTCGCGTCGCGGAAGTCCATGCCGAGCGACTTCAGATAGGCGCGGCGCTCGGGCGAGATGCCGTGCGCGCGGACGACCATCACCGCGTCCTTGCGGTCGGTGCCGACATCGACCGCGGCTTGGCTCTGGTAGTCGCCGACCTCGCGCACCCCCTCCCGCGTGAGGACCTCCATCATCTGCCGATTATGAATGAGCGGTCCATCGGTGTAGACCGGATGGCGCCCGGCACGGGCATACTCGCGGGCGATATCAATCGCTCGCTCGACTCCCCAGCAGAAACCGGCGGATTTTGCGCGGATGACCCTCACACAGCCCAGCGTGGGGGGAACCGTGGGGGACTCAAGCGCGATGCGGTTCGCTCGACTTCCCCGAATTACCCCTAAAATGAAGAGCCATGAGAACCGCCCTGCTGGCCATCGGCATGCTCACAACCGCGCTCCACGCCGGGGAGTCCCGCGCCTACCGGACAGAGGATGCCCTAGGCGGGCTCAGCTTCAGCCAGCCCCTCGGTATCACGGCTGTGCCTGGAAGTCAGGATAGCTTGATCGTGCTCGAGAAGACCGGCATCGCGCAGCTCGTCACGGGCCTCAGGACAGGCCGCCCCACCAAGCGTGCCTTTCTCGACCTCACCCAGCCGCGCGACGGCAAGCTTGAGACCAATAGCGAGTGCGGTCTCCTCGGGATGGCGCTGCACCCACGCTTCGCCGAGAATGGCCAGGCCTATGTCTACTATAGCCTGAAAGTTGGCGGGAAACTCCACCAGCGACTCGCCCGCTTCACGGTGCGCAAGGACGCGTCAGGCGACGTGCTCGACCCGAACTCCGAGCAACCGCTCGTCAGCCAACTCGATCCGGCGGGCAATCACAACGGAGGCGACGTGCACTTCGGGCCCGACGGCTACCTTTACTTCTCCTGTGGTGACGGCGGCGCGGCCAACGATGCCTTCGACAAGGGACGCCACATCGACAAGGGGTTCTTCGCCGCGGTCTTCCGCATCGATGTCGACCGCCGCCCCGGCAACCTGCGCCCCAACGCGGACCCTGCCGTGCACACCGACGCCCGGGGCGAGCCCCTCTACGCGGTGCCCGCCGACAACCCCTTCGTCCGCACCCGCACACACCGCGGTCAGCCGGTCGACACCGCCAAGCTCCGCACCGAGACCTGGGCGACCGGCCTGCGTAACGCCTGGCGCATGTCGTACGACGAACCCACTCGGACTTGGCTGACCGGGGATGTCGGCCAGAACCTCATCGAAGAGATTGACGTGCTGGCAGCGGGCAAGGACTACGGGTGGCCGATCCGCGAGGGCGACCAGGCCTTCGGCAAGGCCAAGCCGATGTCTGGACTCACCGAGCCGATTGCGGTCTACGACCGAAAGATCGGAGCATCGGTGACCGGCGGGCGCGTGTACCGCGGGAAAGCCCTCACCGAACTTGTCGGAACCTATGTCTGCGCCGACTTCGCCACCGCCCGGGTGCTCGCGATGAGGCAGGCGGGCGGGCGCGGACGCTGGACCTGCGAGGAAATCGCGCGTGCGCCGACCGTGGCCGGCTTCGGCGAGAACCCGGCGGACGGCGAATTGCTGCTCTGCAGCATGGGGACCGGCAAGGTCCTCCGGTTGGCGCGCTAAGCACGGGTCACTTCGCGGGCACGCCCCAGACCTCCGCCTCGATGTAGTCGTTGGAGGGCGTCGAGGAATTGCCGAAG
Source organism: Opitutales bacterium (assembly GCA_049419705.1). GTDB lineage: Bacteria > Verrucomicrobiota > Verrucomicrobiia > Opitutales > UBA953 > UBA8828. The sequence goes on from JBMSKH010000006.1 coordinate 44,668, forward strand.
GAGTGGAAGCGCACGTAGCGCCCCTTGGTGGCCTTGCCGTCGATGACCTTACCCTCGTTCGTTTCGATGTAGCAGAGATCCTTGCCTTCGCCGAAGCCGAGCTTGTTGCCGTCGTCGTTGTTGAAGAGCGTGGTCACGCCAGTCTTGAAGGCAGGGTCGTCGGAGACCTGCACCGCGACTGCGAGGTAGACGCGGCGCTCGCGGTGGAAGTGCCAGAGCGCGATGGCATGGATGGTGGCGGGCGCGCCGAGGTCGATCTGGACCCACTGGTGGCCTTTCGGGAGCTCGACCTCGAAGCCCTCCTCGCCGCCCTTGTCACCGTCGGTCACATAGGAGATGTCACCGGAGGCGGCGTCACGGGCGCTGGACGTCACATCCTTGCCCAGGGCGAGGTTCTTGGCCGAGACGGGGACATTCGGCAGCACGCGCGGTCCGGTGCGCGCCGGCTCGAGGTTGCCGATTTTGATCGGCCTGGGTGTTCCTGTCACCGCGGGCTTGGGCAACTCAATCGGAAGCGGACGAACCTCCTCGGCGCAAAGACCGAGGGTAGCGAGAAGGCAGAGGCAAGCGGAGAGACGCATGGGTGTACCCTACCTAAACAGGCGGTACACGGGCAAGTTCCCAGTCGAGCAAGTTGTGTCAGCTGGGAAGAAGGCGGACTCGGCGGTGCTTCTGGGGGAAGCGCAGGGTCACCGTCGTGCCCTTGCCCGGAGTGCTGGCGACATCGACCTGTCCGCCATGGGCACGGAGGATGCGGAGCACGATGAGCAGACCGAGCCCGTTGCCATCGGACTTCGTCGTATAGTAGGCATCAAAGACCCGGGTCAGTTTGTCCGCGGGAATGCCCACGCCGGTGTCGGCAACCTCGAGCACGACCCAGTCGTCGTCGGCGCGGGCGCGCAGCGTGATCTGGCCCCCGCGATCCATCGCCTCGAGCGCGTTCTTGAGCACGTTGAAGATCGCCTGCTGAACCTGGCCGTGGTCCGCGAGCACGACGGGCAACTCGCCGTCGACCTCGACCACCGCGCGCACCCCGAGCTCGGCCATCTGATCCTTGAGCAAGGCGAGGGCCCCGGCAGCCACCTCGAGCAGCTGGGTGTCCGCGAGATCCGGCGCGGCGGGCCGGACCGCGCCGAGGAAGTTGCGCACGATGCCATCGAGCCGGCGCACCTCGGACTCGACGATGTCGACCGACTCCCCCGCCTTGGAGGCGGCAGGGCCGAGGTCGGCGAGGCGGCGGCGGAGCAACTGGAGGTGGATGCCGATGGCGTTGAGCGGATTGCCGATCTCATGGGCCACGCCCGCGGCGAGCTTCATGATCGAGTCGATGCGCTCGCTCTCGACGCGATCCTCCGTCTGCACGCGCTCGGCGGAGACATCGGCGAGGACGGCGACACGCAGGGAGGTGCCGGCGGCGGGTCCGTCGACCAAGGCGAGGTGCACCCGCAGGATGCGCGGCTCGGGGTACGTCACCTCGACCTCGCGGGTCTGGGCGGACGAACCCGGCGCAATCTCGAGCACGGCGGCCAGATCGGGCGGGAAACGCACGGGCTCGCCCGCCGCCAGAGCCTCGGACGAGAATCCGGCCAGCTGGGCGGCGGCGGCGTTGGCGTAGGCCACACGGCCGTCGGACTCGAGCACGAGCACGCCCTCCCGGAGCGTGTCGAGCACGGTCTCCATCAGGTGGCGCTCCCGGTCGAGACGGCGGGCGAGGATGGCCAGATTCTTGGGATCGAGCTCATCGGCCCGACCGAGCAACCGGTCGAATCGTCCCTGTCGGCGCGGATTCATCGGCGGGGAAGCCGCGCGGCAAGCGCGGCGACGAGGGCGCGGGCGACGGCTGACTTCGACGCGGGTCCGAGGACCTCGCGCGAGCCGTCGCGTCCGAGCAGGATGAGCGTGTTGGTGTCCGAGCCGAAGGCACCCGAGGAACCTGCGACCGAGTTGGCGGCGATGCAGTCGATGCCCTTGGACTCCAGCTTGCGACGCGCGTGCTCCTCGACCCTCTCGGTCTCGGCGGCGAAGCCGACGAGAAGCTGATCGGGCCGGCGCTGGGCGGACATGGCGGCGAGGATATCCGGGCACGGCTCAAGCTCAAGGGTGAGCGCGGAACCATCGCGCTTCAGTTTCTGCGCATGGCGGACCTTCGGACGCCAGTCGCTGACCGCAGCGGTGGCGATGAGCACGTCGGCCGGCCCGAAGAGCGCCTCGGTCTGGCGATGCATCTCGGCGGCGGTGACGACAGGGTAAAGCATCACGCCGGCAGGCTCGGGCAACGAGACAGGGCCGGCAACGAGGTCGACGGTCCAGCCGGCCTCGACCGCCGCCGCGGCGATGGCAAAGCCCATCTTTCCCGTCGAGGGGTTGCTGAGGAAGCGCACGGGATCGAGGAACTCCCGTGTCGGGCCGGCGGTGATGAGGCAGCGGATTGGCACTGCCCGCAGTAAAGCCAGGACGGGGCAAAGGGAAAGGGGGAAGGTGCGGCCGCACACTTCCCGCTTCCTGCCCCACCCCGCGCACCCTACGCTAGGCCCGTGAAACGACTGCTGCTCGCCACCGGCAACGCCCACAAGGCCGAGGAATTCGCCCGGATGTTCGCCGAAGCCGGCCTGCCTTGCGAGGTCGCGAGCGCGCGCAGCGTCGGCGGCATGCCCCTCGTGCCCGAGACCGCCGGGACCTTCGCGGGCAACGCGCGTCTCAAGGCCGAGGCGCTGCGATTGCTGGCGCCGCCAGGAGCCTGGGTGCTGGCGGACGACAGCGGTCTGTCCTGCGACGCCCTGGGTGGCGCTCCAGGTGTCGACTCCGCGATCTACGCCGGCCCACGGGCGACCGACGCCGAGAACCGCGCCAAGCTGCTCTCCGCTCTCGCCGGGGTGTCCGTCGCACGACGCACCGCGCGCTTCACCTGCCACCTCGTGCTGATCGGACCCTCGGGGGAGGACGCCGAGTTCACCGGGCACTGCGAGGGCTCAATCCTCGAGGCCGAGCGCGGCGAGGGAGGCTTCGGCTACGACAGTCTCTTCGTGCCAGCCGGACACACCCGAACATTCGGCGAGCTGCCCGCATCGACCAAGGACGCGCTCAGTCACCGCGCGCGCGCCTTCGCGGCCATGGCCACCTGGCTCAGGTTGGCCTGACCGAGGCAACCGGCAGCTCAGAAGAAGAGAGCCTCGCCCAAGGCCGTCTCCGGTGCGAGGAAGGGCACAGCGAGCGCGAACGACTGGTGCGAGGTCGCGTAATCAAGGGCCACCGAGGCGCGGACTCCTTGGTCGGCATGCTCCCAGGCGAAATGGTTGCCGTTGTCGTAGGTCCACTCCACCGCGATGCAGGATCCGGCAGCGCAGGACGGGTTGACGGCGAACTCCGCGGCGAGCGGCAAGCGCGAGACATCCGCGCAAGACTTGAGGCAACCCCGCATCCAATCGAGCAGGCCCCGGGCCTCGCCGGCGCGCCCAACACCGTGCGAGACTGTCACGCTGCGCAGACCGCGCACGAGGTCGGCAGGCGCATGGCTGCTCAGGAACTGTCCCAAGGCCTGACGCACGGGCAGGCAGCGGGCGACGGAAAGGTCCCGAACCGATTCCGGGCGCGGCCAGGGCAGCGCGAAGAAGGCATCGCCGTCGGTCGACCGGTCCGCAATGACGCGCGTGAACCGAGGTGCCAGGGCAAGCCAAGGACGGGTCTCGGCCGCGTCGACCCGATGACACCAGAGATAGGCGGGCAGGTCGGCTTCAAGCCAGGTCGAGACCAAGGACTGCAGCTGGAGCGTGTGGGGGCCGTGCGCGAGCATCAGCGCCTCGCAGCAGCGCTTGTCCCGTCGCGCGGTGTCAAGGAAGCAGGCGACATGCGCCTTGGCCTCGGGCGGAAGTCCGTCCTCACCCGAGTCGCGGCGGACAAGCACGACCAAGCGGCAGGGATAGCGTCGGGCGAAGGCCTGGGCCTGCTCGAAGATGCCCGCGGCCTCCTCAGGGCCGACACCTGCGCCAAGCATCAGCACAAGGTTCATCTGCGAGGCGCGCACCGCCTGCTCACCCTCGGCTGACCAAGCGTGCGCCAAGGCGCCGAGCGCCTCGTTGACGCGCACCGGGGCTCCGGGCAGGGCGGCGAGGATGTCGGAGGCCATGCGCTCAGCGACCGGCGTTGCGCCAGGCGTGGCCATGCGCGGCGAGCAAGGCATCGCCCCCGGCGGGTCCCCACGATCCGGCAGGATAGGTCTCCAGACCGGCGCGGCCGGCGGCGGACCATGCATGGAGCAGGGGGGTGAAAAGACGCCAGGAGGCCTCGGTCTCGTCACCGCGGATGAACAAGGTGCGATCGCCCACGATGCCGTCGAGAATCAGGCGCTCGTAGGCTTCGGGCGTGTCGGATCCGTAGGTCGCGGCGTAGCGGAAGCTGAGCCGCACCGGCTGGGTGCGAGGCTCGAGCCCGGGCACCTTGGAGTTTAGGATCAGGGTCGAGCCCTCGTCGGGCTGGATCTGGATGACGAGCCGGTTCGCGGCGATGTCGTAGCGCTGGTCCGACGCGAAGAGTCCGTCGGCAGGCTGCTTGAACTGGATGGCGATCTCGGAGACGCGGCGAGCCATGCGCTTGCCGGAGCGCAGGTAGAAGGGAACGCCGGACCAGCGGTCGTTGTCGATCGAGAGACGCAGGGCGCAGAAAGTCTCGGTCGCGGAGGTCGCGGGGATGTCTTTCTCGCCAAGGTAGCCCGGAACGGACTCGCCGCCGGAAAGACCCTCGGCGTACTGGGCACGGACGGAGTCGCCGCCGGCACCGAGCCGCAGCGCGCGGACCGACTCCAGCAGACGCACCTTCTGGTCGCGAATGTGTTCCGCGCTGAGCGAGGACGGTGCGTCCATCGCGGTCAGTGCCAGCAGCTGCATGGTGTGGTTCTGCAACATGTCGCGCGTGGCGCCCGAGTGGTCGTAATAGCCGCCGCGAGACCCGACACCAAGCTCCTCCGCGACGGTGATTTGCACGTGGTCGACATGCCGACGGTTCCAGAGCGGCTCGAGGATGGGATTCGCGAAGCGCAGCACGAGCAGGTCCTGCACCGTCTCCTTGCCGAGGTAGTGGTCGATGCGGAAGACCTGGCTCTCGCGGAAGTTGCGGGCGATGATCGCGTTGAGCGCCACGGCCGAGGCGAGGTCGTGACCGAAGGGCTTCTCGATGATGATCTTGCTCTCGGTCGGCGTGCCAAGACCCCGGGCGGCGAGACCGCTGCGGCCATGGTTCTCGACGATGGCCTCGAAGACCGTCGGCGGAGTCGAGACATAGCTGACCAGCTGAAGCGGACGGCCGGCCGTCTTCTCGATCGCGGCGAGCTTGGCCGAGAGCGCGGTGAAGGCGGCGGGGTCGTCGTACTCGCCGGCCTGGTAATGGGTGGCCTCCTCGATGCGGCGCCAGATGTCGGGGTTGAAGGGCCGGCGGGAGAATTTGGCGATCTCGCGGGCGGCGATGGCGCGAAACTCGGCATCAGGGAGCGGCTTGCGTCCGAAGCCCACGAGGGCGAAGTCGGCCGGCAGGAGGTTGTCGACCGCCAGGTTGTAAAGCGCGGGCAGCAACTTGCGCGCGGTCAGGTCGCCCGAGGCGCCAAAGATGACCAGGCACGTGGGGGGTGCACCCCGGTGCTTGCTTAGGCCGGCCAGGAAAGGATGGCGGTCGTTGTCGGGCATGTTGGCGTCAGTGGCGGGCGCGCCCAAGGAGCGGCACACCAAGGTGATGGACAATGCGGGGTGCCGCCCCGTGGCAAACCAGAACTTCGACCACGTCGAAACGCGTGTGCGGCGCGCCCCCGGCCGCGCGCACCCAAGCCCTCGCCGCGCGCCGCAGTGCGCGACGCTTGCGAGCATCGACCGCAAACCACCCCGCCCCACCCCACTCGGCCGTCCGGGTCTTGACCTCGACGAAGACCAGCACGCGCCCCTCGAGCACGACGAGGTCGAGCTCATCGCGGCCGCTCCGCCAGTTGCGCGCAAGCACCGTCGCCCCGCGACGTCGGAAATAATCGGCCGCTCGCGCCTCGCCCTGCGCCCCGAGGTTGGCCGGAGACGGCCACAACCAAGCGATCAACTGAGACCACCAAAGCATGCCGGTGAAAGAGCGACTGCGGCGCCTGCGGGCGAGGCTTCCGACATCGGGACGCCTCAGCAGGGAACAGCCCCCAGCCAGCGCTGTCTTGAACCTTACCATGCGCCACCTGCTGCTTGCCCTCGGACTCGCGACCCTAGCCCAAGCCACCCCGATTCCGGCCGAGCTGGCACAGGGAGGTTGGTTCATCGGCGCGCAGGCGTGGACCTTCAACCGCTTCACCGCCTTCGAGGCCATCGCCAAGACCAAGGAAGCTGGCGGCAACATGATCGAGCTCTACCCGGGGCAACCGCTCCGCGCGGGATCCGATGCCAAGGTCGGGCATGACATGTCGGATGCGGCGCTGGCCGAGCTCAAGGCCGAGTGCGCGCGGCAGGGCGTGCGCGCGGTGAACTATGGCGTGGTGGCCGCCCGCGATGCGGGCGAGGTGCGGCGCATCATGCAGTTCGCCAGCAAGCTGGGGCTGTACGCCGTCAGCACGGAATCCGCCGAGCGGGTCGCCGACTGGGAGGCAGCGGCGCGCGAGTTCGATATCCGGGTCGCGTTCCACCAGCACCCTGGATCGATGGCGAACCCCGGTTACAAGGTCTGGCATCCCCTCTACATCCTCGGCGTGGTCGAGAGCCGTGACGCGCGCCTCGGCGCCTGCGTCGACCTCGGACACTGGTGCGCCTCCGGACTGAAGCCAATTGAGTGCCTTCGCATCCTGAAGGGCCGAATCATCAGCGTGCACCTGAAGGACAAGGCGAAGTTCGGTCCGGCCGACATCGTGGTCTCCGGCCAGGGCGTCGCCGATGTGGGAGCCTGCCTCGATGAGCTCAAACGGCAGGGCTTTGCGGGCAACATCTCGGTCGAGCACGAGGCTGACTGGGACAACAACGTGCCCCAGGTCAGGGCGAGCATCGACTTCGTGCGCGCGCGCAAGCGCTAGGACAAGGACCCCGGTGGCGATTGGGCACAAGCCCCGGCGTGACCCGTGGTTGCGCTCGCCGTAATCCGCCCCAAGGTAGGCGGCCATGACGCGCGGCTCCCAGGGCAATCCGGGACCGGAGATTCCCCTCTCCGGCGTCATCGAGCGCATCCTCTGGCTGGACGAGGAGAAAGGTTTCACCATCGCGGAACTCTCCGACGAGGCCGGCGCCAAGACCATCATCCTCGGGAATCTCGCCGGCCTGCAGTGCGGGGAGACGGTCGACCTCACCGGCACCTGGGAACGCCACCCGCAGCATGGGCCGCAGCTCCGGGTCAAGACCTTCGCCTCCCGCCTACCCTCCTCCGTCCACGGCATTCGCAAGTACCTCGGCAGCGGCCTGGTGCGCGGCGTCGGCAAGGTCTATGCCGACAAGATCGTGGCGAAGTTCGGCGTCCGCACCTTCGACATCATCTCGAACCACTCGGCGCGCCTGCGCGAGGTCGAGGGGGTCGGTCCGCAGCGCGCCAAGGCCATCAAGCAGGCCTGGGAGGAACAGCGCTCCCTGCGCGAGGTGATGGTCTTCCTCCAGACCTACGGCGTGACCAACGCCCTCTGCCTGCGCATCGTCAAGGCCTACGGCGAGAAGGCGAAGGACGTGCTCACCGGCGAGCCATACCGGGTCTGCCGCGAGGTCGAGGGCGTGGGCTTCCGCACCGCGGACAAGATCGCGCGCAATCTCGGCCTGCCAACCGCTGGCAGCCAGCGGGTCGACGCCGGCATCCTCCACACCCTCGAGGAGCTCGAGGGCGAGGGGCACAGCGCCTTCCCGCAGAACCAGCTGGTCGACCGTGCGACCGAGCTGCTCGAGGTCGACCGACCCGTCGTCGCTGAGCGCGTCGACACCCTCGTCACCGAGCGCGCGGTCGATATCCTCGGGCAGGGACCCGACCGACTGGTGCAACTCAACGCGCTGGCCAAGGCCGAGGCTTCGATCACCCGCTCGATTCGTCGCATCCTCGCCGGACCCAGCCGCCTGCCGGCAATCGCCGCCGACCGGGCGGTGGCGTGGGCCCAGGAACGCGCCGGCTTCGCCTTCTCCGAGTTGCAGTCGGCGGCGGTGATCGCCGCAATCGAGCGCAAGGTGACGGTGCTCACCGGCGGACCCGGCACCGGCAAGACCACCATCCTGCGCGCGCTCTGCGACATCGTCGGCGCGAAACGCGCCCGCGTCGTGCTGGCCGCGCCGACCGGGCGCGCCGCCCAGCGCCTGGCCGAGGCCGCGCGCGGCTCCGCCAGCACCATCCACCGCCTCCTGAAGTTCGATCCGGCCGCGGGTCGCTTCACCCACGGCGAGGACAACCCCCTGCCCGCCGACCTCGTGGTCGTCGATGAGTCGTCGATGCTCGACAGCAAGCTTGCGGCCGCGCTGCTGCGGGCCGTGCCCGATCAGGCGCATCTCGTGCTCGTCGGTGACGTCAACCAGCTGCCCTCGGTCGGGGCTGGCAGCGTGCTCGAGGATGTCATCGCCTCGGGTGCAGCGCACGTCACGCGATTGGACACCATCTTCCGCCAGGGCGCGCGCAGCGGCATCGTCACGGTCGCCCATGGCATCCTCCACGGCGAGAAGGAGGTCTCGGGTCTCGTCGACCGCCCCGAGTTGCTCGACCTAACCACAGCCGACATCCACTTCGTGCGCGCCGACGAGCCCGAGGCCTGCGTGCGCGCCGCGGTGCAGCTCTGCTCCGAGGTGCTCCCCCGCGCCCTTCGACTCGACCCGCTTCGCGACATCCAGGTGCTCGCACCGATGCACAAGGGCACGGGCGGTATCCACGCCCTCAACCTCGCGCTGCAGGAGCGACTGCGTCGCGGACCGGGCGCTCCGGGCCGAATCGGCCAGGGCGACAAGGTCATCCAGACCCGCAACAACTACGACCTCGGTATCTTCAACGGCGACCTCGGCGTCGTGCTCGCGGTCGAGGAAGGCGGCGGGCTCGTGGTCGACTTCGATGGCAACCGCGTCGAGATGGAGCGCGGACAGGCCGGCGACCTCCAACTCGCCTATGCCATCAGCATCCACAAGTCGCAGGGGTCGGAGTTCCCCGCCATCGTCGTGCCACTCCTGCGCCAGCACAGCATCCTGCTCGCGCGCAATCTGCTCTACACCGGGGTGACGCGAGGTCGCCGCCAGGTCATCCTGGTCGGCGACCCCTCGGCCTACGCCATGGCGGTGCGCAATGTCTCCGACGCTCGCCGGGTGACCAGCCTATTGACGCGCCTGAAGGCCGACACCTGAGCGGACCTAGCAGGACCGTAGCTGCTCGCGGAACGCAGCCAGCGCCACCGTAGGCGTCGCCTTGCCCGCGCCCCAGCCGCACTCGAAACTGAACGCCCCGGGGTAGCCGCCCTCGCGCAGGACGCGAAGGAACGGACGGAAGTCATCGCCCGCCGTGCCGGGAGGGGTGCGTCTCTCGCGCTCGGCGACATGGCAATGCACGACCCGGGAGAGGGCGCGAGTCAGTGCCGAGGGACTCTCCGACATCCGCATCATGTGGTAGAGGTCGCAAGTCAGCCGCATGCCCTCGCCGGCAGCCGTCACGATGCCAAGCGACTCGTCCATGGTCACACCGAGGTTCGTCTCGCGCTCGTTGAGGTTCTCGATGGCGAGCGCGATGCCCTGGTCCGCGGCCATCGGCAACAGTCCGGCGAGCAGTTTCGCGCACTGCTCGCGGGCCCGGCCAATCTCGAATCCATCAGGGCAACGCCGGGCCTTGCCGGAGCCGATTGTGATGATGCGCACGCCCGCCTGGGCGGCGCGAGGGAAGGCAATCGCCCCCCAGCGAAGGAAAAAGGCGTGGTCCGCATCGGGTCCGACCATCTTGCGCTCGGCGTGGTAGAAGCCGTTCATCATGCGGCACGACGGTTCCAGCCGGCGCAGCCGACCAAGGCGCTGGGCGAAGGCGGCGTCGTCCCGATCCGGCACGAGGTCGGCGGAGACGGAGAGCTCAAGGTGTCCATACCCGGCGTGGGCAAAAGCCGCAGCCTGCCCCTGGTCCATCGCACCGACGGAGAGGGCGGCGAAGCGCTCGCGCTCCGACGAGCATCCGGCCAACCAAGGGACAGCCGCTGCGGCGGCACTGAGGCGCAGGAAGTCGGCGCGACGCATGGGATTTGAACAGGCGCGAATCGGACGGGTTCCGCTCACCCGCGACCAATCATCGTGCCCCGGGTGACACCGAGCTGGTTGAGCACCTTGAGCTCCTGCCAAAGCTCGCTGCCACTCAGCCTGCCGGCGAGGAGGTCGCGGTAGCGCTCGAGCGTACGGGTGACCGTGGCGGCGTCCTCGTCCACGAACTCCACGCGGAAACGCCCGACGCCGAGTTTCAGCAGCTCGTGGGCGAACTCCGCACCTGTCTGGGCGCGGGCGTTGAAGAGCGTGTTGCGGCAGCCGGCGTCCGCCTTGAGGATGTGGGCGGCGCCGACGCGGTCACGCAGGGCCACGCGGTGCTTCTCACAGGGCCGTCCGCAATCACGGTAATCCTTCCCGGAGGAGAGGAACGCGCAGAAGACGCAATGCTCCATATGGAACATCGGCATATGCTGGTGCAGGGTGACCTCGAACCAGTCAGCCGGTGCGCCGCGCAGCAGACCCGCGAGCTGTTCGGCATTCAGATCATAGGAGGCGGTAACGCCCTCCAACCCGTGATGCCGGACCAGCCACTCGGCGGAGAGCGGGTTGGCCACGTTCAGGGAGAAGTCGCCGCGGCGACGACGTCCAGCGAAAGCCCGGAGATGCTCATGATTGCGAACGAGGAATCCGTCGGCACCCGACTCGAGCAGATGCTTCACAATCCAGTCCTCGCCTTGCTTGTGAACGCGCGGGCCGACTGCCCAGACCTCGACGCGCGGACCACCCGCGGCCTCGGCGGCACGCGCCTGCGCGACCGCTTCCTTCAGCCGCTTGGGATCCTCGAGCTCCACATAGACCGCGGGCGGACCGAAGGCCAACGCCGGCGCGAGCTGCGCGAGCTCGCGCACCACGGGGATGATCGCGGCGTCGCGGCGAGCCTTGTTCGCGACGGGCTCGGCGACCTGCGTGGCCTCGCGAGCATAAGGCAACAGTTTCCAAGCCGGCGGTGACGCCCAGAGGGCCTCGAGCCGGGCGGCGAGATCACGGCGCAGGCGATTCAGCTCGGATGACGGCACCAGCAGGGCGCCCTCGAGGTGGGCTGAGACCGCCGCAAGTTCGAAAGGGGTCTCGCCGAGGCGACCGAGCTGGTCACGCAGGATCTCGGCATCCAGCGGGCGCTTCTCGGCGGCGACACAGGGCATCTCGGAATCGGCCGAGACCACGCGCCCCTCGTCGTCGGCGAAGGCAACGCGGAGTGGCTGCCCGACCGCGCCATGCACCTCGGCGCGGATGGGTCGACGATGGTTGGGCTTCGGTCGGTTCCAGGTCTGCTCCAGCTGCTTGTCGAGCTCGGGATCCTTGGTCTTCCAGAGAATCTGTCCGGGTTGCACGCGCGACCAGTCGATGTTCTCACGACCGAAGCGCAGGGTGGAGAGTCCGCTGGGCGCTGGATCCACCGAATGGATGAACCCACCCTCCTCGCGTTCGGCTGGCTTGCCATCGTCGAAGACCACGCCGTCGCCTGCCTTGAGCGGCGCCTCGAGCCGCAAACGCAGCCGCGGGGGCTCGATGGAGACTACGGTGCCGAGTCTCACGCCACGCTTCTTGCCGAAGCGCGCGTGCACGAGGCGCTGGTTGTCGATGCCACGGAGCCAACCCGTGTGCAGGCCCCGCGAGAATGTCATCTGCAAGGCGTAATCCTCCTCGCGCCGCACCTCGGCGGCGGCACGATCGGCGTCACCGCCCGAGAGCAGGGCTTGCCAGGCGACGTCCACCGCACGGCGGTAGGCGCGGGTGATGGCGGCCACGTAACCGGGGGATTTCAGCCGCCCCTCGATCTTGAGGGACTTAATCCCAGCGCGCACCAGGTCGGGGATGGCCTCGATGCCAGCGAGGTCCTGCGGGGAGAGCAGGTAGGCGCGGTCACCGAGATCCTTGCGAATGCCGTCGACGAGGAGTTCGTAGGGTAGACGGCAGGCTTGGGCGCACTCGCCGCGGTTGGCGGAGCGGCCGCCGAGCGACTCGCTGGTGAGACATTGGCCGGAATAGGCGACGCAGAGCGCGCCGTGGACGAAGACCTCGAGGTCGATCGGCTGGCCGGTGGCGCGCTGCTCGGCCTGGAGCTTCTGCATCTCGGGCAACGAGACCTCGCGGCCAAGCACGGCAAGGTCGGCGCCGAGCTCGCGGGCGAAGCCGGTGCCCGCGGCACTGGTCACTGTCATCTGCGTCGAGGCGTGAATGGGGAAGTCGGGCGAGATTCGACGGATGAGCCGGCAGACACCGACGTCCTGCACAATTGCGGCGTCAACCCCCGCGGCCACGATCGCGCGCAGGACCTGGGCGGCCTCGCCCAGCTCGTCGGCGAAAATAAGGGTGTTGAAGGTGACGTAACCGCGGGCCCCCCGCCGATGGAGGAAGGCCATGAGCTCGGGAAGGTCCTCGGTGGTGAAGTTTCGGGCGCGGACCCGGGCGTTGAAGCGTCCGATGCCGAAGAAGACGGCATCCGCCCCGTTCTCCACCGCGGCGCGAACGCAGTCCCAATCCCCCGCCGGGGCTAGGACCTCCGGCTTGCGGAGTGGATAGAGGGACTCAGGGGCGACGGCGGGCACCTGCCAAGGGGTATGGGCGGGACGCGAAAAAACAATGTCCGATAGTGTCCGACACACCCCGATTTGCGAAGCCGGGACAAAGCCGTACACTGAGCGTTGTCCTTTCCACCTTCCCCTTTGCGCCTTTTACCTTATCAAATCCGCCATGGCCGCCGACAAACTCGAGGAAATCTTCCGCATGCAGGAAACCCTGAACAAGCGCATCGGGGTAGAGACCGCAGGCATGAACGAAGAGGACAAGATCAAGTGGACGCTGAACTACCTACGCGCGATGCAGCAGGAGATGGCCGAGCTCACCGACTCCGTGCCCTGGAAGTGGTGGGCCAAGTACCAGAAATTCGACGAACAGAACGCGCGCGTCGAGGTCATCGACCTCTTCCACTTCCTGATCTCCATCGCCCAGGTCTTGGGGATGTCCGCGGACGACGTCTACCAGGCCTACCTGAAGAAGAACGCCGTCAACCACCAGCGCCAAGACTCCGGTTACGTCAAGAAGGACGCTGACGACTCCCGTCACATCTGACCCCGCCATGCGCGCCCAACACCGCTCCAGAGCCGGCTTCACGCTGATCGAACTGCTCGTTGTCATCGCGGTCATCGCCATTCTCGCGACCGCAATGCTGCCGATGGTGAGCTCAGCCATGAACAGCCAGCGCCGCGGCAAGGCCGCCGGTGAGATTGCCGCCCTGATGGCGGGTTGCGAGCGCTACCGCAAGCTGTACGGGGATTTCCCCTGCGCGCGCGCAGGCACGAGCACTTCGGCCTACACCTCGGATCAGCCGAACTACCGCCGCGACTTCTTCCTCCAGCTCACCGGACAGCAGCGACTCACCTCGACGCCGCTCGCCGCTGGCGGCATCGCCGTCACCCTGACCACTGTCACGACCGCCCGTCCGATTGTCTCGGTGGAGACGGTCACCGCTGGGCAGAGCAGCAAGGGCGGCCTTACCCCGACCGACCTCACCCTCTGCGACGAGTTTATCGACCCGTGGGGTAATGCCTACGACTACCGCTACCGGGTGCTGAACGCCGCCACTGCCAACACCACGACCGCGCCCTACATCACCTGGCTCTCCCCGGACTGCCTGATTGTCAGCTGCGGTGCCAACTTCATCGAGAGCAAGGTTGCCACCATCCCCCACGTGCCGGCCCCGGCTGAGTACTGGGATCTCAACGCGACGCTGCAGATGCCGGTCCGTGGTACCATCACCACGACCTACTACGAGGACTTGGCCACCGGAACGACCCCCTATTTCCGAGCCGACAACGTCACGAGCTGGTCAGGACGGTGAGCCCGCCGGGCACATCGCGCGCGCGAGCGCCGCGGCGACCAACCAGGCCAGAGCCGCCGTCGCCAGCGTGTGCGAGAGGAAGTGCTCGCCGCGCGCCATCTGGTAGAGCCCCATCCATCCTCCGACGAGCAGAGCGGTGAGCAGACCGAGGCGACGGGCGCGGGGTTCCGGCCAAGCGAAGGCCAGGCAGAGCAACCCGAATCCGCCGCTCGCGTGACCAGCCGGGAAGGCGTTGCTGGGGTGCCCCGGCGGCTTGGCGTCGAAGAGCAAGAAATGCTCCCAGCGACCGCCGTACATGAGCAGACCGCGCGGCGTCGCCATGCCAGTGACATCCCTCAGCTGCGTGCAGAGGACAGTCGTCAAGGCCATGCCCGCCAAGATGTAGGCGGCCCGGCGACGACCCATCCATGCGGGCGCAGCCGCCGGGAAGGCCATCGCCCAGATCAGCCAAAGCGCGAGGAGGTAAAGCAGGACCTTGGGTCCCGTGTAGGCGACCTGATGCGGCCAACCGGCATCCTTGGGCACGAGCCATCCAGAGCCGTTCCAAAAGAGGGACTGAACCGCTAGGTCGATAGCCTCGGCACCTGTCTCACGTAAGCCGAAGAGAAGCACGACCGCGGCGAGGACCGACGCGGGGAACACCAGCGACGGGCGGTCAGCGGGCGGCGGGGTTGGCGAGTCCGCCATGGTTAAAGAGCCAGTCGGCTCCCTGGTAGTAGGCCTTGGTCTCGTCGTCGATCGCCTCCGAGCCGGGTGAGGCCGGATCAAGGGGTTCAAGCTGGCCAGTGGCTAGGTCGACCTTGAACCGGCTGGTTGCGCGGACGGGCTTGAGCACGGTGAGCTGATTGTCGCGAATCATCCCGACCTTCTGGTAGTTGCTGATGAAGATTCGCGGGCGATAGCTCGGACGAAGCACATCGGTCCCGAGGAAGCGCGAGTCATAGCTGATATTGAGGAGTCCGAGCAGCGTCGGCGCGAGGTCGAGCTGAGCCACCAAGGTGTCGACACGACGAGGCTCGATGTTGCCGGGCGACCAGATGAAGAGGGGGATCTCATACTTGCGCACCTCGAGCTCCTGCTTGCCGGCCACGGAGGCACAATGGTCGGCGACGATGACAAAGATAGTGTCCTTGAACCAAGGCTTGCTCCGCGCCGCCTCGAGGAAGGCGCCGATGGCATGGTCGGTGTAGGCGACACCGCCAGCGCGACCGGTCAGCTTCGGGTCAATCCTCCCCGCCGGCCACGTGTAGGGGCGGTGGTTCGACGTCGACATGATGAAGTGATGGAAGGGCTTGCCGGCGGCATGGGCGCGATCCGCCTCTTCCATCGACCAAGCAAAGGCGTCCTCGTCGCAGGCACCCCAGGCATTCGCAAAGGTGGGCTTCACGCCTGCGCGTAGCTTCACGGGCTGGTCGACCACACGGTAGCCATTGGCCGAGAAGAAATAGTTCATATTGTCGAAGAATCCATCGCCGCCGTAGATGAAGGCCGTGTCGTATCCCTGTGCCGCGAGCACCGAGCCGAGGGTACAGAGATTCTCGCAGCCCTTGCGCCGCAGGATGGACTGCCCTGGGATGGGCGGCACCGACAGTGTCAACGCCTCCATGCCGCGCACCGTGCGCGTGCCGCTCGCGTAGCAGCGACGGAACCAGAGCGACTCGCCGGCGATGCGATCTAGGTTAGGAGTGAGTCCCTTCGCGGCGTGGGGCGGCTCGCCATAGCAGCCAAGGTACTTGGCGCTCAGACTCTCAACCGTGATTTGGATGACGTTGAGTCGGCGGGGCGGACCGATGGCCTCGATGCGGCGGAGAATGCCGTCGCCGGGCCCGGCCAATCCCGGCTCGCCCTGTGCAACGAGGGTCGACCGGAGCGCATCGACCGGCTTGGACAACGAGGGGTAAAAACGGGTCCACTCGAGCTCGTTGGCCCAGAAGGCCGCGAGGAAGGCGTACTCACCGTTCTTGCCCAATTCCGTGTCGTAACTGTTGGCCCACTCCGGCTGGAGATCGCCCATGTGTCGCAGACCAGCGGTCAGTCGCTCGGCCACCGAGGTGTGATGTCCGACCAACACCTTGTGATCGGCACGCCCAACACCGTAGGCGAGGAGAAGTGCGGCGAAGAAAGCTGCGATGAGCACGGCGGGCGCACGCCAGGCAGGCGCACGATCTTCCTCCGCACGCGTCCAGGCCTGCCAGAGGCCGAGCGATCGCCAGAGCAGCACGATGCCAAAGACAGCCGCGGTGATGCCGGCGAGGATGAGCGGCATCGGGTAGGACTCGACGATGTTCTGAACCACTTCGACGGTATAGACGAGGTAGTCCACCGCGATGAAGTTGAAGCGGACGGAGAACTCTTCCCAGAAGAGAATCTCTGACACTTTCCAGAAAACGAACAACCAGACACCGAGAGACCACGTCACGACAAGGACCCCGCGCCGCCACCCGACGGACGGGACAGCGCCAAGGAGGCCGGAGAGGCATGCGAACGGAATCGCCAGCCAAGAGGCCATGAGGATGTCAAAGCCCAGACCGTTCAGAAATGCCGCGAAGGTCGCCAGACCCCAGGAGACGGAGTCCGCGCTGGCGAAGAGCAACCCAACACGCAGCAACGTACAGAGCCCGATATACGTGAGGGCGAGCAGGACCGTCCCGCCCTGGCGACAGCTGACCATCCGACGTAGGCGTTCAAGCATGGGAATGGTCGGACAGTTTGGCTCTGGCCGAGAGTCGGCAAGTGGATTCAGCCGCCGCGAACTGGCGGCACCGGATCGTCACCCTGACCGCCCCAAGGATGGCAGCGACAGATGCGGCGGCAGGCCAGCCAGCCACCGCGGCACAAACCGTGGCGCACCAAGGCCTCGTCGGCATAGGCCGAGCAAGTGGGGTGGAATCGGCAACCCGAACCAGGCAGGAGGGCGTGCAGGGCGGGCGAGAGCCAACGACGGTAGGCGCGAATCGCGGCGCGCAGTAGGCTGACCGGCCAGGAGCGGATACCCTCAGCCATCGGTGCGCGGACGCGTGGCCTTGGCCTTGGCGGCACCGCTGCGGAGTGCCTCGACCAGCGCAGCCAGGCTGCGACTCAGCACAGACCGACGCACGACCACCGCGACATCCCAGCCCGAAGGGAAAAGTTCCGGACAGGCGCGGAAGGCCTCGCGCATCAGGCGCTTCGCCCGGTTACGGTCAACCGCTAGCGGCAGGTGCTTCTTGGCGGCGACGATGCCAAGACGGGCGGGCTGACTGGCGACCCCCGTCGGACCTGCGTTCAAGACAAAGGGCCCGCAGTCAACGCGGGCCCCGTGGGCTCGGAGTCTGCCGAAGTCCTCCTGGCGGCGCAGTCGACGCTCGCGGGGGAGGCGCATGCGGGACTCAGACCTTGGTCAGCTGCTTGCGACCGGTCCGGCGACGGTTCTGCAGGACCTTGCGGCCGCCGCGGGTCTTGGAGCGGGCACGGAAGCCACACTTGCGGGCGCGGGCGATACGGGAGGGGCGATAGGTGGGTTGCATGACCGTTACTGGAGTGAAGGGGACGAGACAAGGCGGGGAGGGGGGCAGTGTCAAGCGTCCCCGCCGCGCTTCCCGGCTTGGCACGACGCCCCCCGGGGGGCAGGATGGGCTGGACATGGCCGATCCCGCAAACAACGGCAAGCGCCCCGGCCCGCTCAAGGCGTTCGACAACCCTGAGTTCATGCACTCGACCTTCGCGCGGAGCATCCGCGTCCAGGCCGAGATGCAGGAACCCTACGTGCGCTTCAAGCGCCACGGCATCCGCAACACCTTCGTGATGTTCGGCTCGGCCCGCACCCTGCCCCGCGATGTCGCCACCGCCCGGCTCGAGCAGGCCAAGGCCGATTCCTCGGGCACGGCCGAGGCGCGCGCGGAGCGTATCCGCCTCGCCGAGTCCGCGCTGCGCGGCTCCACCCATTACGAGGCCTGCCGCCGCCTCTCCGCTGAGCTCACGCGCTGGTCGCTCACCCTCCCCGAGTGGCAGCGTTTCTACATCTGCTCCGGCGGTGGCCCCGGCATCATGGAGGCGGCCAACCGCGGCGCGCACGAGGCGGGCGGCAAGTCGGTCGGCCTCGGCATCTCGCTACCCTTCGAGCAGACACACAACCCGTACATCCCCGAGGACCTCGACCTCGAGTTCCACTACTTCTTCATCCGCAAGTACTGGTTCCTCTACCTTGCCAAGGCGATGATCGTCTTCCCTGGCGGCTTCGGCACGTTCGACGAGCTCTTCGAGATGCTCACGCTCGTGCAGACGCGCAAGACGCGGAAGCACATTCCGATCCTGCTCTTCGGGTCCGACTACTGGAAGAAGGTGGTCGACCTCGAGGTGATGCACGAGTGGGGCATGGTCTCGCCCGAGGACCGCGCGCTCTACCGGCATGTCGACTCAGTCGAGGAGGCGCGCGACTTCCTCATCGCCGACATGACCAAGCACTACCTCACGCCCGACGGCGGTCGACGTGGCTGACACCGTGCGCATCGGCTGGACCACCCTGCCCTCCCGCGACGAGGCCGACCGGCTCGCCGCCGGAGCGGTCGAGGCCGGCCTGGCTGCCTGCGCCCAGGTCGAGGGCCCCGTCCGCTCCCACCACACCTGGGAAGGTGAGATTCGCGTGGAAGAGGAATGGCGCGTCACCCTGAAGCACGCGGCAAGCCGGGGCGAGGACCTGCAGGCCTGGATTCTCTCGCGCCACCCCTACGCCGTGCCGCAGTGGGTCGCGGTCGAGGCCATCGCCGTCGCACCCGCCTACCGTGCCTGGGTGCTCGGCACGCGCTGAATCTCTCCATGGACAACCCCCTCATCGCCTCGATTCTCTACGCCGTGCTGGGCGCAGCGGTGCTCACGATGTGGATCGCCGACCTCCGTCGTCCCGCCGACGGCCGGGAGCGTTTCTGGCCAGGAGCCACCCGGTGCGGCTGGCTGCCCGTGCTGCTCGCCACCGGCGGCGTGGTCGTCCTGACAGTCATCGAGACCTTGGTCGAGGATCAGTTGGGTCTCCGCCAGCAGCAGACCGTCATCGCCGACCACTTCCTGCTGGCGATGCTTGGCGCCTCGATTGTCGAGGAGATGACCTTCCGCGGCTTCGCCGCGCCCGCCGACCTCGCAGGATGGAAGCTCATCGCCGTCGCCTTGGTCGGATCCTTGGCCTTCGCCGCCTTCCATGGCTTTGGTATCAGCGACACCAAGGGCTTGGTCTCCACCGGGTCAGCCTTTGCCGTCTCCCTCTGGCTCTACCTCAGCCGGTTCAACGCCCTGAACCCCTCCCGGTCGATGATTCCCAGCCTAGTCGGGCATGCGACGCGCAACCTTGCGGTCTTCGGGGTGAAGGCTGCCCAGGGTTACGTTGCCTGGTCCTAAATCCGCGCGAAACCTCCGCGCCGAGGCGCTGTCCAACCCCTATCCCTTCTCCACCACACACACCATGAGCGAATCTGCATCCTCCAACTCCCGCCGCGAGTTCCTCCGCCTGGCCGCCCTCGCCGGCTTCGGCTTCGGCATCGGCAACGGCCTGACCGCCTCGGCCGAGGCCGCGCCCGATCCCCGCGCGCTGACCTTCAGCGGCATCACTGAGATCGGCAAGACACGACCGCGTCCCGCTGGCGCCAAGCCGGTCTGGAATCTGACGACCAAGCCGATGGAGAAGGTGCGCGTCGCCTTCATCGGCCTGGCGCGGGGCATGACGCATGTCGACAGCGCGCTGAACCTACCCTTCGCCGAGGTCATCGCGGTCTGCGACCTGCTGCAGGACCGGGCCGAGAACGCAGCCAAGAAGGTCGCGAACAAGACAGGCAAGCGCCCCGCGGTCTACGCCGGCGACGAGAATATTTGGGAAAAGATGATCGCCCGCGACGACATCGACGTCGTCTACATCTCCACCCCCTGGGAGTGGCATGTGCCGATGTGCGTGAAGACGATGAAGGCCGGCAAGCACGCCTTTGTCGAGGTCTCCGCCGCGGTGACCGTCGACGAGTGCTGGCAGCTGGTCGACACCTCCGAGCTCACCCAGCGCCACTGTGTGATCCTTGAGAACTGCTGCTACGGCGACACCGAGCTCTTCGTGCTCAACATGGCCCGCCAGGGCTTCTTCGGCGAGATGAAGCACGCCGAGTGCGCTTACATCCACGACCTGCGCCAGGAGCAGATGTACCGCCTCGGTGCCGAGGGTGCCTGGCGCCGCAACTACCACACCTTCATCGACGGCAACCTCTACCCCACGCACGGCCTCGGCCCCGTGGCCCAGTACATGGGCATCAACCGCGGCGACGCCTTCAAGTACGTCGTCTCGATGTCCTCGCCCGAGTTCAACCTCACCCAGTTCCGCGACAAGAACAACCCCAACGGTGGGCGCCACAAGGACGAGAAGTACATCTGCGGCGACATGAACACCTCGCTGATCAAGACCGAACTCGGACGCAGCATCATGATCCAGCACGACGTGGTCAGCCCCCGCCCCTACTCGCGCATCAACGCCCTCTGCGGCACCAAGGCGACCTTCTTCGACTACCCGCCCCGGCTCGCGGTCGACGGCAAGGGACACGGCTGGACCTACGAGGGCGACAAGCTGGACAAGTTCATGCAGGAGAACGCCCACCCGCTCTGGAAGAAGGTCGGCGAGCTCGCCAAGCGCGTCGGCGGCCACGGTGGCATGGACTTCATCATGAACTACCGCCTGCTCGACTGCGTGCGCCAAGGCGTGACGCCCGACATGACCGTCTACGACGCGGCCGACTGGTCCTGCATCCTCGAAATCTCCGCCTGCTCCGTGAAGAACGGCAGCATGCCTGTGCAGTGCCCCGACTTCACCCGCGGCGGTTGGAAGTCCCTCGCACCCCTGCCCGTCGTCAGCTAAGAAGCTGACTCACAATGAGACGAGGCCCGGCCACACGCCGGGCCTCTTTGTTTGCGTTTGCGCCAGAGCGTTACTGACGGACGATACCCGCGTGCAACCCACGCCCGACATCGCCGCCTGGCAGGCCGGCATCGTCACGCACAGTGCCGCCGAGACCGAGCGCGCAGGCGAGGTCCTTGCCACACTCATTCCACCCGACACCACCCTGTTGCTCCGCGGCGACCTTGGCGCGGGTAAGACCACCTTCGCCCGGGGCTTCGCGCGCGGGCTGGGCATCGTCGGCGACATCACCAGCCCGTCGTTCGCGCTGCTCAACGTGCACCGGGGCCGGCGCCAACTCCTGCATGTCGACGCCTATCGCCTGACCGACCCCGCCCAGTTCGACGCCCTCCTGCTTGACGAGATTCAGACCTCGCCCTGGAACCTACTCATCGAGTGGCCCGAACGCATCGCCGGACGCGAACCCGCTGGCACCTGGACACTCTCGATCGAGGCCGCGGCGAGTGACAGCCGACAACTCCGCCTGAGCCTGCAAAAATAAGTTAAACAAGCATTCGGTAAGATTTGCACTTGTCGAAATAGGTGCAGGGACGAGATTGCCAACAGATGACCGAGCGGACCGACAGACTGGCCAAAATCGACCAATGGCAGAACCTGCGGGAGCGATTCGCGGCCGGCTGGATGCTTGGGGTCGCCCTCATCACCTCGCTCCTGCTGATCACGGAGGCCACCGATGACAACTGGGAGAGCCTTCCGCTCGCCCTGATTTTCGGCATCGCGGGTGGACTCGCCCTCGCCCTTGCGGTCCTCTTCCTGGGCGCCATCACACGCTGGCAGACTTTGCCCCGCGCCCTGACCCTGCCAACCTGCGTGTCGCTCATCCTCGCCGGCGCCAGCGCCGCTGCCTTCTGTCTCATGAGGACCAGCAGCGCACCGCGCGCGCCCATCGGGACCGCCGAACTCCAGCACGCGCCAATCTACCTGACTGGGCTGGCCCTGGCGGTGTTCGGCGCGGTCAACTGGCCCGCGCGCCCAAGGCGCTGAGCGGCGGGTTGACCCGGCACAAAAAAGGGCGGCCGCGGCCGCCCTCTCGCACGGGGACTTGGGAGACAATCAGGCGCCGACGCCCTGCTTGTCGAAGCGCTTGCGCTCGTTCTCGGTGAGGTAGCGCTTGCGCATGCGGATGAAGTTCGGGGTGACCTCGACGAGCTCGTCGGTCTCGATGTACTCGAGGCAGGCCTCGAGCGACATCTTGCGGGGCGGCTTGATCTTGGCCTGGTCGTCGGAGCCGGCGGCGCGGACGTTGGTCAGCTTCTTGTTGTGGGTGAGGTTGATCTCGAGGTCGTTGTCCTTGCAGTGCTCGCCGACGACCTGGCCCTGGTAGATCTCGTCACCGGGGGAGACGAAGAAGTCGCCGCGGTCATAGAGGCGGTCGAGGGAGTAGGCGAAGACCTCGCCGGGCTCGGCCGCGATCATCACGCCGGCCTGGCGGCGGGGCGGCTCGCCGCGCACGGGCTCGTAGCCGAGGAGGGTGTGGTACATCACGGCCTCGCCGCGGGTGGTCGTGAGCATCAGGGTGCGCAGTCCGAAGAGGGAGCGGGAGGGGATCTTGAACTCCATGTGGATCCAGCCGCTGGTGCCGGCCTTGGCGTCCATGTGCCGGAGCTCGCCCTTGCGGCCGAGCACGAGCGACATCACGTCGCTCTGCGAGGCCTCGGGGCAGTCGACCGCGAGGGTCTCCACGGGCTCGCAGGTGACGCCGTCGATCTGCTTGAGGATGACGCGGGGCTTGCCGACCTGGAGCTCGTAGCCCTCGCGACGCATGGTCTCGATGAGCACGCCGAGGTGCATCAGGCCGCGGCCGGACACCTGGAAGGCGTCGGCCCCGGGCTCGCGCTCGACGCGCAGGGCGACGTTGCGCTCAAGCTCGCGAATGAGGCGGTCGCCGACCTGGCGGCCGGTGACGAACTTGCCGTCGCGACCGGCGAAGGGCGAGTCGTTGACGCGGAAGGCCATGGTCACGGTGGGCTCGTCGA
>JBMSKH010000007.1:0-63649 GCA_049419705.1 Opitutales bacterium
CCTGCGCGCCGGACGCGCGCAGGGCCGAGCCTATTTCCTCTCGCAGGGCGAGCCGGTGCATCTCTGGGATTTCATCAACCGCCTGCTCGCAGGCGCCAGCCTGCCGCCGGTCACGCGTCACGTGCCCCTTCCCGTGGCCTATGCCGGGGGTGCGGCGCTCGAGGCAACCTGGGCGACGCTCCGCCTGCGCGGCGAACCGCCGATGACCCGCTTTGTCGCGACCGAGCTCGCGAAAGACCACTGGTTCGATGTCTCGGCCGCCCGCCGCGACCTGAATCTGCGGCCAGCCCATGACACGTGGGAGGCGCTGGATCGACTCGCCGCCAGCCTTCGCGCCGCCTGAGCTCAGGCCAGTTCGCCGTCAACCGAGCTGCGTCGCGCCGTACCAGGCGCATCCAGCAGCGACTTCAGCAGCGCAAGGTGATTGCGGTAAACCCCGCGCGGATCCACGCCGTGACGCACGCAGATCCAAGCGGCCTTGCCCACGACCTCACCCATCATGCCCGTGGTGCGCATGACACGGACAGGACCGATGCCCTCCTTGGTGACGCTAATGTCCCGTCCCGCCATAAAGAGGTTGGGGATATTACGGCTATAGAGCACACGGTAAGGTGCCCAGTAGGGACCCTTGTAGGTATAGGCCTTGCCCTCGGTGGCTCGTGAGATGAACGCCTCCCCGCCTTGGCTGAAGGCGGGATCGGGCGCATGCAGGTCGATGTGCCATGAGCAGGGGAAACAACCATCCTCCCAGACCTTGCCCGAGGTGAAGTGCGTGGCGTCGAGCACAACGTCGCCCATCAGCCGTCGCGACTCGCGCTTTCCCGCGATGAACGCGGCCCAGCCGAGGCGGTGATTGGGGTAAAGTCCGTCCACGTTCTTGAGCGCATCCCAAGCCCCGTACATCGCGCGGAAGTTCGTGTCGCGGATGCGCTCGATCTCCGTGATGGGGTCGCGGTCGAAACCACTCTCCCAGAACCAGTCGCCGAGGTTCGCGAGGCCCTCGCCTTTCCACTGCCCGCGATGGCCCTTGCGGCCGGGGAAGGGCTTGTCGCTGAGATCAAGGGCCCAAGGACACCGCGGGAAAGGTGCGGCCGCCTTGCCCGCCTCAAGGGCCAGCGCGAGGTCCTCCTTGTCCTTGCACTCGCACTCGAGGACGGCCTTGCGGTCGGTCACATCGAGCACGTTCCAGAGATTGGTGCTACCGAGCCCCTGTGCGCCCTGGGTCTCGTGATCGGCGCCCGCGAGAAAACCGACGGTGGCGTCACCGGTGCAGTCCGCGAACAACCGACCACGGACGCGGATGCGCACGCCAGTGCGGATGTGCTGGGCGACGACCGCGACGATGCGACCACCCTGCATCTCGACACCGAGCACATGCTGCAGGAGCAGGAGATGCAGGCGCGGCTCGCGCGCGACGAGGTCCAGCTTGCGCTGGTCGCCGAAGTAATGAGCCGGCTTGGCGTTGGCTGCGCCCGGGGTGCGCGGCGTGAGCAGCTCTTCGACAATCTCGCCGACATGGGGATGGGGCTTGCGCCGGGTGTGCCCCTCGGGCCAGACGCGGACCTCGGAGCTGCCATTGCCGCCGAGGACGGGACGGTCCTGCAGCAGGGCCACGCGCAACCCCTGGCGGGCGGCGGAGACCGCCGCGGCTGTGCCGGCGATGCCGCCGCCGACCACCACGAGGTCGAAGTCGCCCTCGACGTCGACCGCAGGGGCAAGTCCGAGCATCTCCCGTCGCCAGGACGCGAGCGCGGCAGGCTCCTCGGGCGGACGGAAATCCGGATCTCTCGAGAAGACAATCGCGTCGCAACGTCCCTCGAACCCGGTGAGGTCATGGAGCGCGATGAGGTTGTGCTCTCGCAACTCGACCCATCCTCCGTCCTGCCAGTGCCAATCGACGCCCACGGTGCCGAAGGTCGGGTCGAGTGGCGCGCCGTTGACCCGCACTTGGAACCTGCCGGGCGCCCCGGGCGCCTTCCATGGGGCGACCCAGTCGCGCGTGCGCACCCAGGCCCGGTAGCGACCCGGCGCGTCGACGCGGAGGCGCGTCACGGCGTCTCGGACTGGGATACCCAGACCATGCGCCAAGAGATAAGGGGAGCCCATCTGGCCCATCGACTGATGGTCCAGCTCCCAACCACCAAGGTCGTCGAAGTTCTCCGCCTCAAGCAGGTAGACACTGCGCCTGGCGGCATCGCCGCCGCACCCGGCGAGGAGCACCCCGCCGAGCAGGGCGAATCCGCCTTGCCGCAGGAATCGCCGCCGACCGATCGCGTGGGGCTCAAACATCATTGCCGACAGCATCTGACACGCCAACGAGGCTTTGGTTCGAGCCCGGTGCCCCGCGGAGCGTTTTGGCCTTCCGCGGCGGCGGCTTTGGGCTCTAATCCCCCCATGCCCCTGCGACCCGACGGCTTCTTCGTGTTCCGGACCAAGACGTGGTTCGACCAGACCGATGGCCTAGGCATCCTGCACCACTCACACTACGTGCTGCTGATCGAGCGCGCACAGAAGACCTTCTTCGTCGAAACGATGGGGGTCGACACCCTCGACCCGCGGGTGGCCCCGGACGTCTACGTGGTGGTCCGCGACCTTGACCTGCACTACCTCGCGCCCATCCGCCCCGAGTGCGAGGTCGATGTCATCCTCCGCGTGACCAAGGTCCGCGCCGCCGGGCTCACCGTCGACTTCGAGTTCCGCTCGTCGGATGGCACCACGCTGCATTGCCGCGGCTCGCGGACCGTCTGCCGGATGGACGGCGTGACGCACCAGCCCGCCCCGTGGACCGACGAGTTCAGGCGGCGCCACGAGGCGCTCGTGCGCTGAGCGCCCGGCAGATGCCGCAGGTCTTGCCGTCGCAACCCCGGGCGGTGCAGTGCTCGCGGCCGTAGAAGATGATGCGCAGGTGCAGCTGGTTCCAGGTCGGCACGGGAAAGACGCGCTTGAGGTCGCGCTCGACCTGCTCGACCGACTTGCCCGGACTCAGGCGCCACCGCTTGGCGAGGCGGTGGATGTGCGTGTCGACGGGGAAGGCGGGCACCCCGAAGGCCTGGGCCATCACCACCGAGGCCGTCTTGTGACCGACGCCGGGCAGCGCCTCCAGCTCCTCGAACGTCCGCGGGACCTCGCCCCTGTGGAGATCCAGGAGCATGCGCGAGAGACCGACCAGCGCCTTGGACTTCTGCGGGGCGAGCCCGAGTTGCCGGATGAGCCGGTGGACACGCGGCACGCCGAGGGCGGCCATGCGCGCCGGGTCGCCGCCCACCGCGAAGAGCGCGGGCGTGACCTCGTTGACCTTCTTGTCGGTGCACTGCGCGGAGAGCACGACGGCGACGAGCAGCGTGAAGGCGTCGGTGTGGTCGAGCGGGACCGGCGTCTCCGGATAGAGCCGCGCGAGCTCCCGGGCGACAAAGTCAGCGCGCTCCTGCCGGTTCATGCCACGAACCAAGCAGGTGCCGACCGCGATGGGAAGCGCGAACGCCCTCAGCGCGCGTGACGCACGTCCTCGCCGCTGAGCAGGAAGATGACCTGCTCGGCGATGTTCTTGGCGTGATCGCCGATGCGCTCGTAGGCCTTGGAGATGAAGATGAGCTCGACGTGCGAGGCGGAGACCTTGGCGGCGTCGCCCGAGCGCCCGAAGAGCGCGGTGTAGTTCTCCCGGTTCAGGCGGTCGATCTCGGCGTCGCCGGCCAGCACCGCGCGCGCCTTCTCGATGTCACCCTCGATGAAGCTGTCGAGCGCGTCGCGCAGGGCCGCGGCGGCGAGCCTGCCCTCCGCCGGCACCTGCAGCAGGTCGCGGAGCGGTCCGCGCTCGGCGATGGTGAGGGTGCGGCGGGCGATGACGGAGGCCTCGTCGGCCACGCGCTCGAGGTCATGTCCGATGTCGCGGGCCGCGAGCAGCAGGCGGACGTCCCCGCCCATCGGGCCGAAGAGGGTCAGGTAGCGCATGATCTCGCGGTCGACACGCTTCTCAAGCTCGTCGACGCCGTCGTCCATGCCCCTGACCTGGAGCGCGAGGGCGGTGTCGCCCTCCTCCAGGGCTCGGAGCGAGCGGCGGGTCATGTCGAGGGTGCGCTCGCCCATCAGGACGAGGTCGTCGCGGAGCTGGCGAAGCTCCTCGTGGAAGTAGCGTTGCATGGCGTGAGTGTGGTTGGTTTTGGAATCCGGGTTAAGGGGAATCAGCCGAAGCGGCCTGAGATATAGGCCTCGGTCTGGGCCTGGGCGGGGTTCATGAAGATCTTCTCCGTCTTGTCGGCCTCGATCAGGCGCCCGAGGTAGAAGAATGCTGTCCGGTCGGAGACGCGCGCCGCCTGCTGCATGGAGTGGGTGACGATGACGATGGTGAACTGGGTCTTGAGCTCATGGATGAGCTCCTCAATCTTGCCGGTGGCGATGGGATCGAGGGCCGAGCAGGGCTCGTCCATCAGCAGGATCTCCGGCTGGTTGGCGATGGCCCGGGCGATGCAGAGCCGCTGCATCTGGCCGCCAGACAGACCGAGGGCGCTGTCCTGCAGTCGGTCCTTGGCCTCGTCCCACAGGGCGGCGCGGCGGAGCGAGGTCTCACAGACCTCGTCGAGAACCGCACGGTCGGAGACGCCGGCGACGCGCAGGGAGTAGATGACGTTCTCGTAAATCGACTTGGGGAAGGGATTGGACTTCTGGAAGACCATGCCCACGCGGCGACGCAGCGAGATGACCTCGACCGTGGGGTCGTAGATGGAACGGCCATCGACGGTGATGTCGCCCTCATGGCGCACGCCGTCAATCAGGTCGTTCATGCGGTTCAGGTTGCGCAGCAGGGTCGACTTGCCGCAACCCGAGGGGCCGATGAAGGCCGTGACCTGGCGCTCGGGGATATCGAGGCTGATGGCATCGAGGGCCTTCTTCGCACCGTACCAGAAACCATAGTCGGCGATGCGGATGTAGTCGGGGCGACCATCGCCCGGCGTGCTGGGTCGGACCTGGATACGCGAGGGAGCGGGATTCATGGCGGCGGGTTCAGAAGGCGGCGGTTTTGTAGCGTTCACGGAGACGGTTGCGGATGGAGATGGCGCCGAGGTTCAGGACCACGACGAGGCAGAGGAGCAGCAGGGTCGAGGCGAACACCATCGGGCGGGCGGCATCGGAGTCGGGCGACTGGAAGCCCAGGTCGTAGATGTGGAAACCGAGATGCATGAACTTTCGGTCAAGATGCAGGAAGGGGAACTGCCCGTCGAGCGGCAGCGTCGGGGCGAGCTTGACCACGCCGACAATCATCAGGGGGGCGACCTCACCGGCCCCGCGGGCCATCGCGAGGATGACGCCGGTGAGGATGCCGGGGGCGGAAGCCGGAAGGACCACGCTGCGGATGGTCTGCCACTTCGAGGCGCCGCAAGCCAACGAGGCCTCGCGCATGCCGCGGGGGACCGCCGCGAGCGCCTCCTCCGTGGCCACGATGACGACGGGAAGCGTCATGAGGGCCAGGGTGAGCGAGGCCCAGAGCAGCCCGCCGGTCCCGAAGACCGGCGTGTTGTTATTGTAGCGCAGCTGGTCGGAGAAGAAGAGCTGGTCGACCGTGCCGCCGAGCACGTAGACAAAGAAGCCGAGACCGAAGACGCCGAAGACGATCGAGGGCACCCCGGCCAGGTTGTTCACGCTGATGCGCACGAGCCGGAGCACGGGACCCTGACGCGCGTACTCGCGCAGGTAGATGGCGGCGATGACGCCGAAGGGTGTCACCATCACGCTCATGAAGACCGTCATGACGAGCGTGCCGAAAAGCGCGGGGAGCAGGCCGCCCTCGGTGTTGGCCTCGCGGGGCTCGCCGCTGACAAACTCCCAGAGACGCTCGAGGGCGAGCCCGAGCTTGTCGAACCAACCCATCAGGTTGGGCTGCCAGAAACGAACGATAGCAGCGGCAGGGACCTCGACCACACGGCCGGCTCCGTCGACAGCCACGAGAATATCGCCGGTGTCGGTCGCGCGCGCGGCGCGCGCCTCCTCAGCTAGGACGCGGTACTCCGCCTCGAGCGCGTCGACGCGCGCGCGGGCCGCAGCGACGTCGCCGCGGCGGTCCTCGGCCTTGCGCAGGGCGATCTTCGCGTCCTGCATCGCGGCGTTCACGTCGCCGATGCGCCCGCGCTCGATGGACTCGACGCGCGCGCGGATCGCGGCGGAGGCGTCGACCGCCGCGGCCAAGGCGGGCAGGAAGGTTTCGGACTTGGCAGACACCAGTGTGCCGTCCTTCCGCCGCAGCCCCTGCGGCAGCAGGAAGGCGGCACCGTTCTCCAAGCGCTCGAGGACGAGCGCGTCCGGCGGGAACGACTCGCCGCGCACCAGGGACTCGTCGACCCACACATAGGACTGTCCATTGACCTCGCGGAGGCCAACCTGGTACTGGCGCTCAAGGCGCTCCTCCACCGCGGGCGTGCCCGGCTTCAGTCGCGTCTGGGCGAGGGGGCCGAGCAACACACGCCCATCCGCCAGCTCGGTGCGCGCCACCGCCGGCGTGCCGAAGGCCTGCAGGCCCTGGGTGACGATGACACCGACCAACAACGCCACCATGGCGAGACCGCAGAGCAGGCCGACACCGGTGAACCAGACAAAGGCCTCGCCAGAGGGAGGCTTGGCGTCGGGGAGATTGGGCACGGGATCGGACATGTCAGATGACTTTGTAACGCTCACGCAGGCGCTGGCGCAGCACCTCGGCGGCGGTGTTGAGGGCGAAGGTGAGCAGGAAGAGGCAGCAGGCGCCCAGGAAGAGCGCGCGGTAGTGGGTGTGACCGACCGGCGCCTCGGGCAGCTCGACCGCGATGTTCGCCGAGAGCGTGCGCATGCCGCTGAAGGCATTGAGCTCCATCACGGGCGTGTTCCCGGTGGCCATGACCACGATCATGGTCTCGCCGACGGCGCGACCGAACCCGATCATCACCGCGGAGAAGATACCGGCCAGGGCCGTCGGCATGATCACGCGCCAGACGGTCTGCCAGCGGCTGGCCCCGAGGGCGAGCGACCCGGAGACCAGCGCGGGGGGCACGTTGGAAAGCGCGTCCTCCGCGATGGTGAAGATGACCGGGATGACGGCGAAGCCCATCACGAAGCCGACCACCACCGCGTTGCGGGCGTCGTATCCGAGACCCGTGGCCTGGCGCCACCACTCGCGGAAGTCGGCCACGGGCTGTCCGCTGCCGGGATCGGCCACGGTGAAGAGCGCGGCCTCGATACCCGGAGCGGCGAGCCAGACCGCCCACGCGGCAAGCAGGAGCACCGGCACGAGCGCCAGGAACTCGCGCCCCGGAGGCACGCGGCGACGCACGGAGAGCGGCATCGCCGACCAGATGGCACCGAAGAGCAACCCGGCGGCCGGCAAGGTGAGCGCCATGGCGAGCAAGGCCACGAGATGCGCGTCGACCAGCGGCGCGAGCCAGAGCCCGCCGACAAAGCCCAGAACAACGGAGGGCAGCGAGGCCATGACCTCCATCGTCGGCTTGATGAACTTCTTGACCGACGGACGGAGGAACTGGGAGACGTAGACGGCCGAGAGCAGCGCGACGGGCAGCGCGAAGGCCATGGCGAAGAGCGTGCCCTTGAAGGTGCCATAGACCAGCGGCATGAGGGAGTACTTGGGCTCGAAGTCGTCGCTTCCCGAGCTCGACTGCCAGGCATACTCCGGACCCATGCCGCCCTCGTACCAGACCTTGCCGAAGAAGGCGCGCCAGCCGGCCTCGGGATGGTGGTCCATGATCGACCAGCGACGGAGGTCCCCGCGCGCATCGACCACGCCGAGAAGATCATGGTTGCGCGAGAAGAAGGCGGAGCGGAAACCCGCGACACCCTGTCCCTCCCAGCGCACCGAGCCTGTGGTGAGGTGCCGGATCTGCATGCCGTCGGCGGCGACCGCGAGGTAGCACTTGTTGCCGAGCGCGGGGGCGAAGCCGAGCATCGCGCCGGAGAAGAGCTCACTTGCGCGCACCTCTCCCCAGCGGCGCAGCAGCTTGCCATCAGCCTGTCGCTGCGGGTGCAGTGACCAGACATGCTCGGAGCCGTCATCCGAGCCGAAGACCGCGGTGACGTCACCGAGGACGAGGCCGGCGGACGTCACCCGACGCGACTCGCCGACCGGTCGGAAGGATTGTATCTGGCGGAAACCCTCGCCGGCATCGGCGATGACGGCCACCTCACCGCCACGGCGAATCGCCAGCACCATGTCGCCGGTCGACGGAACCAGCTCGGACTCGATGTCCGCGAAGTCGGCGGCGACTGCGAAAGGCTCTCCCGGGGTTGAGCGCACCTTGCCGCCAAGCGCCTTGCGCTCTGTCACGCGCAATCCCGTCAGGCGGGATTCGCCGCCGACTTTCTGGCGGACGATGTAGAGCCTCGAACCTTGGCCGCGCGCGACCCAGGCAGACTCGACAGGCACGGCCGCACCCACGGCCTGGATGCCGACAAGCGACGGATCAGCCTCGACCGTGCGCACGCCGGCCTCATCGAACCGCGCGCGATAGCCCAGCCGGACCTCGGCGACGGAACCGTCGGACAAACCGAGCAACAGCAGCCCCCCGCGGTCGTCGCGACGGACGGAGGACACCTTGCGGCCACCGAGATCGGGCTTCCACTCCCGCTCCAGCTTGCCGTCGGGACGGTGGAAGCGCAGCGTGCCGTCGGGCAGGCAGACGTGCGGGAGCTCGCCATACTCATCGGCTCCCACCAAAGAGCCGGCAGGGGCGGCGAGCGGCACGGGGGGAAGCTCCGTCACGCGCGCACCAGCGAAGAGCGGGACAACCTCGGCGACGAGGAACACCAGCATCCCGAGCACAGCGGCGATGACGGAGATGCCGCCGACATGGATGAGCCGGGACATCCAGCGGTCGACCGCGAGCGTGCGCGTGTTGACCTCGAAGCGCTTGGTCGGCGCGCGTGATGTGTCGGATGTGTCCACTCGGTGTCTTTGGTGTGTCGGCGTTTTTTTAAAGAGGAGGCGGCTGTTGCCAGCCGCCAGAGCCGCCTTGACCCCAACCGGACCTCCGCTTGCTGCCGACCCCTGGGGGCGTGGCGGGAGTCCCGGCTAGGGGTTGGCGACAAGATCTTACTCGGCGGAGTAGTACTTGAGGGCGGCACGGCCCTCGTCGGCGACTTGCGCGGGGAGCGGGAAGTAGCCGTCCTTGATGGTGACCTCCTGTCCCTGCTTCGAGAGGACGAAGGTGATGAACTCCTGGGTCAGCTTGTCCATGTCCTTGTTGGGGGCCTTGTTCACATAGACGTAGAGGAAGCGGGCGATCGGATAGCTGCCGTTCTCGCA
Source organism: Opitutales bacterium (assembly GCA_049419705.1). GTDB lineage: Bacteria > Verrucomicrobiota > Verrucomicrobiia > Opitutales > UBA953 > UBA8828. Next base: position 9,278 of record JBMSKH010000007.1, read on the forward strand.
ATTGGCTTGGTTCGGCTCGACGAAGGGCTGTCCATCCTTCTCCGAGATGGGCAGAGGACGGACGCCCGAGGTGCGATAGCCGATGCCGGAGTAACCGATGGCGCCGAGGTCGGAGGCGATACCCTGCACGACCGAGGAGGAACCGGGCTGCTCCTTCACCGTGGACTTGAAGTCACCCTTGGCCAGGGCGGTGTCCTTGAAGAAGCCGTAGGTTCCCGAGGCGGAGTTACGACCGAAGAGGGAGACGGTCTTGCCCGCCCACTGACCGGTCAGACCGGCCTGGCCCCAGGTGGCGATTTCCTGGCCACCGCGCTTGCGAGTGGAGGAGAAGATCGCGTCGACCTGGTCGAGGGAGAGACCCTTGATCGGGTTGTCCTTGTGGACGAAGACGGCGAGCGCGTCGACGGCGACGGCGATGCGGGTCGGCTTGTAGCCGTAACGACCCTCGAAGGCGGCGATTTCCGAGGCCTTCATCTCGCGGCTCATCGGCCCGAGCTGGGCGGCGCCGGTCGCGAGCGCAGGGGGAGCGGTGCTGGAGCCCTTGCCCTCGACCTGGACATTCACGTTGGGGTAGCGGGCCTTGAAGCCCTCCGCCCAGAAGGTCATCAGGTTGTTGAGCGTGTCGGAACCGACGGAGTTGAGATTGCCCGAGACACCCGAGGTGATGCCGTAGTCGGGCAACTTGGGATCGAGGGTCACGGCGGGAGCCGCGGCGGCCGGTGCAGCGGCCTGCTGGGCCGCGAGGGGAGCGACCGCGAAGGCCGCTAGGGTTAGGGTTCGGAGGAGCATGGTCATGATTTGGAAGCAGGAGTATCCTCGCATCCGAATGTTACGGAATGATGTCAGCCGACCAACGTTTGGGGTGCGGAAAACGGCGAAAAAGGCGCTTTAGCCCCCCTACCCCGCACCCTTAATTCCTCTAATACCCCCCTGGAAACAGGGGTGGCGATTGCGAGGGGTCGCCCATCCCTCACAAATCCTGTCAACAAACATGGCCAAGCTCCCCTACGACCCCTCCAAGATTAACCGCGAGCTCGCCCGCCACTACATCCCGGCCACCGACCAGGATATCGCCGAGATGCTCAAGGCCGTCGGGGCCAAGTCCTTCGACGAGATGTACTCGCACATCGAGGATGGCGTGAAGTTCAGGGGTGACCTGCCCCTGCCCGCCGAGGTCGGCTACCAGGAACTCGCCGACAAGATGGAGGCGCTCTCCAAGCGAAACCACAACCTGACGCCTTTCCTCGGCGACGGCCTCCAAGTCTACCGCACGCAGTCCATCGTGCCTTTCGTCTGCGGCATCCGCAACCTGACCACCTCGTATACCCCCTACCAACCCGAGCGCTCCCAGGGCACCCTCGCCACCCACTGGATCTACCAGTGCGTGATGAGCCAGCTGACCGGCTTCGAGGCCATCAACTCGTCGCTCTACGACCGCTCGACCGCGCTCTACGAGGCCATCTGCTGCTCGCTCCGCCTCGTCGACGAGGCCGACACCGTGCTCGTCGCCGCCAACATCTTCCCGGGCGACATCGAGGTGCTGCGCACGCACGCCGCCGACACCAAGGTCAACCTCGTGCTCGTGCAGCCCGACGTCAAGACGGGCCGCCTCAGTCCCGAGGGCATCCGCGCCGCCGCCGCACCCCTGGGCAAGCGCCTCGCCGCCGTCGCCTTCCCCCAAGTCAACAACCTCGGCCTGCTCGAGGACGTCGACGCCCTCACCGACGCCATCGCCGACCTCGGCGTGAAGTCCATCGCCATCGTCGACCCGATGCTCCTCGCCACCGGCGGCCTCAAGCCGCCCGCACGCTACGGCCGCAAGGGCGCCGACATCGTCTGCGGCGAGGCCCAGCACCTCGCCATCGGCGCCAACTTCGGCGGCCCCGGCCTCGGGCTCTTCGCCGTGCGCTTCGGCGATGCCAATCGCAACGACGTGCGTTCGACGCCCGGCCGCTTCGTCGGCAAGGCCAAGGACAGCGCCGGTCGCGACTGCCTCGTCATGGTCATGAGCACGCGCGAGCAGCACATCCGCCGCGACAAGGCCACGTCCAACATCTGCTCCAACCAGGCCTTCATCGCCACCCTCGCCGGCGCCGCCTGCCTCGAGCGCGGTGACCAGGGACTCGCCGACGCCACCCGCGCCGGCCGCGAGCTCGCCGTCTCCGCCGCGGCCCGCCTCGGCGCGATTCCCGGAGTGCGCCTCTGCCACGCCGACCAAGCCTTCTGGAATGAGTTCTCGCTCATCCTGCCCGGGTCTGCCGCCGACGTGATCCAGAAAGGTCGCGCCGCCGGACTCCATGTGGGTGTCGACATCACCGGACGCACCCCCTGCAACTGCCACCTACTCAAGGTCTCCTTCTCCGACCTGCAGACGAAGGCCGACTGCGACCGACTGGTTGCCTTCTTCGAGGGGCTCTACGGCAAGGCCGCCGGCACCGCCAAGGTCCCCGAGGTCCCCGCCGCGCTCCGGCGCACCGAGGCCGCGGGCGTGCCCGGCTTCACCGCCGCCGAGCTCCGCGACTTCTACACCAGTCTCGGCGAGCAGAACGTCTCCCCCGACACCGGCTGCTTCCCCCTCGGCTCCTGCACGATGAAGTACAACCCGCACCTCAACGACTGGGCTGCGGGCCTCGAGGGCTTCACCGCTGCGCACCCGCAGGCGCCGATCGAGGACGCCCAAGGCTGCCTCGAGGTGATCTTCCAGCACCAGGAGTGGTTCAAGGCCATCACCGGTCTCGCCGGCGTGGTCACGCAGCCCGTCGCCGGCGCCCAAGGCGAGCTCGTGGGCATCAAGATGTTCCAGGCCTACCACCGCGCGCGCGGTGACAACAACCGCGACGTGCTGCTCATCCCGAACAGCGCCCACGGGACCAACTTCGCCACCGCGGCCACCGCCGGCTTCGACACCAAGGTCATCGACGGCAAGAAGTATGGCATTGTCGTGCTCAAGGCCGCGCCGAGCGGCGAGATCGACCTCGCCGACCTCGACGCGCACCTCGCCGAGCTCGGGCCCCGCGTCTGCGGCGTGATGTGCACCAACCCGAACACCTCGGGTGTCTTCGAGACCAACTTCCGCCTCATGGCCGAGCGCATCCACGCCGCCGGCGGCCTCGTCTACATGGACGGCGCCAACATGAACGCCATCGCGGGCTGGCTCGACCTCGACAAGCTCGGCGTCGACGCCGTGCACAACAACCTACACAAGACCTGGACCGTGCCGCACGGCGGCGGCGGCCCTGGCGACGGCATGGTCGCCGTCTCGCACCGCATCGTCGATTTCATCCCCGGCTGGCAGATCCGCCGCGAGGGCGCGAAGCTCGTGCCTTACAAGGCACCCAAGTCCATCGGCAGCTTCCACCGTCACTGGGGCAACTTCGCCCACAAGGTGCGCGTGCTAACCTACCTCGAGCGCCTCGGCAAGGAGGGCGTGCGCCGCATGGCCGCGATGTCCGTGCTCTCCGCCCGCTACCTCTTCCAGCGCCTGCGCAAGACCTATCCCTCGCTTCCCACAGCAGCCGCGGACATCCCGCGCATGCACGAGTTCATCCTCACGCTCACCGACGAGGACTTTAAGAAGATTGAGGCCGTGGGCGTGCCCCGTGCCTCGGCCATCGGCCGCGTGGGCAAGCTCTTCCTCGACTTCGGCTACCATGCTCCGACCGTCGCCTTCCCCGAGGCCTTCGGCCTGATGATCGAGCCGACCGAGTCCTACACCAAGTCGGAGCTCGACCGCTTCGCTGAATCCGTCGAGGGCATCATCGAGCTCATCCGCCAGGACGCCCGCGTCCTCGTGGCCGCGCCGCGCTTCACGCCCATCGACCGCGTCGACGACGTCACCGCGAACCGCAACCTCGTCCTCTCCGAGAAGCTGACCGCCCTGCCGACCGTCATCCCCAATCGCGTCTCGCCGACCGAGCTCAACCGGCTCCCTGTCGCCGAGATCCGCAAGCGGATCCTCGCGACCGTCGGCTGACCGCTGCCGCAAAATCGTAACCAGCGCGCCGCGGATTCCTCACCGAACCGCGGCACGATGGTCGCAATGCCGACCCAGGAGCCGCTCACGCTCAAACCCAGCCTCGGAGGCCTTGCAACCATCGCCGACCGTGTACTCGGCCTGGACCGCTTCAGCGCCACACTCTCCCAGGCTGATGGAACCGGGTCCTCCTTTATCTCCGCCGCCCTGAGGGAATTCGGCATCCACGCGTCATGGACCGACAGCGACCTTGCGAGGATCCCGCGCGAGGGGCCGCTCATCGTGGCATGCAACCATCCCCACGGCGGCGCCGACGGCTTGGTCGCGCTCGATCTACTGCTCCGCGCGCGCCCGGACGCACGGGTCATGGCCAACCATCTACTGCGACATGTCGCGGGGATGCGCCCTTGGCTCATCGAGGTAAACCCCTTCGGGGATGCTGCCTCCCAAAATCTGACCGGGATGCGCAACGCGCTCCGGCACCTGCGAGCCGGAGGTTGCATGCTCATATTCCCTGCCGGCGAAGTCGCCTCACTTCGCCCCCTCGAGCTTGCGGTGCGGGATAACCACTGGACATCCCACCTCGTGCGACTAGCCCGCGCCGCAGATGCCTCAGTGCTGCCCCTGCACATCGAGGGACGCAACCGCGCCATCTTCCATCTCGCAGGGATGGTTCACCCGCGCCTTCGCACTGCACTGCTCGTACGCGAGATGCTCGCGCTGAAAGGTCGGACCCTTCGCCTACGTTCCGGCAAGCCAGTCGGAACCGTCAAGCTGGCAGAGCACACCAGTGAAGACGACGCTGCCAAGTTCCTCCGACTACGCTGCGAGCTACTCCCGGCGCGACCCGAGGGCCCGCGGGAAGAGCGTGCAACAAGCCGACCACTCGCGCCGCTCATTTCCGCAATCAACCCTGGTTTACTGCGCGCCGAACTCGAAAGCCTGCCACCCGAGAACTGTCTGGTGAGTTCCGGGAAGATGCGCGTCTTCCACTTCCGTGGCAGCGATCTACCACACACATTACGGGAAATTGGACGACTGCGGGAGATCACTTTCCGGACGGTCTCAGAGGGCTCAGGACTGCCCGCGGACATCGACGCCTTCGACGCCTGGTATGAGCAGATGGTGCTCTGGGACGACGAAACCTCCTCGGTCGTCGGAGGCTACCGGCTCGGCGCCACCGACCGAATCCTCCCGGAGATGGGCAAGCGCGGTCTCTACACCAGCACCCTGTTCGAGTTCCGCACCGGGTTCTTCGAGCAGATGGATCCTGCGCTCGAGATGGGGCGCTCGTTCATCCGACCCGAGTACCAGCGCCGACCCAACGCCCTTCCACTCCTCTGGCGCGGCATTGGGCGGTACGTTGTCCGATATCCCCGCTACCAGACTCTCTTCGGACCGGTCAGCATCAATCCCGAGTACAGTCAGGCCTCGCGGGAATTATTGCTGAGCTGGCTTCGCCATAACCGCGCCGCACCCGAGCTCGCCTCGCTCGTCCGCGCCAAAAACCCGCCGCGCACCATGCATCTCCGCGCGCCTGACATCGAGCTTCTCCGCGACTGCGCCTTCGACTTGGAGCACATCAATGGGCTCGTCAGCGAGATGGAGTCGGACGACCGGTCGATTCCGACTCTACTGAAGCACTACCTTAAACTCAATGGACGGCTCATTGCCTTCAATGTCGACGAATCCTTCGGAGGCTGCCTGGACGGCCTGATCACCGTCAACCTGACCAAGACCGATCCGAAGCTACTCGCCGCCTACCTCGGGGAAGAAGGTGCCCGTTCCTTCCTCGACTATCACGACGCCTAGGAAAAGGCCTCAAGCGCTGGCATCGGCGCGCCACGCCCGGACCTCGGAGCTCATCGCCACACCGGCGATGCCGAGGGCGAAGAGCAGCGCGAAGGAGGCAAAGCCCCAGCGCTCGGCCGAGGTGGGATCGGCCGGGTCCGCGAGCACCCAGCCCGCCACGGCGCCGAGCAAGGGTCCGAGGAACGAGGCAAACCGGCCGATCATCCCGTAGAATCCGAAGTAGGCCGCTTCGCGACCGGCGGGCACCAGCGAGGCGAAGTGCGACCGGCTCAGGCCCTGCACGCCCCCCTGCACCAGCCCGACCGCACCGGCGAGCAGCCAGACGCGGGGGAAGGTCGCACCGAGGACGGTGATGTCGCCGGGCTGCATCCGCGCACCGAACAAGGCGATGAGGGTGTAGACGACCAGACCGGTGATGAGAATGCGGGGCGCTCCAAAGCGATGACCGAGCCACCCGAAGCCCAGCGCCGCAGGCACGCCCACGGCCTGCACGACGAAGAAGGCGAGGATGAGGTCACCTTCGCCATAACCGAGCACCGTGCCGAGGTGCGTCGCGGTGGTCTTTACCGCGTGGACGCCGTCGATGTAGAGGATGAAGGCGACAAGGAACCAGCGTAGCTCGAGGTTGCCCCAGATCTCGCCTGCGGTGGCGCGAGTATCCGCCCAGGTCTCGCCCAGGGCAGGCAGCGGCGTCGGCGTCCCACCCGACCGACTGACCAACGGTAGCGCGAAGAGGCACCACCAGGCCGCGGCCGCCGGATAGATCATCCACATGCGTCCGGCAAAGACGCCCAGGTGCAGCGCGACGAGGATAAGGATGCCCGCGATAAAGCCGGCGGAGAAGGCCGCCCCGCTCAACACATGGCGCCGCCCCGGTGGCGCACAGTCCACCAGCATCGAGTCGTAGAAGGTCGCCGCGACGTAGAATAGCGCGGCCGCTCCAGTGTAAAGGAGCGCAGCAGCCAGCCAACCACCGGCCGGGACCCAGCCGAGCAGCGCGGTCAGAAGTGCACCAGCGAATACGGCGATGCGCAGGCCCCGGGCGCGGAACGCGGACGAGGATGCGAGCTGCCCCAGGAAGGGGGCGACGCAGAAGACAAGCAGACAGGGCACGGCTTGGGCCACCTTGTAGGCTACCGACTCCGCCGCCGGGTCAAGACCCGCCGCCCAGTGCACCTTGAACATGCGCGGGAAGACCAGCGCCAGCACGACCATCGCGAAGGCGGTGTTGGCAAAGTCATAGAGCACCCACCGGATGGCATCACCCCAACGCCAAGGCTGGGGCTGGGCTTTGTCCGCGGACGTCATGCCTCACCCAAGCCGCCCGCGGGCGGATGGGCAAGACCCCTCTCTCGCGCTCAGGCGGGGTCGAGCAGTCCCCGGGCACGCAGACGGCCGAGCAGCTCGCGGGCGGTGTCCGAGCGATTGACGATATAAAGGTGCACACCAGGCGCACCCGCCGCGAGCAAACCGGCGATCTGCCGCTCGGCCCAGTCGAGCCCGACGCGCAGCTGCGCGGCCTCATCCTCTCCGCAAGCGACCAGAGCCGCCTCGAGCTCGGCAGGGATCCGTGCCTGGCTCAGGGCACAGAAATTGCGGACCTGCTTGAGCGAGCGCACGGGCAGAATGCCCGGGATGATCGGAACACCGACACCTCCGGCGCGACTCTCGGCGACGAGCCGAAGGTAATCCGCGTTGTCGAAGAAAAGCTGGGTGGTGACGAAGTCAGCCCCGGCATGCACCTTGTGGGCGAACCATCGCAGGTCGCTCGCCGTGTCGGGCGAGTCCGGATGCTTCTCCGGAAATCCGGCCACACCGACGGCAATCCGGTCACCCAGACGCGCCCGGATGAGCTGCACAAGCTCGGAGGCGTAACGCAGCCCTTGGGGATGAGGCGTGAATCCGACCGCACCCCGGGGCGGATCGCCGCGCAGGGCGAGAATGCCCGCGAAGCCGGCGGCGGCGTACTGGTCGACCAGCGCCTCCAACTCGGCCCGGCTGTGCCCGACACAGGTCAGGTGGGCGACAACGCCGTAGCCCAGGGCAACCAGCTCGCGGCCGGCCGTCAGGGTGGTCTCACGGGTCGTCCCACCCGCACCGTAGGTGATCGAGGCGAGATCGATGCCCAGCGGACGGAGCTTCGCCGCCTCGGCGAGCATCTGCGCCGCCGCCTCCGCCGTCTTGGGCGGGAAGAACTCCACCGAGACGGTGGGGCGCGGCGAGCGCAGGCGCTGGAGCAGGTCGGCTGACATCTGTCAAATCAATGTATCTTGATAAGTTGATGCAATACTAATCCTTAGCTTGCGCCCGGCGTCGCAGGCGCCGCTCCTCCATCGGGTCGTCGAGCTCGCGCACGATGCTGAAGAGGAGGTTGAACTCCGTCTCGGTCATATCGAGGCGGTAGAGCATCTGGCGGACGTGCATCAACCGCTCAGGGCTGAAGCGATGGGATCGGCTGAGCCGTGCCTCGAGAAAGTCATGGAGCGTCATCAGGCGGTCGACCGCGACCGTGGGCTCGTCAGCCGAGCCCATCGGCGCGGCGCGGGACCTGAGTTGGTAGAGCGCGAGGGCGACGGCCTGTCCGAGGTTCAGGCTGATGCCGGGCGTCGAGGGGATCCGGCAGAGCCAGGGGCAAAGCACGGCCTCCTCGCGGGTGAGTCCGTTGGATTCCCGTCCGAAGACCAGTGCCACCCTGCCCTGCCCGCTCGACAGCCCGGCTGGCGGTGACGGCAACTCGAACTCCCGTTGCTCGAGGTTCAAGGGACGCCGACTGAAGGCGACCGCCGTCGCGCAACCCTCAAGCGCAGCGGCGAGGTTTGGCACCAAGCGCGCGGCGTCCAACACCTCGGGCGCGGCCACGCCCGTGACGCGCGCCTCGGCCGGAATCTCCGTCCACCCGGTGACCAGCGTGAGTTCCGCGACCTCGAAGCAGCGCATCGCGCGGGCGACGAACCCGACGTTGAGCGGGTTCTCGGGACCGACAAGGATGACGCGAAGGTCCATGGATGGAAGAATCATGGGAGGCGGAGCGGGAGGCGGGAAGCAGGAAGGAGCAAGAGGCTGCACAAGGCGGACCCGCTCAGCGAGCAGGGTGACCCATGATAAGCCGGCTCGGGAATTCTCCCGGTTCCAGCTTTCCGCTTGCCCCTTCCCGCCTCCTGCTGGCGCGGCGAAGCCGCGTGCTCACATCCGCTCCAGCGGCTCGATGCCGAGGAGGCGGAGACCTGACTCCAGCAAGGCGGAGGTGCGGGCGCAGAGCGCGAGGCGGCGGGCGCGCACGCCGGGCTCCTCGACCAGCACCTTGTTGTCGGCGTAGAACGAGCTGTAGGCACCGGCGAGCTCATGCAGGTAGGTGCAGAGCGCATGGGGCCGGAGGTCATCGCAGGCCTCGTCGAGTGCGGCGGAGAAGCCGAGGAGCTTGCGCGCGAGCGCGATCTCGCCCGGGCTCTCGGGCGGGGTGGCACCGGCCTCGCCCTCGCCGGGTCGCAGCTGCGCGTTCCGGAAGACAGAGCGCACGCGGACGGCTTGGTAAAGCAGGTAGGGCGCGGTGTTACCCTCGAAGGCCAGCATCTTCTCCCAGGAGAAGCGGTAGTCCATCGTTCGGTTGGACCCGAGGTCGGTGTACCGGAGGGCGGCGATGCCGATGCGCGGGGCGATGACCTCGCGGCGCTCGGCCTCGGGCAACTCGGGATTCTTCTCCGTGACCTTGGCGTAGGCCTTCTCGGTCGCCTCGTCGATCAGCGCTTGCAGGCGAACGGGGTCCCCGGACTTCGTCTTGATGGCCTTGCCGTCCTCTCCGAGGATGGTGCCGAACCAGACGTGGCGGAGGCGGGGCAGCTTGCGGTTGGTCGCCTTGAACCACTTCTCCGCGGTGACGAAGAGCTGCTGGAAATGGTCCTGCTGGCGCCCGTCGGTCACATAGACGATCTCCTCGGCGCGGAAGTGCTCGACGCGGTGGAGGATGGTCGCCAGGTCGGTCGAGGCGTAGTTGGACGACCCGTCCTTCTTGCGCACGATGAAGGGTAGCTTGGTCTCGGCGTGGCGCGAGAAGCGCGGGATGTCGTCATGCCAGACGACGAGGGCGCCGTCGCTCTCCTCGGCGAGGCCGCACTCGCGGAGCTCGCGGTAGACGCGGTCGACCTTGTCGCGGTAGAAGGACTCGCCGAGGGTGACGTCGCTGCGCAGCCCGAACTGGTCGTAGATCCGCTGGCAGGCGGCGTTGGAGACGGCGACGATGCGCTCCCAAAGCGCGGTGCTCTCTGCATCACCGGACTGGAGCCGCGCGAGCTCGGCGCGCGCAGCCTCGAGCTCGGCGGGATCGGCCTTGGTCAGTGCGCTGCCCTCCTTATAAAGCGCCTCGAGATCCTCGAGGGCGGTGGGGCTGGCGGCGTCGAGGACGAAGCCCTTGCGCTTGATTGCGAGGATGAGGATGCCGAAGTTGGTGCCCCAGTCGCCGATGTGGTTGTCGCGCGTCAGCTTGGCGCCGCAGAACTCGAGCAGACGGGCCACGGCCTCGCCAATGACAATCGGCCGGAGGTGACCGACGTGCATTTGCTTCGCGGTGTTGGGCGAGGGGTAGTCGATGACCACGGCGCGGCCGGCGTAGAGCGCGGAGGCTCCGCGGCGCCAGGCGTCGGCATCGCGGTATTCCTCAATCCACGCCGCGAGCGCGGCGGGGGTCAGACGGAAATTGATGAAACCGGGGCCGGCGACATCAGCCTGGAGGCCGGCCTTGGCCAGCGTGCCCTCGGCAGCGAGGGCCGCGAGGAGGTCGGTGGCGAGGGCACGAGGGTTGGCCTTGGCAGCCTTGGCCGCGGCCAGCACGCCATTGCACTGGAAGTCGCCGTGGCGGGTGTCCGTGGCCGGCCGCACCTGGGGATCGAAGCCGGGGCCGAGCGCAGGCAGACCGCCGGCGACGCGCCGGATGAGGGCGTCGAGCTCGCGGGCAGGATTGAACCAAGCGGACATGGCCTCGATAGAGAGACTAAAGTCCAAGGACTAAAGACTAAAGAGCGATGGCCCTATCCGTTCAGCGCAGGGTCTGGATGTAGGCCAGCAAGTCGGCAATCTGTTCGTCGGACAGGCCATCGAGCAGACCCTCGGGCATGAGCGAGCGGCGCAGGAAGCGCGCGAAACGGACATCTGCCTTGGGCACCCGCGACTCAGGTCCGCCGGGCTGGCGGACGACGTAAGCTGACGCGTCCTCGCTGACATGGAAGACGTCCCGCACCTCACCCGACTTCAGCTCGAGTCGGAAGACCCGGTAGGCCGGCTCCATCGCCGCGTTCGGCTCCACGATGTTGCGCACGACGGCCTCGAGGCCCATCGCGCCAGCGCCGCTGAGGTTCGGGCCGATGGCCCCACCCTGGCTGCCGATCATATGGCAGGCCTGGCAGAGCGCGACGAGTGCCTTGCCCTTGGCTGGATCGCCACCGCGGCGACCGAGCTCCATGTAGCGAGCCTGCTTGCGCTCGAGCTCGTGGAATTTCTCGGCGGTGAGGGTCGGCGGCACGTCGGTGGTGCGCGCGATCCGCGCGCCCTTGCCGAGCTCGCCCCAGGAGGTCTCGCCGCCCGCGTTGTGGAATACGAGCGAGGCCGGGCGATCCTGACCAGCATAGGTGCGAGTGAAGTTGTCTCGGATCTCCTTGGCGGAACGAACGGTGTTCCAAACCCTGAACTCGGCGAGCGCGCCCTTGGTGCCACCAGCGGGCACGGTCCAGCCAACGTCACAGCCGAGGAAGTCCTTGGTCGCGCGCTTCGCCCCGACGACATCAAGCTCCCCGTCGACATAGATGCGGAACTCACCCGCGGCATCCCGAGTCACCGCGTAGTGGGTCCAGATCTCGGGGGTGATGGGCCGGCGGGAGATGGCGACGTCTCCCAGCGGTTCGAACGCATAGATGCGGAAGCGTCCGTCGGCGAAATTGGCGTCCATCTGCCCCGGGGCGCCGAGCACGCCATCGCTGTTGTCGATGCCCGGCGCGAGTCGCACCCAGAACTCGAGGGTAAAGGGACCGCGCAGGTCGGTCTTGGACCGCGTGATTGCCTCGTTCGAGCCGTCGAGCGCGAGCACCGGACGGAAGACACCACCGGTGGCGGCGATGAGCGCGTCCAGCTCGGGGCCGTCGCCGAGCGCCAGCGAGAGCTTCTCCGCGACCGCGCCGTCAATCTCGTCCGCAGCGGCACGTTTCTCAACGACTGCCGCGGCGAGCGCCTTGGCTCCGGCCTTGTTGCCACTGAGTTCCTGGTAGACCTGTCGACGGCGCAACACATCGAGCTGGGGCAGAAGGCCGATCGCAAGGGACGGCGCCTCGGGCGCCTCGGCGACGAGCAGCGCCGCAAGGGCGCGCTCGGCCACCGCCGCATCCGCATCAAGCACGAGTCCGGCGAGCAGCTTGGGGTCGCCGGCGCGCAGCTCACGCAGGGCCTCGAGCGCCACCAACCTCTGAGCGGGCTGCCCGGTGCGGACTAGCGCGTCGAGCGGTTGACCGAGGGACTTGAGTTGGAAAGCGCCGACCAGTCGCACGGCCACCGCCTGATCGGATGCGTCTCCGGCAAGCAAGGCCTTGGCGGCATCGGCGACCACGGAAGCGACCCGCGTGGCGTCCAACTTCGTGCGCAGTGCCACCAGCTGTTCGGCCAGCCCGCGTCGCGATTCTTGGCGCCCAAGCAGGACCTTCAGAGACTGGGCGCAGTCGGGATTGTCGAGGTTCTGGGCGACGCGCAGTAGTTCCTCGCTGGTCGGGGTGCGCTCGAGCTGGGGCAAGAGCTTGGCCAGCAGCCCCGCCCCCGCCTTGGGCTCAAGGGCGAGGATGGCGAACAGGCGCTGGGCGGACGGGAGCGCCCGTGCCGCAGGCGAGTCAAGGAACGTGGCGACCGCCCCGGGGTGCCGCTCGAGGTACATGCGCACAAGGAAGCGCTCGAACTCGCGGTCATAGGCCACGCCGACGCGGATTGGTTTATTGTTCTTGTCGGGCGCAATCGGCCCATCCAGCGAGGGTTGGGCGAAGGTGATGAGCGCCGACAGGACCTCGGCGGCCGGCAGGGCCTCGCCGAGCGTCTTGATCGCGGCCTGTCGCACCTCGGGATCGGGATCGGCGCGGAGCGCGGCGAGCGCGGCGATGTGGCCGGCGGCGCCGGTTGAGTTGCGCACCGCGTTGACCGCCTCGCGGCGGACATTGCGGTTGGGGTCAGACCAGAGCCGCCTGGCCTCGTCGATCGGCGTGCGCCCGAGCCAACCGAGGGCCCAGAGCGCCTGGATGCGACGCGCGTCGGAGGCGCCGGACTCGGTAAGCACGGCGTTGAGGGCGGCAAGCAGCGACGGGGTTGGCTCGCGGTCGGCGAGGGTCTGCCAGGCGAGATGGGCATCGGCGGTGATGCGGCCTCCAAGGCGCGCGATGAGCTGGGCGTCGGACAACTTGGTGTAGTCGACCGGCACGGGCGGCTGGTAGCCGCGGGGCTTGACGCGCCAGATGCGACCGGACTGCTTGTCCCGGTCGGGGTGGTTGCGCGCGACCTCGTTGTGGCTGATGATCTTGTTGTACCAATCGACGACGTAGAGGCAGCCGTCGGGACCGAAGGTCATGGCGATTGGCCGGAAGAAGGGGTCGTCGCAGGCGACGAGGTCGGGAAGCTGCTCGAGGGCGTAGCCGGGCCCGTCGCGCCGCATCCGGATGGCGTTGACGCGCGAGGTGATGGGATTGGCCACGTACATCACATCGTCGTAGCCCGCTGGCCAGACGCCACGGTCACTCAGCGCGAGACCGCTCAGGCCCGAGCCACCGAGGCGGAACTTGGGTGCGGCGACGGGGAACGGCGGCTGGTACGACTTGGCGAGCTGGTCGGCGCAGCCCGGGTACCAGGCGTACTCGTGGAACGGCATGACCGGGTAACCGTAGTCATTGGCCTCCTGGATGAAGACCTCGCCCTCGCCGGTGAGCACCAGTCCCCAGATATTGCAGGGGCCGACGCAGGTGGGCTCGAAGCGGCTGCCATCGGGACGGAACCGCGCCATGCGCGTGCCAGGGAAGTCGACGGCCTCGCCCTTGGACGTGATGACCTTGCCACTGTTGAAGGCGCCCTGCGCGAGCCAGAACCAACCGCCGGGTGCGCGGGTGAACTGGTGCGGGAAAAGGTGGCTGTCCTGCACGCCGAAACCCGTGAGCAGGACCTCTCGCCGGTCGCTGCGGCCATCGCCGTTGGTGTCGCGCAGGAAGACGACGTCCTGGCCGTGCTGGACCACGGCACCGTCCCGGTACGGCAGGACACCCTCGGTGATCGCAAGCCCATCCGCATAGGTGCGCGGTGCGTGGGGACCCGGGCCGAAAGGCTGGTCGAAGACCAAGACTTTGTCGCGGGCATGCGACTTGTAGAGCGCCTCGGCCGCGGCGGGGTTCTCGTTGGCGTCGACCGGATACTCGAGGGCGGTCGACGACCAGGCGCGTCCTTTCTGGTCGAAGATGAGCAGGATGAACTTGCCGAAGCCGTCGGACTCCTTGGCAAAAAGCTCAATCTCGAAGCCCTCGGGGAGGCGGAACATCCGCTGCTGCTCCTCGGCGGAGCGACGCTCGCCACGGACATCATTGTGGCTGGTATCCTTGCGGGCTGGCGCGGGCTTTTTCTCGGCGGCGCGCGGCTTCTCCCACGTGGGCAGGTCGGGCGAGGGCGGCAGTTCCTCGATGGTCACGTCACGAACCTGGATGACCGACTTGCCCCCGCCGTGAATCTGCACGGCGATGCGCCCATCGGTCGGGATGCCGGTGGCGGCCTCGGTGTAGTCGAGAGCGGGCACACCGTTGATCCAGGTGCGGATACGTCGTCCCTCCGCGCGCACGCGAAGCTCGTTCCAGTCGCCTTCTTTGACGGCTGCCTTGACCGCCTTGGGGTCGACCGAGTCGGCAATCACCGCGTTGCGCCGGCTCTCATCGTAGAGCTTGCCGTGCCAGCCTGGGCCGTAGTCGACCTGGTACCCCGACATCTCGCTACTGCCCGGGACGCGCATGCTACGGACCTGAACGCCGCTGTTGACAAAGCCCGTGCCCGTCAGGCGGAGCTTTAGGGTGAGGTCGAAGTTCTGGAAGCTACGCTGGGTGGCGATGAATTGGTTCGCAGGGATATCCTTGGTCAACGATCCGCCGCGAATCTCGCCATCCTGCACCGTCCACCAAGCCGGGTCACCGTCCCATCCGACAAGGGATTTGCCGTCAAAGAGGCTCTCTGGCGCTGCCGATACGCAAAGCGGCAGAGCCATCCAAGCGACAAGCAGGCTACGGACAAACGGGGGCATCAGCGGGGTGGATTGAGCCTACCCCACCCGACAGCCCGGACAACCCTTAGTTCCCGGACGCGACTTAAGAGCGGTTTGCCGGCAGTTCCTGGGGGAGCGCGACGTGGTAGGCCATGACCATCCAGCAGAGCATCACAGGGTAGATTAGGACCACGAAGGCGAAGCTGCCAAGGATGCCGATGGTCACGCCCACCGCAACGGACAGAATCTTCTTTGCCACGAGCACGAGCACGGGGATGAGCACGACGACGATCGAGGCGACATAACCGATGGACGTCGTGCCGGTGTAAAAGCCGTCCGACTTCGCCAAGTCCATGCCGCACCCCGTGCAGGCTGGCTGCAGTTTGAACCAGGACCTCAGCAACCCGTGCTCCCCGCAGTTCGGGCAGGCGCAGAAGAGTCCTCGAGCGATAATCTGAGAACGCGTGACGGTCATGGGGAACATTGAGAGACGAAGGACGAAGGACTAAAGACTAAAGGATGCGCAAGGCGCAGCGGGAAGCGGGAAGGAGCAAGCAGGAAGACCAATGTCCCCGCTTATCGTTCGCCTTAGTCCTTTGTCTTTAGTCCTTAGTCTCCCGGCATATCCTGCCGCTTCCCGCTTGCTCCTTCCCGCTTCCCGCTCTCCCTACCCCCCTTGCCCTCTGCTTATCTCCATATCCCTTTCTGCGCGTCGACGTGCGACTTCTGCGCCTTCTACCAGGAGCAGCCGGAGCGCGCAAAGATTGAGCGCTACCTCGCAGGCATGGAGCGCGAGCTGGCGTTGGTGCCTTCGGGCACGCCTTTCGAAACCGCCTTCTGGGGCGGTGGCACCCCGGGCCTGCTGCCCGCCGACGACCTCCGCCGGCTCGGTGAGGCGATGGTGCGTGCGGGCGGACGCCCCGCCGAGTGGTCGGTCGAGCTGGCACCGTCGTCGGTGCGCGCCGACAAGCTGCGCGCACTGCGCGAGGTCGGCGTGACGCGCGTCTCGCTCGGCGTGCAGAGTTTCGATGACGCCACGCTTGAGGCACTCGGACGGCGCCATTCCACCAAGCAGATACGCGAGGCTTGGGATCTCGTGCGTGCGGCCGGCTTCGCCAGCACCAATCTCGACCTCATCTTCGCCGTACCCGGGCAGGACGAGGCCCGCTGGGAAGCCGACCTTCGGGCGGCCATCGCCCTCGCGCCCGACCATCTGTCGACCTACTGCCTGACCTTCGAGGAAGACACCGCGATGTTCGTCAAGCTGTCCCAGGGCAAGGTGCGCATCGACCGCGACCTCGAGGCGCGGCTTTACCGCCGCACCTGGGCGACGCTACGCGACGCAGGCTACGCGCAGTACGAGGTCTCGAACTTCGCCCGATCCGGTCATGCCTGCCGTCACAACCTAGCGACCTGGGAGATGCGCGAGTGGATCGGCTACGGTCCCTCCGCCTCCTCGCAACACGCCGGACGGCGACGGACGAATGTCCACGACCTCGACCGCTGGCTCAGCGGCGTTGAATCCGGAGAGCTTGCCTACGAGCAAGTTGTCGAACTGACACCCGCGCTCCTCCTCTGCGACGCACTCGTCTTCGGACTTCGCACCAATGCCGGCGTGCGCCCGGACAATCTCGCCACGCGCTTCGCCACGTCGGTGCCACAGGGCGTGATCGAACTGGCCGGGCAACTCGCCGAGGATGGCCTGGCGACCTGGGATGGCGAGGTGCTCGCCCTGACCGATGACGGACGGCTTGTCGCCGACGCCGTGGGCGTCAAAGTGATGGAACGCTTCCCCTGAGTGGAATACGCCTTCCTCACCGCCCTGCTCTTCGCCTGGTCCGTCTCGTGCGCCCGGCAGAGCACACACCACCACGGGCCCGACCTCGCCAACGCAGGCCGCATTGTTATCGCGCTCGCGGTCATCGGCAGCTGGGTGCTGCTCTCGGGGCGCGACTGCATCGCGCCGGGCTGGCAATGGCTGGTGCTGAGCGGCGCGCTCGGACTGGGCCTGGGTGACATCGCGCTCTTCAACGCGCTACCTCGCATCGGCCCTGCACTAACCATCCTGCTCATGCAGTGCCTCGCGGCGCCCCTCGCGCTCGCCATCGAGTACCTGCTGCTGGGCACGACTATCCGGTGGGCCCAAGCGGGCGCCGCGACCGTCATCCTTGCGGGTGTCGTTGTCGCCCTCGGCGCACCGTCGGAAGGGTCGGACGACCGTCGCCAGCGCCGCATTGGCATCGCACTCGGCATACTCGCCGCCTTCGGGCAGGCCTGCGGCGCCGTCAGCACCCCGCTCGCACACCACGCCTGTGACCTCGCGGGAGCGACAATGCCCGATGGTATCGGCCAAGGATTGGTGCGCTTGCTCGGTGGCGTGCCCATCGTGCTCGGTTACGCGCTCTGGCAGACACGGCGGACAGGCCTGCTTGCGGGTCTCTCGCGCCCGTATGATTCCCTGCGCGGACCTGGCTGGATGCTGATGAACGGCATCTCCGGTCCCGCTCTCGGCGTCGCCTGCTACCAATGGGCGCTGACGTTGCATCCCGCCGCCATCGTCCTGAGTGTCGTCGCTCTGACCCCCATCCTCGCGCTACCGATGCAGTGGGCGACGGAGGGACGTCGGCCCGGCCGGCGCGCCTGGATTGGCGCCGCCATCGCCGTCGCCGGCGTTGTGCTGCTTCGGAATGCGTGATTTACACAACCTCGCCATGCAACTGATAAGCCAGATCCGAGCACTGCTCCTCATCGCCACGGTCGCGTCCGCTGAGGATGCTGGGCAGCGCATCGATATCACGCTCGCATCTGACTTCAAAGCACCGCCGGCCAACGTCACCGCGGTGCTCAGCTCGGCCGCCGAGTCCATCTGGCGGCAATGCCCATCGACCCGGTGGCAGACCCCGGGCTTCGAGGTCTTCCTCAGTCCCGATTACCCGATTGCGGCGTTCGACCATCGTGCCAACGGACGCATCGCCATCGGAGTAACCACCACCGGCACCTATTGGTCACAATACGCCTTCCAATTCTCGCATGAATTCGCGCACGCCCTGGCCGGACATGCCAATGACTGGCGCAAACCATGGATCCGTGAGAAGCGCGCGAACCATTGGCTCGAGGAATCCATCTGCGAGACCGCCTCTCTCTTCGCCCTGCGCGCGATGGCTGAGTCGTGGCGAACACACCCACCCTACCCTAACTGGCGAGACTACGCGCAATCACTCCGCAACTACGCCGATGACCGACTGCGTGAGACCGAACGCACGCTGCCGGCGGATGCCAACTTCATCCGCTGGCTGGCGGCGAACGAATCATCGATGCGATCCAACTCCGTCCAACGCGAGAAGAACAACGTTGTGGCCCGCCATCTGCTGCCAGTCTTCGAGCGCACTCCTTCGGGCTGGGAAGCCGTGACCTTCCTGAACCTAGGCAAGCGACGCGACCCCAACCTAACACTCAGCCAGCACTTGGCCGATTGGCGGGAGGCAGCGCCGCCCAAGCACCGCGCGTTTATCGAGGAAGTCGCCCGCACACTAGGAGCACGCCTCTAGAGCGGCCCACGTCCCTTGTGGCCGGTGCGACGACGCGACCGCATCTGCTCGGCTTCAAGAAAAGCCTCGAGGGCGAGATCGGCGGCATCGAGGACAGCGAGCTGGAGCTTGGCCGGACAATGACCATCGGGACCTGCCTGGGCTTGGCGCAGGGCGAGCCCGAGCTGGCCGAAGACGAGCGACTTGTTGTCTGGCGTCAGGTAATCGCCGAAGGCATCCCTGAGCATGTAGAGCAGCCAGCTCAGCGAATCGGCATGGCGCGTAAAGATCACAATCTGGTGCGCGGCGAAGGCATCGGTACGCTCGTGCGACTCGTTGGGGACAACCTGAAGATCGGCGGCCTGCCAATAGGGCGAGCGCACCTGCTCAGGGTGACGGAGCTCCAGCGAGGGCTCGTCGTCCGCGAGCAAACGCAGGGCGGCGAGGTACTCCTTGGCCTGGCGATAGCGAATCGTCGTCGACATTTTCGTGACGGGGCGGGACGCCCGCGGGCACGATCGCCGCAAAAGGGCGACCCCACACGCAGGCGCGTCCGCTTACCGGAGATTGGCAGCCGCGGGAGCGGCTGTGACGACGGTGAAGCTGGAGGCGGGACTCAGGTCCGGCGGAGGCGTGGGATTGGGAGTTTGGGTGTGCTGGCTCGGCGGATTGCGCGGGGACATAGTTGAGCCAGCACAAGCAGACTGCCCTGCCCGGCCCCCGGGGTCAAGCCGGACAGATTATAATGACACAGAGAGCCTGTAAGGGGAAAAGGGACAAGCAGGAGGCGGGAAGCGGGAAGAAAGGGGCCAAAGCCCAAGGCTTGGAGACTCCGGTGACAGGTCACCGGTGACCGCTGCGTGAACTCGCACGCTCGTTGCCACCTTGGTAGGGTTGCCGCTCCGCGGCGATCACGGCTGGCGCGGAGCGCCAGCTCTGCCCGAGGCAGCCGAAGGCTTGTGCGACCGGTCACTCGTCACCGGTCACCGGAGCACCGCCCCGCCTTTAGGCCTTAGGCTCCCGATCAGGCCAACTGTGCCTCGATGGCCTGGATGGCCTCCGGTCCGCCGAGCAGGTAAAGGCCATACTTGGCGCGCGACATACCAACATAAAGGGCTCGGCGATCGCGCTCGTTTTCGACGCGGTCGATGTCGACGAGCACGACGGCATGGGACTCCAAGCCCTTGAACTTGGCGACAGTCGCGGTGCGGATCTCGTCGCGTCCGGCGGGCAGGAGCGGGTTGAACTCGGCGCGCCGGAGGCCGCCCAGTGTCTCCCGGCCGGCATAACACTCGCGACCGGCACCGCGCAGGCTAAGGACGACGACCTCCTCGGGCGCATGCTTGGCGAGGACGACCCGCGCGAGCAGGGCGTCGAGGGTCTCGAGCTCGCGCCCCTTGGCCGCGCGGGCAAGGGAGGGGCTCGGACCGGGGAAGCCCGAGGCGGGGTCGCGCGGCAGACCAGCGACGCGTGCGAAGGCATCGGCGACGTTGTCGGTGTTGCGCCAGTTGCGCCGGAGGTGCGCGGCCGCGGCCGAGGCGAGGGCCGCGGCGACGGCGTCGGCGGCCGGATGAGGCGCGGGCGGCTCGGGCGTGTAGACCAACGCCTGGCCGGCATCCTCGAGCCAGCGCCAGCGTCCGGCGGCAAAGCCACCCCTGAGCAGCCCGTCGAGGATGCGCAGGTGATCGGGTGTGGCCCGCATGTCCTGTCCCTCATCGACGACGAGCAGGTCGAAGCGCCGCGCGTCGGGCAGCGCGGCCGCGGCCTCCGCGGCGCGTGCGGCGCGCTCGGCATAGGCGGCGTGAGGCGAGCCCGCCGGCAGCGGCTCGACGCCGAGCAACTGGTCGATGTGCAGGAAGAGCGATCCAGCCTCGATGCGATCATCGAGCCCCTCGGCCTCGACCTGACGCGCGAGATGCTGCCCGAGGTAGCGGTTGAAGCAGACCAAGCCGATGCGCGCGCCGGGACGGGCGGCGCGCTCGCGGCGACAGGCCTC
Source organism: Opitutales bacterium (assembly GCA_049419705.1). Taxonomy (GTDB): domain Bacteria; phylum Verrucomicrobiota; class Verrucomicrobiia; order Opitutales; family UBA953; genus UBA8828. The sequence goes on from JBMSKH010000007.1 coordinate 29,833, forward strand.
GAGGGCGATGAGGGTTTTGCCCGTGCCCGCGCCCCCGGTGACGCGCAGTCGCGGGTTACCCTCGATGAGCTGGAAAACGGCTAGCTGCTCCGCGGAGAGCCGCGCGAGGTGCGCGTCGAACTCGGGCGCGCTCAGGTTGGGCACGAGGCGCAGGTCGGGACGCAGCGCCTGCAGGGTGGCGGCGAGCTGGGCCGGCGTGAGCGGCGCCGGCACCGCGCTGCCGGGCTTGCGCGCGACCAACTGCGCCTCGGCGACGGCAAGCAGGGGGATCATGACCACCTCGAGCGGCCCGGCCAAGGCGGCGCGGTCAAGCGTGCGGTCGCGCGGGGCCTCGATGCTCGGGGCGTCGAAGTCGCAGTCCGGGAAGACGACGGCATGGGTGTACGGCGCACCGGCCTCGGGCGAATCAGGTCCGAAGACGCGCTTGAGGTGCTCATGGACCTCATGGGCGTTGGTCTTGGCCTGGTGGAAGGGCGGCTTGATGCGGAAACGGCCGCCCGCACCGCGGGAGTGCCAGTCGCCTTCTTGGCAGGTGATGGCGCCGCCCTTGAGCTCGAGGGTCAGGCGACCCCGGGGATGCAGCAGGACGAAGTCCGCCTCGAACTCGCCCGCGCGCTCGGCCGCGCCGAGGTTCAGCGAGTGCAGGACCATCCACTCATCCGAGAGCTCCGTGCGCAGGCGGTGCAGGAAGTCGGCCTCGCCGCGCACGCGATGGCTCTCGTGGACCGCCTCGGGGATGCAGCGCGCCATGACGGCTAGGGATAACCCAAAACATCTTTCCCTAAAGCCTAAACCAACTGCCTGCGGCTTACTCGCCCTCGGACTCGGGATGCAGCACCAAGGGGCTATCGAGCGAGATACCGCGGTCGATTTCCAGCGCGGCGATATCCGCTTCGGGCGGCAGATAAATCAGGTCCTCGCTCAACACGTAGACACCGTGGCCACCCTTCCGCAGACGAACATAGACCACGAACTCACCCTTGCGCACGACGCGACCGTTTTTCAGCCGAATCATATCCCTGGGTAATGCCGCCCCACCCTGCCGTGCCTTCGCGGACGAAGCCTTGGCCGCCGACTTACGGACACGCTTAGCGGGACCCTTGCGACGGTCGTCCGGAAACCGAGATTGGGCGCTCATTGATTCGAGGCTAGCGGAGGCGACCGTCGCGTCAACCGCACCGAGGCGCCTGACCGCGAACTTTGACTCTCAGTCGGGGTTCATCTTAAAGCCCGTATGCGCCCAAGCCACCTTCTCGCCCGCCTCCTCCTCGCCTGCTTGGCGACCGCTGTGACGGCTGAGACACGCCAGCCCAACATCCTGGTTATCGTGGCCGACGATCTTGGCTGGGGTGACGTCGGCTTCCACTCGAAGGACATGCCCACGCCGCGGCTCTCGCGTCTAGCCAAAGAGGGCACCGAGCTCGGCCGCTTCTACGTCTATCCCCTCTGCAGCCCGACCCGCGCGGCTCTGCTCACCGGACAAAGCCCTCGCCGCCATGGCATCGTCGGCGCCATCCAAGGCCGCGACACGGGCCTGCCCGCCGGACTCCCCTCCCTGCCAGCGACACTGCGCGCCGCTGGTTACCAGACTTCGCTCATCGGCAAGTGGCACCTCGGACGCAGTACCACGCCACAGCAGCAGGGCTTCGACCGCTTCTACGGCTTCCTCGGCGGCGAGATCGACTACAACGCGCACACCAACATGCGCGGCACCATCGATTGGCAGCGCGACGGAAAGACCCTGGACGAGAAGGGCTACAGCACCGACCTGCTCGCCGACGATGCCGTGCGCCAGATCAAGGTGCGCGACAAGACCAAGCCCTTCTATCTCCAAGTCGCCTTCAACGCGCCCCACATCCCGCTGGTCGCGCCACCCGAGCTCGTTGCCAAGCACAAGGCAGCGGGAGAAAAAGCGAGTGTCTACCGCGCTGTGCTCGAGTCGATGGACCTCGGTGTCGGTCGTATCCTCGATACGCTCGAGAGCGAGGGCCTGCGCGCCAACACGCTCGTCATTTTCCTCTCCGACAACGGCGGCGCCGTGCGCAACGGCGGCAACAACGCGCCGCTCCGCGGCGGCAAGGATACCGTCTGGGAGGGAGGCATCCGCACGCCAGCGCTCGTGCGTTGGCCCGACCGCATCCCCGCCGGCGCGGTCCTCACGCAACCCATCGCCGCACACGACCTCTTCCCCACCTTAGTGGCCGCCGCAGGTGCCAAACCTGCTGCGGGGGCCAAGCTGGACGGCACCAACCAGCTGCCACAGCTCCTCTCGGGCAAACCCGCGAAGCGCGACCCCATCCTGATCGCCTCCTACGATATCGCCCTGATTGACGGCGACTGGAAGCTGATCGAGCCGCAGGCGGGAGAGGCCCGCCAGCTCTATAACCTCAAGGATGATCCCTCCGAGAAGGCCGACCTCGCCAAGACCAACCCTGAGACGCTGGCACGGCTCGGCGCGACCCTCGACGCACTGAAGAAGGATCTGCCCGCCGCGCCCGCGCGCACCAATGGGCCCGGCTCCGCCGGCGGCGGACGCCCTAGCGCGGGTGGCGGGGCTCGCCCGGGAGCAGCTGCCGGCCGACCTGCGGCCCGCTGAGGAGGGGAGCCGCAAGGCGCCTCGGGCGCGGCTTTAGGCTTTAGACTTTAGGCTTTCGCACGCTCAATCGGCGCATGCGGCTGACCTTCGCATCGCTCCTGCTCGCCCTGGCCGGTTGCACCCCTTCCAACCCGGAATGCGACGACTTTCTGCGCCCGCCCGCGGTCGACAAGGCCGCCGCCCTGCCCGCGGAAGGCATCTACCCGCGTGGACGTCGCATGCTCTACGCCGGGTACTCCGGCGTGCCCGCACGCGATCTCGCCAACGGCTTTTCCGTGGCTGGCCCTGCCTACGGCGGCGGCAACGAGAGCCAATCCGCGGCGTGCGAGAAGGCCGGCCTGCCTCACATCGTCCAGATCAGCGCCTTCGAGGGCAACACCAGCGGAGGCTGGGAAGCCGCCGCCAAGATCCCGCTCGACGAGGTCCGGCGACGCGTCACCGAGGCCGTGCAGCGTCACGCCAAGTCGAAGTTCGCAGTGATGTGGGCGGTGCAGCCCGAAGAGCTACGCCCCTGGCGCAAGGATGAGATGGCCTACCTCAAGGTCGTCTGCGAAGCCATCCGTGCCGCGGACCCACAGGACCGTCCCATCTTCCTCTACAACCCGAACCACCGCGACGGCAACTCGCTCGCGCCCATCGCCCCGCTCGTCGACGTCGTCGCCAAGGGCTGCTACGCCAACGGCGCCGGGCACAAGGACAACCGAGCCTGGATCCGCTGGTCGATCGAGCAGATGCGCCTCGCCGCCGACAAGGCCGGACCCGGCAGGCAGGTGCTCGTCATGCCCGAGCTCGCCCGCGACCCGGACCCCGCCGACCGCGCGCGCATCGAGACCTGGGTGCGCCACGACGTCTACCTCGGTCTGATGTCGGGAGCCGACGGTATGCTCCTCTGGTCGCTCTTCCCGCGCAAGGAAGTCAAAGCCACCTGGAAGGAATGGTACGAGGCCTACGCACGCTGCGGTCGCGAGCTCAACGGCGAGCGGACACTGGGGCAGGTCTTCCTCTTCGGCGAGCCGCGCTCCGATCTTAAAGTCTCAACGGTCGAGCCGCGCCGCCCCTATCCACTGGGCTCCTCGGTGCGCAACGCGCTCGAGGCGAACACCACCGCGCCTAGCGAAGGCAAGCAGGGTCTGCTCCACCCTTGGACCGCCTACGAGCGTCAGCTTGGGTCCTCGCACTACCTCTTCGTCGCCAACTCAGCGCCCGCAGCCACGACTTTCCGCATCACCGGTTTCCCCGCGCGCGGCATCGTCGCCGAGTCCGCCTTCGACGGCACCCCCGTCGCGCTACCCGGGGCCGGCCAAGTGCTCGAGCTGCGCCTCGAGCCCTGGGAAGTGCGCGCCCTGCGCTTCTCGTCGGAGCCGAAGAAGTCAGGGTAGCAGGTAGGGGCAGCACGGCTTGCTGCCCGGTCACGGCACCGTCGTGCCCCTACCTCAACGCGAGATCGCGCTGTCCGTCCGCACGCCATTCACCAACCGCGAGATACCAAGCGGGTTGGCGTCGCGCAGTTCGGTGGGGAGTGCCGCGTCGGTGAACGACTGGAAGCAGACGAGGCGCGTGAAGCGGTAGATGGCGTTGGAGCCGACCGAGGTGGTGCGCCCATCAGAGAGCGAGGGATAGGGCCCGCCGTGCACGATGGCGTGCGAGACCTCGACACCCGTGGGGAAGCCGTTGAGCACGACACGGCCCGCGAGTGTCGCAAGGCTGGCGATGAGATCGGCATTGCCCGCGAGCTCGGCCTCGGTGGCGTGTAGGGTCGCGGTGAGATTGCCCTCCAGACCGGCGAGCACCGCACGCAGCTGGGCGGCGTCGTCACACCAGACCACCAGCGAGCACGGGCCGAAGATCTCCGCCTGCAGTGAGGCATCGGCAAGGAAGTCGGCGGCGCTCACCGCGAGCAGCGCGGGCTCGGCGCGGTTGGGTTGTCCGCTGTTGGCCGCGCGCGCGAGCACCTTGACTCCCTTGTGGGCGACCCGCGCGGCGAGCCCCGACTGGTAGGCCTTGGTGATGCCCGCGTGGAGCATGACACCCTCGGGCGCGGCGGCGAAGGCCGCGGCGAGCTTGGCGGCGAAAGCCTCCGAGGTCGCCGAGCGCGTGAGCAGGATTAACCCGGGCTGAGTGCAGAACTGCCCGACGCCCAGGGTGCAGGAGCCGACGAGCCCGGCAGCGATGGCGTCGCCGCGGGCGGCGAGCGCGCCCTCGAGCAAGACGACGGGATTGACGCTGCTCATCTCGGCGTAGACCGGGATGGGGTCGGGACGCGCGGCGGCGAGGTCCATCAAGGCGCGGCCGCCGGCGCGCGAGCCGGTGAAGCCGACGGCGCGAATCTCATGGCGTCGCACGAGTTGCTGTCCGACGGTGCGGCCATCACCGACAATCATCGAGAAGGTGCCTTCGGGCAGGCTGGCGGTGCGCACGGCATCGACGACGAGTCCGCCCATGATCTCGGCGGTGCCGGGGTGGGCGGGATGGGCGACGACGACCACGGGGCAGCCCGCGGCAAGGGCCGAGGCGGTGTCACCACCCGCCACCGAGTAGGCGAAGGGGAAGTTGCTCGCGCAGAAGACGGCGACCGGGCCGAGCGCGCGGCACATCGAGCGGTGGTCGGGCTTGGGCACGGGCTTGCGGTCGGGATTGGCGGTCTCGATGCGCGCATCGACCCATTCGCCCTTGTCGACGAGGTCGGCGAAGAGGCGGAGCTGGCCAACGGTGCGGCCCGTCTCGCCCTGGCAGCGAGCCTCGGGTAGGCCAGTCTCAAGCTGGGCGCGGGCGACCAATGCGGGGAGCGCGGCCTCGATGCGCGAGGCGAGGTCACGCAGGAAGGCGGCCTTGGCCTTGCCCGGGAGAGCAGCCAACACCGGCGCGGCGGTGGCGGCGAGCTTGGCGGCGGCCTCGACCTCGTCGGCGTGCGCTGTGTGAAACGCGGGCTCAAGCGCCGCACCCGTCGCGGGGTTGGCGGCGGCGAAGGTCACCCCGCCCTTCCGGCCACGGGAGAAGCCGAGGAAGGACAGACCCGTGAGCGAGGTGGACATACTCAGCGGGGCGACTTACGCGCGAACGAGGGACGGAGCTTCTGGGCGCGCCTGAAGGTCTCGGAGCAGAGCGCGAGGTCGGCGCCAGCAAGGGCGAGACGCGGCGCGCGCACCGAGGGATTGCTGCCGCGCACCTTGTGCTGGATCCACTTGATGTGCTGCACGAACTTGGGAACGGTGTCCAGGCGCAGCATGGGGACGAACCAGGCGTAAAGCGCGTCGGCTTTGGCCTTGCTCGCCTTGTCGCCCTTCATGGCGAGCTCGTAGATCTGGACGGACTCGGCGGGATAGGCGTTGACCAAGCCGGCAATCCAGCCGCGCGCGCCGGCGGCGACACCCTCGAGGATGCAGTCGTCCATGCCGACCAGAATGGTCAGGCGCTTGCCGAGCAGATTGTTGAGCGCAGTGACACGACGGGCGTCGCCCGACGACTCCTTGATGGCCTCGAGGTTCCGGTGCTTGGCCGCGAGCTCGGCGACCTGCTCCGGGAGGAAGTCGGTCTTATAGGCGGGCGGGTTGTTGTAGAGCATGCAGGGCAACTTGGTCGCGGAGATGACGGCCGAGACGTGGGCGCCCATCTCGCGCCAGTCGGTGCTGTAGACGTAGGGAGGAAGGACCATCAGTCCGCCGCAGCCGAGCATCTCGGAGGCCTGGGCGAGGTCGACCGCTTCTTCGGTGGAGAGAGCGGCGATGCCAGGGATGATCGGGGTGCCGGGGACGGCCTTCACGCAGGTCTCGATCAGCTCGAGCTTCTCGTCGAAGGTCAGGGTCGCGCCCTCGCCAAGCGAACCGCAGGGCACGATGCCCACCGCTCCAGAGGCGACCATCCAGCGGCAGTGGCGGGTGATCTCGGCGGTGTCGAGCGAGCCGTCCTTGCGGAAGGGCGTGGTGATGGCGGGAAGCACGCCGACCCACTGGGCGCGGACGTGCTTCTTAGTGGCGGAGGACTTCTTCATGGAAGGGAGTGCAAATTGGGCGTGTGGCAAAAAGGGGCAAGCGGGGAGTGAGAAGAGGGATAGAGGTTAGAGGACAGAGGTTAGAGGATGGGAGCTGCGGACGCCTTTCCTCTGTCCTCTTTACTTTGAATCCTTTACTTTGATTTCTACCATCAGGCATGCCGGTCCGGGCTGACCTGCGCGAGTCGCACCGAGGTCGGCTCGCCGCAGAGCATCTGCGCGACGAGCTCGCCGGTGACGGGGCCGAGGCTGAAACCCATCATCGAGTGTCCGGTCGCCACGATGAGGTTGGACTTGGCCTGGGTGCGTCCGAGATAGGGCATGCCGTCGGGCGGGCACGGACGCAACCCGGACCAGACCGGGACACCGTCGAAGTCCGCGTCCTTGAACGCCGGGTAGTAGCGACAGAACGACTTGCGAATGCCGCGCACGCGCGCGGGGTTCACCGTGAGGTCGTTGCCGGCAATCTCCATCGTGCCACCGACGAGCAGCGAGGAACCCATCGGGGTGACGGCGACGCGCGCCTCGGTGAGGAGCGAGCAGAAGCGCGGGCGCTGCGCGGGGCGCTCTAGGCGCAGGCTGTAGCCTTTCCCCGCCTGCATGGGCAGGCGCAGTCCGAGTTGCCTGGCGGCTTCGGGCGACCAGGCGCCCGCGGCCAGGACGAAATCATCGCCGGCGAACTCACCCCGCGGGGTGACCGCGGCGCGCAGGCGACCGCCCTCGCTGCGCCAGCCGGTGACATCGGCATGGAAGACGATGCGGCCGCCGCGGCGGGTGACGTCGGCGGTCAGCGCCGCGACGAGCTTGCGCGGATCCATGTGCGCGTCGCGCGTCATGAGCACCCCACCTTTCACGGCGTAATCGACACCGGGATCGCGACGCCGGATCTCGTCGGCAGTGAGCACCTCGGCGGGCACACCCATCGCCGTCGATTCCGCCGCAAAAGCCGCCTCGTGGTCAAGGGCCGCCTGGGTCTGGCAGAGGGCAAGCAGGCCGACCGCCTCGAGGTCGAAGCCCTCGGGAAGCTCATCGTGATGTCGCAGGTAGAGCTCGCGACTGCGCAGGTTGAGGTCGCGCAGGACGGGCGCGCAGCGCGCGACGTGGGCCTTGGTCGAGGCCTGCCAGAACTTCCAGCCCCACGACAGCAGGGCGCCGTCGAGACGCGGCCGAATCCAGAACGGGCTCTCGCGGTCGAACATCCAGCGCAGGCCGAGAGCAACCATACCGGGCGCAGCGAGCGGCACGAAGTGGCTCGGCACAATCATGCCCGCGTTGCCCAGCGAGCAGGAATCATGATCGGGGCCGCCGCGCTCGAGCAGGACGACATCACGTCCACGACGCAGGAGCTCATGCGCGGCGCTCAGGCCGACGATGCCGCCGCCGACGATGACGACCGGGCGGCTCATCGGGCGACGATTCCCCAGGCGAAGGCGTCGTGCGCGTCGAAGACGAGCGTGGTCTCGGCCACGACATGGGCCGTGCCCGTGATCAGGGGCTGGACCTTGCCATCGGCGAGGTGGCGATAGGACGCGGTGAAGACGCTGCCGATGACGCTCTCCTGGCGCCAGGTCGCGCCCGGGGCCAGCTTGCCATCGGCGGCGAGGCAGGCGACCTTGGCGCTCGTGCCCGTGCCGCAGGGCGAGCGGTCGTAGGCCTTGCCCGGGCAGAGCACGAAGTTGCGGCTGTCGGCCGTGGGCGTGGCGGCGAAGAGCTCGATGTGGTCGATGACGCCACCGTCCGCCCCGGTGATTTTGGCCGCCTCGAGCGCCTGACGGATGCGCCAGGCGAGGTCGGTCAGCGCTTCGATGTTGTCGAGTGCGATGCGCTGGCCGTGGCCTTCGACCAGGAAGAACCAGTTGCCGCCCCAGGCGATGTCGCCGCGCACCTCACCCACGCCGGGCACCTGGACGGCGACCGACTTGCCGTGGCGGTAGGAAGGCACGTTGGCGACGGTCACGGAGCCGTCGGCATGGAGCGTCGCGGTGACGGGCCCCACGGCGGTGTCGATCCGCACCTCGCCCGGCTTGACCTGCCCGAGGCGAGCGAGCGTGACCACGAGGCCGATGGTGCCGTGGCCGCACATCCAGAGCGTGCCGACGTTGTTGAAGAAGATGACGCCGAACTGGCACGTGGGGTCGTGCGGTGGGACGAGCAGCGCGCCGACCATGACGTCGGAGCCCCGCGGCTCATTGACCACGGCGGCGCGGAAGGCGTCGTGTCGGTCGCGAAAGCGCGCCAGGCGCTCGGCGACGGTACCAGCGCCGAGGTCGGGGCCGCCGGCAATGACCACGCGGGTGGGCTCGCCCCCGGTGTGGGAGTCAATCACACGCACGGGTGTCGACGGCACGGGCGGCATGGGTGACTGATTGAGAGACTAAAGACCGAGGACTAAAGACTAAAGGGAGCGGAATGAGGTGGCATCCTGGCAAAGCACCGCGCTGCCAGCGGGCCGCGGCAATCACCCACGCCCTCCCCTCCCTGCTCTTTCGGCCCTCAGGCCTTGTCGGCTCCGGCGGCGGACTTGGCGCGGCGGCGGCGGACCGCGGCGACGGCCAGAGCCAGACCACCGAGCATCAGGCCATAGGTCGAGGGCTCAGGCACGACCGAGTAGGTCAGCTGGATGGAACTGCCGGTGTCGGTGAAGGTGAAGTGCTCGGGCTTAATGACCGCACCCCACTCGTCGACGAAACCAGCGGTGTTGATGTTGAAGAGGCTGGTCAGGTCGCCACCACGCATCGCCTCGTTGTCCCCGAGATACAGGGTGGCGTAGGTGAACAGGTCGAAGGTGTAGGCCATCGTCGACGAATCCCAACTCTCGATGCTGCCCTGCGTGTTGGGTCCGGAGAGCGAAATAAGGAACATGTTGAACTGCGAGCTCGCGGTGAGCGCCGAGAGGTCGAGCACGCCGGTGACGTTGGTGCTGTCGTAGTCGATACCTGCAGCGAGGACACCACCACCGCCGAGGTCGCCGGTCCCGGTGATCGAGTAGACCTGGAATTGACCGATGCCACCCGGATTGAGCGCCAGATCCGTGGCGTTGATGAGACCCGGCGAGTTACCCGGGGCAAGGACACCGCCGGCCTGCACAACCACGGAGCCGACATTGCCCTGTCCAGCCAACTCGCCTCCTTCGGCCAGGATGATGGTCGCGGTCGTGACGGTCGGGTTGCTGGCGGTGCCAAGATCGAGTGTGGCGCCTTGGACGGTCAAGTTGCCGTCATAGTTGCCGAGACCTCCCAGCGTGCCGCCAGTGTAGAGCAGGTCGCGGTCGAAGCCGGACTGGATGGTGACCGAGGTGCCCTCGCCGACGGCGACGGTGCCGGCGGCGATGCCAGCACCGAGCGTGACGTTGGTGCCCTGGACAGTGATGGTGCCGGTGTAATTCGCTCCCGAGATGGTACCGGATCCGTAGGTGATGCCGATGTCCGACGCGCGGTCGCCGAAATTGACCGTGCCGCCGAGGATCGAGAGCGTGCCGGAGGCTGGCTCACCCGAGGAAAGGTCGACCGTGCCGGCGGTGACGGTGATGTCGCCCGAGTAGCCTGTCAGTCCGGTGACGGTGCCGCCGTCCACCGTGACATCCCGGGTGACGCCGCTGAGATTGATGGTGCCCGAGCTAATCGTGACATTGGGCACCGCCAGGGCGTTGATCTGCTCGGCCGTGTAGGAAGAGGTGATGTTGACCGAGCCGGTGTTCCAGTTGCCCGCGTTGATGAGCTGTCCGCCATCGAGATTGATGGTCCCGGTGGGATTGAGGAAGTTCAGGTCGAAGGTGCCTCCGGCGCTGACGGTGATGGCGCCGCTGCCGTAGGCTCCGAGCGTGCCGAGGGTCAGGGTGCCGCCCGCGACCTCGATCGCGCCGGTGAGCCCAGTGGCGTTGGTGAGCGTCCCGCCGGTGAAGTAGATAGCGTTGTCGAAGGCAAAGCCGCCGAAGTCGACCGCGCCGCCCGAGATGCTGATCTGCGCGCTGCCCAGGGTGCCGGCGGCGGTCGCGAGGAGCGTGCCGGCCGTGACCGTCGTGCCGCCGGCGTAGGTATTGGCACCGCCGAGGGCGAGCGTGCCGCCGTTGACAGCGATGGCGGTGGTTGCGCCGCTGATGGCGTTGTTGAGATTGAGGCGACCGTTGCCGGTCTTGGTCAGGCTCTTGGCAATGCCATTGGTCGCGGCGAAGGTGAGCTCGCCGGTCGCGCTGGTGAGGTCGAAGGTCGCCGCACCCGTCACACTGAAGGCACGGGAGGTGGACTGGGCGCCCGTGCCGGTGTACTGCAGGGTGCCGCCCGCGATGGTCAGGCCGCCGGTGCCGATCGAGCTATTGGCGCCGTCGGCTAGGTTGGAGACCGAGAGCGTGCCGGCGTTCAGCGAGGTGCCAGTGCCGTAGGTGTTAGCGCTGCCAAACTGGAGGAGACCCGCGCCATTCTTGGTCACGCCATAGCTGCCACCGGAGACCACATTGCTGACCAGAAGGTCGACGGCGGCGGCGCCATCAGCGACGTCGAAGGTGACATTGCCATAGTTGAGACGCAGGCCGCCCGAGTTGCTGATGGTCGAGGTGTTGGCGTTGGCGAGCGAGTTGATGGTGATAGTGCCGTTGCTGCCGGTGATCTCGGCCGAGCCGTTGACCGTGCCGCCATCGAGGATGAGGCGACCACGACTACTGACCGTACCCGAAGGCAGGTAATGTCCACCGTCGACGGTCATCGTGCCACCCGCGAGGGTGATAACGTTGATGGCGTTGTTCAGGTTGGAGCCGCCATAAGCGTGGCTCGCGGAGGTGCGCAGGGTGCCTCCAGCGTTGACCGTGATGTTGAGGGTGTTGTTTCCGCTAAAGGCATTGCCCGTCCAGTTTCCGGTCGAGAACTCGAGCGTGCCGGCGTTGACCACGAAGTCGCTGGCAGCGGAGGAGCTCGAGCTGGTGTAGTAACCCGTGGCCAACTTAAGGGTGCCCGCGCCGACCTTGGTCAGGGTATTGCTGAGCGCCCAAGAGCCGCTAGCGGTCAGGGTGGTGCCGCTGGCGACGTCGACGCTCGCCGCGCCGGAGAAGGTCAACGTGCCGCTGATTGTCGCGTTGAGGGTCGAGGCTAGCGTGGTGCCAGCGGAGAAGGTCACGGGGATGCTACCCAGGGCATTGGCGCTGGAGAGTGTCACGGTGCCGCCCTGCAACGCGAGCGATCCAGCGGCATTGCTGCCGGTTAGGGTCAGGTTGCCCGCGCCGGTCTTCACCAAGGCACCAGCACCGGTGAGGTTGCCGGCATAGGTGCGGTTGGACTCCCCGCTGAAGCGCAGCGTGCCGGCATTGGCGATGTTGCCCGTGATAGCTCCCGAGCTGTCGAGCGTGGCGCCCGAGGCGACACTGCCGCCGCCGGCGAGCGAGCCGGAGCTGGTGAGCGTACCGGCGCTGACGGTGACTCCGCCGGCGAGCGAGCCGGCCGAGGTGAGCGTGCCCGTGGTGAGGGTGGTGAGACCGGTGACGGTGCTTGTCGACGCAAGCGTGGCCGTTCCGGCGGAGAGCGTGAAGGTGCCGCCGATGGCGCCGGAGGCGGTCAAGGTACCGGCGGAGACCACGACGTTGTTGGCTACCGAGCCATTGAGCGCGAGCGTGCCGGCGCCGGCCTTCGTCAGGGCGTAGGCGCCGGTGACATTGCCGCCGACCGTCAGGGTGCTGGCGGAGACGGTGACGGTGCGGGCGGCGGTCAGCGAGACTGCGCCTGTACCAAGGTCGAGCGAGTGGGTGCCCGTGAAGGTGAAGTTGCCCGCCCAGGACTGGGCGTTGTTCGTCGTCAGCGTGAGCGACGCCCCGCTGGTGTTGTTGAGCGTGCCCCCATTGACCGTGAAGGTACCCGCGGTATCGCCGAGGGCGGTGGCGCTGCCGAGGTTGAGCGTGCCCGCGGTGAGCGTCACGCCGCCGGCCAGGGTGTTATCGCCCGAGAGGGTGAGAGCTGCCGCACCGAGCTTGGTGATCGACCCGTTGCTGACCGCGCCCGAGAGGGTGACGTCCTTGACCAACGTGAGCTGACGGGTGCCAGCGCCGAGATCGACGTTACCCGAGAAGGTCAGCGCGCCGGTGTTCACAAGGTCTCCAAGGGTGAGGTCGCCGCCGATCACAACGTTGTTGGCGACGGAGCGCGCCGTGGTGCTATCGGAGGAAATCGTGCCGGCATTGGCGCTCAAGGTGCCCGAACCGAGCGCGGCGGCGCTGCCGATGCGGAGGGTGCCGGCCGAGAGCGTAACGCCTCCCGTGAAGTCGTTCGTGCCGGTGAGCGCGAGGGCACCGCTGCCGAGCTTGGCCAGCGCGCCCTCTCCAGTGACGGTGCCGGCGTAGGTGACGTTGTCGGAGCGGCTGAAGGCGAATGTCGCACCGTTAGCTACGCTGACATTGCCGGCGAGCGACCCGACGATGCCGCCATCGCCAACCTGCAGCGTTCCAGCCGAGATGGTCGTGCCGCCAGTGTGGATATTGGCACCGGTCAGCGAGAGCGTGCCACCACCTAGCTTGGTCAGCGAGCCCTGGCCGGAAACCACCCCGGTGTAGGTCAGGTTATCGGAGCGGTTGAAGGCCAGCGAGGCACCATTGGTCACGCTCACATTGCCGGCGATGGAACCGCTGGTGCCACCGTCGCCGACCTGGAGGATGCCGGCCGAGACGGCAGTGCCGTCTCCGTAGCTGTTGGTCCCGGAGAGCACGAGCGTGGCATTGCCGGCCTTGGTGAGTCCACCGTTGCCGACCGCGCCCGCGAGCGTGGTAGCGGATGCGACCGTCAGGGTGCGGGTGGCGCCGCCGAGATCGACCGCGCCGGAGAACGCAAGGGCACCGCTATCGGTGGCGTCGCCGAGGGTGACATCGGCCGAGACAAGGAGTGCGTTGGCGAGAGAGCGCGCGGTCGTGCCGTCGGAGGTCAGCTTGCCTCCGGCCAGCTCGAGGGTACCGGTGCCGAGGGCTGCGTCGTGTCCGATGCGCAGGGTGCCGGCCGCGAGACGGGTGCCGCCCGCGAAGCTATTCTCGCTCGTCAGCGTCAGGCTGGCGTTGCCGGACTTGAGGAGCGAGCCGCTGGTGATCTTGAAGCCGCCGACGCTGCCAATGGTGTAGGCGACGGTGTTCGCCGTGAAGGTGATGCTCGAGGGATCGACATCGGCGACGATGTCAATGGCGCCAACCTGTCCGTCATCATCAAAGAGCACCGTGTCGGTGGTGCGGAAGTCGGTGGTGCTGTCGTCGGTGTTGAGCTTCCAGTTGGTATCGTTGTACCCCCAGTTGCCACCGCCGACCTCGGTTGATCCGACCCAGACCGGGAATGCGTTCTGCACGTCCAGTTGCACCGCGCGGTAGCCGTCGGTCAGTTCGGTCAGATGATAGAAGCCGACGGTCTGGCGGCCGCCCTTGGTGCCGGACCAGTCGAAGGCGGTGATGTCGGTGAGCTCGGCACCGGAGTAACGCAGGACGGAGTACTTACCCTCGGCGAGGGAGGCAAGGCCACTGCCCAGGGCGAAGATCACCGAGTCGGCCGAGCCCGAGGCCAGCACGTCGCCATTGACGGTGAGGTAGGAGCCGAGGCCAGCGGAAGAGGCGCCCAGAGTGACGGTCGCGTTACCGGAGAAGGTCAGCCCCGAGAGAGTGAGCGTGCCGACACCGGAGAGACCCGCGGTGAGGGCGCCGCCCGAGGCGACGGTGGTCGCGCCCGCCGCGCCCGCGCCGGCGAGGGTGGCGCCGGAGGCGACGCTGACGGCGGAGCCGGAGATCGAGGCACCCGAGCCGAGTTGGAGGGTGCCCGCGGAGACGTTGGTGGCGCCAGTGTGCGTGCTGGTGCCGGAGAGCGAGAGCACGCCATCTCCGCTCTTGGTCAGGGCATCCCCGGCGAGAACACCGCCGTAGGCCAGCGTCTGGCCGGCGGCGACCTGGATGGTGCCACCGGAGGCACCAAGCGAGATGCCGCGGTTGGCCGAGAGCGTGAAGCCGGCGGTGGCAGAGAGCGTGCCGCCGTCGAGCACGAGCTGCCCGGCGGTGGCGGAACCGGGAGCGGCACCGAGGTTGGCGTCATTAGTGACGGCGATGGCGCCGCCCGAGACGGTGGTGACACCGCTGTAATTGCTGAGGCCAGAGAGCGTCAGGGTACCATTGCCCTGCTTGGTGAGGGCGCCTGTGCCACCGATTACGCCGGAGAACTCAGAGGCGTCGGAGCGATTGAAGATGAGCGTGGCGTTGTTGGTGATGGCACCGGAGAACAGACCGGCGGTCCCGCCGGCGCCGATCTGGAGCGTACCGGCCGAAACGGTGGTGCCACCGAGGAGGGTGCTGGTGCCGGTGAGCGTGAGGGTTCCTGAACCCGACTTAACGAAGGCGAGGTTGTTCTCGTTGGTGCCGGCACCGCCGAGCGCGCCCGCGAAAGTGTAGTTGTTGGCGTTGGTGACGGTGAGGGTCGAGAGCACGCCGCTGCCGCCGACCACCGCGTTGGCGGCGCCGGTGCCGACGGTGGCGAGTCCGGTGACCGACTGGCTGATACCACCGAGGACCAGCTTGCCGCTCGTGTTGGTCGTGGCGCCGAGGTAGACGGCTGAGCCGGAAGGCAGGCGGTTGTCGCCGCCGGAAAGGATGAGTCGGCCAGCCTGGATGGAGGTCGAGGCGACGTTGGATCCGGCGGTGAAGGTGCCGGCGCCGGTCAGGGTCAGGTCGCCGTCGCCGAGCTTAAAGAGGGCGGTGGTATCGGTGCCAACGAGGGTGCCGTTATTAACCGTACCGCCGCCAACGTTGCCCGTGCCGGTGACGGCGCCCGAGACCGTGAGCGTGCCGGTGCCATTGACGTCGAAGCGCACGCCGTAGGTGCCGGTGCCGACGCTGACCGAGCTGGCAATCGAGCCGTTGATGCCTGTATTGACGATGATGTCGGCGGTGTTGACGTCCCAGCCATAGATGCTGGCAAGGCCACCCTGGGCGGCGAGGGTCGCGGCGGTGTTGGAGGCGAAGGTCAGTCCGCCATCGATGGAGAGCGCGACGCCCTGGGCGATGAGCAGGTTGCCCCCGTTGAGCGTGCCCTTGCCGTTGATGGCGCCGGTCGCGCCCGCGAGCAGGGTGCCGGCGTTGACGTTGACGCCGCCAGTGAAGCTGTTGGCACCATTGAGCGCGAGGGTGCCCGCGCCGGCCTTGGTGAGCGAGAACCCGCTACCGCTGATGACGCCACCGACCGTCAGGGTGCTGGCGTTGACCGTGACCGTGCGGCTCGCGCCGAGCGCGACGGCACCGGTGCCGAGATTGAGCGCGTTGGTGCCGGTGAAGGCGAAGTCGCCCGACCAGGACTGCGCGTTGTTGTTGATCAGCGTCACGGCGACGCCGCTCGTGTTGTCAAGCGTGCCGCCCGCGAGGGTCAGCGTGCCCGCCGTCGCACCGGCCGCAGTGTTGTTATTGAGGTTAAGCGTGCCCGCCGAGAGCGTCAGGCCACCGCTGTAGGTGCTGGCGAGGCCGGAGGCACCGGAGAGCGTGAGCGTGCCGGCGCCGTCCTTGGTCAGTCCGAAGCCGCCGTAGATCTGACCGCCGACCGTCAGCGTGCTGGCGCTGACCGTGACAGTGCTGTTGGCCGAGAGGGTGACGACGCCGTTGCCGAGGTTGAGCGCGTTGCTACCGGCGAAGGTGAAGGCACCGCCCCAGGTCTGGATGTTGTCGTTGGCGACGGTGATGGCCCCGCCGCTGGTGTTGTTGATGGTGCCGCCGTTGATGGTCAGCTTGTTGACCATCGGACCGAGCGCCGAGGCGTGGTTGATGTTGAGCTGACCAGCCGAGAGGATGATGCCGCCGCTCAGGTTGTTGGCGGCGGAGAGCTGCAGGGTGCCCGTACCCGTCTTGGTCAGCGAGCGAGGGCCCATCACGTCGGAGATGGCCGAGCTGAAGTTGACGACGTTGGTCCCGGCAGCCGGGTTGGAGATGTTGAGGGTCGTGTTGCCCCAGAGTGTCCCGGTGGTGAAGTTGATCTGATTGGTGCCGCTGGTGATATTGGCACCGCCGGTGAAGTTGACGGTGTAGGCGCCGCGGACATCGAGACCCTGGAAGGTGTTGGCAATGCCCGCTCCGGCGGTCGAGCGATCCATGGTCACCGTGGCGCCGTCACCGGTGGCCTGGATCCACGGATAGTTGCCGAGTGCGGTGTCGGTGGCGAACTTGACCGTGGTGGCGGCCGCAAGTGCCACGCCGATGCTGTTCGCGCCGTTCGTGCCGTCGCCGAGCACGGTGCTGCCGCGGAGATCGAGCGTGCCGGCGTTGACTGCGATGCGACCGCTGTTGCCGGCGGGATCCCAGTAGGTGTAGCTGCCGCTCATGATGAGCGTGCCCGCGCCCGACTTCTCGATGCTGGCGAAGACGCCGGTTCCGGTGTTGCCCGCGGTGAGCGAGACCTCGGTGCCCGCGCCGACATCGAAGCCGGCGACGCGACCCTGCGTGCCGCCGAGCTGCACCAGGCCGGTGAAGGTCAGGTTGGGCGTGCCCGAGGTGACGTTGGCGCCCTTGCTGACCGAGAGGGTGTACGACTCGTTGAAGGTCAGTGTGCTGAAGCTGGTGGTGTAACCAGCACCCGCGGTCGCGCGGTCGAGGACGATGCTCGCGTTGCCCGCCAAGGTGACGGCGCGGCTCGCGACGGCGCTGTCGGTCGCAAGCTGCAGCGTGCCGCCGGCGAGCGTGAGCGAGCCGGAGCCGAGACCGCTCGTGTTGGCGATCCTGAGGGTGCCCGCCACCATGTTGACGGCGCCGCCAAAGGTGTTGGCGCCCGCGAGCGTGACGAGGCCCGTGCCGTACTTGAGCAAGCCGGACGAGGAGGTGTTGTTCTGGATGACCGCGTTGACGGTGATGCCGTTGGCCGAGTCGCTGCCGATCATCAGCGTGCCGCCCGCACTGGAGGCCTGCAGCAGGCCATCGCCGACAGCCGAGCCGAGGGTGAGGGCGGCCCTGCCCGTGCCAGCATAGATACCGGCGATGGAGAGTGTCTTCGTGGCGGTGTCGAGCGTGGCGGCGGTCGTTCCCTCCGCCATCAGGAGGGTGTTGAGGGCGGTGGTCGTGCCGAGCGAGATGGCTCCCGAGGTCCCCGCGCCGGTGACGCGGAGGTTGGTCGCGGAGGTACCGGTGATGGTCGAACCCGCGGCGGTGGCATCGGTGTAGCCGGTATAGGCGACGATGCTCGACCCGCTCATCGTCGCCCAGTCGGCCTGGTTGACCGTGGCCCAGGTGCCGAGGATGCCGTTGCTCGTGGTGAAGGGCGTGGTCAGGACGATGTTGGCGCGGGTGTTCGCCGTGCCGGTGATGGCGGTGCCGCCATTGATCGCGAAGTTCACCGCGCCCGAGGAGCGGCTCATGCTGGCGAAGGTCAGGGTGGTGGTCTGCCCGGTGGCGGCCTGCCCCACGGTGACGGTGTTCTGCCCGCCGCCGATGGTGAGCACACCCGCGGTCTCGCTGAAGCTAGCCGCGCCGGCGTCGTTGGCGAAATTGAGCGTCGCGCCGTTGAGGTTGACAGCGGTGCTGTTGCCGAGGCGGTTGCCGTTGTTGGCCGCGGCGGTGTTGTTCAGCAGGAGGGTCGAGCCGCCCGACATCGAGATCGTGGCGCTCGAGGCGATGGCGCCCGAGGCGGTCGAGAGGGCGACCGTGCCGTTGAGGATGGTCGTGGTGCCGGCGTAGGTGTTGGCGGCGTTGAGGGTCATCGTACCCGCGCCGCGCTTGGTCAGGGCGCCCGAGGTGTAAGCGGTCGAGCCGTCGAGCACGCTGGAGGCGAAGTTGGCGAGGATGAGGTTGACGTTGAGGTCGCTCGTGGTGCTCGCCGTGACATCCGCGACGTTGAAGGTGACATTACCGTTGAGATGGACGCCGGAGTTGGCGACGCCGCTCGCGAGGGTGGCGGCGCTCGTGTTCGCGCCGGTGTTGGCGACGGTCACCTGGGCCGCGCCCATGCCGGTGTTAGCGATCGTCCAGTCGGCGGTGCCGGCGACCGTCTGGTTGGAAGTGAGCGTTCCGCCGTTAGACAGCGTGATGTTGCCGATGCGGCCGCCGGCAGCGGCACCGAGGATGATCTGTCCGCCATCAGCCGTCAGGATACGGTTATAGGCGACCGCGGTGGTCAGAGCCGTGAAGGTGTTGACGCCCTGGAACTCGGCAATGCCCGTCGAGCCGACGTAGACTGAGCTGGTGTTCTGGAGCGTGTTGGTCGCGAGCAGCTTGGCCTGGTTGACCGTCGTGATACCACTGTAGGTGTTGGCCGTGCTGATCGTCAGGACCTTGGTGTTGTTCTGGCTAAAGACATCGAGGCCGCCCGTGCCGCTGATGGCGCCCGAGACAGTATTGGCCGCGCTAGCCCAGGTACCGATACGCGCGTTGGCGGCTAGAGTCACGCCGCTGGTCAGCGAGGAGGTGCTATCGAGGCGCACCGCACCGAGGTAGCCGCTGGTCTCATTCCAACCATAACCGGCCAGGGTCAGCGACTTGTTGAGCGCGACCGCGCCGCTCAGGTAGAGGCCGCCGCCGGCGTTGACGGTGATGCCTGAGGCGGTGGTAACGTCGTTGAGGTTGTCGACGATGAGACGCGCGCCGGACAGCGTGACACTGCCGGTCATCGTCATGGTGGCACTCAGGCTGTAGTCGCCGGCCAGCGACCCACCGTTGCCATGGAAGCGCACGTTGCCCGCGCCGGAGAGCACACCACCGTAGGCGTAGGCGCCGGTGCCGCGGTAGAAGACGAGCGTGGCGCCCGAGGCGATGGCGGCGGCGCTGTTGTTGCCGAGGGTCGACGCGGTGCTGGTGGTGTCGCCGACCTGCAGGGTGCCGGTGCTGATGGTGGTCGCGCCCGTGTAGGTGTTGGCGCCGGTCAGGTTGAGGATGCCCGTGCCGGTGTTCTTGGTCAGCGTGCCCGCACCGCTGATCACGCCGGAGAGGCGCTGCTGGGCCGAGGACGAGAAGGTGATCGCGCTGGCGTTGGTGATGGCGCCGGCGTACCCACCCATACCGAGCTGGCCCGAACCGGTGATGGCGAGCGTACCCGTGCCAACCGTTGTCGTACCAGTGTAGCTATTCTGAGCGGTGAGCGTCAGCGTGCCGAGGTCGAGCTTGGTCAGGGACGAGGCGCCCGTGCCATCGGCGATGGCGGAGTTGACCGTGATACCCGCCGCCGCGTGGTCGCGGAAGGCGAGAGCGGTGCCGGTGGACTTGATCACGCCGCTGTTTGCGGCTGTGCCGATGGTCAGAGCGCCCGCACCCGTGCCGACCAGCACGTAGTTGATGCCGAGCGTGCGGTTGGCGAGGTCGACGGTCGCCGTGCTCGCGCCGCCGCTCGCGCTCTGGGCGAGCGAGTTGATCGAGTTGGTGGCGTTATCGAGCGTGAAGTTGGCCGCGCTGTCCGAGCCCTCGATGAGGCGCAGATTGGACGTCGCGGTACCGGTGAGGACCTGGGTGCCGGTGCCGAGGCGCGCGATATCGGTGCTGGCCGCCGCGACGACGACACCGCTCCCATTCTTGGTCGCGAGCTGCGCGGTGTTGCCGAAGCTGACCCAGACGCCGAGGTAACCATTGGCGTCGTTGGCGTTGTCGACCTTAAGGAAGCCCTCGGCAAGGAGGTTGATCGCGCCGGTGTTGGCCGTGACCGTCTTGAGATCGAGGAGATTGGAGCCGCTCGAACGATTGAGGGTGTTGATGCTGGCGTTGGCCAGTGTGGTGCCGGTGAAGGTCTCGGTGTAGCCGGAACCGCCGACCAACTCGATGCCCGCAGGCCCGCTGCTGGCGAGCGAGAGGGACCCCCCAGTAGCCTTCTGGTTATTGTTGGTCGAGTAATCGAGAACGAGCGTGCCGCGCTCGACGCGGGTCGCGCCGGTCATCGTCGACGCGCCGGAGAGAGTCGTCGAGTTGACGCCCTGCTTGGTCAGGCCCGAGGCACCCGCGAGGTTGCCAGCGAAGATCTGGGTGGCGGCGCTCGGATTGAAGATAAGGGCCGTGCCACCACTGCTGGTGAGCGAGCCGGTGTAGCCAGAAGCGTCTCCCTTCACGACGATGTTGCGGTTGCCGGTGACCGTGACGGAGCCCGACCCGGAGAGCGCCCCGAGCAGGTTGATGTCGATGCCGAATGCCGAGTTGTTGCTCAGGAAGGTGCCGCCACCCGATGACACCGTGATGGGATTGGGCAGGTTGCTAATGCCACCACCGCCACCGTTGGTGGCGGAATTGTCGAGCCAGAGGCCGTTCACCGTGCCGGCGCTCGCGAGGGTGCCGCCATCCAGCACAATCGAGACCAAGTTCGTGGTCGCGGATGAGTTGAGGTCGCGGAAATTGAGGTAACCCCCGGACTTGAGAGTCAGCGTGGCGGCGGTGCCGTTGGTGATGAGTGCGGCGTTGGCGCCATAGAGCACGGCGCCGTCGCGGGCGATGACATTGCCGTTGGTGAACTGCGGCGAGGTCAGCGAGAAGAAGCCAGGCGTGGTCGCGCTGGTGCCGATGAGCGTGAGGGTGTAGCCGCCGAGGTTGACGGAGCCGAGATTACTCCGCGAGGGAGCGGCGGAGCTCGACCCGCCGCCGGCGGCCGCGATGGTCGCGTCGCCCGTCAACGTGATGTTGCCGAAGGCCGCCCCGGTGTTCGTGCTGTTGTAGAGCGCGGCGGCTCGGATACCAGTGGCGCCGGCGACACCGGTTCCGGCGATCGTCACCGTCTTGCCCGAGAGTCCGGCAAGGCCGCTGGTGTCGAACGAGGCGCCCGCGCCGATCGCGATGGAGCTGGCGGAGGCGACGGCCGAGGCGACACCCTGCTTGACCGTGCCGCCGGCGACCGTGAGCGTGCCGGTGAAGGTGCTCGCGGCGTTGAGCGTCAGCATGCCCGCGCCTTCCTTGACCACATTGGCGCTGGTGACGGGACCGAGGGCGCTGGCGAAGGTGACGTTGTTGGCGCCAGTGTCGAGGGTCGCGGTCGTCAAGGACGTGAGGACGAGACGCGAGGAGATGTCGGAGGTATTGCCCGCAGCCCACTTGAGCGTGCCGCCGCCCATCGTGATCGAGCCGCTGGCGCCGAGCGCGCCGGTGGCGAACTGCAGCGTACCCGCATTGATGGTGGTGCCGCCGGTGTGGCCGGTGGCGGCGTTGAGCGCGAGCGTGCCCGCGCCGGCCTTGGTGAGGAGGAAGGCGCCCGAGAGCGCGCCGTTCTGCGTCAGCGTCGCGCCGCTGTCGACCGTCCAGGTCTGGGCGGCGCCGAGGGCGATGGCCGCGTCGATCTGCGCGGAGAAGTTCGCGGTGAGGCCGCCGCCATTGAGTGTCAGGCCGTAGGCGCCGGCACCACCGGTCAGCGTGTAGCCGGTCGAGGCGAAGGTCAGCGAGTTGGCGGAGACGGCGGATCCGAGCGAGACGGTACCGCCGGTGCCGCCGAGGACGGCGTCATCGGTCCCGGTCAGCGCGACCTCGGGCACATCGAGACCCGCATCCCAGTTCAGGAGAATGTCGCTCCAAGTGCCGTCGCCACCGGAGCTCAGACCGTCGCCGTTCGCGACGATGTCGGACGTTCCACCATCCCAGTAAAGCGTCGCCGCACCCGACTTCGGCGACAACGAGACCCCGGCCGCGACCAAAAGGGCACGTACGAAATGCTTGCGTGCGGGGATACGCATGCGGCGGGGTATGGCTTACATAGTGCCGATGACTGAAGGGGTGTCAAAGGGTGCTTTATTAACACAAACGTCTCGGCAGGTGAAAAGCAGTATACAAATAACTTAAGACTCTGAACATCAGGTGTTTGTAAATGTTTTGTCATGAATTTCTAAACAGCGCCACTTGTAAGTGGGTCGATACGCTTCGACAGCTTGAGACGTCGGAGGTTAGAATGTCGGACTCATGTCCCTCAAATCCCGCCACACCCGTCACCGTGCCAGCGCCAGCCAGGCCCCACGCCAACTCGCCGGCCAGGTCCCTCCCGGAGGCGCCAAGGGCAAGCCGCCCCGGTTTTTCCTCAAGGCCGTCGAGCTTTCGGTCAAGGCGCACGGACCGCAGATCCGCCGCAACAACGGCGGCCCCTACATCGGCCACGTCTTCGATGTGATGAACCGCGTCGAGGGTTACAACGCCAAGACCGTCGCCGTGCTCCACGACGTGCTCGAGGACACCGCGGTCACGGTCAGGCAGCTCCGCGCCATCGGCGTGCCCGCGATCGTCATCGAGGCGGTGCAGGCGCTGACCAAGCCGCCGCACGCCGGAGTGAGCGATGCCGCGTACCTCGACTATGTGCGCGAGACCATCGTGCCCAACAAGCTCGCCTGCCAGGTGAAGCTCGCCGACCTCGCCTCCAATCTCCGCACCGCCGACCGCCCGCACCGCAACAAGTACCTCAAGGCGCAGGCCGTGATCGAGAAGGCGATGGCGGGGCGCTGAGCGAAGCGGAGTAAAAAGCGACGAGTAAAAGGTAAAAAGAGAGAGGCAGCGTGTAAGCGTGCTAGCAGGCTTCACTCCTGCTTCGGCCTTTTTTACTTTTTACTTTCCACTTTCTGCTCTTCGTCCGCCTCAATCCCCACGCACTCACTTCCCGCTGCGTCGACGGTACAGGCGCACGAGCGCGAGGGCGAAGAGGGCGGCGCCGGCGAGCGCGCCGAGGATCTCGGGCAGGGTCCAGCAGCTCGCGCAGGCGGGCTCGTCCTTGCGCTCGCCGACGAGCCTGACCTCGGCGGCGGGCCGGGGCGCGGGCGTGGCAGTGGGCTCGGGCAGCGTCGACGCAACCACGGGCGGCGCGGGCGGCTTCGGCAGGAGCGGCGCGGGCTGGGCGCAGCCGGCGAGGAGCACGAGCGCGGCGAGGGCGAGGAACTTGGGCATGGGGATGATAGAGAGACTAAAGACTAAGGACTAAAGCCTAAAGGAGGGATGCACTGGTGGGTCAGAGTAAAAAGTAATAAGTAAAAGGTAAAAAGAGAGGCAGCGCGTACGGCAGATTGTGCTAGGAGGCTTTGCTCCTGCTTCGGCCTTTTTACTTATTACTTATCACTCGGCGGCGGCTCCGCCGCCGCCGTCACGCCTGCGCCTCGCGGCAGAGGCGGGTGAGCATACGGTAGGGCACGAGCGGGTCGCCGGGGATGACGAAGTAGGGGCTGGCGCCGGTCGGCTGCTCGACCTGGAAGGCATTCTTGTAGCAGTTGAGGTCGATCACGCGGTCGAGGCGAATGACGAGGTTCTTGAGCGGGCCGTTGAAGATGATGCGCTTGTTGGTGATAAAGACGTCGCCCTCGTCGATCTTCACGACCTCGTCGGAGGTCTCGCGCGTGCCGCGGTAGCTGGCCATGCGCCAGGAGAGACCCCTCATCAGGCGGATGCTCGCGACGGGCCCGCCGTAGCTGATGCCGACGGTGACGCGCTTCATCTGGAGGAACTCGGCGGAGGAGGTCCAATGGCAGACCTCGCCGCGCGTGAGGATGAGGCCGACGTCGACGACGGGTAGCTCGCCGTGCTCGGCCTCCCAGCGGAGCTCGCCCTGCCGGAGGCGCTCCTCGATGGCGTCGCGGGCGAGGTCGAAGTCGAGGGCCTTGGCCTGGGCGCGGATGCCACGCGCGACGAGCGGGGCGACGCTCGCGCCCTTCTCGCCGAGCAGGAAGCCGAAGTAATCGGAGAGGTGCTTGGCGCGCGCCTCGGCGAGCTCGGCGGCGGGGACGCCGAGCGAGGTCTCGAGCCGACGGATGGACGCGACAACGTCGTCGCTCGGCTGGTCCGTGCGCAGGATGAGCGGCATCTGCTCGCCGTAGTGACGGAGCACGGCGCCCTTGAGCTCCTCGGCGGCGCGGTCGGCGGGGATGCCGAAGGCGGAGGCCACGCGGGTGAGCAGCGCACGCTCGGCGTCCACCACGGAGCCGTCGGCGAGCACGCGCGCGACATAGCTCGCGTACCAGCCGCGCAGCGTGGTCTGGCAGCGGCGGCGCACGGCGCAGCCGCAGGCGACGTCGAGCGCGTCGAGGTCCGCCGCAGGCACCGAGCCGTGGTCGGGGGCGAGGGCGAGCAGGTCCCAGTAGGCCGCGAGGCAGTCGGACTCCGACCGGCGGCGGAGCAACCGGTCGAGGAGCGAGGGCGCGGCGGGCACGGGGCGCGGGAACGGCAGGGCGAGCTTCTCCGCGACGAGCTCGCCGAGCGGGCGCCAGGCAGGCATGCCCGGCTCCCAGTAGTGGTCGGTCGCGAGCAGCGTGCCGGCCCGGAGCCGCACCGCGGCCTCCCCGCGTGTCACCTGGTCGATGACCTGCCCGTCGCGCGCGATTTGGATCATGGGGTGTTTATTAGAGTAGAAAGTAGAAAGTAAAAAGTAGAAAGGGGGTGCGTGAGGTAGGGGCAGCACAGTGTGCTGCCCGTCTTTGCCCTGACCACCCGACTGGGCCCTTCGCCCTGAAGTTTACCTGCGTTTGCCGAGGCGACTTTGCACTTGAGAGTGCGGATGCGTGAACTATCTTCAGGACTTAGCCCCTGGTCGCGTGACGGACAACAAGCCGCTCCGTGCCAGCCCCCCGCAGGTCACGGCCTGCGGGGTTTCTTTTTGGCCATGACTCGCGACCGAGAAAGGGTCGTGTGGCTGGTTGATGGCTTCAACCTCTACCACTCGCTTGAGATCTGCGATCGAGAGAAGCCGGGTGCGCTCAAGTGGTTGAACCTGAACCAGCTCGCCAGCGAACATCTCAGCGCCATCAGCCCGAACGCCGAGTTGGCTGAGGTGAGGTACTATAGCGCCCTGCCGTGGCATCTGACCGCGACAGACCCTGCGAGGCTTGCGCGGCACGAGGCGTATCTAAGGGCGCTGACGGCATGGCGACCGACCACCAAGGTCTCGCTCGGCCACTTTCAGTCGCATGGTTGGGACGGCAGACGTCATTGGCGGGAGAAAGGCACGGACGTCTCCATCGCCACCGACGTCATGGAGTTGGCAATGGACGGCGCGGTCGACCATGTGGTTATCGTGAGCGGGGACGCCGACTATGTCCCACTCGCGGAAATGATTCGACGGCGCTTTATCGGGCTGTCGCTGCGTTTCGCGTTCCCCGCCTCAAGGTTCAGCCGCCGGCTGCGCACTCTTTGCCCAGGGAGCTTCACGCTAACAGCAGAGAGCTACCGTCGATGCCAATTCCCGCCCAGCGTGCGCCTACCGAGCGGTCGCCAGGTCCATTGCCCGAAAGAGTGGCTCGGGCCTGACCGCAGCGGGTAGGAGTAGCACACCGTGCGACCCCTACCCGATGCAGCTCTCTCTTAATTCCCGATTCTTAATTCAACGCCGAGTCCCTTTACTTTGGCCTCTTTCCTCTATCCTCTAGCAATCAGGGATTGGGATTCGCCTCGATGGTCTCAACCGCCCACTCGAGGGCGAGCACGGCCCAGACGAGCCAGCAGGAGAAGATCTGTATCTCCGAGGGCCCAGGGCGCCTCGCATGGCGCAGGTTGAAGAACAGCTTGCAGTCAGTGAGCTGCGGGTCGCCGAAGCGGTCACGCCTCGATGGGTCGATCGTCGAGTAGGTGCCGATGCGCCAGCCGAGGCGCTCCTCGAAGGCCTCGCGGAAAAACTCGGCGCCGACACTGTAGGCGAGCGCCTTCTCGTCCGGCACGAGCAACGCGGCGGCAATCTCGTAGGGAATGTCGGGCTGGTCGGTGAACCGACGGAGCCGGATGACGAGCGGGCGCTCCTTGCGACGAAGCACCACGGTGCCGTCGTCGACCTGCTCGAGGGTCCAGGCATCGCCCAGCCGCTTGGTGGCGGCGAGGCGCACGCCCTCCCAGAGATCGAGGCCCGAGGGAATGAGTTTGAAGTCGCCCAGTCTCCAGTGACCGGGGCCGGGTAGATTTTTCCAGAAGTCAGCGTAGTTGTTTTCGGACATAGGCCGGGCACGCTGCACCGGCAGTGTCGTCACTCAACACCAGCGAGCGTCATAGACCGCGCAAGACGACCGAGGATTGACCCAAAGGCATGCCAGGTAAGGCCCCGCTCGCGCAGGGCCTTACCTAACCAAGCACTCTCAGACGCGATTCCGACGACGGCGGATGGCGGCGAAGGCGATCGCGAGGCCACCGAGCATCAGGCCGTAGGTCGAGGGCTCCGGCACGGGCGCGTACTGGACGAGCACACGGTTATTGGTGCTGTCGTCAACGACGGTGAAGTTGGCGGAGGAGACCACCCCGGCATCGCCGTAGAACTGTGCGGAGTTGATTTGGAAGAGCTGGGAGATGGAGTGGCCGCCCAGGTCGATCGTGCCGTAGGTGAACAGCGTGAGCGCGAAGGTCGTGGTCGAGTTCCAGCCGACGGGCGGGAGACCATCAATCGAGATCAGGTTGATGACAAACGGCGACGCGGTGGAGATGCCAGTGAGATCGAGCAAGCCGCTGACAGCCACCGTGTCGTAATCCGTTCCGGCGACAGCCTCGCCAAGGTCACCGATGACGGAGGCGACCTCGAAGTCGAAGGCACCGCCAGTCAGCGTCATGGTGTCGGTGTTGAAGATACCGGGTGAGTTGCCAGGGGCGAGGGTGCCTCCAGCGGCCACGGTGATCGCACCGACTGTGCCGTTACCCTTGAGGATGGCACCGTCCTCGAGCGCGATGGTGGCGGACGTGTTGCTGATGCTGAGGTTGTTCCCGGTGCCGTCGAGATCGAGCGTTGTGCCGTCGGCCACCGTGACGGTGCCGTTGAGGTTGTTCAGCGAGTCGCCCACGAACGAGCCGCCGTCGAGGCGGATGTCGTTCGTGAATCCGGAGCCGATGCTGACGGAGGTGCCGGTGCCCACGACCACGCTCGAGGCATTACCGAGCGCACCCTGGGCGAGCGCGATGCCGGTGCCTTGGACGGTGACAACGCCGGTGTAGTTCGAGGCGCCATTGAGCGAGCCACCCGAGAAGACGATGTCGTTGGTGACCGCACGGCCGCCGAGGTTGATGGTGCCGCCGGACTGCAGCACGAGGTCGCCCGCGGGGGACTCGGAGCTGAGGTCGAGCGTGCCGGAGCTGACCGTGAGGGTACCGGTGTAGCCGGAGAGGTTCTGCAGCGTGCCGCCGGTGAAGACGATGTCCTTGGTGACCCCGGACAGGTTGGCCGTCGTGCCCGCACCGATTGTCACCGCACCGGGCAGGTTATTGAGGGTCTCGGCGGAGACATTGCCGGTGACGGTGACAGGGCGGTTCCACGAGCCGAAGTTGAGCAGCGTGCCGCCGGACAGCGTGATGGCGTTGGTCGGGTTGAGGAAGTTCAGGTCCAGCGTCGCTCCCTCCCCGACCGTGATCGCGGCCGAGCCGAAGGTCGTCAGGTCCGCGAAGGTCAGCGTGCCGCCGCCCATCGTGAGCGCGCCGGTGTAGGAGCCCGCGTTGGTGATCGAGCCGGAGAGGAAGCTGACGTTCGCGCCCAGGGCGTACCCGCCGAGGTCGAGCGTGCCGCCGTTGACCGTGATGGAGCCGGAGCCAAAGGCGGAGAGACCGCCCGCGAGGAGGGTGCCGCCGGCGTTGACATTCACCGTGCCCGCGCCCAGCGCGTTGGCGCTGCCCGCGACCAGGGTGCCCCCGGACACGGTGAGCCCGCCCGAGAACGAGTTATTGCCGGAGAGCGTGAGGGTCCCGTTGCCGGACTTGGTCAGCGCTCCCGCCCCGCTGATCGCGCCGGAGAGCGTGCCGGAGGAGCCGGTGATCGAGCCGCCCGTGGTCGAGATGGCGTTGGCGATCGACTGGCTGCCGGCGTCGAGCGTGCCGCCCGAGAGCGTGACCGTGCCCGTGCCGAAGGCCGAGGACGAGCCCGCGGCGAGCGTGCCTGCGCTAATGGTGGTGCCGCCGGTGTAGGTGTTGTTCCCCGACAAGGTCTGCGTTCCCGCGCCGGACTTCGCGATGGCCATGACGGCGGAGCTGCTCCAGGTGCTGTTGACCAGCGCGCCGCTGTATGCATAGGACTCGCCGTCGGGCGTGGCGATGGCGATGGCCGGCCCGGAGAACTGTTCGCCGGCCCCGTTGGCCACGATGATACCCGTGCCGGTGAGGCCGCGCACGGTCAACTTGCCAGCCCAGATGTCGACCGCCCGCCCGGAAACGGCGCCGGAGCCGATCTGGAGGACCGCGTTGGTGGTTAACGCGGCGCCGGAGACCTCGAGATAGCCCGAGTTGAGCTGCAGGGTCGAGACCTGGCCGTCGGCGAAGTTCCAGGTGCCGCTCGCGTAGAGGGCCTGGCTCCCGCCGGAGACGAGGAAGTTGCCGGTGCCGGACATGCCGGTGATGCGCAGGCCGTCGGAAGCGCCGTAGATGCGGGCGCTGTTGTCGTAGCGGCCGCCGCCGGAGAGGATGACGTTGCTCCAGGCGGAACGAGTGGAGCCCTGGGAGTAGAGGACGGCGCCGGTGCCCTGGAGGGTGACGGCGGAGTCAATGGTGCGGCCGTTGTAGGCGCCGAGGCCGGCGCCGTCGCGGACGGTGAAGGCGACGGCCGAGGTGCCGGCGCCGGTGAAGCTGTCCTCCACGCCGAGGTTGCCGGCGGCGACGTCGATCGTGCCCGCGGTGCCGGGGGTGGACCTCAGGACGAAGAGTCCGGTCCCGGACTTGGTGAGCGTGTTGCCGCCGAGGTTCAGGGTGCCGTCGGAACGGAAGTCGAAGCGCGAGCCCTCCCCGGTGCCGCCCACGACGAGGGTGGCGTTGGCCGTCAGGCTGACGTTGCGGATGCCCGAGTTGCCCCAGACGACGGAGCCGGAATTGAAGACGGCCCCGGAGCCGGAGACACCGGTGCCGGCGAGGGTGAGGTTGAAGAGGTTGGAGCTGCGGCTGATGCCGGAGAGGTCGAGGGCGCCGCCGGAGGCCACCTGCACGGTGCCGGCGCCGAAGCTGCCCGCGACCGAGCCCTTGAGCGTGCCCGAGGACACCTTGAGCGTGCCGCTCAGCGTGCTGGTGCCGCCGAGGGTGAGCGTCCCGCCGCCCGAGTACTCCACGGTGCCGGAGCCGGAGAAGGTCGCGGTCGTCGAGAGCGTGCCGGCGTCGTTGAGCACGACGGTGCCGGACGAGCCGGTGGAGATCGCGGAGTTGCGGGTGGCGAAGTTGCCGGTGAGCGTGCCGCCGGTGACGGAGATGCTGCCCGCCGAGAGGGTCGAGCCCGCGGCGACGCTGGCTGAGCCGCCGGTCACGCTGAGGGCGCCGGCGGTGGTGAGCGAGCCGGTGGAGGCGAGCGTGAGGGAGCCGCCGGAGACGGTGACGGAGGTCGCGCTCGCGGTGCCGCCCACGGTGGCGGCGCCGCCCGAGATCGCGAGGGCGCCGTTGGAGGCGAGGGTGGCGCCGCTGACGACGGCGAGGGAGCCGGCGGACAAGGCCACCGAGGCCACGGTGACGGATCCACCGAGGGTGGCCGCGCCGCCCGAGACCGCGAGGGAGCCGGCGATGGTCGTGGTGGTGGCACCGGAAAGGTCGAGGATGCCGTTGGTAGGCGCGGACAGGGAGCCGACGGTCGGGCTGCCCGTCAGGGCGAGGGTGCCGCCGGTGACGGACACGGCGTTGGTGGCCGCGGAGAGGTCGGCGAGCGTCGTGGTTCCCGCGCCGACCTTGACGACGGAGCCGAGGCCGGAGACGGCGTTGGCGAGGCTCGCGCCCGCCTCGAGCTCGAGGGAGGCGCCCTCGGCCAGGATGATGGCGCCGGAGCCGAGCGCGCCCGAGGCGCCGAGGCGGACCGCGCCGGCGTTGATCGAGCTGCCGTTGGAGTAGTCGAGGGCGTCGGCGACGGTGAGCGTGCCGTTGCCGGTCTTGGTGAAGGCGTTGTCGACGGCGATGGTGGCGAGGTCGGTGGACGAGGCCGCGACGGTCTGCCCGGCGCCGACATTGACCGTCACGATGACGACGGCGGGGGCGTAGACGAGGGACAGCTTGGAGCTGTCGCCCTGCAGGGACCAAGTGCCAGAGTGGTAGTTGGTGAAGCCGGACAGATCGAGGTCGAAGAGGGAGGCGTTGAAGGTCGACGAGCCGTTGTAGGTGATGCCTCCGGCGGCGGTGAGGAAGTCGTAGGAGTAGGCGAAGCTCTCGGCGAAGACGGTGGCGTCGCCGCGGGCGGAGAGCCCCTGGTTCCAGGAGAACAGGCGGACGGAGATCGGGCTGTCGCCGGCGCCGAAGCTGACGGCGCCCGTCGAGACGATGTAGTCGTTGGCCGTGGTGGCGGCGGCGACGGTCGAGGTGAAGTCGGAGGCCTCCAGCTCGAGGATCGAGCCGGCGTCATAGGTGACATTGCCGACGGTCAGCTTGCCAGGGGAGTTGCCGGGGGCGAGGACCGCGCCCGAGGCGACGGTGAGGGCGCCGAGGGTGCCGGAACCCATAAGGGTGCCGGAGCTCACGGTGGTGGTCCCGGTCGAGGCGGTGCCGTTGACGATGAGCGTGCCTCCGTTGACGGTGAGGTTGGACGTGCTGGTGGCGCCGGAGGCGAGCTCGAGCACGCCGGCGTCGACGCGGATGCCGCCCGAGAAGTTGTTCCCCGTGGCGGAGAGGCGGGCGCGGCCGGCGCCGGTCTTGACGAGGGCGGAGGACGAGCCGGCGGCGGAGCGCAGCGCGGAGGACGCGGTGAAGTCGGTCGCGGCGGAGCCATCCTCGACCTCGAGCGTGAGGTTGGCGTTCTTGGCCGAGAGGAAGCCCGCGCCCGAGAGCGTGGAGCCGGAGGCGGCCGAGCGGACGGTGAAGGTGGGGGTGGTTCCGGCGAGGACGAGCGCGCCGGAGGCGTCGGAGGAGGTGAGGCTGATCGCGGCGGTGCCAGCGGCGCCGGAGGCGCCGAGGGTGACCGACCCGACGGTGTTGGAGCCGCCGGAGAGGCGGAAGGTGCCGCCGGCGTTGACGGTGACCGCGTTGGCGGTGGCGGCGTCGTCGGCCAGCGCGTTGCCGACGGTCGCGTCGAGGATGGCGCCGGAGTTGATCACGTAGGAGCGCGAGGCGGAGGTGCCGAGGCCGGCGGCGCCGTGCTCGAGGCTCAGCGTGCCGCCGTTGACGGTCGTCGAGCCGGTGTAGGTCTGGCGGGAACGCAGGCGCAACAGGCCGTTCTCGCTCTTGACGAGGGAGACCGCGCCCCCGGCGTTGTCCGAGATGCTGGCGCCGTTGAAGGCGGCGTCCGTCAGCGCGGTGTCGTCCTGGAAGACGGTCAACGTCGAGGTGCCCGAGGTGATCGAGCCGCCGCCCTGCACCCACTGGTTGCGACCGGCGATGCGGACGTTGCCTGAGGAGACGGTGAGGGTGACGCCGGAATTGAGGATCGTGTCCGCCGAGGCGTAGAGGCCGGCGACGGTCTTGGAGGCGGCGAGGGTGACGGTGCCGGCGTGGTGCACCCAGTCGGACGCGCCAGCGGCGCCGAGGTCGGAGCTGGTGATACTGTTGAGATGGCCGACGTGCGTGACACCCATCCCGTAGTTGTAGGCAAGAACGTCATCTAAGTAGGCGTTGGCGTTCTGACGGCGATTGCCGGTCCAGCTGTTGGACAGAAGGGTGAGGACGCTAAGGTTCTGGGAATAGCCATTGGAGCTGGAGGAGCGAAGGACGCCGTCAATATAGAGGCTGATGGTCCCGCCGGTTCCGCCGGAGGTGGTGACGACGATGTTATGCCATGTGTTGTCCTCCCAGCTCCCGCCGGATGCAACCCCGGGGGTTGGATTGGCACCATCCTCGTAGAGGGCGTAGCCGGAACCGTTATCCTCAAGGCGAAGGTAATTGCCTTCCAGGCTTCGATCAATGCCGAGTCCCCAGAAATCCTGCCAAGTGGCGGTGTCTCCGCGCTTGATGCGAGTGGAGAGGGTCAAGTTGCCGAGGTTGAGGAAATTCGTGCTGGTGAAGACGAGATTGCCCGCGGAGTTGCCGCGAATGCCGTCGGTCCCTCCGAATCCAACGCCGTCGCCGGCGGTGATGACGGACGTGCCCTCGACGGTCGCGTTTCCGCCGAGCGTGCCGATGTTGGCGGCGGAGCTGTCATCGAAGGTGAAACGGACGACCATCTCCGCGCGGAGATCGGCGGAAAGGGACGCGGCAGCGGCCGCCAGGAGAGCACGGGTAAGACGAGTCGACATGACTGTGGGGTTGGTAAGAATTTAATTCCAATCCCGAGGCCGTCAACAAACAGAAAAACAAAGATGTGAAGATTTTTTCGTTAAGGATTTGTAAATACTTGAATTGGGGAGTTCATTTAAACATAAATCATTGATTGGCATTTATTTAATGGAAAGTCCTTGTGGGTGTAAATTTGGGATAACGCGACCCCCTTGGGATTGGTCGAAGGCTCTCCTATGACGCGGGGAGGGCTGGGTTCGGTTAGGGGTCCGTGCTAGGAGGCGGCCATTCCCGACCCCTGGTTGGCGACGGTGTGAGGTAGGGGCAGCACGGTGTGCTGCCCGGGTACGACACCGTCGTGCGCCGACCTCAATCCGGGATGGGATCAACGCCGTTGTCCCTGCGACGTCGCAGGCGCGCGGGCAGCTCCGGGTCGACATCGCGGTCCGGCAGGTCCGCGCCGCGCAGCCCGTGCCCGCCCTCGAAGTCGCCGGCGGTCGGACGGAAGATGCCGCGGCCCTCGACCGGGTCGACCGGACGCGTGCGCTCGCGGCGCGTCGGCGGTTCGGCCTTCCAGTCCCGCGCGCGCACGGGGCGCTCGGGATCGACATCGTTGTCGCGCGTCGCGCGATCGCAGCCCGCCTCGTCGTCGAGACTGTCGGAGCACTCGAAGTCCGCGCCCTGGGGACGGAACCGGCCGCGCCCCTCGACCGGGTCAACCGGACGGTTGAAGAGCATCCGGAGCATCTCGGAGAGGAGTCCCATGCGCCCAGACTAGCTGGGCGCAGTAAAAAGCAAAAAGTAGAAAGTAAAAAGAAGCGGGACCACAACGCACTGACCGCTGAATGAGGGAATGCTCCGGTGACCGGTCACCGGTGACCGCCGAGAGAACTCGCTGCGCTCGTTACCGCAGGTAGGGCCCGCGCTCCGCGCAGGCCGCGGACGCCGCGGAGCGCCGTCCCTACCCAATGCACCCGGAGGGTTGTGCGACCGGTCACCCGTCACCGGTCACCGGAACGTGCCCTCCAGGTGTCCCGAAAAATATATTATTTTGAACTCGTGGCCCGAAAGCGGCCTCGAACCCGGGTCAGACCCCCCGCCCCGCGAGTTTTGGACCTGTCCGGAGGGGGTATGGTGTGGGGACCGCGCACGAAATGATGCGCGGAGTCAAAAGCTGGAAGCAGGAAGACCCCACCCGCCCCCCTTCGTGCCGTTCATCCCCTTCATCCCTTTCGCCGCCTTCGTCATTCAGCCCCCTCCTTCTTCCCGCTTGCCCCTTGCC